>CALQJI020000028.1 GCA_943330855.2 Klebsiella pneumoniae
GGAGCGAAGCCACGACCGACGCGCAGCGGTGAACCCGCCACCAACCCAGAGCGTCTCGGCATGCAATCAAACCCAACTCACACGCATTCCCTTAAAGGCTCTTCCATCCCTGCCTCGAACTTAGCCACGAAAATCCCCGAATATCCCTTCTTATTGAACTGCTGCGAATTGATGCTCCAGATCGCGCACCCCACCAAGATGCACCACAAGAAAAACGCGATGGCGTTCGTCTGGCCGCTGATCTTCGCACTTTCCAGACTGAACCTGCTCAGGATGTCTTTCATGGTCGGTTTAGTTCGTGTTACGCCCGGCCAAAGCCCGAGGCAATGCAGGTTGATAACGGGTCCACCCCGCCGCCTCAATCAAAAATCCGGCCTCGTGCTGACCGGCCAGCCCTCACAAATCCACCCACTGCCGCGTCTCGGCAGACCTCAGCGCCGCATCCGTCACATCCTGCATCCGCGCCCCATCGTGGAACGTCACGCTGCACGCGCGCTGCTCGCGGATCGCGTTCACAAACTCCACCGCCTGATCGTAGCGGAAGCTCACCAGCGGATCACCCACCCCCGGATCGCGCGGCGAGCCGGGCCAAGTGTAAAACTCACTCGGGATCGGCAACGCCTTCAGGCCAGGCCCGCCCACCTTGCCGAACTGAAGCTCATTCCAGCAGCCCGTCGTGAAGCTAAAACTCCCCTCGCTGCCGTTCAGCTCCACCCGATCGGGGCTACGCCAACTCTCGTTCGTGCCGCTCGCGAGCTTCGAGCTTTCCAACACGCCACTTGCGCCGCACTGGAACTCCGAGAGAATTGCCACCCAATCATCCGTATCATTCGGCGCGCCGCCGCGCACCGGAGTCAGGTTCTTCAAATTCGCCACCAGCCGCGTCATCGGGCCGATGAGATGGTGCGCGAAGTCAATCCGGTGCGAGAGCATATCCCCAATCTCGCCCGTGCCCGCCAACCGCTTCTGCTGCCGCCAGCCCACATTGCGCGTGCCCCAATCCTGCAAGCGACACGAGCGGTAGTGATACGGCTGCCCCAGATCACCCCGATCCACGAGATGTTTCAGGTAACGCATCGCCGGCACGAAGCGATAAGTGAACGCCGTCATGTGCCGCACGTTCGCCTGCTCGGCGGCGGCGGCCATCGCATGCGCGTCAGCGGCGTTAAGCGCCAGCGGCTTCTCACTGAGGACGTGCTTGCCCGCGCGCGCGGCGGCGATGGCCACCGGCGGATGAAAGGCATTGGGCGTCGCGATGATCAACGCATGCACATCGTCGCGGCTCACGATGTCCTCCCACCGCGTCGAGACGACCGGCGCCCCCGTCTGCTGGCGGGCGGCTTCGAGCGTGGCGGGATTCGCATCGCACAGCGCGTGAACCTTCACGTCCTTGCACAGCGCGAGGCCGGGCAGATGGTTTTGGAGAGTGATGCCGCCGGTGCCGATGATGGCGAAGTTGAGTGTGCTCATGCTAAAAACGGACGCGACTATGGCGGGCGGCAAACCAAACACAAGCCGACGAGAATGCGCCACGGCAATACCTTCTCGGCTTTTTCCTTTGCGGCTCGGCGGCGGGTCGCTAGAACTTCGCGCGCTTAACGAACACTCATTCCTATGCCATCACGCCTTGCCGATAAGTGGGTTCTCATCACCGGAGCTTCCAGCGGTTTCGGAGCCGCCGCCGCGCGTGCCTTCGCCGCAGAAGGTTGCAATCTCATCCTCGGCGCCCGGCGCACGGACAAGCTTGAAGCCGTCGCCGCCGAAGCCCGCAAGCTCGGTGCGCCCACGGCGGTCTTCCACAAGCTCGACGTGAGCGACACGAAGAGCGTGAACAAGTTCGCCGACGGCATCCCCGCGCTGACCCCGCAGATTGACGTGCTCGTCAACAACGCCGGCGGCGCCCACGGCATCGACACTGTGGCCAACGGCAAGGACGAGGACTGGGAGGCGATGGTGCAGGTGAACCTCCTCGGCGTCATGCGTGTGACCCGTGCCATCCTGCCCTACATGGTGAAAAACCCCGGCAGCTACATCCTCAACATCGGCTCGGTGGCCGGTCGGCAGGCTTACGAGGGCGGCTCGGTGTATTGCGGCGTGAAGGCGGCGGAAATCATGATCACCCGCTCCCTGCGGCTCGAACTCAACGGCACCGGCGTGCGCGTGGGCACCATTGACCCCGGCATGGCGGAGACCGAGTTCTCGATGGTCCGCTTCAAGGGCGACGAGCAGCGGTCGAACAAAGTCTACGAAGGTGTCGTGCCGCTCACGGCCATCGACATCGCGGAAATCCTCGTCTGGTGCGCCAGCCGCCCCGCGCACGTGTGCATTGATGAACTGCTGGTGAAATGCACGGACCAAGCCGCCGTCCACAAACTCCACCGCCGCCCGGTGGCGAAGTAGGCCCGCCTACTTCTTGAGGATGGGCGGGAGCAGTTGCACCACATCCTCGTGGTTGCGCTTCGCGGCCAGCCCGCTCGCCGTCTGGCCGGACACATCCACGAGAGTCGCGTCGGCTTTCCGCGCGAGCAGCAGCTTCACCGCTTCCGTGTGGCCTTGCTGGGCGGCCTGATGCAACGCGGAATGCCCCTGCCGATCCCGCACGTTCACCTCCGCACCGCGATCCAGCAGGAGTTGGATCGTATCCACGAGGCCACGGGAGGCGGCGCGATGCAGGGCGGTCTCACCGAGGTTGTCCACAGCTTTCAAATCCGCGCCGCCGCGCAGCAGCACATCGATGGCGGGCAGCGCGCCGCGCATCGCCGCGAGGAAGAGGGGCGTGACGCGCTGGCGGTTGCGATGATTGGGGTCCGCCTTCATCGCCAAGAGCGCCTGGATGATATCCTCGTCGCCCGCGAACGCAGCGCCGTGCAGCGGCGTGTGGTCGGCGAAATCGGTCGCGTTCACGTCCGCTCCGTGCTTGAGGAGTAATTCCACCAGCGGCAGCCCGGCCTGCGCGCAGGCGAGATGCAGCGGCGTGCGGCGCAAGTCGTCGTGGCTCTGCACCATCGTGGGGCTTTGCTTCACCAACGCCTCCGCCTCGGCGAGCTGGTTCATGATCGCGGCCCGGCGCAACGGGGCGGAGAAGGAGATCGCCGTTTCCTTTGCGCCGTGCTGGAGCAACAGCGTCATCATGTTCGTGTTGCCCCGGTCCACCGCCACCGAATAGGGCGTGCCGCCGTAGTGGTTGGTCGCGTTCGGGTCCGCGCCCCGGCTGAGGAGGAGCTGCACGAGTTCGGCGTTTGGCTTCGGGCCGGAAACGGCGAGGTTCAAAGGCGTCTGCCCGTAGGCGTCGCGCGCGTTGATGAGGTGAGGGGTCTCCCGCAACCGCGCGCCCAGCTCTGGTAATTCCGCCTTCTGCGTCAGGAAGCGGATGCGCGCAGCCAGCGAACGGTCATCCTCGCGTGCGCCTGCTTGGAGCAGCAGCGCCGCCGTCTTGCGCTTGTTCAACTCGCGCGCGATGGAGAGGGGCGTTTCGCCTCGGAGATTCGGCAGCGGGTTCGGGTCAGCTCCGAGTCGGAGTAACAGCGGCACCATCTGCGGCGACAGGCCGAGGAAGGAGGCGACGTAGAGCGGCGTGTCGCCCTTTTCGGTCCGCTGGTTGACCAGTAGAGGGTTGGCCTGGAGCAACTGCTTCACGCGCTCGAGGTCGTGCACGAGGACGGCTTGGTGGATTTCCCCGACGGACAGTGACAGGCGCAGTGTCTCCGGATTAGTCGGGTCCAAACCAACCCCAGCCTTCTGTGGCGCAGGCGGCACGGGCACGGGCGCAGGCTGGCGGAAGAACACGAGTGCCCCGATGACCACAGCCAAGAGGATACCCGCCCAGATGAAGCGGTTCTTCACGAGGCAACTCCCGAAAAATTACGGCCTGTTCTGATCATGCGCGTGGGCATCGGACGCATGGTCCGACCGACGGGTGACTCAGGAGAAACCCGCACGCGTTACTTCTTGGCGTCTGCGGGGGCGGGCGGCTTGGGCAGCGTCGTCAGCGGGAAGCTGTCCGTGCGGAACGGGTGCGCGGGTAGGCCGTCCTTGTTCCAGAGGTTGACCACCGGGTAGTTCGCCCAGCCGAAGCGGACGGCGGTGGGCTGCTTCACGGCGGAGTTGGTTAGCTCAATCTTGTCCTGGCCAACAATCTTCGCGCTGGCCCAGACGAACTTGCCATCCGCACCGGCGATGGCGAAGCCCTTCAAGTCACCCCCGCGCGCTTCGAGGCCTTTGCCTGCGTCGCCAAAAGTCACGACCGCCTTGCCGCCGCTGAAGCTCGCGCTCTTCAATGTCGGGCCGCTCGCGACGATGTTTTCGCCATAGGTCAACTTCCGGGCCACCAAAGCCAGCCGCGCGCCGACGGGTTCCTTCTTCGTCGGGTGGATGTCTGCCTCGTCACCCACATCGGTGATGACCACGGTGCCCGCGTTGCCGACGTTCTTGCTCGCGACGATCTGCGCCTCGCGCAGTTCGGCCCAGTTGCTGTCCGCCGGCTCCGGCAGAATCTTCGTGAAGGGCGCGAGCTGGACAGTGAGGAAAGTGAAGCTCCCTTGCCCCCAATCCTGCCGCCAGTTCTGGATCATGTCCGCGAAGAGCGTGCGATACTGCCACGCGCGGCCCGCGTTGGACTCGCCCTGATACCAAATCGCGCCCTTGATGGCGAAGGGCAGGAGCGGGTGGATCATCGAGTTGTAGAGTTCAGTCGGCCGCCACGGCTCACGCGGGGCTTGGGGCAGAGTCTTCGCACCGGCCTGCTTGGCCTTCGCGAGCTGCTCGGGGAAACGGGTCTTGGCGGTTTCAAAGTTCTTCATCGCGACCTGGTAGCTGTCGAGAATGTCCTTCTTGTAGCCAGGATTTCCCGCCAGCACGCGCTCGCTCATCCACACCTCGGCGGGCGAGCCGCCCCAGCTCGTGTGGATGATGCCCACCGGCACGCCGCGCGCCGCCTGCAAGTCGCGCCCGAAGAAGTAGGCGACCGCCGAGAAGTCCGGCGTCGTCTCTGGGCTGGCGACCGTCCACACGGGTTTGGCGTTGTTGTATTGGCCCTGAATGTCCGCGACGGGCGCGGGCGACTTCACACGCGGCACGTAGAACAGACGGAGGTTCGGGTTCGCAGCAGCAGCAGCAGCGGCCTGCCAATTCGCAGACTGGCGGAGCGCCCACTGCATGTTCGACTGACCGCTGGCGATCCACACCTCGCCGACCACGACGTTCTTGAGCTCCACGCGGTTGTTGCCGATGACCAGCAGGTTCGCAGGCGTCGCGTTCGCCTTCATGGTGGCGAGCTTCACCTGCCACTTGCCGTTCTTGGCGCGCGTCTGCACGACTTGGTCGCGGTATTGCACGACGACCAGTTCGCCCTCGTCCGCCCAGCCCCAAACCGGCACGCTGATGCCCTGCTGAAGCACCATGTGGTCGGAGAAAATCACCGGCAACTTGACGTCCGCGCGCACGCTGGCGGCGGTGGTGATGAGGCCGAGGGCGGCGAATAGCGCCAAGGCGGAAGTGTGAAACGAACGTTTATGCATGGCGGCAATTTCCCGGTAAGCCCGCCGGTGCGTCAACCGGAAAGACGGGGTTGGGGAACAGAAGTCAGATGACACGAGCGACTGACTGACCGCTGCCCCCTGACTCCTGCTTCCCGCCTTCCCGTCCCCGCGCATTGACCTCGCCCCGCGCCTCTGTTGTCATCCGCGCATGGCAAAAAAGAATTCCCGCAAGCCCCTCAATAAAGTTCTCATCCCCATCGGCGACGCCACGGAAGTCATGGACACGCTGTATCCCATTTTTCGCCTGCCGGAAGACGGCTTCGAGGCCGTCGTGTGCGGGCCGGAAGCGCGGCTCTATCACGGCGTCCTGCATGAGATTCCGCCCACGGCTGAGGGCGAGCCGAAGTGGGACATCACCCGCGAGAGCGCGGCCTACCACGTCCGCGCCACCATCGCCTTCAAAGACATCAACCCCGAGGAGTATTGCGGCCTCTTCATCTCCGGCGGGCGCGCCCCGGAATACCTGCGCTACGACAAGGACCTGCTCCGAATCACACGCCACTTCTTCGCGGCGAACAAGCCAGTGGCCAGCGTTTGTCACGGCATCGAAATCCTCACCGCTGCCGATGTCATCAAGGGCCGCACCGTCACCACCGTCGCCAAGTGCCAACTCGACGCCGAGCAAGGCGGCGCGAAATACGTGAACCAGCGCGTGGTCGTGGACGGCAACCTCGTCTGCTCCCGCGTCTGGATGGACAACACTTGGCTGATGAAAGAGTTCATGGCCCAGCTCAAAAAGTATGTTGGCGAATAACCCTTCAAACCGCCGCGCCTTCCTCCAGACCGCCGCCCTCGCGGCGCTGGCCAGTTCTGCTTCAGCCGCCACCCCGGTCCGCCGCGTCGGCCTCGGATTCAGCCTCTACGGGATGAAGACACTGCCCGTCGATCAAGCGCTGCGGGTCTGCGCAGAAACAGGTTTTCACGACGTTGAGTTCGCGCTCAACCCCGGCTATCCGACCGAGCCGAAGTTGCTCTCCCCCGCGCAGCGCAAGGAGCTTCGCGCACAGCTCAACTCCTTGGGACTGCGCCTCACCTCACTGATGGACAACCTCCATCTCACCGCCGATGAGCCAACGCACGCGACGAACTTGGAGCGCATCAAGTCCGCCGCCCAACTCGCGCATGACCTCGCGCCCGACGCGCCGCCGTTGCTCGAAACCGTCATGGGCGGCAAGCCCGCTGACTGGGACAAGGTGAAAGCACAGATGGCCACGCGCCTCGCCGACTGGGCCAAAGCCGCCGCCGCCGCCAAAATCACCCTCTGCATCAAGCCCCACGTCGGCAGCGCCGCGCACCTACCCGAGCACGCGCTCTGGCTGATCGACCAAGTTAAAAGTCCGGCGGTGAAACTCGCTTACGACTTCAGCCACTACCAACTGCGCGGCCTCGACCTCGGCAAATCGCTCGCCGCGCTCCTGCCCCACACGGCGTTCATCCATGTGAAGGACGCGATCGGCGACGCGGCGAAGTTCCAGTTCGCCCTGCCGGGCGAAGGAACGATTGACTATGCGGACTACTTCCGTCGGCTGAAGGCCGCAAACTGGCAAGGCTCTGTGTGCGTGGAAGTCAGCGGCCAAATTTTCGGCAAACCCGGCTACGACCCCATCGCCGCCGCGAAGAAATGCCACGCCGCGCTCGCGCCTGCGTTCAAAGCTGCTGGGCTTTAGCCCCTGAACCCCGTAGCCGCCGAGGTGAGGAGGCGGGACTGTCCGAGCGCAGTCGCCTCCGTCCAGATACTACGGGTGCGTAACAAATCCCTTGTCCGCTCTTCCGGCCTCGTGTCCAATCTCCCATCATGAGTTCTCCGCAAGCACCCGCGCCCAAGCCGCTCGGCACGACCGAGTGGCTGATCTGCACCATCGCCGTCATCGGCTTCGCCTTCGACATCTACGAACTCCTCATGCTGCCGCTGATCGTCAAGTCGGCTATCGCCTCGTTGAGCGCGCCGCTGCTCGAGCAGATGGTGCAGGGTGGCATGGCGCGCCCGGAGGCGGCGGCGCAATGGTTGCCCGGCGGCGAGCTGTATGTGAAGTGGGCGCGCACGCTCTTCTTCGTCCCAGCCATCTTCGGCGGGATCTTCGGCCTCGTCGGCGGCTATCTCACGGACCGACTGGGCCGGCGGCGTGTGTTGACCTTCAGTATCCTGCTGTATGCCTTCGCCGCCGGGGCAGCGGGCTTGGCCACCAGTCTGGAGCAGTTGTTGTTCTTCCGCTGCCTCGTGTTCATCGGCGTTTGCGTCGAGTTCGTGGCGGCGGTGGCGTGGCTGGCCGAGCTGTTCCCCAACCCCGCGCAGCGCGAGAAGGTCCTCGGCTTCACGCAGGCGTTCTCCTCCGTCGGTGGTTTCATGGTGTCCGGCGCGTATCTGCTCTGCGTCAATTTTGCCAACAGCCTCCCCGCTATCCACGGCGGACATGACGCCTGGCGTTACACCCTCATCTCCGGCCTGATCCCGGCGGTTCCGCTCATCCTCATCCGCCCGTTTCTGCCGGAGTCGCCGGTGTGGGCGAAGAAGCGCGAGGCCGGGGAGCTTAAGCGCGCCAGCCTCGGTGCCTTGTTCACCCCGGCACTGGCCCAGACCACCATCGTCACCGCCATCATCGTCGCCTCCTGCTATGGCATGGCCTTTGGCGCAATCCAACATCTGCCGCAGATTGTCCCCGGTCTGGCGGACGTGAAAGCCGCAGCAAAGGCCAAGCAAGAGTCAATGGTCAAGGCCGCCGCCGAGGCCGGAAAGCCCGCCCCGGACCCGAAGGCCTTGGCCGCCGCCGGTCGGCTGGAGACAGAGAAAGTCGCCGGCGAAGTGCAGCTCTGGCAGGAGATCGGCGGCATGTTTGGCCGTCTCGCGCTGGCGGGTGTCATCATCTTCCTAGTGAGCAAGCGGAATGTGCTGCGGGTCTTTCAGCTCCCCGCACTAGTGTGGGTTGTCGTCTTCTTCTGGTGGCTGTCCCACAACCTCGGCCAGAGCGGCAACCTCACGCAAGTCAAGTGGGGCGCGGCGTTGTGCGGATTTTTTGTCGTCGCCACCTTCAGCTTCTGGGGAAATTACCTGCCCTTGGTTTACCCCGTGCACTTGCGCGGCACCGGCGAGAGCTTCGCGGCGAACATCGGTGGCCGTATCCTCGGCACATCAGCGGCGTGGTTCACCTTCACGCTCTCCGCCGCCAAGCCGCCGGATCCGGCGAAGATTGCCCTGACCGCCGCCGTGGTGGCAGGTGTGTTTGCCCTCGTAGGCTGCATCGCCAGCCACTGGCTGACCGAGCCCAAGCCGGAACACGCAGAGGAATAGCGACCACCCGGCCGCATCACCGCGAGACCGCCGACCCATTCGTTAGCCGCCGAGGTGAAGAGTCAGATCCGGCGGTGACCAGACGCGTGTCCACCTCCTTACCTCGGCGGCTACCACACTCACCGCCTGCCCGCCAAAGGGCGCGGGACTTGCCCCAAGCCACCCTGCACGACGACGCTCGGCACCTCTTCCGCCGGGGTAAAAGGAAGTCTTCGCCCTCGTCGTCGGCCTGCCCGATGACAGCGCCATCGTCCCGCCCCGAAAGCGGCCAGCGTGACCTCGCCGCGCTTGCGCTCGAACACTCCTGTGCTGGTCGAAGTGGTAGGCCAGTCGGCGCTCCGCAACTTCCGCGTTGAGCCCCCGCGCGGCGTTCGCCAAGCTCCCCTCACCATGCGCACTGCCAAAGCCTCTGTCCTCGAAGCGTTCAACGCGCCGCTGCGGCTGCACACCTACGAAGTGACCTCGCCCGTCGAACCGGGCGCGGTGCTGGTGCGCACGGAGATGGCCGGTATCTGCGGCACGGACGTGCATCTGTGGCAGGGCCAGTTGCCCATCAAGCTGCCGGTGATTCTCGGCCACGAGACGGTCGGGCACATCGCGGAGCTGGGCGCTGGCGTGGAGAAGGATTGGTCCGGCCAGCCGCTGGCAGTCGGCGACCGCGTGACGTGGAACTCCGCCGTGTCCTGCGGCCAGTGCTACTACTGCGCCGTGAAGAAGCAGCCGACGCGGTGCGCGCAACGGCGGGCTTACGGCATCGGCTACCCGTGCGATTGCGCGCCGCACTTCCTCGGTGGTTACGCGGAGTTTCACTACCTGCGCCCGCGCACGACGATTTTCAAACTGCCCGCCGACCTACCCACCGAGTCCGTCATCGGCGCCGGCTGCGCGCTCATCACGGCGATTCACGGCATCGAGCGCACGGGCATCGCGTGGCAGGACACCGTAGTGGTCCAAGGCGCGGGGCCGGTGGGCATCGCCGCACTGGCGGTGGCGAAGAGCGCGGGCGCAGGCAAAGTCATCGTCATCGGCGCGCCGAAACACCGGCTGGACATGGCGCTGCGCTTCGGAGCCGACGCGGTGATTGACCTCGATGAAGTCCGCGAACCAGCGGCTCGGCTCGCGATGGTGCGCGAACTGACCGGTGGCTACGGTGCGGATGTCGTGCTGGAATGCGTGGGCCATCCCAGCGCGGTGGTCGAGGGCTTGGAGCTGTGCCGCGACGGCGGGAAGTATCTCGTGCTCGGCCACTACTGCGATGCGGGGCCGGTGGCGTTCAACCCGCACGTCATCACGCGCAAGCAGCTCTCCGTGTTCGGCTCGTGGTCCAGCGAGCCACGGCACTTGCAAGCGGCGATTGAGTTCCTCCGGCGGCATCAACGGGAGTTTCCATTCCACGAGATGGTCACGCACCGCTTCACCATCGAGCAGGCGGACGAGGCGCTGCGCACCACGGCGAAGTGGCAGTCAGCAAAGAGCGTGATTGTGCCGGGCTGAGGAGCTCCGTAGCCGCGAAGTGAGGCTGCCGTCTCTGTAGCAGCCGAGGTGAGAAGACGAAATTCTTTGGCAATTCCCAGCGCGCGTCCGCCGCTGCTGTTGGTCCACGTGATCCGCCATTTACCTCGGCAGCTACCTCACCAACTCAGCGGCGAGGAGTGGACTGCGCGGTGATCTTTGCGATGAAGATGTCGGTCTCGCCCAAGCTCTTCAGGACGTGGTCGCCGAAGGTCATGTTGCCACGAAAGTAACCGATGATGTAGCTGTTGCCGCCGCGGTCCACGGCGATGCCATGTCCGGCCATAGGCTCGGAGAACTGGCCGCCCGCCTGCCGTGCCCAGAGGACGCGGCCTTCGCGGTCGAGTTCTGCGGCGAAAATGTCGCCAATGCCCATGCTGAAGAGGGTGTTATTCCCGAACTGCACCTTGCCCGCGAACGTGCCGGTCACGTGTGCGTGGCCGCTGGCGTCCACCGCGATGCTGTAGCCTGCCTCGGGGCAGCCGATCTTGTTGCCGCCGAAGGTGCGGACCCAAGTCAACCGACTGCGCTGGTCATACTTGGAGACAAACACGTCCGAGCCGCCCTCACTCTTGAGGCCCTTGCCGTTGAACGAGCCGACGTGCGTGCCTTTGCGTGAGCGGAACGCGGCGTGCAAACGCATCTCTGAGGAGTAGGACTCGGTGCCGTTGAAACCGCCAGAGACGAGGATGTTGCCATGCGGGTCAAGCGCGATGCCGTAGCCGATGTCGGTGTTCGGGCCGCCCGCGCGTTGAGCCCAGACGGTGCGCCCCGTGTTATCGAGCTTGGCCACGAAGCTGTCCACCAACCCGGCGCTGCTCAGAGTGACCGTGCGGGAGAAGCGCACCTCGTCCTCGAAGCCGCCGGTGATGTAGGCGTTGCCCTGCGCGTCCACGGCGATGGCCACGGCCACATCGTCCCCGGGGCCGCCGATTTGGCGGACCCAGTCGAGTTCGCCGTTGGTGTCGTAACGGGCGACGAACATATCGTTGAAGCCGGCGTTCTTGAGCGTCAGGTCGCCGAAGGTGGTGTCGCCGGAGAAATAGCCGCAGACATACACGTAGCCGTCCGCTGCGATGGTGATGCCGTTGCCGCCGCCGCCGCCGGTGCCGCCGGCCTGACGAACCCAGAGGACCTTGCCGTTGCCGTCAAACTTGGCGACGAAGATTTCGGTGTCCGAGTTGCGTTTCACGATCTCGCCGCCGAAGTCCACCGTAGGGGACTGGAAAGAGCCGGTGAGATAGCAGTTGCCCTCGGCATCAATGGCCACCGCACGGGCGAAGTCATCGGCGCTGCCGCCGGCCTGACGGACCCACTCCAGCTTGCCGGTGCGGTTATACTTGGCTAGGAAGATGTCGGCTTCACCTTTGCCGGCGAGCGAATACTCTTCGAATCGGGCCTGGCTGCGAAAATACCCGCAGACGTAGGTGTTCCCCTCGTTGTCCACGGTAATGCCCGTGCCGTAATCATGGCCGGGGCCGCCCCCGCGGGAAGCCCAGCGGAACGCGGGCATTTCTGCCAGCGCGGTGGAGAGTAGCAACGTGACGGCGAGCAAGGCCAAAGCGCAGGACCGCACGGCGATTGCCGCAAGACGAGAGGACGGGCGGGAGAAGGGTGAGGTAGACACGATCGGTGTGTTTGGAGCTGGCGAACGCGCAATGTTGGGGCGCACAAGGGGTGGAGTGGTCGCCACGTTTGCGACAGCCTCCATTCACGGTGGCTGAACCGTAGGTTTTATGGGGGGATAGCGGCGGGGATTCAAGCGCAAAGTCCCGCGTTATCACGCCGGAGGCGCGTCTTCACGAACGGGCAGCGGGCAGTGTTCAGCGGTTAGCGGTCAGTCGGTGATGTCTGACGGAAGTAACTGCCCTCTGCCCTCTGCCCGACCGGTTTCCTCAAAATCGGGCTGGTCAAACCGTCGCATTTCACCAAAGTGTGGGCCCGTTTATGACCGTCCTGTGGTTCAACCAACAGTCAAACACCCGCCGCCGCGCGCTGCCCGGCGCGCTCCATTAATCCTCCGACCCATGTTCACCGGAACCTACACCGCCATCGTCACCCCCTTTCGCTCGAACGGCCAACTCGACGAAGTTGCCCTCGAACGCATCATCAAAGCCCAGATCAAGGGTGGCGTGGACGGCATCGTCCCCTGCGGCACCACCGGCGAATCCCCCACGCTCGATTACGAGGAACACATCCGCGTCATCGAGCTGTCGGTGAAGTTCGCTGCCGGCAAGTGCAAGGTCATCGCCGGCACGGGAGCCAACTCCACGAGCGAGGCCATTTACCTCACCAAGGCCGCCGAGGAAGTCGGCGTGGACGGCTCGCTCCAAGTCGCTCCCTACTACAACAAGCCCACGCAGGAAGGCCTCTTCCAGCACTTCAAGGCCATCGCCGCCGAGACTGAACTGCCCCTCATCCTTTACAGCATCCCGGGCCGTTGCGGCGTCGAAATCGGCGTGGACACCGTCAAGCGCCTCGCTGGCCACTGCCCGAACATCGTCGCCATCAAGGAAGCTGGCGGCTCGTGCGACCGCGTCAGCCAGCTCCGGCAAGCTCTCGATAGGCACTTCAACATCCTCAGCGGCGACGACTCCCTCACCCTGCCCTTCATGAGCGTCGGGGCGGAGGGCGTCATCAGCGTCGCCAGCAACCTCATCCCGCGCGAGGTCAGCCACATGGTGGATTACTTCCGCTCCGGCCGGCCCGAGGCCGCGCTCAAGCTGCACGCGAAGTTCTACCCGCTCTTCAAGGACCTCTTCATCGAGACCAACCCCGTCCCGGTCAAAGCCGCGCTGGCGATGCTCGGGCAAGTGGAAGAGCACTACCGCCTCCCGCTCGTGCGCATGAGTGCGGCGAACCGCGCCGTGCTCAAAGCGACGCTGAAGACCTGTGGCCTGCTGAAGTAAGGCGCGGGTGGTTTGACAATCCCCGGCGACCCTACTCATGAACCGGAGCGGCGGTTGGCGGGCCGTGGGTTCTCTCCCATGAGTGCCCGTCAGCGCAGGTCAGTGGGTTCAAACAATCCGCCGCCGCCCCCAAAATCAAAAGGCGGTGGCCGGAGCCACCGCCGTCCTAAACTGTTTGGGAGCCGACCTTACTGCTTCCTACGCTTGGCGGCCTGCTCGGCGACGATCTTGTCGTATTTCTCGCCCTGCTCCTTGGTCAGCACGGCCTTGATCTTGCCGGTGAACTCGGTGCGCATCTCGGTCATCTTCTTACGGCTGTCTTCCTTCGGGGTGTTCGAGTCCGCGAAGATCGCGCGCATCTTTTCGCCCTGTTCCTTGAGGATGGGTTCGAGCTTGGCCTTCTGCTCGGCGGTGAGCGTCAGCAGTTCGACCATCTGCTTGAGTTGCTCGGCGAGATCGGGACGACCCTTCTTCTCCTGCGCTTGGGTGGCGGGGCTGAACGCGACGAGCGCGCCCAGCACGATGGCTGCGATGAATTGCTTCTTCATGGGGTGTTTTTGGTTTGGTTTTTGAGGTTGGCAGAATTGCCTACGAGCGTGTTCGGGGGAGGAGACGCCCGCACCGGAGGACGGTTACATCACACCACCGCCACGGGATTCTCTAGCAGCCCGATGCCGCTGATGCACACGCGCACACAGTCCCCCGCCGCGAGGGTGAACCCGTCCGGCGGCACCACACCCGTGCCCGTCAGCAGCATCGCGCCGTGCGGGAAGCTCTGGCTGCGGAAGAGAAACTCCGCGAGCGAGTCAAACGTCCGCTTGATCTGCCCCACGGAAGTCTCGCCACTGAAGACCGCCTGCCCGCCCCGCAAAATTTCCACCCCGATCGTCCACCCCCGCGCCTCCGCCTCGCTCGCGCCCACCGTGATAAACGGCCCCACGGCGCAGGATTTCAGGTAAGTCTTCGCCTGCGGAAGATACAGCAGGTTCTCGCCCTCGATGTCCCGCGAGCTCATGTCATTGCCGATCGTGTAGCCCACCACGCGGCCTCGGGAGTTGCACACCAGCACCAGCTCCGGCTCCGGCACGTTCCACTTCGCGTCGCGGCGGATGCCCACATCGCCGCCGGTCGCGACGACTTTCTCCGGCAGGGACTTGAAGAAAATCTCCGGGCGCTCCGCCTCATACACGCGGTCGTAAGCGCTGGCGCTGAACTCGGATTCGTCCATGCGCGCCTTCTTGCTGCGCAGATAAGTCACGCCCGCGGCCCAGACTTCCTGCTGCTCCACGGGTGCGAGCAGTGTGACCTCGGACAGATTCAGACGCGGCAGCGGCAGCGCCGCGAGACCCTGAAGCACGGCGAACAAGTCTTCGCTCTCCAGCAACGCGGTGAGCCGCTGCACCCCGGCGGCGGAAAGGTCGAGCACCGTGGCGGCGTCCGTGGTGAGGCCGATGCGGGCGTGATGGCAACTGGACCCAGTCTTGAAGCGGCAAAGTTTCATGTGTTTCGTGGCGCGTATTGGTGCGGCGAGCCGCCGCGCGTGTCAATCGCGGATCGCCTGCAGCCCTGCTGGAAACGGATTACTGCCAATCCCTCAGCGCACCAGAATGTCCGGGCGCAACCAGAGGCCGTCCTCGTCCTCGACGCTGACCATCGGCCAGTTCGTCGCGGGGGTGATGACTTGGGTGCCTTGGCTGGTGGCGAGAATCGTGTCCTCACTCTTGGTGCCAGTGATCGAGGGGTTCCACGCGAAGGGCTGGTTTTCCAGGACCACGCCGGCGGTGGTGGGCGTGCCGAGGTAGTCGCGGCCTTGGTAGCCGCAGGGGCCGCCTTGGTGGTGGAGCTGCCATTCGTCCGCGAACCCGACGGCGTCGTAGGCGGCGACGGCTTGGCGGAAGATGTCTTTCACCGGCGTGCCGACTTGGCTGGCGAGGTGCAGCTCGGTGTCCACGGCGCACACGGCGTTGTGGCGGTGGCGGAGGTCCTTGGAGATGGCTCCGAAGTGGACGAGCCGCGTGAGGGCGACGATGAGGCCGTGCTGCCGGGCGCAGAGGACGACCTCGGCGAACTTGCGGAGTTTCTTCGTCGTCGGGCGCGGATGGCGGTAGTGCTTGATGCGCTCGTCGGTGGCGACGAGGACGACGATGGGGGTGAGGTTACGCGCCCAGCAGCGCTCGGAGAGGACGCCGGCGATTTGGAATTCCGTCTGGCCGGGCTGAAGGCTTTGGCAAGTCTCGTTCATGACCGCTTCCGCTGCCTTGCCGAGCGCGCGGTAGCGTTTCACTTCGATCTCACTGAGCGCGTAGTGCAGCGGCGCGAAGAGGTCGGGGCGCGCGGTGGTGCCCCAGTCGCCGCAGTCGGAGAGGGTCTTGGCGGGGTCGGCGACTTGCTTGAGAGCCTTCACCGCACTGTCGCCGTCGTGCCACTCCCAGAGCAGCGGCTTGGCTCCGAGACCCTTGACCACTTCGTCCTGCAGGCAGCGCATCTCGATGCGGTTGGCGAAGAGGTGGAAACCCTTCGCGGTGACGACGAGCTGGCCGAAGCTGAGGTTGCTGTTGAGCGGGATGTGCGCCTCGCCGCCACAGGCGAGCCAGGAGAAGTTGGGTTGCAGACCGAGCAGCGCGGCGTCGGCGGACTGGGCCTTCAGGAGCGCGCGGACCTGGGTGAGTTTGGTTTTGAGTTCGAGGTTCATCGGACGGTTTTGAGTTTTGAGTCGGGCGGCGCGGCTTGGTGGGACGCGCGCGGGTTGTCGCACGGGAAAGGGATTGCCGCTGGTTTCCGGCTCCCGATATAGTGCGCCCATCCTAAGCGCCGACGCGCTCAACTCAACTTTATTGATGACCGACTGGAATTTCCAAAGCCGCGCGCACGCCTGCCAGGCGTGCCAAAAGCCATTCGCAAACAAGCAGGCTTACCACACGGTCCTAGCCTTCGACCGGCACGGGCTGGCGCGGCAGGACGTCTGCGGGGCGTGCTGGACGGCACAGTTCAGCGAGGGCGCCAGTGACCGCAAAGGCTTCATCTCCCACTGGGTCGGCGAGTATCAAGCCCCGCCCGCCGCGCCGCCGGACGCGATCCAAAAGGAAACGGCCGAGACGCTGTTGCGCAAGCTGATGGAGAAGAACGACCCGCAGTATCGCGGCGCGGCGTTCATCCTAGCCGTGATGCTGGAGCGCAAGAAACTGCTCAAGGTGAAGGCGCAGGTGAAGGAGAACGGCACCCGAGTCATCATCTACGAGCAGCCGAAGACCGGCGACATCTTCACGATTTCCGACCCGGACTTGCAGCTCAACCAACTCGAAGCCGTGCAGCGGCAGGTCGCCGCGCTGATGGAAGGCGGCTTGGATGCGCCCCCCGTTGAACCCGCCGCCTACATCGTCCCGCCAGAACAGCCGCCCATCGCCGCGCTGGTAGGATTGAGTGAAGAGGTCGCGCAATGACCGCCCTTCCGCACGCACACCGAGCGCAGAGCGTAACCCGCCCCGTTCAACCTTCATCTTTCAACTGGCATCCACCCTCCCGTGTCTAGTCTCGACGTCCTGCAAGCCCGACTCGGCCACTCGTTCCGCGACCCGGCACTCCTGCTGCTGGCGCTCACACACCCGTCTATCTCGCACGAAACCGGGACCAACGGCGACCACAACCAGCGGCTCGAATACCTCGGCGACGCCGTGCTCCAGCTCGCGCTTTCCCGCGAACTCTACGACCGCTACCCACACCACGACGAAGGTCCGCTTACCAAGATCCGCGCCCAGCTTGTGAATCAGGTATGCCTCGCCGAGCAAGGCCGTGCGCTGGGGCTCGGCGAGCATCTCATCCTCAGCCGTGGCGAGCAGAATAACGGCGGGCGCGAGCGGCCCTCCATCATTGCCGATGCCTACGAGGCCATCCTCGGCGCTCTGTTTCTCGACGGCGGCTACGACGTCGCGCGGGCGTTCATCCTGCGGTCCTTTCAAGACGAGTTCACCGATGTTGAAAGCGCCGCCACCACGGACAATCCCAAAGGCGCACTCCAGGAAATCCTCCAAGCCATCTCCTCCAAGGCCCCCGTGTATCAAGTCCTCGCCGCCACCGGCCCGGACCACGAGCGCAGCTTCGAGTGCGCCGTGTTCCACAAAGGCGTGGAAATCGGACGCGGCATCGGCAAGAGCAAGAAGCTGGGGGAAAGTCAGGCCGCAGCCGCCGCGCTGGAGCAGTTGCGGGAGAAGAACGACGTGAACCCTTGAACTGCGAAGTCCGCTCAGTGAGTTGGATGGCTGTAGCCCTCGCTGCCTGCCCAAAAATAAGGTGCGGCTCTCGCCAGCGCTACCGACGCGAGGGCTTGAAGTTCTCACCATCCGCTTTCAAAGTCCTCCCATGAACTGCCAACAAGTCCTTCTGAGTGTCGCCCTCTGCGCGCTTTTCACTGCGCCAACCATCGGGTGCAAAAAACGACAGGCTCCTTCCCCTTCGGGAGAGGGGGGAGCGGTGGAAGCGAGCGGTGCAATCAGCACCCCCGTGATAGCCGACCCGCCGAAAAATCTACCTCCCAACACCCTTCCATTACCCCGCCCAGCCACCAAGGCTTGGTCGGAAAGAACGCGGCCGGAGAAGCTTGTTCAGATGGATTTCTGGCTGAATCAACACCAGTTTGGGGATGCATCGCAAAAGGGAAGAACCGTAGGCGAAATCCGTGCCGCCAGCTTGAATCCTGCCGAACAGAAGGAGCTGGAAGATACCCGAAAACGCTTCGGCTACGCACCCCTCGGCCAGTGAGGTGAGGCGTGCGCCCACCTTCAGTGGCCGTTGGCGGTAAAAGGGCTGCACCAAGTGGGCGTCCGGCCGGCTGGGGCTGCTACTCCAGTGATGTTGTCCCCGGACATGACGGACCATTCTTGCAGTTTGAAGAACTCTGCCTGGCCACCAAGACTCCCTGACAAGGCACCTACATTGTGCCTGCGGCTGATACCTTCGTTGGGATAGTTTCCGCCGTCGTTCCAATACCCTGCCGGCCCCCTTTCGTCCGATTCCCAAAGGATAATGTCGGTCTCATTCTGGAACTGAACTCGGCGGCCAGTTTGCGCCGTCATCCCTCCGTAAGCCTGGGAATAACCCGAAACCGCCCCGTTCATGCAGTAGCTGGAAATTTTCTGGCCCCGAGAAGCAACTTGAGCCGCATCCTTGAAGTCCATCGGACACCGGTAGCCGTTCGTGTTAGGTATGGTTCGCCACAGTGCACCGAGCGTCGCGTCCTGTCCGGCAGCCGTGTCCATGTAAAGCCAGCCTGGGTAGTTGGCGAGGGTGCCCCAATTGCTCCACGGCATCTTATCGTCGTATTCGTCGCAGTAGAGGCGCATCGCCATGAGCAATTGCCTCATGTTGTTCACGTCGATCGTTTGCGCCGCTTTTGCCTTTGCCTTGCTCAAGGCCGGCAAGAGCATCCCCGCCAGAATGGCGATGATCGCGATGACGACGAGCAGCTCGATGAGCGTGAAGCCGCGTCGGGCGGAAGGGGACGTGTGGTCAGTTTTCATATTGTTTCGCGCAAGCTGCGCTTTGGCGGAATGCGTGGCGACTTTTTCAACTTACGGGGTGGGACTCTTCAGCGAAAGGTTTATTCCCCGCGGCCTGCTCCGCTGGGCCAGTCCTTCGTTGAGCCGTAGAGATCCAAAAACTGGTTGGCAAGCTTGCCATCTGAAAGCACGACTCATATAAAAAACCCATGAAACTAACCGATGTGGATCAATACATGGCCATGCATGCAGCGCTCGCCAAAGAAAAAGCCGCCCTTGAAGCCCGGCTCGCCGCCATCAAGCGCGCGTTGGATGGCAATGCCGGCGCCCCTGCGGCCAAGCCCGGTCGCAAACCCGGAGCGAAACCTGGCCCCAAGCCCGTCGTCCGCCGCGGACCACGCGCGAAGAACTCCATGACCATGAAAGAGGCCATCGTCCAAGCGCTTGGCAACAAGTCGTTAGGCCGGAAGGAGCTCCTCGAAGCCGTCTTGAACGTGGGTTATAAGTTCAGCGCCAAAGACGCCCTCAGCTCCCTCAGCACCGTGCTCTACATGGACAAGGCCTTCAAAAACACCGACGGCAAGTTCAGCCTCGCCAAGTAACCGCGCTCCCACCGAGCGCAGCACTGGAGCATCACACTGACACTCCAATAGTCCGCCCCTGCCCCATGCTCGCCAAACGTGTCATCCCGTGTCTCGACGTCCACGACGGACAGGTCACGCGCGGCGTGCAGTTCGGGCGCGCAGAGGCCGGGGGCTTGCGCAACGTCGGCGACCCGGTCGAACTCGCCGTCCGCTACAACGAGCAGGGTGCTGATGAGATGGTGTTCTTCGACATCACGGCCAGCGCACACGGACGCACCAGCATGGTGGATGTGATTGAGCGCGCGGCGGACCAGTGCTTCATGCCGCTCACCGTCGGCGGCGGCATCCGCGTGCTAGAGGATATGCAGACCATGCTCCGCGCAGGCGCCGACAAGGTGAGCATCAACTCCTCAGCGCTCGCCACGCCGGACTTGATTCGGCAAGGCGCAGAGAAGTTCGGCAGCCAATGCATCGTCGTCTCGATCGACTGCAAACAAGTCGCACCCGACCGCTGGGAAGTCTTCGCCAAGGGCGGGCGGCAGGCGACCGGACTGGAAGCCGTCGCGTGGGCGAAGCGCGCCGTCTCCCTCGGCGCAGGAGAAATTGTCCTCAACTCCATTGACGCAGACGGCACCAAGGCTGGCTTTGACCTCGTCATCACTCGGCGCGTAAGCGAGTCAGTCGGCGTGCCAGTGGTGGCCAGCGGTGGCGCGGGCAGCTTGGATCACATGGCCGACGTGTTGCTGGCGGGCAAAGCCGACGCGGTGCTGGCCGCGAGCATCTTCCACTTCGGCACTTATACCGTCGGCGACGTGAAGCGCCACCTGGCCAGCAAGAACATCCCCGTGCGCCCGGCTTGAGCCGTGCCGCGGCAGGGTGAGGTTCCGTCGAACCCCAACTGCTCACGCGTCGGCTTCCGATCACCTTCCGTGAGCTCCGATTACGAAGAAATCATCGAAGGCGTCTCCGTCCTGCGCCGCGTATCCCCCGGGCGGCACGAGGCCGTATGTGAAATCCTACACGCCGCGTTCGCTGCCGCGCTGGCCGGCAACCGCGTTGCGCGCCTGCTGGAGCCGCGCTCGGTCGTCCAGGTGTCCGCTGGCTCCTTGCTGCGCCCCGACCTCGCGCTCGTCACGGCTGCGACGGGCAAACTCTGGCTCGCGATCGAAGTGGTCAGTTCCACCGACCACCGTTGGGACACGGTCACGAAGAAGGAACTCTACGAGACCGCCGCCGTGCCGCGCCTGTGGATGGTGGACCCGCGCTACAACAACGTGGAAATCTATCACGGCAGCCCGCACGGGTTGGCGCTCCAACACATTTACGCCGGGCGCGAAGTGCTGACGGAGAAGCTGCTGCCGACCTTGCGGGTGGTGGTGGCGGAATTGTTCGCCGCTCGAACGTAGCCCACTTTGGGAGCCCGCTACTTCTTCTTCGCTTTGGCTTTCGGCTCGGCGGTAGCCATGGGCGCGGCAGTGGGCTTGGCGCTCGCGTGCCGCTCCAACAGGGCCCGCGCTTCGTCCGCTGTGACTTTCGTCGTCAGCGGCCAGCCCAGCGTGTCGCCGTTGGGCTTGAAGCCGCTGCCGTCCACGTCGGCCCAGATGGGATTGTGATAGGCGATGGGTTTGAGCTTCGCCTGCGCGCTGGTGCCGTAGCCGGTCTTCAAATCAAAGTTCTCCCCCGCCGCCACGACGATGAGGTGCGCGTCCTCGGCGAGCGGCACATCCAGCGTGCGGTCGAACTTCACCACGCCGTTCGCGAACCACTCCGGGTGCGTCGCGCGCGTGAAGTTCAGCTTCGGCTCGGCGCGCCCGTTCACGAGCACTTGCACGCGGTCGATGTCAATCCAGTCGGTGCATTGCACGCGCACCTTGAGCTTCACGCCGCCGGGCGCGCGCACCGTGCCGCCGGGCTGCGTGCCGTCCTCGGTCTGCACTTGGAGGAACGGCCCGGTGGTGAGGTAGCTGCGGCCTTCCTTCGCGTGGCGGACGTTCTCGCGCCAATCAATCTTCGCCGGCTCGTCGCTCGCGCTGGGCATATACATCCGCCAGCCGCCGGTGCCGTTGCCGTAAACCGAGTGCGCATC
The DNA here is from genome assembly GCA_943330855.2 of Klebsiella pneumoniae. Lineage (GTDB taxonomy): Bacteria > Verrucomicrobiota > Verrucomicrobiia > Limisphaerales > SXTU01 > SXTU01. Next base: position 21,407 of record CALQJI020000028.1, read on the forward strand.
GCACACGGCCACGCCGACGTAGCGATGACCCTTGTTGAGAAGCTGAAGCCAGATGAACTCGCGCTGGTAACGCACCGCGTCGCGCCCCGTCTTCGTGTCCTTCGAGATACTGAACGGCACGCCGCTCAAAATGCTGCTCGGGCTGTAGTTCTCCACCTCCACGCCATCAATCAACAGCGGCAGCCCGAGGAACCCGCCGTCCGCGCGCCCATCGCCGTCGCGGTCGGTGAAGTTCGCGACCATGTCGGGGTGGTTGATTTGAATCCACCGCGCCGGCTCGGGCTTCTGGAAGTCGCGCAGCGTCGCCGCGGTGATGCGCGGGTCGGTGCTCCACACGGGTGCGCCGCCGTCCTGCGTGAGCGGCACGGGGTCGAAGGGGAACGAGTTGAAGTGCGCGCCGCTGCCGGTCAACTCGACGCCGGAGACGGTCTGCAAGTGGTTCGTCAGCCCGAGACGGACGATGTGCGGCCGCCAGTCGTAGAAGCGGTTGTGCTCCGTGGTGGGCACGAACTCGACGCCCTCGGCGGCGAGGTTGATGAGGCGGTCGTCGGTGCCGCAGGTGTTGTCGCCGCTGGGCGTGGAGTGGTTGTGATAATCCGCGCTGACCCAGCCGCGCGTGTCCACGAGGCGCTTCAAGACGCCCTTCACCATCGCGGTCTGGCCGGCGGCGAGCTTCACCGTCTGGCGCAAGTGCCCGAACTCGATGCCGCGCGTGACGACGACCTCGTAATCGCCGGGCGGCAGCGGCTGGCGGAACTGACCGTTGGCCGAGTGATACTGGTCCACGCAACCGGCGGCGCGGTTCTGCGGGCCGAGGCTGGGAACCTTCGTGCCGTTGACGCCGATGAACTGGGCTTTGCAGGGAATGGGCTGGCCGTTCTCGCCGCGAATGTCGAAGGCGATGGCGGACTGCGCTTTGAGGACCGCGCTGAACTTCGCGTTTCCGCCCGGCGCGACGGAGACTTTGGAGAGCACGCTTTCGCGTCCGAGATCACTGCTTTCCAGTTCGTGCTCGCCCGTCGGGAGCCACAGGCTGACTTCGCCCGCTGCGTTCGGATAGGCCGCGAGGCGATTGGTGGAAGTGGGATTCGCGAGCGAGGCAACGGTCACGCGCGCGGTGGTGATGCCTTTGCCCGCGCTGTCTTTCAGCGTGCCGCTGACGAGACCGCCCGCCTCACCGCGAAACTGTCTTACCACTCCCACCGACTGCAACGGCGACGTGCCCACCGCGACGAACCGTGCGAAGGAAATCTCCTGGCCGGGCTTGAGTTCGAGTTCCGTTGGCGGCGCTTTCATGCCGTCGCGCTCAACCCACGCCCGCGCGTAGCCCGCTTTGTCCGCCGGGTCCACGGCGTCGGCCCACGCGATGTCGCCGGTCGTGCCCATGCTCGTGAACGTCACCCAGCGGTCGTCCACCGTGCCTTTGCGCGTGTCCGTGCCGGCGTTGCGATAGGTGGTGACGACGAGCACGCCCTGCCAGCCGTCGCGCAGGCGATACTCGTGGCGCTTGTAGAGGCCGCCGTTGTTGGGCGAGGTCACCACCGTCTCGATGACCGCCTCGCCGTCCTTGCCGTCCTTGGCCACGCGCACCCACGAGACCGGCCCCTGCTGGCCGCTGGGCGAGAACGCGGTGAGTTGGTCGTTGTGCGCGCCGCGCAGCGTGAGGTCGTAGAGGCAGCCGGGGGAAATGCCGTTAGTGCCGTAGAACGTGCTCATGTTCGCGCGGCGCAGCGGGAGGTTCGCGGAGATGACGGCTTCGACCTTGTCGTTGCGCAGCACGAAGTCGCCGATGATGCCGTCGGCCTCCTTGCCGCGCGGGAGCTGGTCCTTGTTGTCCGGGCCGATTTCAAAGGCCTCCGGCGCGGCGAGGAGCGGGAGCGCGAGGGCGGTGGCGAACACGGTGAGCAGGCGGGCGAGGCGACGGTGAACAGACTGGAACATGGGGCGCATGATGGGAGTCCTTGACTTGCGAGGCAATGCGCGGCTTCGACGTGATAAGGGCGGTGCGTGGAGGCCGTCGTGTTGCGCTCCAGCGCAGTTTGGCATTGAACCCAAGACATCCCTTGTTACGCTTCGCCCGCCTTTTCCAACGTAAATCAACCGCATAATTATGAGCCAGTCCACGAACCTCTTCCCCAAACTTCACAACGCCATGTGGCCCGGCCTCGTCGGCAAGGGCAGCCCCGGTGCCGAGCCGTTCATTGACCTCGACACGATGCTCGACCTCACCGCCAAGGCCGAGGTCAACGGGCAGAAATTCGATGGCGTGGACCTCTTCCTCTACGACCCGCATGTCAACATCGACATCAGCGACGACGGCATCAAAGCGCTCGCCGACAAGATTGCCGCCAAGGGCTTCGTCGTCGGCTCCGTGGTCGCGCCCGTGTGGTTCGACGGTAACGCGATGGGCGATGCCACCAAGCGCGCCGGCTGGGTCACGGCGGTGAAGAAGGCCTGCCGCATCGGCCAAAAGCTCCGTCAGCTCGGCATCCGCCCCTACGGCGTGGTGCGCATTGACTCTGCTGCGGGCGTCGCGGACTGGGACAAAGACCCGAAGGGCAACACCAAGATCATCGCCCAGACTTTCCGCGAAGGCGCGGAGGTCGCCGCCGCGCACGGCGAACGGCTCGCGGCGGAAGGCGAAATTTGCTGGGGCGGCATGCACTCGTGGAAGAACATGGTGAACCTCTTGGAAGAAACCGACCGCCCCGGCATCGTCGGCTTTCAGGCGGACATGGCCCACACACTTCTCTACACGCTGGGCTACAACGCCGAGAAGCACGCGCTCCTGCCCAAAGGCTACAATTGGAAGAACAAGGCCACGCTCGCCGACGCGCTCAAGCAGCTCACCGCCGCACTGCGCCCGTGGACGATTGACTTCCACGTCGCTCAGAATGACGCGACGGTGAAAGGCTCCGGCGGCCACGACCTCACCGGCAAGCACTGCCAAGTGGACGACCCGAACGGCAAGCTCAACATCCCGGTCCACGCTGGCTTCTGGCTGCGCGATGAGGAGCAGGAGCTAACCAAGGCCTGCATGCACCTCTGCTGGGACGGCTGCATGTTCCCGAACGAAACGCTGATGAAGCAGCAGACGTGGAACAAGATTCTCGGCTCGATGATCACTGTGCGTGAGAAGCACGGCTGGAGCTCGGTGGGCTGAACTGCTGTTGCTAATGGCGAGGGGAAGTCCGCGAGGACTTCCCCTTTTGCTTGGGGCGGTGGCCAGAGTTTGTAACTCCCATTAGCACGGGCTTCAACCGGGTGCGAATGGGAAGAAATTCCGCCTTAGGTTTCCGGTTGAAAACTTCGCCGCCCGCGCAAACCATCCGCGCACGCTATGGCCACCCTCGTCTTCGACATTGAAACCTCGCGCTTGCCCGTGGAGCTGTTCGACGAGGCGCAGCAGGAATACCTTTTCCGCGAGGCGCAGAAACTTCCCGAGGAGCAGCAGCCCGCCAAGCGCGAGGAAATCGCCCGCCTCTTCAGCCTCTGGCCCTTCACCGCGCAGGTCGTATGCATCGCGATGCTGAACACCGACACGCAGGGCGGGCAGGTGCTCTTCCAAGCCGAGGACTTCGAGGACGAGGCCGAGAAAGGGCCAGTGAAGTTCGTCCCATGCGCGGACGAGCACGAGCTGCTCACCGCTTTCTGGGACGCGGCGAAACATTACCAACAAGTCGTCACCTTCAACGGGCGTGGCTTCGACGTGCCCTTCCTCTACCTGCGCTCCGCCGTGCTGGACGTCCCCATCACGCGCAAGGACTGGCTGGGCTACCGCTACGCCACCGCACCGCACTGCGATCTCGCGGAGCAACTCACCTTTTACAGCGTCAGTGGGCGTGACGGCGCCGCGCGGAAGTTCAACCTGGATTTCTACTGCAAGGCGTTTGGCATCGAGTCCCCGAAGAGCCACGGCGTCACCGGCAACGACGTGACGAGCATGCTGGAGGAGGGCCGCCACAAGGAAATTGCCGACTACTGCCTCCGCGACGTGCGCGCCACCGTGCTGCTCCACAAGATTTGGAAGGAGCGGCTGGCGGGCATCAAGTAGGACACGGGGAAAAGCAGGTTAACCCTCTCCTCCCAGCCCACCATTCGTTCCACACTTGGAGTGCTTGTTATCGAACCCGGTAGAAATCCGTGAAAATCTTGCTACTGCGCTGCTTCGTTCGTCACACCCATTGGTCGCCGCGTTCACCTCCCTCGCAGGATGCGTTCGTCTCGTCCCCATCCGTTTTTCATCAGTGTTCCATCCGTGGCTAAAAATGCTTCCGGTTCAAAACGGACTACTTGAGTGAAATATGGAAACGTGAAGACAGGCGAGACACGACAGCCAACATCGGCGGTGCGCAACCGGGCTCTTCACGGTTTCCAAGTCCAAGCAACCTGCTAGAACTCACCCATGACTTCGTGCCGCCTTTGGTTCACCGTTCTCCTGGTTGTGCTCTTTGGGCCGTTTTGCGGGTCAACTTCCGCAGCGTCCGCCAAGCGCCCGAACATCCTGCTCATCTACTCGGACGATCAGTCTTACAAAACCGTCGGCTGCTACCCGGAGTCTTGGCCGTGGGTGAAGACGCCGAACATTGACCGGCTCGCTGCCTCGGGCGTGCGCTTCCACGCGGCGTATCTCGGCGCGTGGTGCATGCCCTCGCGTGCGGCGATGCTCACGGGCCGGCACCCGCACGGCGTCGAGAGCATGCGAATGGAGGGCAAATATCCCGCAAGCGCTTACGACCCCAAGCAATGCCCGTTCTGGCCCGCCGTCCTGCGGCAAAGCGGTTACCACACCGCGCAAATCGGCAAGTGGCACACGGGCGTGGACAGCGGTTGGGGCCGCGATTGGGACCATCAAATCGTCTGGAACCGCCCGCTCCATCCCGAGAACGCCGGGGCTTACTACGAGCGCCAGCTCCTCGCCATCAACGGCAAGGAGGAGTGGGTGGACGGCTACCCGGCGGACAATTACTCGCAGTGGGCCGACGACTACGTCCGTGGCAAGACGCGCGTCGCCGACAAGCCGTGGTTCCTCTGGCTTTGCTACGGCAGCATCCACGGCCCGTCGAAGCCCGCCGCGCGGCACAAGGGTCTTTACGCCAATGCCGAGGTGCCAGTGCCGAAAGACATTTTTCCGCCGCGTCCGGGTAAACCCGCCTACCTCAACGACACTCAGGCGTGGGCAAAAGGCCCGGACGGCACACCCATCGCGGGCAAGAGCGGCGAGACCTTCGGCGACACAAGCGGGAAGCAGCGGCAAACCTACGCCGACTTCGTGCGCCAGATGAACGAGTGCGTGCCGGCAATTGACGAGGGCGTGGGCAAGCTGCTCGCCGCGCTGAAGGAAACTGGCCAGCTCGAAAACACGCTCATCATCTACACCGCCGACCAGGGCTTCGGCATGGGTGAGCACGGCTTCCGCACGAAGCTCGGGCCATACGACGCCACCTACCGCTCGCCGCTCATCATCGCGCAACCCGGCCTCACGCCGACAGGCAAGGTCTGCAACGTGCCGGTGAACGCACCCGATCTCGTCGCGACCTTCGCCGCGCAGTCCGGCATAAAAATCCCGTGGGCCACGCACGGTCGCGACCTGACGCCGCTGTTAAAGAACCCCACCGCCGCTTGGCCGCACCCGTGCCTCTACGAGTTCACCGGAGAAATCTACGGCTCCAGCGTCGCCAAGTTGGTGAAGAGCGAACCGGCTAAGGCCGAGTATCACAACGTCCCGTGGTATACCGCCATCGTGCAAGACGGCTGGAAACTCATCCACTACCTCAAGCCCGGCACCGGCGACGAACTCTACGATTTGAAGCACGACCCGGACGAACTCACCAACCGCATCGCCGCGCCAGACGCGAAAGAGCGACTGGCGAAACTGCGCGTGGCGCTGAAGGCGGAGCTGGAGCGGACGCAGGCGGGGTTTGGTGGGCGGACAGAGTAGGCGGGTGATGCGTCGCTGCTCCGACGCGATTACTTCTTCCCCTGCTTGCCTTTGCCCGCCGGGCGGTCGCGGAGCGGCCAGTCGGCGTGCTCAGTCCGCGCCGACTTGAAGAGGGCCTCGGCCTTCGTCACGAGCTCCGGTTTGTCCGTGGCGAGGTTGGTCTTCTCCCCCGCGTCGGCCTTGAGGTCGTAGAGTTCCGTCTTCGCGCTGAGGCCGTTCTTCACGGCCTTCCAGTCGCCGAAGCGCACGGCTTGCAGCGACGCGCCTTCGTGCAGCTCCCAGTAGAAGTAATCGCGCTGCGGAGCCGCGCCGCCCTTAAGGAAACTCACGAGCGAATGGCCGTCGGGCTGGAAGCCAGCGGGCAGCTTCGCGCCGCCGAGTTCAGCCGCGGTCGGGAGAAAATCCCAGAACGCCCACGGCTCGTGGTTGACCCGACCCGGCGGCACAACGCCCGGCCAACGCGCGAGACTCGCCTGCCGCAGCCCGCCTTCATACAGCTCGCGCTTGAAACCGCGCAGCCCGTTCGCGGCTTGCTCGAAGAGTTTCCCAATCTCCGAGTTCGGCGCGAAGGACGACCCGTTGTCGCCGCTCACCATCACCAGTGTTTTCTCGTCGAGGTTCAGCTCCTTCAGCAGCGCGAGCAGGCGCCCCACATCCGCATCGAGCCGCGTCACCTGTGCCGCGTAAGCCTTCTGCTGCGGCGTCCACGGCTGGTCCGCGTAAATCCCGAAGTTATCAATCTCGTGCCGTCCGTGCGGGAGCGTGATGGAGTAATAGAGGAAGAACGGCTTGGCTCGGTTCGCCTTCACGAACTTCAGCGTCTCGTCAGCGATGAGGTTTTGCGCGTATGTCTTGCCCACGCCTTTGCCGTCGTTGCCCGGCAGCTCCATGCGCTGGTCGTCGTTGTAGAGATACGTTGGAAAATAGCTGTGCGCGTGGCGCTGGCAGTTGTAGCCGAAGAAGTGGTCGAAGCCGTTCTTCAGCGGGCTGCCCGTCGTTTCGAACATCCCCATGCCCCACTTGCCGATGCACGCGGTCGCGTAGCCGGCGGACTTGAGCACCTGCGCCACCGTCACCGTGCCGGCGGGCAGCGGCTGCTGGCCCTCGGGCTGAACCTCGCGGTTCGCGCGCACGGGCGAGTGGCCCATGTGCAAGCCCGTCATCAACGACGTGCGGCTCGGCGCACAAACCGTCGTGCCGCAATACGCCTGCGTGAAGCGCGTGCCCTCGCGCGCCATGCGGTCGAGGTGCGGCGTCGCGATGAGCTTTTGCCCGTAGCAGCCGAGGTCGCCCTGCGCAAGGTCGTCGCTGAGGATGAAGATGAGGTTGGGCTTCTCAGCGGCGGAGAGCTGGCCGCAAAGAACGCAGAGGGAGGCAATGAGTGTGAGGAATGTTTTCATGGGAGAGAGTTGCGCCACGCGAGCGCGGCGGCTTTCAACCGCGCCGCAGTCGCGGCTTCGGACGCCGCGAGGTTCTTCGCTTCGTTTGGGTCGGTGGTGAGATTGTAGAGCTCCGTGCCGGTGCCGTCGGCGTTCACGAGCAACTTCCACGCGCCGTCGCGCACGGCGACGTTCGGCGACTTCGAGTCCGGCTCACCCGGATACGGGAAGGCGCGAATGGCGGACTTCCCCTCGGGCGCGGGCTTGCGACCGTATTCCCAGAAGAGCGGTTGGGTGCGCGGCTGCGTGCCGCCTTTGAACGCAGTGGACAAGTTCTCGCCATCGAATTTCACCCCCGCAGGCGACAGCACGCCGGTCAGCGCGCAGAGCGTCGGGAACAAATCCACCGCGCTCACGACCTTCATGGAGTTCACCGAGCCTGCGGGGATGACACCCGGCCAGCGCGCGACCAGCGGCGTGCGGATGCCGCCTTCGTAGAGACTCCACTTCATCCCGCGCATCCCCGCTGTGCGTTTGCGGTCGAAGCTCGGCTGCGGGCCGTTGTCGCCGGCGAGTAGAACCAACGTGTTCGTGTCGAGCTGAAGGCCGCGCAAGCCGTCGAGCAACCGGCCCATCTGCCGGTCCGTCTCCCGCAGCACGGCGCGATACTCGGCGGTGCCGGTGCCCTCGCCTGCGACGGCCTTCTGCTCGGCGGACGGTGTGAACGGCGTGTGCGTGTCGTCGAGCCAGAGGTTCACCAGCCACGGCTGCGTGCCGCTCCTCTTCGCGAAGGCCAGCGTCTCGTCCACCATCCAGCGCGTGCGGTCATGCCGCGCGACTTGTTGCGGCTCGCGCTCCTTGCCCCACGGGACGCTCTTGAGGCCGAGCGGCGCGGCGGGCTCGCGGCTTTCGTAAGTGCCGAGCCCAACGTCATAGCCGTAAGCCGCGAACTTCGGCGCGTCCGTCACATCGCGCCCGCCGCCCAAGTGCCACTTGCCGATGTGCGCGGTGGCATAGCCCGCCTGCTTGAAAGTGCGCACGAACGACGGCGCCTGCGGGTCGAGGAAGTCCGCCTGCCCGCACTCCGCATTGCCCGCGCGCGACTGGAGATAGCTCGTGATACGCCAGCGCGCCGGGAACTGCCCGGTGAGTAGCCCGCACCGCGACGGTGAGCAAATCGGCGACGCGACGTAGAACTGCGTGAAGCGCGTGCCCTCGCGCGCGAGTTGGTCCATGCGCGGCGTGGGCACGCCCGCGCCGCCGTTCGCCCCGAGGTCGCCCCAGCCGAAGTCGTCCACGAGGATGAAGAGGACGTTGGGCTTGGGCGCTGATTGCGCGGGGAAGAACGGCGCGTGAAGCAGGCAAAGCACCGCGCAGAGAAGGACGGATTTCATGGTTCAATGGTCAGGCAGAATCGCCTCTCACGCACTGTCATGGCCGACCTATTTTCCGGGAGCCTTGGCGTAGTCCGCGCCGCCGAGACTTTTCTCGACCGAGGCTTTCCACGCCACGAGCGCGGCGGTCATCTTCGCCACGCGCTCGGGCTGCTGCGCGGCGAGGTCGGCGGTTTCCTTCGGATCCTTGGAGACATCGTATAACTGCACGGCGGCAACTGCCTCGCCACCCTTCTTGCCACGACGCTCCACGGCATCCGTGTGCAGCTTGTAAGGCCAGTCGAGCAAGGCGGCGTGGCCGGGCTTGCCAAGATGATTCCAGAACGGAATCGCCTTTGTGCGTGTGTCGGTCTGGCGATCAAAGACGGGCAGCAAACTGAGTCCGTCGAGCGGTTGAATCTGGTGTTGCGCCACCGCTCCGGTGGCGGCGAGGACGGTCGGATAAATGTCGAGCGTCGAGCACGGTGTCTCACTGGTGAAGGGCTTGGCGATGCGCGCGGGCCATTCGACGAGGCCGGGCACGCGCAGGCCGCCTTCCCAGAGCGTGCCCTTGGAGCCGCGCAGGTTGCCGGTGGACTTCGGGCCAGCCGCGCCGCCGTTGTCGGAGTTATACCAGAGCAGCGTGTTGTCGCTGACCTTCAGCTCGCGCAACGCCGCGCGCAGCCGGCCCACGCTGCGGTCCACGGCGGCGATCTCGCCGTAATAGTTTTGCTCTTGCTCCGACAACTTGCTGTAGGCGGCCTTGTCAGCCGGCAGCGCGATATGCGGCACATGGGGCGAGCCAAACCACACGACGACGAGGAACGGCTTGGCCGCGCCCGCCTGCTTCTTAATGAACTTCAGCGCCTCGTCCGTGGTGACATCCGAACTGTCCCCGCGAAACTTCTCCGGCACCCCGTTGCGGCCCAGCACCGGATCGAGGTCGAAAAAGTTGTCGGCGGAAACCCATTCATCGAAGCCCAGCTTGCCGGGAGAAAGCGGGTCGCTGGCGAGGATGGCGCGGCCGGGAATGTCCGTCGTGTTCTTGTCGCCGTTCTTCCCGTTGAGATGCCACTTGCCGAAATGTCCCGTGGCGTAGCCGGCGGTTTGCAGGACCCGCGCGACGGTCAGCTCCTGCGCGCGGATCGCCGCGCCGGGGGAGAACGTGCCCATGCGATTCGGATGCCGTCCGGTCATCACGCTGGCGCGCGTGGGCGAGCAGTTGAAGTGCGCGGTGTAAAAACGGTTCAAGCGCAGACCGCTCGCCGCCATCGCGTCGAGGTGCGGCGTCTTGAGATCGGGATGGCCGTTGTAGCCGGTGTCGCCCCAGCCCTGATCGTCAGCCATGACGAGCACGATGTTCGGGCGCGCGGGCGGTTCCGCAGCAACGACGGTCAGGGCAGTCGCCAGCAAGCACAGGAGCGGTAGGTGTTTTTTCATAGAAGAATGTTGTCAGGTTTGCGCAAGGCAGAGGTCACTTCGCCGCCGTCGTCGTCTTCTCCGCCTCCCAGACCTTCACGTCCGCCAGCCGCAGCGCCTCGCCGCGCATCACGAAGCGGTAGCCGGTCTTGTCCACGTCCAGCTCGGGATGGCTGCCCTCGACCTTCACGCCGTTGTCCGCCTGCACCGAGACCTTGCCGCCCTTGGTCTCCAGGAACAGCGTGTGCCACTTGCCCGCCTCGAACTTCCCCGCCGCCTTGCCGAGCTGGACCGCCTTCGACTTCGGGTCCTGCTTGTCCTTGTCCTTGCTCAAGGTCAGCCCGTCTGCGGCCACGGTCACGCGGAAGAGATGGCCCTTGAGCTGGTTGAAGCTCAGGTTGAAACCCTTCGCGCCATCCAGCTTGAAAGAGAACCGCACGATGGTATCGCGATGCGGCTGGTTCAGGAACAGCACGGCGGGATGTTCATCCGACGCCTTCTCCTTGCCGACGACCGCGCCATCGCGCACCTGCCAATCACCCTGCACGCCGCCCCACGAGCTGGGCAACGCGCCGGTGGTAAACTTCTCATCCACGACGAGCTTGCCGGGCTGGTTCAAGAACGGCTTGAAGTCAGCGGCCTTGTCCGCGAAGCAGAGGACGGTGGAAGCGGCGAAGACGGTGAGAGCAGCGAAGAGTTGAGCGTGCATGGTGAGTTATTCCGACAATATTCGAGCAGGCAGACGGCAGAACAAGGCAGGAGGTTGCTTATTTATCCGCCTTGCCCTTCTTGCCCTTCTTCGCGGGTGCGCCGGGTTCGGGGCCGGCGTTGTCGGCGCGGCCGCCGCCCCAGAGCGGTTTCACGTTGGCGGTGTTCCAGGTGTTCCAGAGGGCTTGCAGTTCCTTCACCTTGTCCGGCTGCACGGCGGCGAGGTCCTTGGTTTCGCCGAGGTCGGTGCGGAGGTGGTAGAACTTGAGGGATGAGGTGCTGGCCTTGCGCCTGCGTCCGCAAGCTCAGCCCTGGTTCGGCCGCGGACGTGGGCGTCCGAGCTCCGCTCACTTGCTCTTCCCGCCGCTGGTGACGAACTCCTCGCGGCTGAGGACGCCGTCGTTGTTCGTGTCGAACTGTGGGAAACGCGCGGAGGCTTGGTCGGGGTCGGGCTGGTTGGCGAGGAACTCTTCGCGGGAAAGCTTGCCGTCCTTGTTCTTGTCGCGGCTGTCGAACATCGCGTTGCGGTCTTGCTTGGGCTTTGCGTCGGCAGGCTTCGGGGCGGGCGCGGCATTGGAAATCTGTGGCTTGGCTTCGGGATGCCTCGCGAGCATCGCTTGGAGTTTGGCGACGACCTCGGGTTGCGTGGCGGCGAAGTTCTTCCGTTCAAGCGGGTCGGCTTCGTAGTCGTAGAGTTCTAACTCAGCAGTGGCGGCAGGCTCGCCAATCTTCTTCCACTCGACGAGCCGGTGGCGCTCGGTGCGGATGGCGCGGCCAATCACCGGACCTTTGCCGGGTGCGTTGCGCGGATAGACGTGGATGGCGTGGTCCTTGGTCGGCGCGGCGGGGTCGCGGAGCGTGGGGACGAAGCTGCGGCCATCGAGACCGGCGGGCGCGGGGAGGCCGGCGAGTTCAACGAGCGTCGCGTAAATGTCCACGGTCTCGACGAGCGAGCCGCTCTTCGCACCGGCCTTCGCCCCGGGCGCGGCGACGAGCAGGGGGATGCGCGCGGCTTGCTCGTAGTTCGTGTGCTTGCACCAGATGCCGTGGTCGCCGAGGTGCCAGCCGTGGTCGCCCCAGAGGACGATGATGGTGTTCTGCGCGAGGCCGAGCTGGTCCAGTTCGGCGAGCACGCGACCAAGCTGCGCGTCCATGTAGCTCACGGCGGCGTGGTAGCCGTGCAGGAGCGTGCGCTGAAGGTCGTCGGGCATCGGGCCGCTCTCGGGGATGTCCTTGTATTGGCGCAACTCGCCGCCGGACTGCGGGGCATAACTGGGCGCGCCCTCGGGCGCGGTGCGGAGCTCGGCGAGCTTGAAAGCGCTGCGCTCGTAAAGGTCCCAATACTTCTTCGGCGCGACGAAGGGCAGGTGCGGCTTCACGAAACCGACGGCGAGGAAGAACGGCTCGGCGGGCTTCTCCTTCGCCGCGCGCAACCGCTCAATGGCTTGGTCGGCGAGCGCGCCGTCGGGGTAGGTGTTGTCGGAAACGTCGGCGGATTCGTAGGCGGCCCCGCGTGGCAAATCCTTCGCGGACTTGTTCGAGAAGAGCGCTTCCTCGCGGGTGAGGCCGGACTTGGCTTTGCTCGCGGGCAGCGCGTAGGCGACGACGTTCGCGTTCCAATGCGGCGTGCTCCACGACGCGGGGTCGTTGGTGTTGCCGTGGCCGACGTGGAAGACTTTTCCCATGCCTTCGGTGCGCCAGCCGTGCTGCTTGAAGAACTGTGGGAGCGTGACGGCGTCGGGGCGGGCGCGGCGGAAGTTCGTGGCGAGATCGTAGATGCCCAGGGTCTGCGGACGCAGGCCGGTGAGCAGGGAGTTACGCGAGGGCGAGCAGACGGCCTGGTTGCAGAACGCGCGGTCGAACTGCACCGAACGTGCGGCGAGCCGGTCAATGTTCGGCGACTTTACGAGCTTGTCGCCGTAGCAGCCGAGGACGGGCTTGAGGTCGTCCACGCAAATGAGGAGGACGTTGGGCTTCTGCGCGGCGGAGAGTTGGCCGCAAAGAACGCAAAGCGACGCAAAGAGGCCGAGCAGCGGTTGAGTTGGTTTCATAGGAAGGCGGCGCGGGTTGTTGGGGAGGTCCTTTTGGAATGTGACTCGGTGGAAAGGCGGGGGGACCGCGACGCGCTCTGACTCCCTCTCCCTGCCCCGGAGGAGGGGAGAGGTTTGGGGTGAGGGGTTGCGTCCGTCGGCGTTGGCGGCCCCACCCCTCATCCGGCCTGCGGCCACCTTCTCCCCTCCTCGGAGGAAGGGAAAAGGCGCGCGTCGTGGCTCTGGTTTGGAATTCCTTCGAGTGGGATTCTGAGCGGGTTTTAATTAGTGGCCTTCGCCTTCTTCTTGGCGGCGGGCGGCGGGGTGGTCGCGGCGTCTGGCTCCTTCAAGGTGGGCGGGCCTTTCAACCAGCCGAGCGAGGCGAAGAACTTGTCGGCCTCGGTGAGAGTGCGGGACTTGAATGGCTCTTGGTTGAAGAAGCCGTGGGCTTGGCCTTCGTAGAAGTGCGCGTCGCAGCGGACGCCGGCGGCTTTCATGTTCGCTTGGAAGCGCTCGACGGTGGCGACGGGGATGAGCCCGTCCTCACGCCCGAGGAAGACGATGGCGGGCGGGGCGGCGGCGGTGATGTTGTGCGCGGGGGAGAAGTCTTTCACGCGGTCGCCGACGCGGGCAGCGCCCCAGCCGCCGACGGGGCCGTTGTCGAAGACGGGGTTGAAGAGCACGAGGGCGTTGGCTTTCGCGGAGACTTTCAAATCATCCAGCGGGTCGTCCTGCCCGGCGACCAAGCCGGTGAACGCGGCGAGATGCCCGCCCGCCGAGCCGCCCGCGGCCCCGATGCGTTGCGGGTCTACGCCCAACTCGCCCGCGTGGGCGCGCACCCAGCGCAGCGCGGACTTCGCGTCGGCGCAGCAGACGGTGGGCGGGCCGGCGTCGCCTTTCGGGATGACGCGATACTCGACGCGGATGCCGACTAGGCCGCGCGTGGCGAGATACTCGCTCTGCCCGCGAAACTGCTCAGGCGTGCCGCCGACCCAGCCGCCGCCGAAGAAGAACACGAGCGCGGGGCGTTGGTCTGTGGCTTTCCAATCGGCGGGCTTGGCGATGTGCAGCTTCAGCTCGCGGTCGCCGACTTTTTTGTAGCTGCGGACTTCGTCAGCTTTGGCTGGAGCTTCTGCAGCGGTGGCGGGGTGGGCGAGCGCGCAGAGGAGCGCGAGGAGAACAGCCAACAACTCCCAACGGAAGCCGGAGGCCTGCAAACCGAACGTCACCTCGCGCGCCTTCCCCCTTCCTCCGAGGAGGGAAGATGTTGGCCGCAGGCCGGATGAGGAGTGGGGACGCCAACGCCGACGGACGTCACCCCTCACCCCAACCCTCTCCCCTCCTCCGCGGAAGGGAGAGGGAGTCGAAGCGCGCCGGGCCGCATCAGTCCATCTGTATTCCTCTGTGTCCATCTGTGGCTTCAGCTCGGCGCTGGGTTTCATTTCGCTTTGGCTTTCTTGGGCTGGGCTTTCTTTGGCGCGGTGTCGGGGTCGAGGAAGCGTTTCCAGTTCACGGGCACGTCGTTGGTCTGCGCGGTGCCGGGCGTGGAACGGCCTTCGCGGACGAGCTTCTCCATCGCGCTGGTGAGCGTGGCGACCAGCTCGGGCTTCTCGGCGGCGAGGTTCTTGGTTTCGCCGAGGTCGGTGGCGAGGTGGTAGAGCTGGAGGCGCGGGGGGTTGGCTTCCGCCTTGGCCGCGCCGCCGCCGAAACCGCCGCCCGCTTGGCCGAAGATGATTTTCCAATCGCCTTGCCGCAGCGAGGGCAGGCCGCTCGATGCGTGGCTGATGGCGTGTTGCCGGATGGGTTTGTCCTCGCCGCGTAAGAGTGGGAGCAGGCTGAAGCTGTCTTCGCCGACGTTGGCCGGAAGCTTCGCGCCGAGGAGGTCGGCGAAGGTGGCCATGAAATCCGCCTGCATCACGAGTTGGTCGCAGCGCGCGCCGGGCTTCACCACGCCGGGCCAGCGCACGATGAACGGCACGCGGTGCCCGCCTTCCCACGCGTCCGCCTTGTAGCCGCGCAAGGGGCCGCTGGGGAAATGGCCTTTCGCCTCCAAGTCCTTCGCGCCGACGTAGGGCGCGCAGCCGTTGTCGCTGGTAAAGATGACGAGCGTCTTGTCCGCCGCGCCGCTCGCGTCGAGCGCGGCCAGCACGCGCCCCACGGCGGCGTCGGTTTCCATCACGAGGTCGGCGTAGTTGTTGAGTCCGCTCTTGCCGACCCACTCTTTGTTCACGGCCAGCGGCGTGTGCGGCGTGGTGAGTGGCATGTAGAGGAAGAACGGCTCGGACTGCTTCGCGCTGCGCTCGATGAAGGCACACGCGCGGTCGGTGAGCGCGGGGAGGATGCCTTCGAGCTGCCAGCCCGCGAGTGCGGGGCCGGGGAGGCTGGCGCGGTGGTTGGCGAAATCCTTGGCCGGCAGGAACTCGCTGGGGATGCCGAGGGTGCGGTTGTCTTCGATGAAACAATAGGGCGGCCAGTTGGGCACATCGGTGCCGAAGTAGCTGTCAAAGCCGCGCGTGGTCGGGCCGCCGCCGATGGGCTTGGCATAGACCTCCTTCCACGCGGCGAGATGCGCGTCCGTGGCCGTGATTGCCTGGCCGCGCACGGGGGCGAAGAGCGGGCGTTGGTCCGCCGGGATGGCCCAGTCCCAGCCGAGGTGCCACTTGCCGATGGCAGCGGTGCGATAGCCGTGCTGCTTCCCAAGGCCCGCGAGCGTGAGCCGGTCGGGCGCGATGAGCGGGCGTTCCAAGTAGCCGACAATCCCCGACTGCAAGCGCGTGCGCCAATGGTAGCGGCCCGTGAGCAGCGTGTAGCGCGTGGGCGAGCAGACGCCGCTGCTCGTGTGCGCGTCCGTGAAGCGCATCCCCTGCGTCGCGAGGCGGTCCAGGTGCGGCGTGGGGATTTTGCCACGCTGCGGGTTGTAGCACTGCACGTCGCCGTAACCGAGGTCGTCGGCGAGGATGAGGAGAAGGTTGGGCTTCGCCGGCGCGGCGAGGGCGGAGAAGTGATTAGTGATTAGTAAGAGAGCGAGCAACGCCCACGGCACGAACGAACGCCGAGGTTGAAGACGAATCACGAAGCACTGATTACTAATTACTGGCTTCACGTTCAGCTCACTTTCCGCAGCTTCGTAATGCGGCCGGTGTTCACCCATTCAGCGACGAAGATGTTGCCGGCGGCGTCGAAGCAGGCGTCGTGCGGGTGGAGGAATTTGCCGGAGACCCAGCCTTCACCTTTGTCGTCGCGACGGAGTTTCATGCCGTCTTTGAGCACGGCGGCGCGCCACGCGGGGTCCTCGCCGAGGTGGACGATGACCTGGTCGTCCTTGTCCAGCAGCGTGATGCGGGCGCTGAGGTCGGGCACGAGGAGGGTGTCTTTGTAGGAGTCGAGGTTCGCGGGGAGGATGAAACCGTCGAGAGTCTTGATGTGTTTGCCTTCGAGCGACCACCACTGGAGGCGCTTGTTGGCGCGGTCAGCGACGACCACAGAGGGCGTGCGGCCGGGGCGGTCATCCATCCAAAGGCCGTGCGGGGTGTTGAACTGCGCAGGGCCGGCACCCGGCTCGCCGAACATGGAAACCCACTTGCCGTTCTTGTCGTAGCGGTGGACGCGATTTGAGCCGTAGCCGTCGGCGAGGTAGAAGCCACCGTCGGGGAGGAAGGCGTAGTTGGTGGGCATGAAGGCGTCGCGGCCCCAGCGCTTGGCGGGCTTGGTGTCTTCGCCTTCGGGGTAGAGTTTGGACTCCATCGGCGCGCGCTTCTCCCAGACGGTCTCGCCCGTGAGCGTGAGCTTGGCGAAGCTCTTCACCTGCTGATAGGCGGTGACCCAGAGGAACTGCTCCTTGCCCTCGGTGCGGACTTCGAGGCCGTGGCCGCCGCCTTGGAACTGCTTGCCGAAAGCGCGGATGAACTTGCCCTTGGCATCGAACACGAAGATGGACGGGTGGTCCTTCAGGTTCTCGCGGCCTTCGTGGATGACGTAGAGGTTTTGGTCACGGTCCACGGCGACGTTGTGGGTGGTCTGCCAAGTGTATTGGGCGGGGAGCTGCGCCCAGTTGTGCAAGACTTCATAGCGGTTTTCGCCCGTGCCAATGACGAGTTGCTGGTCAGACTTTTGCGCGGTGAGCACGCGCGGCGCGGCGAGCGCGGCGGCAGTGGTGGCAACGGCGGAAACGAAGCGACGGCGGGAGACGTTGGAGGCAGATTTCATGAACGTATTGGAAACAATTTACGGTGCTGAATTCGCGGCGAGTTTAACCGGTTGGCTGGCCGGCGCAACCACTCACGCGTCCCCGAGCGAGCGGCGGACGCAACCGGGCAACCGCACCGTCGCCGCAGCTCGGGCAGGCCAACCTCGATATGGCCCGCGAATCACTCGAATCAGCGCGCATGGGAGGGAACGCGCGGCAGCCAATGGGCTGCCGTTTGTCTTCATTCGCGTGATTCGCGGACCACCCATTCTGTTCCGCTCGGCGCGAGCGGGTCTTACGTCCGCGCTTCGTGCCTACATCCGCTGGCGTTGCCAGTGGGTGATTTTCTTACGGAGGCTCGCCGCCGTCAGCCAATACCAACGCTCGTAACGGCGCAGTGCGGCGGCGCGTTCGTTAGCGTCGTCGCGGATAAATCGCGTGGTCACACCGCCCTCGGCGGGAGGCAGTTTCTCGAAGACCGCATTCAGCCGCGTGCCGGGCAGGTCGCCATCGAGCGAGTCCACGCGCTTGACCACGAAGCCGCCCTGTTGCGCGAGGCGGTGCAGGGTGCGCGGAGAGAAACTGTAGTGGTGCGCGAGATGGAAGAAGTGCGAGAGCCGCGAGCCGGGGGCCTCGACGTTCGGGACCTCGACGATGCAGTGGCCGCGCGGTTTGAGCAGCTTCTTGACGGTGGCGAGCGTGGCGCTCGGGCTGATGGTGTGTTCGAGGACGTGGTTCATCACCACGAGGTCGAAGCTCGCGGGCTTGAGCTTGTGTGAGACTTCCTCCAGCAGGCCGTTGTGGACATCCAGCCCCTTTTTCTCGCGGGCAAATTGCGCGTGACCTTCGTGTGGCTCGATGCCGGTGAACTGCCCCGTGGAGCCGACGACTTCCTTCATGCTCCACAGCAGCGCGCCGACGCTGCACCCAATCTCCAGCACGCGCACGCCGGGCTTCAGGAAGGGCCGGAGCTGCGTGAGCATCGGGCGGATTTTGGGCAGCCGCCGCTGGAAGAACCGCTCGTCCGGCACGCTCTGGTGCTTGTAAGCGCCCCAGTAGCTCGTGTGGTAAAACTTCGAGTTCGCGCGCTCGCTCGGGCGCGGGTTCGTATAGACCAGCCCGCAATCCTCGCAGATGACCGTGGTCAGCTTGGAGCCACCGCGGCCGCGCGTGGCGAAGACTTGGTAACACGCGCTGCCGCACAGGTCGCAGACCTGTTTCGGCTCTTCAATAGGGGTGACAGTGGGTTTCATCCGCCTCCGGTTGCCCGGAAAAAGTGACCCAATGTTTGCGAAGCGCAGAGAATTGTCAAAGACGCGGTTGCGGCGCATTTACGGCGCCTTTGGCCCGTGTGCCGAAACATCGCAGCCTAAAATTGCGCCCGGCTCGCAGCCGGTTCGCGCCTCCTTGCTCGGATGAGCAGAGCAGCCCCTCACCACGCCAGCACAGGAACCTGTCGATTGGAGCGCGGACGCAAGCGTCCGCGCTCCATCCAGAGGGCCACTACTTCGACTCCACCGGCTTGGGCTGCGCCTTCTCCCACTCCGCCTTGGACACCGACTTGGCCTGATGCAGGTGGACGAAAGTGCCCTTCTTGTTGCCCACCACGATGTCGAGGAGCTTGTCGCCGTTCACGTCCACCACGAGCACCTGCGTGCCGACGCCGGAGTTGTTGTCGATGAGGTGCGGCACCCAGTCCACGGACTTGTCGGCATGGCGCACGAGCTTGAACCAGTAGAGGACGGCGGGCGCGTTCGGCTCGGGGTCGCCCTTGGGGCCGTGCGCCCAGAAGCGTTTGCCGGTGACGAGGTCCTTGAGGCCGTCGCCGTCCATGTCCACGAGCTCCATCGCGTGGGGCTGGGAGAAGGCGACGCCGTAGCGGTTCTCCTTCGGCTCTTTGTTCACAAAGGTGTGGGTCTTGAACTTGGGGTTGCCCTGCTCGTCCTTCTCCGCGAGCTGCTCGAACCACGCGAGGCCATACCCGTGCGCGACGAGGCCGGTGACGATGTCGTTGCGCCCGTCGCCGTTCACATCATAGACGTGCATCTGTGCGCCGCCCGCCCCGAAGGAGGTCTTGTGCTGCTTCCACTCGGGGTCGCCGGCGAGGGAGGCGGGCTGTTCCCACCAGCCGTCCTTCTCCAAGAGGTCGAGCCGGCCGTCCCCGTTCACATCGCCGATGCCCAGGCCGTGGGTGAACTTCTGCCAGGGGCCTTTCGGAGAAATCTTGTGGAAGGTCCACTTGTTCGTCGGGTTCTTCGCGTCCGGCGTGGCGTAGCCGAGGAAGCCGCCGGTGGTGAAGATGAGCTCGGGCTTCCCGTCGCCCGTGAGGTCGGCGTAAGTCGGGGATTCGTTGTCGGTCGAGTCCACGGCGACGTGGCGGGTCCAGTGGCCGGGCTTGCCCTGTGGGTTCTCAAACCACCACGAGTGCAAACCGGGGAAGCCGAGCACGATGACATCCGCCCAGCCGTCGCCGTTGATGTCCCCGGTGAAGGTGAAGAAGTTGTCCGAGTAGGCGTTCTTTGTGCCGAGCCCGCCCTCGAAGCCCGCGACCGACTCCTCCTTGCCGTCGGCGGTTTTGCGCGTGAAGGGAGCCTTCCCAGCGGGCGAACTGCGCGTGGTGGGCGCATACTCGTGGCGCGTCTTGAAGTCCGGCCCGGCATACCAGTAGGGGCCGGATACGACATCCAGCTTGCCGTCCTTGTTGATGTCCGCCGCGTGCGCGCCCTCGCCCCAGAACTCGGGCGTGAGGTGGAGTTTCTTCCAGGTGTGGAGTGTGTAGTCAGCGGCGGACGCGGCGGTGGCGCAGACCAACCCGATGGCAAGGGGAGAGAGCAGTTGCTTCATGCACACCATGATTCTGGTTTGGCCTGACCCGGTCAAGTGCGGCCAATTTTCTAGTGGAGCCGGGCGCGTCCCTTGCGCCAAGCTGCCGCCGTGGAAGTCATCCTTCAACCCACTCCCGAAGCCGCCGCCGAGCTGCTGGCGCGGCTGGTCGCCCACGACCTCCGCGCCAATCCGCGCCTCGTGCTCGGCCTCGCCACGGGTCGCACGATGGAGAGCGTCTACGATCGGCTCACGCGGATGCACCTCGAGGACGGCTTGAGCTTCGCCGACGCGCGCACGTTCAACCTCGACGAATACGTGGGCCTGCCCGCGAGCGACCCGCACTCATATCGGCACTACATGCAGGAGCGCCTGTTCCGGCACGTAAACGTGGACTTGCGCAACACGCACCTGCCGCGCGGCGACGCCGCCGACCTCGACGTCGAGTGCCAGCGCTACGAGGAACTCATAACGCAGTGCGGCGGCATTGACGTGCAGCTCCTCGGCATCGGACAGACCGGCCACATTGGCTTCAACGAACCGCTCTCCGCGCTGCGCTCGCGCACGCGGGTGAAAGCGCTCTCGCCCGTGACCGTCGCGCAGAATGCGTCGCTCTTCGCGGACCTGAGCAAGATGCCGCGCCGCGCCATCACGATGGGCGTGGGCACCATCCTCGATGCCCGCCGGGTTCTGCTGCTAGCCACTGGCGCGGGCAAGGCCGAAATCATCGCCAAGGCGCTCGAAGGCCCCATCACCTCGATGATTTCCGCGACCGCGCTTCAGATGCACGCGCGCTGCACGGTCATCGTGGACGAAGCCGCCGCGGCGAAGCTGCAAGGCACGGACTACTACCGCTGGATTTTCGCGAACGAGCCGGAGTGGGAGCCGTATCGCAGTTAGCTCCACCGCAGCCTCCTGTTCTTGCCCGCCGTGCAGAACGCGCGGGCAGGTTGCCGTGCTACGCCAGTGCCTTCTTGATGACTTCGCCGCGCACGCCGGTGATGCGTTGCTCCAGCCCTTGGTAGAAATACGTGAGTCGCTCGTGGTCTAAGCCCATGAGATGCAAAATTGTCGCGTGCAAATCGGAAACGTGGTGGCGCTCCTCGACCGCCTCAAAGCCCAGTTCGTCCGTCGCGCCGATGAACTGCCCGCCCTTCACGCCCGCGCCCGCGAGCCACATCGAGAAGCCGTGCCAGTTGTGGTCGCGGCCCGGCTTGCCGACGCCCTCACTCGTGGGCGTGCGGCCAAACTCGCCGCCCCAGACCAGCAACGTCTCGTCCCACAGGCCGGTGCGCTTGAGATCCGCGATGAGCGCGGCGATGGGCTTGTCCGTCTCGCCCGCGTGGAGCGTGTGGTTCTTGATGCAATCGCTGTGGCCGTCCCAAGTGTCTTCGAGATGGCCGCCACCGGAGTAAAGCTGCACGAAGCGCACGCCCTTCTCGATGAGCCGCCGCGCGACGAGGCACTTCGCACCGAAGTCGGCGGTGAGCGGTTGGTCGAGACCGTAAAGCTCGCGCGTCGCGGCGGGTTCGTCCTTCAAATCCACGACGCCCGCCGCGCTGGTCTGCATCTGGTAGGCGAGTTCGTAAGAGAGAATGCGCGCGGACAGCTCGGACTCCTGCGGGCGCTCGCGGCGGTGCTGTTCGTTCAACTCGGCGAGCAGGTCGAGCGAGCGGCGTTGGGCGCGGGGACTGACGCCCTCGGGCGAGGCGAGGTCGAGGAGCGGGTTGCCTTTGCTGCGGAAGAGCGTGCCCTGATACGCGGCGGGCATGTAGCCGGCGGTCCAGTTCGATGCGCTGCCAATCGGTCCGCCGCGCGGGTCGGTCATCACCACGAAGCTCGGCAGCGCGGCGTTTTGCGTGCCGAGGCCGTAGCTCAACCACGAGCCGAGGCTGGGGCGGCCGATGAAGATGCTGCCCGTGTTCATCTGGAGGCAGCCGGACGCGTGCGCCGCCGTGTCCGTGTAAAGCGAACGTAACACGCAGAGGTCGTCGGCGAATTTGGACGTGTGCGGGAAGAGGCTGCTGATTGGCAGACCGCTGCGCCCGTGCGCTTTGAAATCGAACGGCGACTGCATCAAGTAACCAATCGGCCGGCCGTTCGAGCCGACGGCCTTCACTTTGCCCGCGTAAGGTTTGCCGTGATGCTTCGCCAGCTCGGGCTTGGGATCGAACGTGTCCACCTGACTCGGCGCGCCGTTCATGAAGAGGAAGATGACGTGCTTGGCCTTGGTCGGAAAATGGGGCGCGAGTGGTGCCAGCGGTGATTGTGCGACGGACGAGGCGGCTTGAGCGGAAGCGAAGAAACCGTCGCGCTGGAGAATGTCGAGCAAGCCAAGTCCCGCGAAACCCGCGCCCGCCTGCCAGAGGAACTCGCGGCGGGTGCGGCCGCACGGAGTGAGGTTCGGGCGGAAAGTGTGGTGTGGGTTCATTCGTTCAATCGGGATAAACGAACTCGTTCAAGTTCAGCACCACCCGGCACATCTGCGTGAGCGCGGCGTGCGCGGCGGCCTCGCTGGAAACCGGCTTGCCCGATGCAGTGGATTCCTTGGTCTGGTTCGCGGTTTCCTCGGCGAGGAAGCGGCGCATCGCGGTGAGTTCCCCTGTCTTCGGTGGACGCACCAGTGCGAGCCGCCACGCACGTTCGATTTGTGCGTCGAGGTTCGCACCGACTTCGCGGCGGAGACGGTCGGCGAAGTGACGAGCTTGGCGATTCACGAACGCGCCGTTGAAGAGCGTGAGTGCCTGCGGAGCGACGCTCGTGACCGCGCGTTTGTCGCTGCTCTGCGTGGTGTCGCACACGTCCAGCACTTCGAGCATCGGCACCATGAAGGAGCGTTTCAGGAAGGCATACACCGTGCGTCGCGAGGCGTCGGTTTCGTCGAAAGGTTTCCAGATTTTGTCCGGGTCGCTGCTGCCGGCGAACGCTTCCTTCGGCACCTCGGGATACATGCTCGGCCCGCCGACGCGCGGGTTCAGCCGCCCGCTCACCGCGAGCATCGAGTCGCGGATGGCCTCGACTTCGAGGCGGCGGTAGGGGAAGCGGCTGAGGAGCAAGTTCTCAGGGTCTTCTGAATGCGGAATGGCCGAGGCGCGCAGAGTCCCTGATTCCGCATTCCTCATTTCACCTTCCGCATTTCCCGAGGCCTGCTGCCACGTCGCGCTCGCGAGAATCAATCGGTGCAATTTCTTCACCGACCAACCGCCTTCTTTCACGAACCAGTCGGCGAGCCAATCGAGCAACTCGGGATGCGTGGGCGCGGTGCCGATGAGGCCGAAGTCGCTCGCCGTGCGCACGAGGCCCTCGCCGAAGTGGTGCTGCCAGACGCGGTTCACGAGGACGCGTGCGGTGAGCGGATTGTCCGCGCTGGCAATCCAGTTCGCGACCGTGAGCCGGCGGCGCGTGGTGAACTCGTCGCTGGCGGGAAATGACGGCTGCTTAGCCGTGAGCGCTACGGGCACGGCGGGGAAAACTTCGGGGCCGAGGTTGTGCGCGCTGCCGCGTAACAGAACGAAACTCTTCGGCGCTGCGGACGACGGCTCGCTCGGGAAGTAGCCGCGCGGCAAGTCGGGCGTCGCGCGGCGCAGTTCGGTGAGGGCAACTTCGGTGGTGGTGGCTAGCTCGCGGCGCAATTCAGCGCTCGCGGATTTCAATGCGTTCGTCAACGCGGCAATGCGCTGGTCGCGCTCGGCCAGCACCGCAAGTTCCGCGCGCGTGCCGGCAGGCGCATCGAGGTCGCTGCGGCCGGACTGCGTGCGCTTCAGCGGCGCGAAGACGGCGGCGAGACTGTAGTAATCGCGCGCGGTGAGCGGGTCGAACTTATGGTCGTGGCAGCGCGCGCAGCCGAGCGTCACGCCGAGGAATGCCTGCGAGGTCGTGCGAATCATGTCGTCCACCTGATCGGCTCGATCCTGCAACGAGTCAGCAGGCTCGTCGTCCCACGGGCCGAGTCGGTGGAAGCCGGTGGCGATGAGGGTCTCGGCGTTCGCGTCGGGCAGTTCGTCCCCGGCGATCTGCTCGCGGATGAAACGGTCGTAAGGCTTGTCCGTGTTGAAGGCGGAAATGACGTA
Organism: Klebsiella pneumoniae; assembly: GCA_943330855.2. Taxonomy (GTDB): domain Bacteria; phylum Verrucomicrobiota; class Verrucomicrobiia; order Limisphaerales; family SXTU01; genus SXTU01. The sequence goes on from CALQJI020000028.1 coordinate 45,336, forward strand.
GTCGCGATAGCGCCAAACGCTCGGCTTCGCCGCATCGCGCTCGTAGCCGTTCGACTCCGCGTAGCGCGCGAGGTCCAGCCAGTGGCGCCCCCAGCGTTCGCCGTAGGAAGTGCGCGCGAGTAGATCATTCACGAGTTTTGCAAACGCGTCGGGGGACTTTTCCCCGAGAAACGCGTCCTGCTCGCCGAGCGTCGGTGGAAGGCCGGTGAGATCGAGGAAGACGCGGCGCAGCGCCACGCGTTTCTCCGCGGCGGGCGATGGTTGCCAACCGCGCTCCTCAATCTTCGCGAGGATGAAGTGGTCAATCGGATTGCGCGCCCATGCCTTGTTCTTCACCGCCGGAACGGCTGGTCGTATCGGTGGGATGAACGCCCAGTGTTTGATCTCACTCGCGGCGGGCCAGTTCGCGCCTTCCGCAATCCAGCGTGAGAGCAAAGCGATTTGCGCTGAGGTGAGCGCGCCGCCTTTCGGCGGCATGAGTTCATCCGCATCGTGCGTGGTGATGCGTTTGATCAACTCGCTCTTCGCAGGCGCGCCGGGTGTGAGCGTGGTTTGCTTGGACTTACCGCCTTTGAGCGCGGCTTCGCGCGAGTCAAGACGCAGCCCGCCCTTCGCGTGCTCGGCGTCGTGACACGCGAGACAGCGTTTCACCAGCAGCGGCCGGACCTCGCGAGCGAAGTCCACCGGAGTCGCTGCGTCCACTGCCGTGACGAGCAATCCTGCCAATGTAAGCAGTGATGCAACGCGAACGGTGGCTTGCAGAAGCGATGGCACTGCCAAGTCATACTCCGCAGGTCCTGCTAAATTCAAGCCAAGGCCGGTGACGCACGGAGATGAGTGTTGGCGCTCACAGTGCCGCGCCGTGCTTTCTACCTCGCCCCGTCGCTGACCGCGCTCCATCCTCCCGCGCACATGGCATCACTTCGAACCCTCCTAGTGTTGGGCCGCGCCGGGGGGGTTGGGTTGTGCGGGGCGGGCGTCATGAGAAACGTCGCTACTCTATCGAGAATCGTCGGACGGTCTATGGCCTGTTTAGGCCATACGGCGAGGGGGCGGGGGGGAACCGCGCTGACTGGCATTGGCTGGCGCTGATCGCCAAGGCCAACGATACCAGAGGGCTGCGGATAGGGCGTCCGCGCTCCCGCGCGGCAGGTTCATGGCGAGCCGCCACGGACCCGGCGGCCCAGGGCAAGCGTCACCAGCACGCGGGGGGAGCTATTTTCTAGTGGAGCCGGGTGCGTCCCTTGCGCCAAGCTGCCGCCGTGGAAGTCATCCTTCAACCCACGCCGGAAGCCGCCGCCGAGTTACTCGCGCGGTTGGTCGCTCACGAGCTGCACGCGCGGCCCAGCCTCGTCCTAGGCCTCGCCACGGGGCGCACGATGGAGAGCGTCTATGACCGGCTCGCACGGATGCACCGTGAGAACGGGCTGGATTTCTCCGAGACGCGCACGTTCAACCTCGACGAATACGTCGGGCTGCCGGCGAGCGACGCGCACTCGTATCGGCACTATATGCAGGAGCACCTGTTCCGGCGCGTGAACGTGGACGTGCGCAACACGCACCTGCCACACGGCGACGCCGCTGACCTCGACACGGAGTGCCAACGCTACGAGGCGCTCATCACGCAGTGCGGCGGGATTGACGTGCAACTGCTGGGCATCGGGCAGACGGGGCACATCGGTTTCAACGAACCGCTCTCCGCCCTCCGCTCGCGCACGCGGGTGAAGGCGCTTTCGCCGGTGACCATCGCGCAGAACGCCTCGCTCTTCGCCGACCCGAGCAAGATGCCGCGGCGCGCTATCACGATGGGCGTGGGCACGATTCTCGAAGCCCGCCGCGTCCTGCTCCTCGCCACCGGCGCGGGCAAGGCAGAGATTGTCGCGAAGGCCGTCGAAGGCCCCATCACTTCGATGATTTCTGCGACCGCGCTCCAGATGCACCCGCGCTGCACGGTCATCGTGGATGAAGCGGCGGCGGCGAAGCTCCAGGGCGTGGATTACTACCGCTGGATTTTCGCGAACGAGCCGGAGTGGGAGCCGTATCGCACGCAGCGGGCTGGTTGAGGGGTCCGTCCGCGAACGGCGCCCCGCTCACCGCGTCTCCGCCACCCGACCGGCTTCCATGCGGAAAATCACATCGGCCAACTGCGCGGCCTCGTGCCGACTGTGCGTGATGTGTAGAGCCGTGAGGCCGAGGTCCTGTTGCACGCGCTTGAGCAGGGCCGCGAGCTCGTCGCGCAACTCCTCGTCCAGCGCGGAGAGCGGCTCGTCCAGCAGCAGCACACTTGGCTTCGCCGCCAGCGCGCGACCGAGTGCCACGCGTTGACGTTCGCCGCCGGAGAGATGCTGCGGCAGTCGGCCCAGCAGGTGCGCGATCCCGAGGTGGTCGGCCAGTTCCTTCACCCGCGCGGCGATTTCCGAGGCAGGGCGGCGGCGGATGGCCAGCGCGAAGCCGAGTTGCTCACGCACCGTCATCGTCGGAAACATCGCGCCATCCTGGGGCACATAACCAATGCCGCGCTCGCCCGGCGGCAGGTCCGTCACGTCGGTCTCGCCGATGAAGACCCGCCCGCCCGCCGGGGGCCGCAGCCCACAAAGGATTTCGAGCAGCGTCGTCTTGCCACAGCCGGTCCGGCCCATGAGCACCGCGTAACTCGCCGCCGGCACGGAGAAGGAAACCCCCTCCAGCCGAAAGGTGCCCGCGTGCCACGCGAGATTGTCGAAGCGAATCCCCGCTGACGGCTCGTTCATACTTCCTCCCCCACCCATTTCACCGCCGCGAGCACGAGCATCGCGCACAGCACCATCAAGAGGCTCACGGCCACGGCGGCTTCGAGATTGCCCACGCTGAGTTCGAGCCAGACTGTCGTAGGCAGCACCTCTGTCTTCATCCGCGTCGCGCCGGCGAAGACGAGGATGGGGCCGAACTCACCGAGGCTCCGCGCCCACGCCACGCTTGCGGCCGCGAACATCCCGCGTCGCGCCGCCGGCAGCGTGACCAGCCAGACGGCTTGCGCGCGCGTGCAGCCCAGCGTCATCGCCACGTCCTCGGGCCGAGCGGACAAGTGGTCGAACGTCTGGCGCATCGTCCGCACCGCGAAGGCCGCGCCGATGGTGAACTGCGCCAGCACCACGCCGAAGACGGTGTAGGTGAACGGCACAAAGCCTTCGACCCACTGGCCGAAGCGCGTTTGAAACAGAATCAGCAGACACAACCCCATCACCATCGGTGGCAGCACGATGGGAATGTCCAACGCGGTTTCGAGCCAGTGCTTGCCGGGGAAACGCGCCCGGGAGAGCAGGTAACCCACCGGCACCGCCAACAACAGTGAGAGCAGCGCCGTGACGGTGCAGGTGATGAGGCTGAGGACAATCGAGTGCTGGATTTCCCGCTTGCCCAACGCCTTGAACAGGTCCGCCGGGGAACTGTAGCTCGCCGTCGCCGTCAGCATCGCGAGGAGGAAAAGCAGATACAGCCCCGCGACCGCGCTCAGCGACACCCAGAACGGGGACAGGCGGTGCGGCGGCGATGACATCACGGCGAAGCTCAAAGTTCACCGGGGAAAGCTCAAGCGAAAAGCGGGGGCGTGGCTCTGGACGAGCGCGTCTCAGCCGAAGGAATCTTTAGCCACAGATGGAACACGGATGGGGAGGAGGCGAACGCATCCTGCGATTGACTTGAACGCGGCCCCCAAAAGGTGGTGACGAACACAGAAGCGCAGCGACAAGATTTTCACCCGCGGCTCCGTGTTCCATCCGTGGCTTAACTGCATGGCCCCGGCTGAGATGCACCCAAGTTCGATTCCCGACTCCACGATTGCTCTCGCCAGAAGCTTCTCATAGAGTGTCCTTTAATTCGCATGAACGTTCAAAGTCCATAGCCCCATGCAAACGGAAACTACTCCCATCGAGGACCGCCGTGACTTCCTCAAAAAATCCTGCGCCGTGTGCCTCGGCGGTGCCGTGGGCGCCCTGCCGGCCCTCGCAGGTCTCGCAGTCTATCTCGACCCGCTTCAGCGCAAGGCCGACGGCAATCTGCTCGTGCGCGTCACCTCGCTGGCGTCCCTGCCGGAGGACGGCACCCCGGTGCTCTTCCCGGTCATCACCACGCGCACGGATGCGTGGACCAAGTCAGTCGCGCCGGTCGGGGCGGTGTATGTGCGGCGCGTGAAGGAAAAGGAACTGCTGGTGTTCAACGTCACTTGCCCGCACGCCGGGTGCGCGGTGGAGTTTCAGCAGGAAAAAGACGGGTTCTTCTGCCCCTGCCACAACAGCCTCTTCACACAGGATGGCAAGCGGTCCGAGGACAGTCCGGCCGCCCGCGATCTGGACAGCCTCAAATACGAAATTCGCCAGGGCGGGGACATCTGGGTGCAGTTCCAGAACTTTGAAACCGGCAAGGCCCACAAGATCGCAGTGTCGTGAGCGGAAGGTTTCAACCACTGACCGGCACGCACCCGCACTGATGAAGACGGGACGGCATCCAATGACCAACAGCCAGCCGAACAAAGGCGGCTTCATTTCAAAATTTCACTTCTCCCCTTCCTACTGCCCATGATTCCCCAACGGATGAAACCTCTGCTCGACTGGATCGACTCCCGCACCGGCTACCGCAAGCTCACGCAGGAGGCGCTCTACGAAAACATCCCCGGCGGCGCGCGCTGGCGTTACGTCTGGGGCAGCACGCTCACCTTCGCGTTCTCCATCCAGGTCATCACCGGCATCTTCCTGTGGATGGCTTACAGCGCCAGCGCCCAGACGGCGTGGGAAAGCGTCTTCTACATCCAATTCGAGATGGCGGGCGGCTGGTTCCTGCGCGGGTTGCACCATTACACGGCGCAAGTCATGACCATCCTCCTCGCGCTGCATCTGCTCCAGGTGCTCATTGACGGTGCTTACAAGGCCCCGCGCGAGTTCAACTTCTGGTCTGGCCTCATCCTCCTGCAACTCACCCTCGCCCTCTCCCTCACCGGCTACCTCTTGCCGTGGGACCAAAAGGGCTACTGGGCCACGAAGGTCGCCACCAACATCGTCAGCATCGTGCCCTTCATCGGGCCGGACTTGCAGAAACTCGTCGTGGGCGGACCCGACTACGGGCATCACACGCTCACGCGCTTCCTCGCGCTGCACGCGGGGGTCCTGCCGGGTCTCATCATCGCGCTCATCGGCGGGCACATTTACTTCTTCCGCCGCCACGGCATCCACGCCAAGCAGCCGCTCAAGAAACCCGACGCGAAGTTCTGGCCCGACCAAGTGCTGGCCGATGCCATCGCGTGCATGGGCGTGCTGCTCACCGTGGTGGTGCTCACCCTCATCACGCGCGGCGCGGAGTTGAGCGCCCCGGCGGACCCGGCCTCGCAGTTCTCCGCCGCGCGGCCCGAGTGGTATTTCCTCTTCCTCTTCGAGTTGCTGAAATACTTCCCCGGCGAATCCGAAATCATCGGGGCCATCGTCCTGCCCGGCGCGGCGGTGGGCTTCATGTTCGTCATGCCCTACCTCGGCCAGTGGAAGCTGGGCCACCGCTTCAACCTCGTCTTCGTCTTCGGCGGCCTCGCGGGCGCGGGCCTGCTCACTTGGATGGCAATGAACCAGGATCGCAACGATCCGAACTTCCAGCGCGCCCTGCGCGACTCCCATCAACAAGCCGCCCGCGTCATCGAACTCGCCCGCGCGCCCGCAGGAATCTCGCCCAGCGGCGCGGTGTCGCTGCTCCGTGAGGACGCGCTCACCCAAGGCCCGAAGCTCTTCGCCAAGAACTGCGCGAGCTGCCACCGCTTCGACGGCCACGACGGCACGGGCAAACCGGTGAAAGACGCACAAAGCGCAGCCGACTTGAAGGGCTTTGCCAGCCGCGAATGGCTAGCCGGCCTCCTCGACCCCGCGAAGGTGGACAGCATGCACTACTTCGGCGGCACAAAGTTCAAGGACGGCAAGATGGTCAAGTGGGTGAAGAAAAACGCCGACGAACCGGCGGAGCAGGCTCAACTCAAGAAAGTCATCGTCGCCCTCTCCGCCGAAGCGCAGCTCAAGTCCCAGCGCGACGCCGACACGCGGGACGCCGACCTCATCAAGCAAGGCGTGGAACTGGCGCGCGGCGACGTGGCCTGCACCGACTGCCACGCCTTCGGCAAACCCGACCCCGACGCCACCGCGCCCGACCTCACTGGCTACGGCTCGCGCGCGTGGCTGGTGCGCTTCATCAGCAACCCGGCGCACGCGGACTTCTACGGCAAGCGCAACGACCGGATGCCGCTCTTCGCCGAGAAGCAAATCCTCGACGCGAAAACCATCGGCATGATCGCCGACTGGCTGCGCGGCGAGTGGTATGAAGCGCCGAAGCCGGCAGCGAAGTAATTTGGCCGCAACGGTGCGGTGGAGAGCCGGCTGGCACGGGCCGTTTTAAGGCTGATGGGTTCGAGGGTTTGGCGATGCCGACCTTAGCTGCGTAAGTTGGCCATTTCAAACGGAACGCCGACATCGTATTTCAGCTCTGCCTATCCCTTGCCCCCTCCCCGTCGTTCACTTCCCTGTGGACACCCTGCCGCGAATAAGGCAAGGATTCGCCCGTCTATACCACCGCTGACGCGTTTCCAGCACGGTGCCGGCGACGGGTGTCAGCATGGTAAGACTAGTAGTCGAAAACAAAGTCGGTAAGAAAGAACAACGTATGAAGTTTGTTAAAGTCCTCGCTGCCGTGGCGTTCGCCGTGGCTCTCTCCACCACCCTCGCCCTCGCGGCGGACAAGGCCGACAAGAAGGCTCCTCCCGGCAAGGTCGCCGGCTGCTGCGCCAAGGCTGCCAAGGATGGCAAGGCTTGCGACCACGCCTGCTGCGTGGAAGCTGCCAAGGGCAACAAGAACTGCGAGAAGTGCAAAGGCACGAACGAAGAGAAGAAGAAGTAAGTCTTCGCTTCCCTAAACTCACGAACGGCCAGCGGCAACGCTGGCCGTTTTCTTTTGCCCACCCTTCAGACGACTTCGCGCCACCGCTGGGCTATCGGCACCCGCCGCCCAACCCCGAACGCCTTCGTCGTCACCTTCAAACCCGGCGCGGCCTGCCGCCGCTTGTATTCCGTGCCATCAATCAGCTTCACCACCCGCTGCACCGCCGCCGCGTCGAAGCCTGCGGCGACGATTTCCACCGCCGGACGGTTCTTCACCACGTATTCCTCCAAAATGGCATCCAGCACCTCGTAAGGCGGCAGCGAGTCCTGGTCGGTCTGGTTCGGACGCAACTCGGCACTCGGCGGCTTGGTGATGGACGCCGCCGGGATGATTTCGCGCTCGCGGTTCACCCAGTTCGAGAGGCGATAAACCATCGTCTTGGGCACGTCGCTGATGACCGCCAGTCCGCCGCACATATCGCCGTAAAGGGTGCAATAACCCACCGCCAGCTCACTCTTGTTCCCCGTGGTCAGCAGCAGCGAACCGAACTTGTTCGACAAGCCCATCAGCACCACGCCGCGCAACCGCGCCTGAATGTTCTCTTCCGTGGTGTCCTCTGCGAACCCGGCGAAGACCTCTTTCATCTGCCCCTTCACCGCTGCGAAGGCCGGCTGAATCGGAACCACGTCGTAGCGGATGCCCAGGTTCTCCGCCAACACCCGCGCATCGTCCAAGCTACCTTGCGAGGAAAACTCCGACGGCAGGGAAACCCCGCGCACGTTCTCCGCCCCCAGCGCGTCCACCGCCAGCACCGCCGTCAGCGCCGAGTCAATCCCGCCGCTCAACCCCAGCAGCGCGGACTTGAACCCGCACTTGTGCAGGTAGTCACGCAAGCCCAGCACCAGCGCGCGATAGACCAGTTCCTCGTCACCTGCCGCCAGCGGCGCTCCGGGCGTCAGCTTTGCCGTGTCCACGACGAGGAAATCCTCGGCGAACAACGCCCCCTGCCCCGCCAGCCGCCCCTGCGCATCGAACACCAGACTCGCGCCATCGAAGATGAGTTCGTCATTGCCGCCGACGAGGTTGCAGTAAAGCAGCGGGCAACGCGTCTTGGCCGCAAGGCTTCCCAACATGGCGCGGCGCGTCGTGTTTTTCCCGAGATGCCACGGCGACGCCGACAAATTGAAAATCACCTCCGCGCCCGCCGCCGCCAAGTCCGCCGCCGGGTTGCGCCGATAGCGCCGGTCGCGCCAGAACTCCTCGTCGTTCCACACGTCCTCGCAAACCGTCACGCCCACGCGCTGGCCATTGAACAGAAACGGCTCGTTGCCCTCCGCCGGGTCGAAGTAACGGTCCTCGTCGAACACGTCGTAAGTGGGCAGCAGCGACTTGGTCCGCACCTCCGCAATCTTCCCGTGCTGCAACAGCGCCACCGAGTTCGTCAACCCGCGCCCCGGTCGTCCCACCGTCTGCCCCACGAAGCCAACGAGCAAACCAACCTCCCCCGTCGCGACCGCGAGCCGCTCCAGCAAGGCGAGGTTCTGCGCGACGAAGTGCGGCTTGAGCAATAAATCACGCGGCGGATACCCCGTCGTCGCCAGCTCCGGGCACACCACGAGGTCCACGCCCGCCGCCGCGCCGCGCCGGTAAGCCGCGAGGATGCGCGCCTCGTTCCCCACGAGGTCCCCGACGGTGGTGTTGAGCTGCGCGAGTGCGACTTTCATACGGCCAAGCCACGCGGAGAATGAGCCAGTGAAATGGGGAATGTCGAATGGCGAATGGCGAACCTCCGCTCCAAACGTGTCCAGCCAGAGATTCGTCGCTCGTCATTCGCCGTTCGCAATTCCGCCCAGCTCTCCCTTGGCCCGCGCGTGCCGGCCATAGACCAGCTCGAAAACCGGCTAATCATCCGTGCGCAGAGTCCAATCTCCCGCCCACGCCCCGGCCGCCCCGAACTTTCCCCAGGTTTCCTTGGGTTCGAGCACCGCGATGTGCCCGTCCGCGTAGGCCAACGGTGTCCATGACATGCGCTGAAAATAGCGACGAGAACGACGCGTGCCGCGCGTATAACGCCGGTCCGCAGGCCGATTCTACGCGGGTCGCCGCAAGCCTCCCGACCGCGAAAAGCCCCGCCAGGAGGCGTATAACTCCAGCAAA
>CALQJI020000029.1 GCA_943330855.2 Klebsiella pneumoniae
CGCGGACGCCCACGTCCGCAGCAGTTTGTTGCTTCGCCAGCGGCTGCGGACGTGGGCGTCCGCGCTCCATGAGATGGGCGAACTCGCAGCGTTTCATCGGGCTAGGAGGGAACAGCCGCGTGCCTCTACTTGCGTGGCCCGGCCCAGCAACTCGAAGCCGTCGCCGCGACGCACGGCGAGGTCTTCCGTTTGAATCGCCATCACGGAGCGCACGTTCGCGAGGTCGAAGATTCGGAGCAAGCCGGTTTCGCCGTCGGCGACTTCGCGGCCGGTCTCGGGGGAGGTGACGAGGGCGCGCGCCCACGGGGGGAAGGAGAAAATAGAGGATTGAGGAGAGAGAATAGAAGGCGCGCCTGCCACACGGTCGTAGGCTTGGGAACTCAACTCGCTCATGCCGTATTCGCAGATGATGGCGGCGGGTGGGATACCGAGTCGCGCGGTGATGAGCGCGTGGAGTTCGGCCTTGGGTAATTCGCGCGAGCGGCCTTTGTAGCCGCCCGTTTCCATCACGCGCGAGCCGGGCGGCAGCGTGATGGCCAAGTCGTGCTGCGCCAGCGTGTCGAGCAGATGGACAAACATGAACGCGGTGCCGAGGAGCAGGAGCGGTTGGTTGGTTTGCTCGGCGTGGCGAAGCCCCGCGAGTGCGGCGGCGGAGTCGAGTGACCAGGAGTTGTCCGCGCCTGCGCTCGCCAAGAAGCAGGAGTCGGGTGCGCCGAACGCGCGGCTCACAGCGGCGAACATATAGACGAGGGAGGAGTGCGGGGCTTGCTCTGGTGGTGGGGCGAGGCAAAGAAATCGGGCCGGCGATTTGTCGGTGCGAGCATCGGGCCGGACGTGTCGTTCAAACCAAGCCAGCAAAGAAGCTTCATACACTACCAATGACTCCGCGCTGTGGAAGTGGCGGCTGGGGCGGTGCTCTGTCGTGCCGCTGGAGTGAAAGACGCCAGTGCGCTCGGCGGGAGTGAGGCTGGTGAGATCGAGTTCCTTGAACGCAGCGGTAGGGACGGCGGGGATGTGTCGCCAGTCGGTGAGCGAATCGGGAGTCACACGGCGCGCTTCGCAGAGGCTCCGGTAGGGCGCGACGTGGGCGAACTGAAGCGTGAACAACTCGTGGGCGAGGGCGGCGAAGTCCGCTTCAGCGAGGTCCAAACCGCCTTCGATACACGTGAGCAATCGCGGCAAGGTCTCCGCGAAGGAGGACGGATTCGTCATGAGGCTTACTTCCCGTCCGCCTTCAGCGTCAGGCCCATCGCGCGTTCGAGGCGGGCGCGAGCGACGGAGAGGGCGTGGAGGGCTTCGATTTGCGTGCTGCGGGCGATGGTCAGCGCGGTCTGGGCGTTGAGCACGTCGAGCTGCGTGCCGGTGCCGGCTTCGGTGCGGGCGTTGGCGAGGCGGAGGGCTTCCTCGGCCTGCTCCTGCACTTTCTTCTGCGATTCCAAAACCTCCTTCGCCTCAAGGAAGTGCGAGTGGGCGATGCGCACGTCCAGCTCGATGCGGCGCGCGATGTCGTCGAGCTCTTCCTGCGACTTGCGGTGGAGCGCGGTGGCTTCGGCGACTTTGCCCTTCACCAGCCAGCCATCGAAAATGTTCCAGCTCGCCTGCCAGCCGATGTCCCAGCCGGAAACGTCGCGCGTGAGGTGCTGGCTGAAGCGCGAGCTGTGGGAGCCGACGCCGGCGAAGACTTGGGCGCTGGGCTTGCGGCCGGCCTCGGCAACGGTGACGGCCTCCTGACGCAGCCGCTCGGCTTTGCGGAGCGCGGCGAGTTCCGTGCGTTGCTCAAGGGCTTTGGCGAGGGCGATGGGTAACTCGATGTCGGTCGGGTCGGCTTCGAGTTTGCCGGTGAGTTGCAACGGGATGTCTCCAACGATGGTGCGCGGCACGTCGTAGCCCAGGAGGTTGGCGAGGTTGTTCTTCGCGATGCGCAACGCGTTGCGGGCGCGGATCAGGCGGGGGCGCGAGTTGGCCAGTTCGACCTCGGCGCGCAGCACATTGAAGCGCGGAACGGTGCCGGCCTCGAAGCGGCGTTGGTTGTCCTGCAACTCCTTCTTGAGCAGTTCGAGCGAGGCGTCTTGCACGAGGATTTGCTGCGCGGCGAGCAGGGCGTCGTCGTAGTTCACGCGCACGGCGAGGACGGTGTCGGCGAGGATGGTCTGGTGCTGGAGGAGGGCTTGGTCCCGGGTGAGGTCGGCGGTGCGTTTGGCGGAATCAATCTTGCCGCCCTCGTAGATGGACTGGGTGATTTGCACGCGGACGTTCCACGACTGGTCCGGCGTGCGGCTGCCGCCGCCGAAGGGGAACTGCTCAATCGCGCCTTGGTCGATGAGCGTGTGGTTGATGCTGCCGGCGACGCGGGGGAACTGCACGGCGCGCGCTTGCACGACGACGCCGTAAGCGGCGGCGAGGTCGGCCTGGCTCTTGAGGACGGCGCTGTTCTGTCGCAGTGCGACTTCGACGGCGTCGCGGAGGGAGAGCGGCGCGGTGGGCCAGGGGACGGACTTGGCGGGCGGGGAGTTCGTGACGCCGGGTTTGTCAGCGGCGAAGGCCAGCACGGGCAGCAGCGCGGCGAGGGGTAATAGAATGATTCGTTTCATTTGCGGGGAAGAGTGAGCCTGCTCACTTCAGCTCCTACAAGGTTCATTGCGGGGGTTGCGGCGACGGGGGCGTCGGCGCTACGGCGCGTTCGATGAAGACGTCCACTTGCTGGCCGACATAAACGGGGACGGCGGGGCGGTCCAGCTCGAAGATGATTTGCAGCACGCGCGTGTCCACGCGCTCGGCGCTGTCGCCGGTGAGCGAGCGCTTCGGGATGACGAAGGGCTCGATGCGCACGAAGCGCAGCGGGAGCGGACGCTGCGTGTCGCCCTTCAAGTAGGCGACGGCGGGGCGGCCCGCTTGCACGAGCGGGGCGTTCTGCTCGTCCACCTCGGCGCGCACCTGGAACTTGCCGACCTCGCCGAGAATCATCAGCGGCTCCTGCGGCGTGGTGCCGGCGAACTCCCCGGCGCGGACGTTGACTTGGAGGATGGTGCCGGCGCGCGGCGCGCGGACGGTGAGGATGTCGAGTTCGGTCTGGACCTGCTGGCCTTGGGCTTCCATCGCGGCGAGGTCGGCCTCGGACTTGGCGAGACGCGCGTCCCAGCTCTGCACGGCGAACTCGCGGCGCTTGCGCTCGTCCACGGAGATGACGTTGTCCTTGGCGAGCTGGGTGGCGCGGGCGAGTTGGTCGGCGGCATCGGCCTGCAGGACGCGGTCGGCTTTGAGGCCGGCGCGGAGGGCATCGAGTTGGGCGCGCAAGGTGTTGAGGCGGGCGCGGACCTCGCGGTCGTCGAGCTGGAGGATGGGGTCACCGGCTTTTACTTCAGAGCCGACTTCGACAGAGACTTTCTGAATCAGCGCGGCCTTGGGCGCGGCGATTCTCACGTTCTCGCGAGCCGCTTCGAGAATGCCCGTGGCGGCGACGTGCGCGGCGTAGGGGGAGCGGGCGGGCTCGACGGCGGGCGGCGGCGATGGTGGCTTCTGCTGCATCTGGCGCACGAGCAGGAACACGCCGACGAAGCCAGCGAGGGCGAGGTAGAAGGTAACTTGGCGGAAGAGCAACATGGCTAGACAGGGGAGGTGTATTTCAACGCAAAGACGCAAGGGCGCAAAGAAGCAAAGGGGAAGGCGGACAAGCGATGAACCAACAGGGCGTCCAAGTTTGGCTCAACCTCCGCGCCTTTGTATTGAAACGATTTTTCATTCGCGCAAATCGTGGTTGCCACCCTGCCCATGCACGCGCTGCACGCGACCGTCTTCCATCTCCGTCAGGCGGTCGGCGTATTTGAAGATGCGGTTGTCGTGGGTGACGACGATGACGCTGCGCTCGGGGTGGCGCGCGACGGCGCAGAGCAAATCCATGATGTGGCCGCCGGTATCCTTATCGAGAGCGCTGGTCGGTTCGTCGCAGATAACGAGGCGCGGCTCATGCACGAGCGCGCGGGCGATGGCGACGCGTTGCTGCTGCCCGCCAGAGAGGTTCGTGGGACGCTCGTGGCCGCGCCCGGGCAGGCCCATTTGATCGAGCATCGCGGCGGCTTTCTGCTCGGCGACGCGCCGGGACACGCCATTGATGAGCAGCGGCACGGAGACGTTCTCGATGCAGGAGAGTGTGGGGATGAGGTTGAACTGCTGGAAGATGAAGCCGACGTGGCGCTTGCGGAACTCGGTGATGTGGCGCGGCTTCATCGCGTGCAGGGGCGAGCCGAAGACGTCAATCTCGCCGCCATCGAAGTTCAGCGTGCCGGCAATGACCGAGAGAAGGGTGGTTTTTCCGCAGCCGCTGGGGCCGACAATCATCAGCAGTTCGCCCTGCCGCGCGTCAAAGTCCACGCCCTTGAGCGCGGGCACAGCGGCCTCGCCGGTGCCGAAGGTCTTCGTCACAGCGCGGACGTGGACGGCGAGTTGAGTTGAAGTCGCGGTGCTCATCTCAACCCCGGAACACAATGGCCGGCTCGACCTTCCACACTTTCACAATGCCCAGCAGCGCGCTGAACGCGCAGATGCCCATCACGATGGTGAAGGTCGCCGCCGGGAGTTGCCACGGGAGCATGAAGGGCGGATCGCCCCGCGCCAGCACCACCCGGCCAAAGAGAGTTACCAGCAGCACGCCGATACCGTAGCCGAGGAAACCGACGGTGAACGACTGCACCAGAAGCATCCGCGCCAGTAGGCCATTGCTCGCGCCCATCGCCTTCAGCGCGCCGAGGTGGCGGAGGTTTTCGTGGACGAACGCGTAGAAGGTCTGGCCGGAGATGGTCGTGCCCACGATGAAGCCGAGCACGATGATGGAGACGAACGCGACGGGGATTCCGGTGTTGCGAAAATACCACCAGATGGTGGACCAAAAAAGTTCGTCCTCGGTGTAGGCCTTCATGCCGGTCTCCAACTGGATTTGTTTCGCGGCGGCTTCGACGGTCCAGCCGGGCGCGGGTTCGGCGAGCACGAGGGAGAGCATCTTGCGCTGCTTGGGCGCGAACTGGAGGGCCTGCGTGTAGGTCGCGTAGGCGTAGGGGTAGCCGAAGAAATGCCGGTCCACGCGGCAGATACCCACGATGCGCGCCTCCTTGTCGTTCAGCTCGAAGGTGTCGCCGAGGCCCAGCGGCTTCGTGCGGCCGACACTGAGGCGTTGAATGCCCAGCTCGTCGAGGATGATGGAGTTGGGCAGGCGCACGTCCTCGAGCCGGCCGCGCAGCATGACGGGCGGGCGGCCGACGAGTGTGGTGTTGTCGAGGCCGACGAGCATGACGGGCTTGAAGTTGCCGTCGGCGAGCTTGGCGGACTGGATGGTGACGTAGATGGGCATGGCCCACGCGACGCCGGTGACGGTGCGGACGCGGTTCACGTCGGTGTCGCGGAGGGCCTTGAGTTCGTTGGCCTGCTGGACGTTGCGGTCCACGACCCAAATCTTCGCCCGCATGTTGCTCAGGTGGCTGGTGGTCCACTTGAGTAGGCCGAAGAAGACCGCGCTCTGCTGGGTCATCAGCATCGTGGCGAAGGTGAGGCCGCCGACGAGCATCGCGTATTTGGCGCGGTCGCCGAGGAGCATCTTGAGCGCGAGGTGATACAAAGTGTCGTGGTGGTGCGTGACTTCGCGGGTAGCCGCCGAGGTGAAGAGGCGGGGTTCCTGAGCCAAGCGGCTTTTCCACCCCGATACTTCAAACCAGCGTTTGAGGTGGCAAGTCTGAATTCGTCAGGTTGCGCCCGCGCGTCCACTCCACTAGTTTCCGCGCCGCTTAACTATGGCTGCCACAAAGAAAGACTCCACCATCCCGGTCACCATCCTCACCGGCTTCCTCGGCGCGGGCAAAACCACGCTGCTCAAGCACTTACTCACCCAGCCGCACGGCTACAAGTGCGCCATCATCATTAACGAATTCGGCGAGGTGGGCATTGACGGCCAGCTCGTCGTCAGCGCCGATGAGGAGATCGTGGAACTTAACAACGGCTGCATGTGCTGCCGGGTGCGCGGTGACCTCGTCACGACGCTCGCCGACTTGCAGAAGCGCCAGAAGCGTTTTGATTATGTGCTCATTGAGACCACCGGCCTCGCGGACCCCAGCCCCATCGCACACACGTTTTATCTGCCGCAGCTCAAGGACAAACTCCGCCTCGACGCCATCGTGACCGTCGCGGACGCGCGGCATTTGGAAGGAGTGCTGGACAAGGCCCCGGAGGCCGTGCCGCAAATTGCCTTCGCGGACATCGTCCTGCTGAACAAGACCGACCTCGCCACCCCCGCCGACCTGACCCGCGTGGAGCAACGCATCCGGCGCATCAACCCGCTGGCGAAGATTCATCGCACCCAGCGCTCGCAGGTGGACATGAGCAAAATCTTCAACACCCACGCCCGCGACTTGAACGCGCCGCTGGAATTGCAGCCGGAGAAACCCGCGCACGGCGAGGCTGGCCACGATTGCGACGACCACTGCGAACACGGGCATGACCATGACCATGCGCACGCGCACGACCACGATTGCGGCCATGACCACGCACACGGCGCGGATTGCGGCCACGAAGACCACGCGCACGACCACGCGGGCCGGCACGATGACGCGGTGCGCTCCTTCCACATCCTCGACGCGCGCCCACTGGACTTGAAACGGACCGAGGCGTGGCTGAACGAGTTGATGGCGAAGGGCGGCGAGAACATTTACCGCGCGAAGGGCATCCTGCACATCCAGGGCGTGCCCAAGCGCGTCATCTTCCAGAGCGTGCAAATGATGTTCGACGTGGAACCGGAGCGCTTCTGGAACGTCGGCGAGGCGCGCGGAAATCAAATGGTCTTCATCGGCAAAGAGCTGGATGAAGCGGGAATTCGTGCTGGTTTCGCGGCGTGTGTGGCCACTTGAGCGCGCTGTCCGTTGGCGCTGCCAGCTTCATAAAAAATTAATCAACCATGCCTCTCTACGAATACGAACTTTGCGACGGTGACTGCAAAGGCTGCGGTGGCAAATTCACCCTGCGCCGCCCGCTCGACGCCACGCCGCTCACGGAATGTCCCGCGTGCCGTCGGCCGGTGCGCAAGGTCTTCGGCACCTTTTACGCGCCGAAGATTTTCAAGAAGTTCAACGTGAAGGACGCGACCAACGCCGGCTTCACCGTCCTTAAGCGGCTCGGCAAGGGCGAATACGAGACGCACCGGCCCAAGAAGAACGACCCCGGCGCGAACGTGAAACCGCCGAAGGACTGACTGTTCGGACCGTGCGGCCCGGCGCACCCGAAAGCGGTGGCTTCAGCGCCGTTCTTCAGGGCCATCCTTGCACGGCTCGGAAATTCCCGATTAGCGCCCGCCGGCTCGTGAATAGGTTCAATTCCCTTTTCCCTCGCGAGGCGGCCCGCTAGCCTCGCGGCGTGTCGGAACCAATTTCCATCATCGTCCCTGTCTTCGAGGAGACGGACAACGTGCTGCCCATGTCCCGCGAAGTGGCGGCGGCTTTCGCGAGCGTGCCCAACGATTGGGAGTTGGTCTTTGTGGACGATGGCAGCCGCGACGCGACGTGGGAGAAGATTTGCGAAGCGGCGCGGGGGAACCCACGCGTGCGCGGCGTGCGCCACACGCGCAACGCTGGGCAAAGCGCGGCGTTGTGGACGGGCATCCAGCACACGAACCGCCCGCTGCTCGCGACGTTGGATGGGGATTTGCAGAACAACCCTGCTGACCTGCCACGGCTGTTGAAGGAGTTGGAATCGTGCGACTTCGCCTGTGGCTGGCGGCAGAACCGGCAGGACACTTTCGTGCGCCGATTGTCTTCGCGGCTCGCGCGGGCCGCACGGAGCGCGGCGCTGGGCGCGGAATTCCGCGACACGGGCTGCGCGCTGCGGGTTTTCCGCCGCGCGGCGTTGACGGGTGTGTTCGGCTTCAACGGACTGCATCGTTTCCTGCCAATTCTCGTTGCGGGCGGCGGCTTCCGCGTGCGCGAAGTGCCGGTGAGCCACCGTCCGCGCGTGGCGGGTGTCTCGAAGTATGGCGTGTGGAACCGACTCGGGCGTGGCCTCTATGACTTAATGGCCATCGCGTGGTATCAGCGGCGGCGGGTCCAACCTGTGCCTGTAGAACACACGCCCGGGCCGCGTTGAGCCCTCGCGTTGCAACTGGGCGCTTGTGTTCGCCCCGGCTGATTTCTAAGTTAGCCACGTGAAAGCCCCGTGGTTTAGCAAGTTGTTCAAACGTGCTGCGCAGAAGGATTTTATCCTCCTACGCGAGCGTGCTGAAAGGGGTGACGCCGAGGCGCAGTATCAACTGGCCTTGCGGCTGGGCACCGGCCACGGCACGGAGGCGAATCACTCCGAGGCGGTGGATGGGTTCCGACGCGCTGCCGAACAGGGCCACGCGGAGGCGCAGAATGCGTTGGGCCTCTGCTACGATGAGGGCACCGGTGTGGCTCGCGATTCCTCCGAAGCGGACCTCTGGTATCGCAAGGCCGCCGAGCAGGGGTTGGCGGCGGCGCAGAACAATCTCGCCCTGAGCTATCGCAAGGGCGAGGGCGTGCCGAAGGATTTGGAGGAAGCCGTGCGCTGGTTCCGCCTCGCGGCGGAGCAAGGTTATCCCGATGCGGAATACAGCCTTGGCGTTGCCTACGCGCGCGGCGAGGGCGTGCCACAGGACCACGCGCGCGCCGTGAAGTGGCTCCACAAGGCCGCCGAGCAGGGCGATGTAAATGCGATGCACCGCCTAGCGCGTGAGCTGCACAAGCTGGCGGAGAAGAAAGCCGAGTTTCGACAGGCGGCACACTGGTATCGCGGCGCGGCGGAACTTGGCCACTTGGACGCGATGTATTATCTCGCGCAACTGCACTCCGACGGCAGCGGTGCGGCAGAAAACTTCGTCGAGGCCGCGAACTGGCTCCAGCAGGCGGCCGAGCAATCTCACGCACAGGCGCAGTTTGAGCTGGGCCGTCGGCACATGGCCGGGCTGGGCGTGCCGCCCAATCCCGCCGAAGGGACCAAGTGGTTCCGCCGCGCCGCCGATCAGGGGCACCAGCCGGCGCAGCTCCAGTTGGGGCGCTGCTACCTCGAAGGAAAGGGCGTGCCGCTGGACCTCACGCGCGCCTACCGCTGGTTTCACCTCGCGGCTCGTGCGGGGGACAAAGACGCGGGCATGGAGCGCGATAAACTGACCGGCGCGCTCACCGGTGAGCAGATGTCTGAGGCCAAGAAGCGCATCGCTGAGTTCTCCCCGAACCGTCCGGCGTGAGCGCGAGGCCGCCCGCCTTGCCGCCGCCAGCCAATGGCTACCTGCGAGCTGAACCCTTCCGGCTGCTGACTTCTGGCTTCTGGCTCTTGATGTCCAACAGGCTCCACACGGCTCTCGCGGCGCGCACGTTCGCGCCGGCGGAGCCGAGTGCCTCGATGACGCGCGCAAGTTTGACCTGCATTGCCTCGCGGCGGGAGGGGGTGCGCAACAAAAGCAGTGCAGCCTCCGAAAGGTTGTTTCCCGTGGCCGCGTTCTGCACGAACTCGGGATAAATCGCCTCGCCCGCCAACAGGTTCGGCATCGCCAGGTATTTCACCGTGACGATGCGTTTCCCAATCTGGTAGGTGCCCCACGAGGTCTTGTAGAGCGCGATGGTCGGCACCTTGAAGAACGCGCACTCCATCGTGACCGTGCCGGTGGAGGCGAGGGCGACAGTGGCGGCGCACAGAGCTTCTGGGAGGTGTCCGATTTGCACGTCCAGCCCGCGGAAGACCTGCCGGGCTAGTGCTCGCGCTTGGGGCAGGTTCGTGACGGCGGTGTCCGCCAGATGCACCTGGCCCCTCGCGAACCGGCGGCAGTGCTGCACGAACACCGGCAGCAACGCCTCTGACGGCAGCACAACGAGGAAGCCACTGTCCACCTCCATACCGATGCGCTGCGCCGCGTCGAGCATCGGCGGCAGGTGGCGGGCGAGTTCGCCCGGCCGGCTGCCAGGCAACAACAGCGTGAGATGCTCGTAGGGCACCGGGCGTGGGCGAGGCTCCGGCTTGTTCCATCCAGTAAAGCGGTCCAGCAGTGGATGGCCGACGAACTCGACGCGCAGCTTGGGCGCGCGCTTGGCATACCAGTCCTTCTCGAAGGGGAAGATAGTCATCAGCAGGTCGTAGTCGTCCGCCATCTTCGTCGCGCGACCGGGTCGCGAGGCCCAGACTTGGGGCGAGACGTATTGCACGATGCGCGGCTTCCAGCGGCCCTTGGTGCGCGCGGCCGCCTTGCGCACCGCGCGGGCGAAGCGGCGGTTGAAGCCCGAGAAATCCACGCAGACGAGCAGTTCGGGCTGTTTCTCCACCGCCAGCTTCAGCAAGTCGGCAAAGATGCGGCGGAACTGGCGGTAGTGCTTGATGACCTCCCACAGTCCGATGACCGCGTGCTCTGTCATGTCCACGGCCAGCTCTACTCCCACCGCCGCAAGCTTCGGTCCGCCCGCGCCGAAGAAGAGCAACTCCGGCACCGTGGGATGGCAACGAAACTCCGCCTCCGCGCGCAAGGCCTGCACCAGTTCGGCTGCCAGCGCGTCGCCGCTCGGCTCGCCGGCGATGACCATAATTTTAGTCTCAGCCATACGCGTTATTCTGGTTTCGCTGTCACGCCCACGGCCATGGCATTCCCGGCCAGCCAACCCGTCGTCCACGCCGCCTGGAAGTTGAAGCCGCCCGTGATGCCATCAATGTCCAGCAGCTCGCCCGCGAAGTAGAGACCGGGGCAGACCCGGCTCTGCATCGTCTTGAAATCCACCTCCGCCAGTCGCACGCCGCCGCACGTCACGAACTCCTCCTTGTTCATGCTCTTGCCCGTCACGGCGAACTCCGACTCCACCAACAGCCGCGCGAGCGTGTGAAGTTGCGCCTTGTTCAGCCCCGCCCACTGCGTCTGCGGCGCGATGCCCGCCGTCGTCACCAGCCGTTCCCACAGCCGCGACGGCAACCCGGCCAGTGCCACGTTGGAAACCTGCCGCGCCCCCGTCAGCCCGCGCTGCGCCTGCGCGAGCGCGATGACGCTGTCGAAGTTGTGCTCCGGCAACCAGTTCACGCTCAGTGAAAAAGTGTAAGCGAACGCCGCCAACTCGCGCGCGCCCCACGCCGACAGTCGGAGAATCCCCGGCCCGCTCAAGCCCCAGTGCGTGATGAGCACTGGCCCAGTCTCCTTCAGCTTCGTCCCCGCCACACTCATCGTCGCCCGCTCCACCGCCAGCCCGGACAAACCTTCCAGTCGCTTGTCTGCGATGTGGAACGTGAACAGCGACGGCACCGGCGGTGCCAGCGTGTGCCCCAGCGAAGCCGCCAAAGTATCCGCCGCCTTCGACCCGCCCGTGGCCAATAACAAGGCATCGCAAACCAACCGCTCGCCATTGGAGAGAGTGAGTTGAAATCCACCCTCAGCCCGCCGCTCCACCCGCTCCACCCCGCACCCCGTCCGCAACTCCACCCCGGCCGCCCGCGCCGCCTGTGTCAGGCAGTTAATAATCGTCTGCGACTGGTCTGTGGTCGGGAACATCCGCCCGTCCGCCTCCGTCTTCAACCCCACCCCGTGCGCCTCGAACCACTTCACCGTGTCCGCCGCCTGGAACCGATGAAACGCCCCGATGAGCGCCGGCCCACCGCGCGGATACCGCTTGGCCAGCTCCTTCGGCTCGAAGCACGAGTGCGTCACATTGCACCGCCCGCCACCGGAGACTTTGACCTTCTGCAAGAAATTCGCGCCCCGCTCCAACAACGTGACTGAGCCGCGCCCCTGCAACGCCTCCGCGCAAGTGACGGCCCCGAAGAAACCGGCTGCGCCGCCGCCGACGACCACCGTGGTTGAGGGTGTATTGTTCATAGACCACAGAGGCACAGAGCACGCCGAGGAACAGCGCTCATCTCTGTGTCCTCAATGCCTCTGTGGTTAATTCCGCCTTCCGAATCTGGCTCGTAATCTCAAACGCCACATCCAGTGCGTGCTTGGCCGAGGCCCCGCTGACCTTCGGCGTGCGGCGCTCGCGGACGCACTCGACGAAGTGCGCCAACTCCAGTTTGAGCGGCTCATCCTTTGCGATGGGCACTGGCTCGCGGACGATTTTCTTCCCGGCGAACTCGCTCACGATGGTGGAGTCGTTCGCGGCGAGCAGCTTCTTGAACAGCGAGCTTTCCGACTCACCGGTCCGGGCGAGCCGGTAGATAAAACCCTTCTGCTCGCGGTAATCCAACGAGATGTAGCTGGGCTGCGCGCCGCCGCTGAACACGCGGATTTTCCGCAGCCGCTCCGGGCTGATGCGGCTGGCGGTGAGGTTCGCCACGCAGCCGTTGGCGAAGCGCAGCCGGGCGTTCGCGATGTCCTCGGACTTGCTCAAGACCGGAATGCCGACGGCGTCCACGCTCACGAGCGGTGACTTCACGAAGGCGAGCACCACGTCGAGGTCGTGAATCATCAGGTCCAGCACGACGCCGATGTCCGTGCTGCGCGCGGGGAAGGGCGAGAGGCGGTGGCACTCGATGAAGCGCGGCTCCGGCGCGGCGGTTTCGAGGTAGCTGAAGACCGGGTTGAAACGCTCGACATGGCCGACTTGCAGCACGAGTGCGCGGTCGTGGGCAAGCTTCACCAGTTCCGCCGCCTGGTCGGAGCGCTCGGTCATCGGCTTCTCCACGAGCACGTGCCGGCCCAGCTCCAGCAGGGTTTTGGCGATGTCGAAGTGCGTCGTGGTCGGCGTGACAATGCTCAAGGCGTCGCTCGCCGCTGCTGCTTCGGCGATGGAGGTGAAAGCCCGTGTGCTGTGCGCGGCGGCGTGCTTGCGGGCGGCCTCGGCGTTCGCATCAAAGACGCCGGCGAAGGTGATTTGTCCCGTGCGCGCCAACTCGGCGTAGAGCCGGGCGTGCTCCTTGCCCAAGGAGCCCGTGCCGATGACGGCGACGCGTATTTTCTCAACAGCCATGCGTGAGTCTGCCACTCGGGATGTGCGGCTGACAACGCGGGTGTTTCAGCGAGCGGCAATCACCAACCTTGGTGCGGGTGCGAAGGGGTTCCCGCCGCCGACCGGCCGGTTCTTCCCCGAGCTGGTGATTTGCTCCGCTTCCACACAAACTCCCGAAGGTGAAGCGTCGGCAGAAATTTGCACAGCGAGCCTTTCCCCACGGATGGGGGAGAGAACCCATGGTCCGAGAGCTTCCGAGCGCAGTTGCATCCGCCTCCTCACCTCGGCGGCTACTCTGAATGTTTACCTGCCTCGTCTGCCGTAGTTTGTGTATCGAAGCCACCCAGCTCGAAGCCATCGGTCTGGCGCATCGGCATGGTTTCGATTCGGTCGAAGCGCGGGCGGATGAGCTGGCGGCGCTGGCAGGCGACGACTTGCAACGGCTGCTGGACGCGGTGCGCGCGAAGGGGCTGCGCTTCGGGTTGGCGGGCATGCCGATTGACCTGCGACGCGATGCCCAACGGTTTGCGGATGGGATGCGGCAACTGCCCCAGTTCGCCCACGCCTTGCAACGCTGCGGCGTGACGCGGCTCGGTTCCTCCATCGTCCCGGCGCACGACGAACTGGCTTACGCGGAGAATTTTCAGCAACACGTCGAGCGACTCGGCGCGGTGGCCCGCGTGCTGGGCGACGGCGGCGTCAGTTTCGGGCTGGAATACTGCGCCACACCCACGCTGCGGCGCGGGAAGCGCCACGCATTCATCCACTCGCTGCCGCAACTACGCGAACTCATCGCCGCCATTGGCGAGCCGAACGTCGGGCTTGTGCTGGATTCGTGGCACTGGTGGATGAGCGGGAGTCCGGCGGAAGAGCTGGCCTCATTGCGGCGCGAAGAAATCGTGGCGGTGGATGTGAACGATGCGCCCGCAGGCATTGCCCAAGCCGAGTTGCTCGACCGCCAACGCGAGCTGCCGGGTGCGACCGGGGTGATTGACCTAGCCCAGTTCATCGCCGCGCTGCGTCGGCTGGGTTACGACGGGCCGGTGCGGGCCGAGCCGTTTGAGTTCACTGGGTGGAAGCAACCGCCCGAGGAAGTCGTGGCGCGGGCCGGCTTGACACTGCGACAAGCGGTGGGGTGAGCAGGCGAATCAGAGCTTGTCCCACAGCGCGCCCGGGGCCCCATTCGTTTGGTTCAAGCCGATGGCGCTGTTCTTCAGGCTCTCGGCGTGGCCATCCACATGAGTGGTGTTACACCGGCCGTTATGCCGGTTGATGGTGCGCGACGGCAGCGACGCGTAGAAGGCGTTATTGGCCGTCCGGAAGCACAGGGCATCCCACGGGTTAACGCTGGTCTGGTTGGTGGGATTCCATTGGTCAGGATTGGTCACGGCGGGGTTAGCGATCCAAGAAGTGTCCGCGAAAGCAACGGTGGCCTAAGGCTGGGCGACCATGAGGTCTCGGATGATGGGCTGGCCGAGGTAAACCCCGATGTCGGGATAGTTGATACCGATGCCGAAGGTGTTCGTGTTGCCGTTGATGGTGGGCACGCGCTGAGAGGGGCAGTTGTAGCTCTTCTGCCCGGGTGCGTAACTGCTCAGAATGTCTGGCCAACTGGTAGCAGGAGTGGCCGCGGGCGCGGGCACCATCGCGGTGGCAGGCGGAGCCCCGTCACGCGCGAGTTGGACGAAGCGGCTGTCCTGATCGTCGGCATACATCCGAAAGGCCAGGCCAATCTGCTTCTGGTTGCTGAGGCACGAGATGGATTTGGCCTTCTCCTTTGCCTTGGACAGCGCCGGCAACAGCATCCCCGCCAGAATCGCGATGATGGCGATGACGACGAGCAGTTCGATGAGGGTGAAGGCGCGGAAGCCTTCTGGCCGAGGTTGGAATGACTTCATGTTGCTGGTTGGTTTGGTCTCCCCGAAACCTACCTACTGCGCGCAGTCGGTCAAACCCGATGTTGTAAATCTCCTGTGAAGCACCGTCGCCGCTGTCCTAACCTCCCTCCATGTCGTTGCCTGCTGACTACCATATGCACACGCCGCTCTGCCGCCACGCGGCCGGCGAGCCGGTGGAATACGCCGCGCGCGCCGTGGCGGCGGGCTTGAGCGAAATCGGCTTCAGCGACCACTCGCCGATGCGCCGTGATGACTTCGACAACTGGCGGATGCTCGCCAGCCAGCTCGACGAATACGTGGCGAAGGTGCGCCGCGCCCAACGCGAGTTCCCCCAGCTCACCATCAAGCTCGCGCTCGAAGTGGATTACCTGCCGGGGCACGAGGAGTGGATTCGCGAGCTGGCGGCGCGGCACCCGTGGGATTACTTCATCGGCTCCGTCCACTACGTCTCGGATGCGTGGGACGTGGACAACCCGGAGAAGCTTTCGCAGTGGAAGACGCGCGACCCGTTCGAGGTGTGGTCGGTCTATTTCGAGCGGCTGACGATGGCGGCGGCGAGCGGGCTGTTCGAGATCATCGGCCACTCGGACTTGCCGAAGAAGTTCAAATATTATCCCGACCGCGACTGCACGAAGCTGTTCGACACCTTCCTCCGTGCGGCGAAGGCGAGCGGGACGGCCATCGAGCTGAACACCGCTGGCCTGCGCAAGGACTGCAAAGAGATTTACCCCAGCCGCTACCTCCTCCAGCGGGCTTATCAAATCGGCGTCCCCATCACCTTCGGCTCCGACGCGCACGCGCCCGGCGACGTGGGCGCGGATTGGGACAAGGCGCTCGCGCTCGCGAGGTCCGTTGGCTACACGCACTGGTGCCGCTTCACGCAGCGGAAGTGCGAGGTGGTGAGGCTGAATGCCGAGTAATCAGCGGTGCGGGTGCCAAGTTGCGCCCCATCCTTTGCCTTCACGGCTTCCGCGCTCGCAACTTTTTCGCCGGGCTGGTTAAATATCGCGCAGTCACATGGCGCAATTCAGCTACAAGGCCCGCAAGCGTTCCGGCGAGACCGTCAGCGGCCTCCTCGAGGTCAACGACCGCAGCGCGGCACTCGCGCAGATTGACCGCATGGGATTGTTCCCCGTCGCCGTGGAGGCGGCCAAGGGCGGCGCGGCGGCCACTCCGGGCAAGGCGGCGGTTTCCATCTCGCTGACAAAATTCCTGCCACCCGCGCTGCGCGAGATCGCCCTGCGCCCGCGCCAGCCCACGATGCAGGAAATGGCGACGTTCACCCAGCAACTCGCCAACCTGCTCAAGGCCGGGATGCCGCTCACCACGGCGTTGAACAGCATGACCTACCTCGGCTCCAAGGGCATCCCCACCGGGGTCAGTAAACAGCTCCGGCAGGACGTGACCGAGGGCCGCAACCTTTCCGACGCCATGGTCAAGCAGCCGGCCATCTTCACCGACATGTATGTCAACATGGTCCGCGCCGGCGAGCAGAGCGGCTCGCTCCAAGAAGTGCTGCGGCGGCTCGCGGAGCACTTCGAGCGCTTCGCCGAGGTGCGCTCGAAGGTGCAGTCCGCCCTCATCTACCCGGTCATCGTCATGCTCGTGGGCTTCGCGATGGTGATCGTTTTCATCGTCTTCATCCTGCCGACGTTCCTCTCGCTCTTTACGGGCATGAAGGCGGAGTTGCCGCTCTCCACGCAGTTGCTCATCGGCATCAGCAACTTCCTCCGCAACCCGCTCTACCTGCTCACCATGGCGCTGGTCGGCGTCGCGGCGAGCATCGTTTACATCCGCTTTCGCGCCAGCGAGGTGGGCCGACGTGTGCTCGATCGCTTGAAGCTCCGGCTGCCGCTCTTCGGAAAAGTCATACGGCTTTACCTCTTCGGCCAATTCGCACGCACACTGGGCACGCTCATGCAGAATGGCGTCTCCGTCCTGACCGCGTTGAAGATCACCGAGCAGGTCTTGCCCAACGTCGTGCTCAAGGAAGCCATCGCCAAAACCCGCGAGGCCGTGACCGACGGCAAAACCCTCGCGCAGCCGCTGGCCCGCAGCCAAGTCTTCCCGCAACTGATGATTGACCTCATCCGCATCGGCGAGGAGACGGGCGACGTGCCCGGCGCGCTCCGCAACGTGGCCGAGAACTACGAGAACGATTTAAACATCACGTTGCGCGTGATGATGAACCTCATTGAGCCAGTGATGATCGTCGGTATCGCGTGCGTGGTGGTCTTTCTGCTCCTGAGTGTGCTCCAAGCGATGTTCATGATCACCTCGAGCATCGGTGAAAGCTTCGGACCACGATGAACGTGGCAAGTGACAAGTGGCGGACAGGAGTCAGCAGCCAGCCGTCAGCAGTCAGCGACTGCAGGGTGGCTGACACCCGTCCGGCCACCGCACGCCTGCTGGCCGCTGGCCGCTGGCCGCTGGCCGCTGGCTTCACCCTCATCGAGATCATGATCGTCGTGGGCATCATGGCGATCATCATGACCATCGCCATTCCCGCCTTCGTCTCCGCGCAGAACAAGACGCCCATGCGCACTGCGCTCCAAGGCGTCATGGAAGCCTGTGCCACGGCCCGTGCGCAGGCCATCCTGCGCGGGAGCATTGTGGAGCTCCGCATCCGCCCGCAGGACTACACCTTCGATGTCGCGCCCACCGGCCAGCGCGAAGGTTCCGCTCGCGGCGGCGACGCGCGGCCGGAGCCGAAAGCCGGCGATGGCCACGGCGTTTTCACCGTGAAACTGCCGGGGGAGGTGGGCATCGAGGAGCTCGCGGTGAACTTTCAGTTACTCAAAGACGCCGAGGTTGTCGCCGTGCGCTTCCACGCCAACGGCACGAGTGATGAATTCACCGTGGTGCTGCGCTCGCTCTACAACGAGCTGCGTAAAATCACCCTCGACCCGGTCACCGGCAAAGCCGACTACGACGTGCTGCGATGAGGTTCCAGAAGCCAGAAGTCAGAAGCCAGAAAGCAGGAGGCGCGGAGTCTCACCCTACCGGGTTGGTCGCGACGCGTCCGACCACGCCGCGCCACCTTTCAAACTTCAACCTTCAAACTTTAACTTCCTCCGCCTTCACCCTGCTGGAGGTCATGATCGCGATGGGCATTTTCTTCATGTGCATCTTCGTGATTCTGGAGCTGGTCTCCACTAACTTGCGCCACGTCCAGCGCCTCCAGAAGCCGACGGTGGACATCGGTAGCCTCGCCGCCGAGCTGTCCCTCACGAACCGGCTGGAGGAAGGCGGCGATTCCGGGAACTTTGGCAGCCTCTATCCCGGCGTCTCGTGGTCGCGCGAAATCAAGATCGTCGGCACCAACGGCCTGTTCCAAGTGGACTTCACTGTGCAGGACAGCTCCGGAGGCGGACGGCTGCCGGTGCAAAGCGCCCTCTCCATCTTCCTCTACCGCCCCGAATCGAAGCGCGGCATCACCTTGAATTGAGATGCCCCTGACGCGTGACAAGTGGCGAACAGGAGTCAGCAGTCAGCAGTCAGCAGTCAGCGAGCGCGGCGTGGCTGGCACCCGTCCGGCCACCGCACGCGTGCTGACCGCGGTCCGCTGTTCACGGTCCGCTGCCTTCACCCTCATCGAGGTCCTCCTCGCCATCGGTATCCTCGCGCTCGTGATGACGGCGATTTACGCGAGCTGGGTGGCCGTGTTGCGCGGGTCAAAGGTCGGCAATACGGCGGCGGACGAAGTGCAGCGGATGCGCATCGCACGGCAGGCGCTCGATCAATCGCTCGCCTCCGCCGTGCTCTACGCGAGCAACCCGCGCTACTACTCCTTCATCGCGGACACCACGGACGAAAAGTTCGCGCTGCTCAGTTTCGTCGCGCACCTGCCGCCGGATTTCCCCGGCAGCGGGATGTTTCCCAACCAGCCGCTGCGCCGCGTGACCTTCGCGGTGGAGCCCGGCACGAACAGCGGTCCACCTGCTCTCCTGCTGCGTCAGACTTCGATCCTCACGCCGACGAATTCGCCCATCGAGGAATCCTACACGCTCACGCTCTCGCGGAACCTCGCGGTCTTCGGTGTGGAGTTTTGGAGCACGAATCTGAACGACTGGGATGTGGAGTGGCTGCAAACCAATCAGGTGCCGAAGATGCTGCGCGTGACGCTCGGTTTCGGCGGCGCTCGGAACGCGGGTGGGGCTCCAGCCATCGTCGTCAGCAGCGTGATTTCACCCGGCGGGCAGGGCGTGCCGCGCGAGCTGCAAGGTAACCAGCCGGCGGCCCCGGGCGGCCTTGTGCCCCCGGCCAGGCCGACGCCACTTCGGGTCGGATTCTGATCCGCAAATGAAACTCTGTCCTTTGCTCCGTGCCGGCGACTTGCAGTCGCCGCGTTTGAGGTGTGCAGGCCCCGGCTCCGGCTGCACGCCGCGCTCCGGCATCGCGCTCATCATGGTAATGGTCGTCATCCTCGTGCTGGCGGTCCTGGCCGGCGGGTTCGCCTACTCGGTGAAGGTGGAGACGACGCTCGCTCGCAATGCCTCGCACGACACGGACTTCGAGTGGCTGGGCCGCTCGGGTGTGGAGTTGGCGCGGTTCGTCCTCGCGCAGCAAATTCCAACGGAACCCTACGATGCGTTGAACCAAAAGTGGGCCGGCGGGCCGATGGGCACGAACGAGGCGCTGGCCAGCGTCTCGCTCACCGACGTGCGGCTCGGCCCGGGCACGCTCAACGTCAAGATCGTGGACTGCGAGCGGAAGCTGAACATCAACCTCGCTGATGCGAGCCGACTGGCGCGTGCCTTGCACCTGTGTGGCGTGGACGCGACGGAGGCCGGCCAGATTTCTGATTCGATTCAAGACTGGATTGATCGGGATGATCAGTCGCGCCTCAGCGGTGCGGAGAGTGATTATTATCTGAGTCTCACGCCGCCGTATCAGGCGAAGAATGGCCCGCTCGACGACTTGAGCGAGCTGATGCTCATCCGGGGCGTGGTGCCGGATATGTTTTACGGGACGGACCTGAGCCAGATCGACGTGCCGCGCAGCGTGACGGGGCGGGCGTTGGCGGTGAACAAATACACCGGCCCGATCTACACCAACGCGCTGCGGGACATCTTCACGACCACCTCGATGCGAGCGGTGAACATCAACACCGCCTCGGCGCTGGTGTTGCAGACGGTGCTGGGGGTGGATGGAGCCGTCGCGCAAGCCATCGTGATGCATCGCGCGGGACTGGACGGCCAAGAGGGCACGGACGACGACGCGCCGTTCCGCATGCCCGCGCAAATGGCGAGCGTGGCGGCGGTGCCCCAGCCAGTGCTGCAGTCACTCGGCCAGTTCCTCGCCATCCGCAGTTTTGTCTTCGAGGTGGCAGTGGAGGTGGATATCGGCGGACAGAAGCGGACGATGGTGGCGCTGATTTCCCGGGCGAACCCGCGCGACGTGCGGACGCTCTACACGCACTGGAAGTGAACCACAGAAGACGGAGGGTCGCCTTGCCACAAAGAGACACAGGAGGCGCAAAGAGGGGGGTTTTCCGTGGCTGGTTCCTGAGCCGTATCTCTCACACAGCTCACGCTTTCGTCGGGCGGACAGCGACCCGTTAAAAATTTGTCGCGGCGCTCGGTGAGTGCCGGGTGGGATGCCGAAATGCGGCCAAACTATGGCGCAGTCGGGGCGTCAGAGGACTTCGGAAAACTTGTCGCCCAACTCCAGTTTCAACGCCACGAGCGAAAGGTGGATGTCGTAGAGGAAGGCCAGGACGGCACCGATGAGGCACAGGAGCGCGCCGACGAAGTGCAGACTGATGAGCTGAACCCACTGTTTGTCGAACAGCTCCGTGGTGAACAGCACGATGACCAGCCCCGCCGCCAGCAGCAGGCTCAAGGACGCCAACGCCAGCCCCACGCGCATCCATCGCGCCCGGCGGAAGAGGATGGCGATTTGCGCGCGCAGGTTCGCCGCCTCGGCGGGCGGCGCGGTGTGCAGCTCCTTCGCCAACACGCGCGCGCGGTCAATCATGCGCCCAAAGCGCCCCGTCATCACCAGCAGCAGCATCCCCACGCCGGAGATGAGGATGACCGGCCCGATGGCGACCTGCAGGATGGGGATGATTTCGTCGAGGGTGCGGGGCATGGAGGAAAAGAAAAGGCCCCGCCCTGTTGCCAGCGCGGGGCGTTGGTGAATCCAAAATTCAGTTCGTGAGATACTCGCGCGGGTCCGTCACCCGGCCCGTGATGGCGCTGGCCGCGACGGTCGCGGGGCTGGCGAGATAGACTTCGCTTTCCTTGCTGCCCATGCGGCCGGGGAAATTGCGGTTCGTCGCGCTGATGCACTTGAGGCCGCCTTGGTTCATGCGACCGAAGGTGTCCACCGGGCCGCCGAGGCAGGCGGAGCAACCGGCGTTTTCCGTCATGCGCACGCCGGCATTTTCGAGAATCTGCCAGATGGTTTCGTTGCCCCAACGCGTGGTTTGCAGCTCGTGGACAATCTCCGGCGTCGCGGGCACGCCGAAGGTGTCGATGCTCACTTTGTGCCCGCGCAGCACGCGCGCAACTTCGACGAAATCGCTGGTCTTGCCGCCGGTGCAGGAGCCGACGTAGGCGCGGTCGAGCTTCATGCCGTTCATCTGCTTGGCGGTCTTGCGCTGGCCGGGGTCGGGATGGCAGGCGACGAGCGGCTCGAGCTGGTCGAGGTGCACGACGAGTTCGTAACAGAACTTCTGCTCGCGGTCCGACTCCACCGGGTTGTAACTCGACTTGGTGCCGTTGAGGCGAGTGCGGGCGTCCACGTATTCGGCGGTGCGCGCATCGAACTCAAAGATGGCGTTCTTGCCGCCGGCCTCGATGGCCATGTTCGCGATGGTCATACGGTCGTCCATCGAGAGCGTGGCAATGCCGGAGCCGTCGAACTGCATCGCGCGGTAGGTCGCGCCGTCGAAGCCGATTTCGCCGATGCAATGGAGGATGACGTCCTTGGCCATGACGCCGGGCTGGAGCTTGCCTTCGAGGCGGAAGTGCATCGTCTCGGGGACCTTGAGGAGCAACTTCCCTGTGCCCATCACGAAGCCCGCGTCGGTGTTGCCGATGCCGGTGGCAAACTCGTTGAACGCGCCGGCCATGCAGGTGTGTGAGTCGGTGCCGAAGAGGACTTCGCCGGGGCGCGTGTGGCCCTTGGCGGGGAGCGCGGTGTGGCAGACGCCGGCATAGTTAGAGCCGTATTGGCGCTTGGTGTTACCCTTCGAGGCATCGAACTTCCAGTGCCCGTCCGGGTCGTCAATCACGTCGTAGAAGTAGGGCAGGTCCTGCTCGCGGACGAAGTCGCGGAGGATGTCCACGTTGCGATTCGACATCGAGTCGGCGGTGAAGATGTAGTGGTCGGGGATGATGACGACGCGTTGTTTGTCCCAGACCTTGGCCGTCTTGCCGAACTCGCGCTTGAACACGCCGATGGTCCCCGGGCCGCATACGTCGTGCGTCATGAGGACATCAGCCTTCACCCAGATGTTGTCGCCCGCTTGGACGGAGGCTTTGCCGGAGGCGCGGGCGAGAAGTTTTTCAGTCAGCGTCATAAATCAGGGGCGGCAACTTACCGGGCGGGCAAGGCCGGTGCAATCGGAGAAACAGTTTGAGGAATCGGTTGTAGAGAATCGCATGCGCAACGTAGGCCAGACCGGCCTTGATTTCCCGCAGGTTGCTGAGAGCTCACGCGATATGTTCCAGCTCGGTAGGAAAGTTGAGAACCTCGCCACAGTCAGCAAAAGCGACAAGCCTGCGGTCTGCACAGCGACCTGTAGACTCACAATTTTGAGCGACGCCCCGACACCTGGACGAAGCCCTCAAACACCGCGTTTACGCAAGGCCTGCCGCATGATTCCCGCAACCCAACGTTCCAAGTCGCGGCCACACGCGGCCACATTTCGCTTGCGCCGCCGAAGCCGACTCCGTAGTAATCCGCGCGATTAGCTGAATGACAGAAGCCAGTTTCGAAATCTCGCATGGATAACCTTCAAACGGAGAGGGCGCTTTGAGCCGCCCCTTTGCCCCCCGCACCCCGCCCGGACCGACCTATCGAATCAACGGGAAGATTCGTGCCCGCGAAGTCCGCGTCATCGGCCCCTCCGGACAGGCACTCGGAGTCATTGGCCTCGCCGAAGCCCTCAATCTGGCCCGGCAGCACGCCGTTGACTTGGTCGAGATCGCGCCCAACGCGGTCCCGCCGGTCTGCCGCCTCGTGGACTTCGGTAAGTTCCGCTACGAACAGTCCAAGAAAGACAAGGACTCGAAAAAGCACCAGCACACCAACAAGGTCAAAGAGGTGCAACTCAGCCCGAACATTGACCCCCACGATTTCGGCGTGAAGCTCGCGCACGCGATCGAGTTCATGTGCGAGGACATGAAGGTCAAGGTCCTCCTCCGCTTTCGGGGCCGCGAGATGGCCCACAAGGAAATTGGCCAGCAAGTCGTAGAGCGATTCCTTAAGGAAGCTGCCCCGTGGGGCCACCCAGACTTCACCCCCAAGCTGCTCGGCAAGACCATCAACGTGATGCTCAGCCCGCTGCCCAAGAACAAACGCGCCAAGCATCCCTCCCTGAACGAGCAAGGCGACGGTGAGGGTCCAGAACTCCGTGAGTCCGTTGCCAAGATCCTTCCCGATGTGGAAGCGCCTGTGCAGCAAGCCGCCTCGGCCAAAACCAGCCAGCCGACCGCTGAAAGTTTCGCCAACAGCCCCCCTACTGCCCTCGACGTCAACCCGTAGAAAATTTGGAAGCGAGCTTTTGCGCTGGAGCGAGGCCTCGGAAGCTCCGCACGGAAAACTCGGATACTCTTGTGCATTGGTCCGGAGAATTGGAGTTCCATTCGTGCCGTGGAACAGCACGGGAAGGTTCACATTGGACCCCTTTACTCGTGCCCACCCGCTTACGCTGAAGGCTAGCCACGATCCGTGAAAGCTATCTCCTCCGCCCGCCTCTACACGTTCCTAGACACCGCCTACCTACATGACCGTGACCCGGCGGAAGTCGCCCGCCAGCTTTGCGATGGCGGCTCGGACTTGATTCAACTCCGCGCCAAGAACGCCCCGCTCGACGAAGTCCGCCACCTCGCCGAGGCCGTCCTGCCCGTCTGCGAACGCGCCGGCGTCACCTTCGTCCTCAACGACCATCCCACGCTCGCCCTGCAGCTCGGCGCGCCCGGCTGCCACCTCGGCCAGGAGGACTTCTTCGAGGCCGGCTTCCGCACCGCCGCGCAAGTAACCGGCTGCCCGCCGCAGATGAAGCTGGGCTTGAGCACGCACGCGCCCGACCAGGCCCTGCGCGCCCTGCGCGCCGCGCCGGACTACCTCGCCATGGGCCCCGTCTTCCCCACCGGCACCAAGCCCGGCCGCCCCGCCGTCACGCTCGACTACGTGCGCTGGGCCGCCGCGAACGTAACACTCCCGTGGTTCGCCATCGGCGGCATCAACTTGGAAACCCTCGACTCCGTTCTCTCCGCCGGCGCCCGCCGCATCTGCGTCGTCTCCGCCATCCTCAACGCTCCCGACATCGCCGCCGCATGCCGGGAGTTTCGCAAGCGCATCGAGCACGCGCTCTGAACGCCGCGCGGTTTTCCGAGAAATAGTTTGCCCCCGCTCCGCTCCGCTGGCGTCATCTGCACGAGTTTTCCGGCGTGGTAACAGTCCTGCGTCGTAGTCACCGATACCGTTTCCTCATCATGGACAGTCTCCTCATCAAAGGCGGCGTCCCCCTCCACGGGGACGTTCACATCAGCGGCGCGAAGAACGCCGTGCTCCCCATCATGGCCGCCACGCTCCTCACCGCCGAGCCGTGCGTCCTCCGCAACGTGCCCGACCTGAGTGACGTGAAGTTCATGGGCCGCATCCTCGAATCGCTCGGCTGCACCGTGCAGTTCGACGGCGGCACGCTCACCGTGCAGGCCCACCGCATCAAGGGCCACGGCGACTACGACCTCATCCGCAAGATGCGCGGCTCCATCTGCATCCTCGGCCCGCTGCTGGGCCGCTTGCGCAAGGCCGACGTCTCGCAGCCCGGCGGCTGCATCATCGGCACGCGGCCCATTGACCTGCACCTGAAGGGGCTCCGCGCACTTGGCGCGAAGATTGAAATTGAGGAAGGTTACGTCCGCGCCAAAGCCCCGCGCCTCATCGGCACGGAAATCTTCCTTGGTGGTCGCGCCGGCCCCACCGTGCTGGGCACCGCGAACATCATGAGCGCCGCCGTGCTCGCCGAGGGCGTCACGATCATCGAGAGCGCCGCGTGCGAGCCGGAAGTCACCGACCTCGCCGCGTTCCTCAACGCGATGGGCGCGAAGATTCAGGGCGCGGGCAGCCCGACCATCACCATCACCGGCGTGAAGGAGCTCCACGGCGCGGAGCACGAAGTCATTCCTGACCGCATCGAGGCCGCGACCTTTGCCATCGCCGCTGCGATGACCAACGGCGAGATCACCATCCACGGCGCAAAGCCCGGCCATCTCACCGCCGTCATCGACAAACTCCGCGAAGCCGGTGTGAAGATCGAACGCCGTGGCGCAGCGCTGATCGTCAAACGCGGCGCGACGCTCCAGCCCGTGGACGTGACCACGCTCCCTTACGCAGGGTTCCCCACCGACGTGCAGGCGCAGATGATGGCGCTGATGTGCCTTACGCCCGGCATCAGCATCATTACCGAGCGCATTTTCGAGAGCCGCTTCGGCCACGTCGCCGAACTGGGCCGGCTCGGGGCGGACATTTCCATCGAGGGGCCGAGCGCGATTGTGAAAGGCGGGAAACGCCTCAGCGGCGCGCCCATCATGGCCAGCGACCTCCGCGCCAGCGCGGCGCTCGTGCTCGCCGGTCTCTCCGCGAAGGGCACCACGCAGGTCAACCGCATCTACCACCTCGACCGCGGCTACGAGAAGATCGACGCGAAGCTCAAGCAACTCGGCGGGCGCATCTCGCGCATTCAAGAGTAGCCGTGGAGCGCGACCGTCCCGGTCGCAGCGGCGGAGGCGGAGGGGAGCGCAACGGACTTGCTCACAGCAGTCAGCGCAAGTGGCCGCTCCGCCTCACCGTTGAATCACCCGCAGCGGGCTGGAGAAGTCATCCGTCCACACACCCACGCGCGGGTTCCCCTCCAACGGCGACCAACGACTGC
Organism: Klebsiella pneumoniae; assembly: GCA_943330855.2. Taxonomy (GTDB): domain Bacteria; phylum Verrucomicrobiota; class Verrucomicrobiia; order Limisphaerales; family SXTU01; genus SXTU01. The sequence continues at coordinate 25,908 of CALQJI020000029.1, forward strand.
GGCGTTGAAATCCCGCGAGCCCATCCGCCGCACGCGCCATCACCACCCAGTGCGACTGCTCGCGGCCGGTCGCAAACTCCGACTCCATCAGCGACATATCATCGCAGCCCAGCGCGACGAGCCACAGTTCCTCGGCGAGATTCGCGAGCACTGGTTCAAGATCGAGGTAACGATTCGAGATGTGGAACGCGAGCATCCCGCCCGGCGCGAGCTTGCGCAGGTAAAGCTCCACCGCCTCGCGCGTGATGAGATGCACCGGGATCGCATCCGAGCTGAACGCGTCGAGCACCAGCAGATCGTAGCCGCCGTCCGCCGCCCCGCGCAGCCGCAGCCGCGCATCCCCCTCCACGAGCCGTGTCTCAGCCGCCGCCGAGCGCGCGAGGTAGGTGAAGTAATTCGTGTCCTGTGCGATGCGCAGCACCGACGGATCAATGTCGTAGAAAGTCCACCGCTCGCCCGCCTGTGCGTAAGCCGCCATTGAACCCGCGCCCAAGCCAATGACGCCGATGCTCCGGGCTGCCGCCGTCTTCTCCCTCGCCCCCACCGATGGAGAGGGCCGGGGTGAGGGGGTGGCGCCAACCGCAGTTCCACCAGCACCGAACACCGAAAACACATCCCCCAGCGGCCCCTCGCGATGATAAAATGTAAGCGGCTCCGCCGCGCGCGTCGGGTCCAGAAACTGCCGTCCGTGAATTGTCCGCCCGTGAACAATCTGCCGCGCATCGCCGTTGGGCGACAACGTCACGCGCGTCACACCGAAGAAGTTGCGCTCCACATGGAGCGTCTTGCCAAAGCCGCCCGTGAAAAACCCGCCGCCGAGAAACAGCGCGCCCAACCCGAGCGCAAACCGGCGCGTCGAATCTACGAGCAGGAAGCACAGGAGCAGCGGCAGCCCGAAGATGACGAGCGATTGAATTTGGGAAGGAAGCAGTTTCGCCGGCGGCAGAAGGGCCCCGAGCAAACCGGTGAGCACGGCGAGGCCAGCGGGCCAAAGAAAATCAGGAGCGCGGACGCCCACATCCACCGCCTCTGCCTGGCTGAGATTTGGTGCTGCGGACGTGGGCGTCCGCGCTCCCACGCGCTCCCGCAGCCAGCACGCGGCCATGAGCGCGAGCGGATACTCGACCACTGAATTGAACAGCAGCGGCGCGAGCAGCGTGTTGAACAAGCCGCCCAGCACGCCGCCCAGCGACATCCACAAATAAAACTCCGTCAACCGCTCCGGTTCAGGCCGGTCCGCCGCGAGCCGTGCGTGGCAGACCATCGTGGCGATGAAGAACACGACGAGGTGAAGTCCCAGCACCAGCCAAGCCGGCTCGCTCAACCCCGCACACATCTGATAGGCCAGCGCCAGCGCGCCGATGGGCAGCGCCCGTGACAACAGCCTTGGCGAAAAGAACTGCCGCCGCGCGAACACGAACACAAACGTCAGCAGATACAACGCGAGCGGCAGCACCCACAGCAGCGGCATCGAGGCGATGTCCGTGGTGATGTAAGTCGTCACGCCCAGCAGCAAGCTCGACGGCACGGCGGCGCACATGGCCCAGTGGATGCGGCGCGGAAGACTCGTCCCGGCAAGGTGAGAATCTGTCGAACCCCATTTGCCGACGCCGCCTTCCGGCAGGGTGAGAATCTGTCGAACCCCATCTGCCGACGCAGTGGGGTTGGGAGACGGCGGTTGCAAGGCCCCGGCACGGGAGCTCTGCGCCCCGCACGCCAGCACGAGCACGGGCATCAGCAGGAAAGCCGCAGCCCACAGCCACGTCTGTTCGCGCAGCGGCCAGTTCAGCTCGATGAGCAGCGGATAGCCCAGCAGCGCGGCGAAGCTGCCGAGGTTGCTCGCGGCGTAGAGAAAGTATGGGTCGCGCGACCCGTTGGATGCGGACGCTGCGAACCACTGCTGAAGCAACGGCGTGGTGAGCGCCAGCACGAAGAACGCGGGGCCGACGTTCACGAGCAGTTGCAGCAACAACCATGCGGTGGGCCAGTGCTGCCAGGGCGCGGCGGCGCTTTCGTTCAGCCGGATGGGCAAGGTGGCCAGCGCGGCGAGCAAGAGGGCGAGGTGCGTTCCCATTTGGGCGCGTGCAGTGAGGCGGCCCGAGATCCAATGCGCCGCTGCGTAGCCCGCGAGGAGCATCGCCTGGAAAAAAACCATGCAGGTATTCCACACGGCGGGCGCGCCACCGAGCTGCGGGAGGACTAGCTTGCCGACCATCGGCTCCACCCAAAACAGCAGCGCGGCGCTCCAGAAAAGGGTGATGGCGAAGAGGGTGGTCACGCGGCTGACGCGCGGACTGTAGGTAGGCAGCGTGCGGCAGGCAAGGCGCGGCGTGCCGGAGCGTGGCACGCTACGGAGTTGCCTCTGCGCGGACTGTCCGGCGAAGGTGCGCGAGTTGAACGAGTTCTTCCAACGCCACGAAACCGCTGCTCGCCGCGTGCTTGCCGTCGTCGCCGGGCTGCTGTTGGCGGCGGCGTTTCCGAAGCTCGGCATCGCGGGGCTGGCGTGGGTCGCGCCCGGGCTACTGCTCTTCAGCGCGGCTGGGCAGTCGGCGAAGACTGCGTTCCGGCTCGGCTGGCTCGGCGGATTCGCCTTCCACCTCGCGGCGTTGCACTGGCTGCTGTCCATCCCGGTGACGGGGTTTCCGATTTTGGGTTGGCTGGCGTTGAGCGCGTATGCGGCGGTGTATCCGGGGCTGTGGGTGTGGCTGTGCTGGCGGCTCGCGCCGGAGGAGCACGGACGCCCACGTCCGTCGGGCGAGCTGCGTCCGCAGGCGTCCGCGCTCCCGACCTACTGGCAACGCACGGCGTGGGCGTTGAAATGCGCGGCCCTGTGGGTGGCGTTGGAAACCATTCTCGGCTGCGTGCTCACGGGCTTTCCGTGGCTGGCGCTGGGCGTGTCGCAACACAAGATGGTGCCACTGATTCAAGTCGCGTCGGTCGCGGGAGTCGCAGGCGTGTCGTTTCTTGTGGTGTGGTTTGCCGTCTTGGTCAGCGTGGACGGCTTGGTTTTTTGGCGTGAGCGTTCGAGATCGCGGATGCTGCGGTTAAACTGTCTGTTGCCGCTTTTCTGCGCCGGCTTGGCGGTGGCTTGGGGGATGATACGCATTTCCAAAACTCTACTGTCGGACACGATGCCAGTAGACCGGACGCTCAGGCTCGCCCTCGTCCAGCCCAGCATCCCGCAGACGATGATTTGGAACCCGGCGGAGAAGACCAACCGCTTCGCCAAGCTGATGCAGCTCTCCGAACTCGCGCTCGCCACGAAGCCCGACGTGCTGGTCTGGCCCGAGGCCGCGCTGCCGGAGCTGAACGACGAGAGCTTCCGCGCCATCACGAACCTCGTCGCCGCGCACAAAGTCTGGATGGTCTTCGGCGCAGATGATTACGAGCTGAAGCCCGGCGCAGCGCGCGCCTCGAACCAGCCCTCAGACTATCAGTTCTTCAACTCCGCCTTCCTCCTCTCACCGGAGGGTCGGGTCGTCTCCACTTACCGCAAGCGTCGGCTTGTCCTCTTCGGCGAATACATCCCACTGGTAGACTGGCTGCCGTTCCTGAAGTGGTTCACACCGATTCAAAGCGGCTTCACAGCGGGCAAGGAGCCGGTGGCCTTCGCTCTCGGAGAGGCGCGACTCGGCGTCCGCGCCGGGATGCTGATTTGCTTCGAGGACGCGATGGCTGCGACCGCGCGGGACAGCGCGACGGACGCGGACTTCCTGCTGAACCTCACCAACGACGGCTGGTTCGGCGAGGGGGCACAACAGTTCCAACACGCGGCCCACAGCGTTTTCCGCGCGGTGGAGAACGGCCTGCCCGTCGTGCGCTGCACGAACAACGGCCTGACCTGTTGGGTGGACGAGCACGGCTTCATGCACGACCTCGGCGTCGGCGACGCGGCGGATGTGTATGGCACCGGCTTCCGCGTAGTGAAGCTGCACGTGGCGGCGACCGGCTCGCGGCAACCGACGTTTTATCAGCGGCACGGCAACTGGTTTGGGTGGGTTTGCGTGTTCGTCGCGCTCGGACTTGGATTGCTCCAATTCCGGCAGCGTCCGCCGTTCCCCGCTTCCTCGTAGTCGCGCATCGGGGGCATTGAGCCAAGTCAGCCGAGACGAGGCGGTAGGTCACGGCACCCGTAGCTGCGACGCCCACGTCGCAGTGGGGTGACGTCGCCGCCTCTGTCATCCGCTGCTGACCGGCCTGCGCTCCTTCCACATCGAGCCGTCCTTCAATAAGGTGCTGGTCTTCTACCGTCTCGGGAACGAAAGCCTCGAAGCCGGGCGCTTGATGCACGGCTCCCGCGACTTGTCCCGCCGCTTGCTTGAGCCGCCGTCCTTCGATTAAAATCTTCCGTCCGCGACACAAACCATGAAAGCCCTTCAACTCGAAAAACCCCAAGCCTGGCGACGCATCGACATCGCTGAACCCGCCGCGCCCGCCGCTGGCGAAGTCCTCCTCCGCGTCCATCGCATCGGCATTTGTGGCACGGACATCTCTGGCTACCTCGGCAAGATGCCGTTCTTCAGCTACCCACGCATCCCCGGCCACGAACTGGGCGTCGAGGTGCTCGCCGTCGGCGCGGGCGTCACGAACGTCGCGCCGGGCGACCGCTGCTCCGTCGAGCCTTACATCAACTGCGGCCACTGCTACACCTGCCGACGCGGCTTCACCAACTGCTGCGAGACGAACAAAACCCTCGGCGTCATGTGCGACGGCGGCATGACCGAGCGCATCCTGCTGCCCGCGCGGAAATTGCACCCGTCGAAGAAACTCTCCTTCGACCAGCTCGCGCTCGTCGAGACGCTCGCTATCAGCTGCCACGCGATCAATCGCGGCGAGCCGAAGCCCGGCGAGGCCGTGCTCGTCATCGGCGCGGGACCGATTGGCCTCTCCGTGGTCGAGTTCGCCAAGCTCTCCGGCGCGCGGACCATCGTGATGGACATGAACGAGCAACGCCTCGCCTTCGTGCGCGAGACGATGGGTGTGCCCGACACCATCCTCACCAAGGGCGATGGCGAAGAGCTCAAGCGCCTTGCCGAGCTGACCAACGGCCAACTCGCCGACGTGGTGGTGGACGCCACCGGCAGCAACAAATCCATGGGCCACGCGTTGAGCTACTGCGCCTTCAAGGGCCGGCTCATCTACGTCGGCATCACGCAGTCGGAAATCAGCTTCCTCCAAGCCCCCGCGCTGCACCGCCGCGAGCTGGACATCCGCGCCAGCCGCAACGCCCTGCCCGGCGACTTCACCCGCATCATCCGGCTCATCGAGGACGGCCAGATCAACACCGGCCCGTGGATCACGCACCAAGCCGCCTTCGAGGACATGATCGGCGTATTCCCGAGCTGGACCCAGCCGGAGACCGGCGTGATCAAGGCCGTGGTCTCGGTGGATTAGCCGGAACAATTCTGTTGGAGCGCCGGCTTGCAGCCGGCTTAACGCGTTCCATCAAGGAAGATGGGCGGGTTGCTTTCCATATGGAGGGGAAACGGCGGGCTCCAAGCCTTCACCGCGCTTGCCATTCATCGTGTGCGATTCGACCATCGTTGGAATGAACCACTCTGCCTCCCGCACACTTTCGCTCCTCCTTGTCCTCTGCGTCCTGGCGACGGGCGCGACCGCCGCTGAGAAGCCCCGCGTCTTCCGGGCCGGGGCCGCCACCAGCAACATTACCCCCAAGCTCGGCACCTCCATCAACGGCAACATGAGCGACGGTAAGGCGACGCACGTTCACGACGAGCTGCACGCCCGCGCCATCGTCCTCGATGACGGCACGACGAAGCTCGCCATTGTCGTCAACGACTCCTGCATGATTCCGCGCGAGGTCTTCGACGAGGCCAAGCGCCTGGCCAGCGCGGCCACCGGCATCCCTGCCAGCCACATGATGATGTCCGCCACGCACACGCACTCGGCGACCACTTCAGCGTCCGTCTTCCAGAGCGAGGCGGACATGGACTACCGCGCCTTCCTCGCCGTGCGCATCGCCGACGCCGTCCGCCGCGCGCACAACAACCTCACGCCCGCGCGCCTCGGCTGGGGCAAGGCCAGCGTGCCCGACCAGGTCTTCAACCGCCGCTGGCACATGGTGCCTGGCACCGTGTTGAAAAACCCCTTCGGTGGGGACGACCTGGTGAAGATGAACCCGGGCATGAAGAACCCCGCGCTCCTCAAGCCCGCCGGCCCCACGGACCCCGAGGTGGTCTTCGTCACCCTTCAACGCACGAATGGCCAGCACCTTGCGCTCCTTGCGAATTATTCCCTCCACTACGTCGGCGGCAATCCTGGCATCTCGGCGGATTACTTCGGCGCGTTTGCTGACCGCATCCAGCAACTGCTCGGTGCCGACCGGCAAGACCCACCCTTCGTCGGCATCATGGCCAACGGCACCAGCGGCGACGTAAACAACATCCCGTGGCGCGACGGCGACACGAACAAATACGGCCCCGGCGAGAAGCTGCGGATTGTCGCCAACCGCGTCGCTACCGAGGTCATCAAGGCGTTGCCCGCCGTGCAGCTCCACGACTGGGTTCCCCTCGCTGCCGCGCAGAAGGAGATTTCGCTAGGCGTGCGCAAGCCCGACGCCGCCGCACTGGCCCGTGCGAAGGACATTCTGGCGAAGGCCCCGAACCAGTTCCCGCGCCTCAAGGGCATGGACGAGATTTATGCCCGCGAGACCGTGCAGATGGCCGACTTCCCTGACCGCGTGGAACTCATCCTGCAAGCCCTGCGCCTCGGCGACCTCGCCCTCACGGCCATCCCGTGCGAGGTCTTCGTGGAGATTGGGCTTGAGCTGAAGGCGAAGAACCCGTTCCCCGCCAGCTTCACCCTCTCGCTGGCCAACGGCTACAACGCCTACCTGCCCACGCCCGCGCAACACGCGCTGGGCGGCTACGAGACCTGGCGCGCGAAGTCGAGTTACTTGGAAACCAATGCCTCACCGCAGATCACCGCCGTCCTGTTCGAGCTGCTCGGCCGGTTGAAATAGCAGTGCGGCGAACTCGGTGTCCTACTTGTTCACTGAGTAGCGCTGCCGGCCCGTCAGCAGGCCGCGCACGGTGGCGGCGAGTCCCGCCAGCACGAGCAGGACGTTCACCCACGGCAGCAGCACGAAGGTTTTCCAGTGCCGAAGCCGAAGCGTTTCGAGGTTGGCGAGGTTAGCACCGATGAAGAGCACCACCAGCGCGGGCAACGGAAACACCGGCACCAGCAGCACCACGGGATAGAGGAACTTCGCCAGATGATGCGTCCAGTGCCCGGCGTAAGGGATGCGGCGCAACGCGAAGCCCCATTTGCGGAACAGCGCGCCGAAGGATTCCGCGAGTTGAAAATGCTTTCGCACCACGTCGCGGCAGGACACGGGGCGGTTTTGCGAGTGGTGATGGAGCACCGCCGCATCGCTTACGAAAACTTCACCCCGCTCGCTCAGGCGCAGGAAGAGGTCCATGTCCTCACCCGCGAAGTGGAAGCGGTCCGTGTCGTAGCCGCCGATGCCGCGATAAACGTCCGCGCGGTGCAGGTCGAACTTCCCGCTGATGCCCTGCCGGATGCGCCCGACCCAGCGCGCCATCAGCACCCGGCCCCAGAAGTTGTAGCGCCGGAAATTCTCGGCCGGCAGCATCACCAGCGCGACGACGGAGACGCGCCCCGACTTTGCGGTGAGTTGCTGGAACATCCGCTCCAGTGTGACTGAGGCCTCCGGCACGCAGTCCTGCTGCATGTTCAGGATGAAGTCGCCCGTGGCTGCCTTCGCACCGAGGTTGTAGTCCCAGCTCAACGCCACATCCACGGGGTTCTTCACCAGCCGCGTGCCCGGCGGCGGGTTGTCCATTGGCTGCGGACTGCTGTCCACGAGGATGATTTCGTGGGGCCGGAGCGACTGGGCCTGAAGGGCGTCCACGAGCCGGGGCAAATTGCCGGACTTTCCGTAAATCGGGATGACGACAGAAATTTTCGGAGTCGCCGGGGCGGAACTGCTCATGGTGCGACTTCCGGCTTAGGTGCGGACTGCGTGCCCTCAGACTTCCAGCTTCGTCCACGCCGCGTTCTTCGCGGAGGAGGCGACGACGGCGTTGATGAAGGCCATGCCGCGGACGCCGTCTTCGATTTTCGGGTAGTCGTTGGCGAGGTCGTTCTTGGCGAGCTTCTTACCATCGGTCTTGGCGCGGATGGCATTAGCGAAGTTCTTGTAGATGTTCGCGAAGGCTTCGAGGTAGCCCTCGGGGTGCGCGGGCGGGGTGCGGCCGGCGGCCTTGGCGGCGTCGCACAGGTAGCCGTTGGCGGTGCGATAGACCTGCATGGGCTGGTCGAGCCACTTCACGAGCAGGGTGTTCGGCTCGTTCTGGTGCCATTCAAGGCCACCCAACTCGCCATAGACGCGGATGTTGAGGTTGTTCTCCTCGCCCACGGAAATCTGCGAGCTGTGGAGGACGCCCTTCGCGCCGCCCTTGAAGCGGAGCAGGACGTTCACGTCGTCGTCGAGCTTACGGCCCTTCACGAAGCTCGTGGCATCAGCGGCCAGTTCGGAAATCTGGAGGCCGGTCATGTATTCGGCGAGGTTTTCAGCATGCGTGCCGATGTCCCCCACGCAGCCGCCGGCACCGGAACGCTTGGGGTCAGTGCGCCAGCCGGCCTGCTTCTGGCCGGAGGCTTCCAGGCGCGTGGCGAGCCAGCCCTGCGGATACTCGACGACGACCTTGCGAAGCTTCCCGAGCTTGCCGGTGGCAATCATATCGCGGGCCTGCTTCACGAGCGGGTAGCCGGTGTAGTTGTGCGTGAGGCCGTAGAGGAGGCCGGTCTTCTTGACGAGGGCGGCGAGGGCCTTGGCCTCGGCGAGGTCGAAGGTGGCGGGCTTGTCGGAGAGGACGTGGAAGCCGTTATCCAACGCCATCTTCGCCGGCGGGAAGTGCATGTGGTTCGGCGTGACGATGGCGATGAAGTCCATGCGCTGGTCGGCGGGCAACGCCTTCTCCGCGAGAATCATCTCCTCGAAGGTGCCGTAGCAGCGGCCCGGCGGCAGGAAGAGGTCCGCGCCGCTGGCTTTGGAGCGCTCGGGGTCACTGGAGAACGCGCCGCAGACGAGTTCCACCTGTTGGTCCATCGCCGCTGCGATGCGATGCACCGCACCGATGAACGCGCCGCGCCCGCCGCCGACCATGCCGTAACGAATTTTTCTGCTCATGGGAAAGGAGTTTTGAATCGAGTGTTGTGTTGCGAACGCCGGACTTTATATTGCGCACGTTTTTCAAGTCAAACCTTGGGAACGGCGGGAGAGTGGAAGGGTTAAAGAGTTAAAGCGGAACCGCTAGCGGTCCCTGCTTCACCATCCGCCCTTCAACCCTTCAACTTTTTTACCGTTGAACCAATCCATGCTTGTTCATCTGCTCAAATCGAAGATTCACCGCGCCACCGTCACCGGCGCATCGCTCAACTACGAGGGTAGCCTCACCATCGCGGCGGACCTGATGGAGCAGGCGGGGTTCTTTCCTTACGAGCGCATCCTGTGCGGCAACCTCGCCAACGGCAACCGCTGGGAGACCTACGTCATCGAGGGGCCGCGCGGCTCCGGGGCCTTCGAGCTGAACGGCGCGGTGGCGCACCTCGGCAAGGTCGGCGACAAGTTGACCATCATGAGCTTCACCGAGGTGGCCGCGGCGCAGGCGCGCGGTTGGGAGCCGACGGTCATCGTGCTGGGGGAGAAGAATGCCGTGGTGGATGCGCGGGGGAAGTGAGCGGGTGGTGATTTGTGGTTAGCGAATGAATAGACTGCAAGCACTCAGAGCACGGACTGATTACTAATCACTCATTACTTCCCCATGCCACACACCGTCGCCGACATCGCCAAACACGTTCGCGGGGAAATCCACGGGGACTCGACCGCCCCCATCTCCGGCTTCGCGCCCGCTGAAAGCGCGAAGCGGGGTGACCTGACGTTCGCCGAGACGGATGCCTACTTCGCCGCCGCTGAGGCCAGCGCCGCCAGCGCCATCCTCGTTGCGGGCGATCGCACATCGGCCACGAAGACGCTCATCCGCGTGAAGAACGCGCGCGTCGCCTTCGCGAAGGTGCTGCCCCTCTTTTTCGCCGAGCCGGTGCTGGAAGGCCAGCGCCTCCCGACGGCGGTGATTCCCAATTCGGCTTCCGTGGACGAGACGGCTTACATCGGGCCGCACTGCGTCATCGGTGAACACTGCACCATCGGGGCGCGCGCGGTGTTGCTCGGCGGAAACCACCTCGGCGACAACTGCGTGGTAGGCGCGGACACGAAGCTCTTTCCCAACGTCGTCCTCTACGCGCGCACCCACGTCGGCCAGCGCGTGCGGCTCCACGCCGGCTGCGTCATCGGCTCGGACGGCTTCGGCTACGTGTTCGACAGCGGCGCGCACCAGAAGGTGCTCCAAGTCGGCCATGTGGTGATTGGCGACGATGTGGAAATCGGCGCGAACACCACCGTGGACCGCGGCGCGATTGGCGCGACGGTCATCGGCAAGGGCACGAAGATAGATAACCTCGTGCAAGTTGCTCACAACGTTCAACTCGGCGAGCACGGCATCGTGTGCGCGCAAGTTGGATTCGCCGGCAGCAGCAAGGTGGGCAATTACGCCGTGTTTGGTGGCCAGGTCGGCATCGCCGGGCACCTCAAGCTTGGCAACCAAGTCAGCGTTGCCGGGCAGTCCGGCGTGATGCACGACATCCCCGATGGCGAGAAGTGGCTCGGTTCCCCCGCGCAGCCGGATCGATCGACCAAGCGTCAATGGCTCGCGCTTCAGCAGTTGCCGGAACTTCTCCGCCGCGTGAAGGAGTTGGAGAAGCAGGTTGCGGAGCAGAAGCCGTAGCCTTTCTCCCTCGTGGAGGAGGCGACGTGAGGAGTCTCCATCTGGGGTCTTGGATTCGGGGTCTGGCGTCTGGGGGGAAGTTAGAGACTCCTCACGTGCTCTCTTACCGGTTCCAAATTCTTTCGCAACGTCTCCGCAGTCACCTCACCATCCCACCGGCTGATGGCCACCGTCGCCACGCCGTTGCCGATGAGGTTCGTGATCGCGCGGCACTCGCTCATGAAGCGGTCAATTCCCACCAGCAGCGCCAGCGAGGCGATGGGCACCGTGGGCACCACCGCGAGGGTGGCCGCCAGCGTCACAAAGCCCGCGCCGGTCACGCCGCTGGAGCCTTTCGAGGACACCATCGCGACGAGCACCAACGTGATTTGCTCGCGCAGGTCGAGGGGGGTGTTTGTCGCCTGCGCGAGGAAGACGGCGGCCATCGTCATGTAGATGTTCGTGCCGTCGAGGTTGAAGCTGTAGCCCGTCGGGATGACGAGGCCGACGGTGGAATTCGAGCAACCCAGCCGCCGCATCTTCTGAATCATGCCCGGCAGCGCCGTCTCGGAGGAGCTCGTCCCCAGCACGAGCAACAGTTCCTCCTTGATGAACGCGAGGAACCGGACAATCGAAAACCCACACGCCGCCGCGATGCCGCCCAGCACGACGAACACAAATACTGCCGCGGTCGCGTAAAATCCGACCATCAGCTTGAGCAGCTTTTCCAACGAACCAAGCCCGTAGCTGCCGACGGTGAAAGCCATCGCGCCAAACGCGCCGATCGGCGCGAGCTGGACCACGATGCGCATGGCACCAAAAAAAATCTCGGAGCCGCGCTCGATCCCATTCAACACCGAGAGCCGGTGGTTATTGTTCAGAGCCGTGATGGCGAACGCCGTGAGCGCCGAGACGAGGAGCACCTGCAGCAGGTCGCCGGTGACAAAGGCGGAGAAGAGGGTCGCGGGGATGATGTTCAGCAGGAAGGCTGTCATCGTCTGCGACTCGGCGCGCTTGGCGTAGTTCTTCGCCACCTCCGGGTCGAGCGTGGTCGGGTCAATGTTGAAGCCCGCGCCGGGCTGGAGCCAGTTCACCACCACCAGACCGATGAGCAGCGCGAGCGTCGAGACGACTTCGAAGTAAAGCAGCGTCTTGATGCCCACGCGCCCGAGCTTTTTCATGTCGCTCATGGAGGCGATGCCGTGGACGACGGTGCAGAAGATGATGGGCGCGATCATCATCTTCACGAGGCTGATGAAGGCGTCGCCCAATGGCTTGAGCGATTTTCCAAAGGCCGGCCACGCCCAGCCGACCGCGATGCCCAGCGCGACGGCCAACAGCACTTGCACGTAGAGAATGCGATACCAAGGCGTGCGTGCAACGGGGGTGGGCGGGGCGGCGGTGTTCAAGCGGGACGGCAGGTTTGGGTTGGCACGAGCGGAGGCTAGGAGTAAATCCGATTGCAGGCAACGGGGCATCTGCCGTGCGCGCTGAATCGCCCACGCGGACCGCCAGTCGAAAGCGCCGTGTCCACCATCCAACGCCTCGCGAGTAAACTGCTTTCGAAGCAGACCGCCGACGCGATGGCGGCCGAGTCGCGCGAGTGGCGGGTCGTTTGTGCGTGCGGGCACGACCGCTCCATCTGGGACCTCGGTGGCATCCGCTACAAGGCCGCCGGCAATCCCCGCAAGCTGATGAAGTGCCTCGCCTGCGGCAAGCGCACTTGGCACAGCGTCTTCAAGCAGCCCGCCGCCAAGTGAGCCTGCGCCATTGCCGAAATTTCCCAATCATATAACACTTCACCCATGAATAACACCGCACTCGACCGTCGCTCATTCCTCAAGCTCAGTTCCGCTGCTGCCGCCACTGTGGCCATCGCTCCCGCCGCGCTCGCCGCCGAGAAGAAGCGAGGCATCGAAAAAGCCATCATGTGGGGCACCGTCGGGGTGAAAGGCTCCGTGCTGGAAAAGATGAAGCTGGTCAAGGAAGCCGGCTTCACCGGTGTCGAGCCGAACGGTGGCATGAGCCGCGAGGACGTCGTCGCCGCGCTCAAGGAAACTGGCCTCAAAGCCGCGAGCGTCTGCTGTCACACGCATTGGGCCAAGCCCCTCTCCGCGCCCGATGAGGCCACGCGCAAAGTCGGCTACGACGGCCTCGTGCTCTCGCTCCAGGACGCGAAGGAGTATGGCGCGACCAGCGTCCTGCTCGTGCCCGGCGTGGTAAGCGACAAGGTGACTTACGACGAGTGTTTCCAGCGCTGCGTAGCCGAAATCAAGAAGACCGTGCCCGTCGCGAAAGACCTCGGCGTGAAGATCGCCATCGAGAACGTCTGGAACAACTTTGTCACCAAGCCCCAGCAAGCCGTGGACCTCCTCGACGCCATCAACAGCGAGTGGGTGGGCTGGCATTTCGACATCGGCAACGTGGGCCGCTACAGCCCGGCGGAGGAGTGGATCCCCGTCATCGGCAAGCGCATCCTCAAGCTGCACATCAAGGAATACAGCACCAAGCTCCGCGACGAAAAGGGCGCGGGCGCGGGCTTCGGCGTGAAGCTCCTCGAAGGCACGAACAACTGGCCCGCCATCATGGCCGCGCTGGACAAGATCGGTTACACCGGCTGGGGCATCGCCGAGCAAGGCGGCGGCGGCACGCCCGAGGGGCTGAAGGACTTGTCCGACCGGATGACCAAGATTTTCGCGAGCTAGGCTGGGCGGATTGCTATTCGTTCCACCTCAGGCGCGGGAGGAATCCCGCGCTTTTGACTTTCCCCAACTCACTTCGTAGCCTCGCCGCCCATGAACGTCCTGAAATTCGCGGACAAGGATTTCGCCGCCCGGCTCACCCAGCTCGCAGCGGCGTCGAGCCTCTTCGACCCCGTCGTCGAGGAGCGCGCGCGCGGCATCATCGCCGCTGTGCGCGAGCGCGGCGATGCTGCCTTGCTGGAGCTGACCGAGCGCTTCGACGGCGCGCAGCTCACCGCCGAGCAGCTCGCCGTCTCGCAGGCGGAACTCTTCAGCGCCGCCGTCACCGCCGACACATCGCTGCGCGCCGCCGTGACCGAGGCGGAGAAGAACATCGCCGCGTTCGCCAAGAAATCCCTCCGCAAGAACTGGTCGGCGCGCAACTCGCACGGCGCATCCGTTGGGGAGAAGTTCGATGGCTTCGAGCGCGTGGGCATCTACATCCCCGGAGGCACCGCGCCGCTCGTTTCCACCGCGCTCATGACCATCACGCTCGCGCGCGTGGCCGGCTGCCGCGAGATCGCCGTCTGCACCCCGCCTGGCCGCGACGGATCGGTGAACCCCGCGCTGCTCTTCGCCGCCCGCACGGCGGGTGCGACGGAGATTTACAAGGCCGGCGGCGCGCAAGCCATCGCCGCTCTCTCACTCGGCACCGCGACCATTCGCCCGGTGCAAAAGGTCTTCGGCCCCGGCAACGCCTACGTCGTCGCCGCCAAGCGCCTACTCGTCGGCCACGTCGCGATTGACCTCCTGCCCGGCCCCAGCGAGGTGCTCGTGCTCGCCGACGACTCGGCCAACCCGAAGTTCATCGCCGCCGACCTGCTCGCGCAAGCGGAGCACGGCTCCGGCCACGAGCGCGTCTGGCTGGTGACGACGTCCGCGAACATTCTCAAGGCGACGGAAAAGGAAATCGCCCGCCAGCTTCCGCAGCTTTCTCGCCGCGAGTTCATCGCCAAGGCGCTGGCGAACAACGGCTGGCTCATCCAGGTGAAATCCCTCGCCGACGGCATCGCGCTGGTGAACCGCCTCGCCCCTGAGCACTGCGAAATCATGGTCCGCCAGCAGCAACAGGCCGTGGAGCAAATCACCACCGCCGGCGCGCTCTTCCTCGGTGCTTGGTCACCGACGGTGCTGGGCGACTACGTGGCCGGCCCCAGCCACACCCTGCCCACCGGCGGCGCGGGCCGCAGCTTCGCCGGCCTGACCGTGGACCAGTTTCAACGCCGCACCAGCGTGGTAGATTATTCGAAGCCCGCGCTGAAGAAGGCCCTTCGCTCCGTGCAGAAGTTTGCCGAGTTGGAAGGCCTGGACGCGCACGGGAAGTCGGCAGCCATCCGGCTTTGAACTGAAGGACAGTCCGGTAAATTCGGCTCGCCGCTGCCGCGCCCTTTCGTCACGTTGGCAGAAGTCGTAAACCACCGTTCACCATGTCCTCCGAGTTCAAAGCCCTCCGCCGCGTCGAGTTCAGCGAGACCGACATGGCGGGCATCGTCCACTACTCGAACTTCTTCAAATACATGGAGACCGCCGAGCACGCGTTCTTCCGCTCGCTGGGCTTTTCCATCATCTCGCGCCACACGGACCCGCCGGTGGGCTGGCCGCGCGTCCACGCCTCGTGCGACTACCGGCACCCGCTGCACTTCGAGGACGAGGTGGAAATCCACATGCTCGTCTGCGAGAAGAAGGCCAAGTCCCTGAGCTACCTGTTCAAGTTCCGCAAGCTGAACGGCCCGCAACCCGTCGAAGTCGCGCGGGGGAAACTCACCGTCGTCTGTGTCACGCGCGACGCGCATGGGAAGATGTCCTCAGTGCCGATCCCCAAGGACATCGCAGAGAAGATCGAGGTCGCAGCGACGGAACTGCTGGCCTGAAGCACCTCGGGCGAGCGGGGTCGCGAAGCGTTTGGACTGCGGTGTCTTCAGCACCGCTTTTTCTTCGACGTGCCCGCTAGCAGTGCGAACCCAAGTAGGACAGCGCGTCCCGCCTGTCCGTCCATCTCAAGAGTTCCTCTTGAGCGGAATCCGTTCAGTCAAAACTCAGGCGAGACGCACTGACCCACTTCACTCAAACAACCCCTGGATCTCCTCCCACGTCAGGTTGCCCTCGATAATTCCCTCGCGCCAAGCGTGGACTTCATGATGATGCGCGTATCAGCAGCAAAATTCCACACGAGTCCTGATTTTTATGAGCCATCCAACTCCAATTCCTCCCGAGAGGAATAATCAGCCCGTGAACAAAGGCGGAGGTGCGCTGCTCATCTTTCTAGCATTGACTGCGCTTGGAGCGCTTGTTGGTTTTTTGGTAGGCCGGGAGTCTGACCGTCATGATCCCTCATTCTTTTATGTAGCTACTTTGATTTCCCCATTCATGGGTGGCGGTGCTGGCGCGCTACTTGCCTTGATTGTCCTCGTAGCCTGCCGCAACCCGAAGCGGTAGTAACGATTGCTCCACCCTTTCACTCGAACAACCCCTGAATCTCCTCCCACGTCAGGTTGTCCGCGAGCGTCTCCTCGCCGCCGAGGGTGGCTTTGATGATGGCGCGCTTCTTCTGCTGGAGGGCTAGAATCTTCTCCTCCACCGTGCCGCGCGCGATGAGCTTGTAGCTCGTCACCACGCGCGTCTGGCCGATGCGATGCGCGCGGTCGGTGGCTTGGTCCTCCACCGCCGGGTTCCACCACGGGTCGAAGTGGATGACCGTATCCGCGCCCGTGAGCGTGAGGCCCACGCCGCCGGCCTTGAGGCTGATGAGGAAGACCGGAATCTTCGCGTTGCCCTGAAACTTCTCCACCACCGCGCCGCGATTCGTCGTCGAGCCGTCGAGGTAGCAATACTCAATCTTCTCCGCCGTGAGCTTGTCCTTGAGCAGCGCGAGCATCGTGGTGAACTGGCTGAAGACCAGCACGCGATGCCCGCCGTCGATCGCCTGTTCCAGCAACTCCCCGAACATCGCCACCTTGCCGGAGCTGTCGTCGGTGAACTCCGCGTTCTCCATCTTGAGCAGCCGTAGGTCGCAGCAGATTTGGCGCAACCGTAGGAGCGCGTTGAGGACAATCATCTTGCTCTTCGCCACGCCATTCGCGCCGACGGCGTCCATGACTTCCTTGCGGCTGACGGCGAGCACCTGCTTGTAGATTTCCAACTGGTCGTCGGTGAGTTCGCAGTAGGAAATTTGCTCGAGCTTCGCAGGCAAATCCTTCGCCACATCGGTCTTGAGGCGGCGCAGGATGAAGGGCCGCAGCCGCCGGCCCAGCCGCGCTTGCACGGCCTCGTCCTTGTCGCGCGTGATGGGCTGCTCGTAACGCTCCTTGAAGTCCGTGGCCGAGCCGAGGTAGCCGGGCATGAGGAAGTCCAGGATGCTCCAGAGGTCGAGGACGGAGTTTTCCATCGGCGTGCCGGTGAGGACGACGCGGTAGTCCGCCTTCACGGCTTTGACGGCCTGCGAGTTCTGCGTCTGGCGGTTCTTGATGTGCTGCGCCTCGTCGAGCACGAGCGTGTCGAACTCGAACTCGCGATACTTCTCCGCGTCGCGCCGGATGAGCGCGTAGCTGGTGATGACGAGGTCGCTCTTGGCGATGTCCTCGAAGCGCGAGTGCCGCCCCGTGCCGTGCAGCGCGATGACTTTCAGCGTGGGCGTGAACTTCTTTGCCTCCGCGAGCCAGTTGAAGACGAGCGAGGTCGGACAGACGATAAGCACCGGCCCGGACAGCTTCTTGTTCGTGTGGCACGAGTGGAAGAACGCGAGGGTCTGGAGCGTTTTGCCGAGACCCATTTCGTCGGCGAGGATGCCACCGAACTTGTTTTCGCGGAGAAACCCCAGCCACGCGACGCCTTGCTTCTGGTAGGGACGCAACACGTTCTCCAAGTGGCCGAGCGGCGGGCAGGTAAGCTTGGTCACGCCGCTCTGCCGGGCCGCTCGCTCGCGCCAACCTCCGGCCGCCTGCACCTGCCAGCCGGGCTGTTGCCGGAGCGTGGCGTCGAGGAAGCCCGCCTGCACGTCGCTGAAGCGGTAGCCCTTCGCGTGCTGCTGTGGCGCACAGTCGCGCAAGACCTCGTTGAACTCCTCCAGCGCGCCCGTGTCGATGAGCGCGATGCGCCCGTTCTTCAGCCGCGTGGTGCCGTTGCCGGACAGAATGAGCCGCTGGATGTCGGCGGCAGAAAACTTCTCCCCATCCGCCGATGCGAGCGTCATCTCGACATCAAACCACCGCTCGCCCGAGGGCCGGATTTCAAAGCGCGGTTCGAGCCGCTCGAAGTTCTTCGCTGTGCTGTGCTGGAGCCGTTCTTCCAGCGTCACGTCCCATTCCTTCTGCCAGCGCGGGTAACTCTGTGCGAAGAAGCGCACGACGTTGCTCTCGCCGTGGAGATTCCAGCGGCCCTGCGGGTCCGGGCCGCTGAAGCCCGCACGACGCATCCGTTCGCCCGCCGCGAGTTCCGAGCCGAAGTCGCGCGTGGAGTAGCGCGTGGTGCATTTCGGGTCGGGGAGCCAGAGGGATTCGTCTTTCGAGGTCACGCCCACGGTCATGATGCGCGGGCCGTAGGCGCACTGGAGCTGGGCCTGGACTTGGGCCAACCCGCCGTTCAGCGCGAGGATGAAGCGCGGCGACTGCGGCTCCAGCGTGAACTCATCAACCCCGAAGTTTGCGTCCACTTCGCACTCGGCTTCGAGCACGACGAGTTCCTGGCTGAGAAACAAGGGCACGCGCTGACGGGGCAGCCGGACGGGGCCTTTGAAGATGTCCCGCCATTGCACGGGCAGGCCGACTGGCTCGAAGGAAGTGCCGCGAAACGCCCACAAGTTTTCGCCCGCGAGCAGCGTGGGCTGCGTCGTGTTCGGTGGCAGGCCCAGCAGAATTTCGCCGGAGGTTTCGAGCTTGGCCTCCACGGGCACGCGCCACGCGGCGGTCGTCACGGCGATAGGTTGACCACGGCCGGCGGAGAGCCGTGGGTGCTCGCCGAGCGCACCGAGGAGTTGGGTCAACTCGGTCAGCGAGAGCATGAGGCCACCGGGCGTTTCGCCACCGGCGATGGTTTCGGCGCAGTCCAGCACCCGCTCGTCGGCGGGCGAGAGGCGGAAGGGGCGATTCATCGGCAGGGCGCTCAACGGCACGCGCCCACCGCTCCAGCGGCCCTCGAACGTGGCCATCACTTTCCCGCGCGCGAGACTGGCGGCCAGCGTGGGCGGGAGGATGACCGTGATCTCCAAGGCTTCGGCGGGCTCGCCGGCCTTCGCCCGGCGCAGGCGCGGACCGGCTTGCGGCTCCAGCTCGCGCGCCACGGGCCTCGCTCCGAGTCGCGCGGGGAGCGGCGTCGCTGTGTCGCTCCCGCGCGGCGCGGGTTTCTCGCGCTGCAAGTGGTGCAGGCCAATCGCGACCGAGTGCGCGCAGATGAGGCCGGCCTCGCGGGCGGAGCGGCAGGTGCAGAGGTTATCAATGTCCACCGGTCCCTTGATGACGAGCCCGGCGCGATAGGAGGAAGTGCCTTCCTGCACGACGCCTTTGAGCAGCGGCGGCGTCCAGTTCGAGGACAGCACCTTGCCGCCCGCGAGCAGGGAGCGCGCGTTTTTGACCGCTTCCCAGCCAGCGGACTTCGCGAAGAAGGCCTCCGTCAACTCAGTGAAACTCATCGAAGCGACTGTGCCGGACACGGCGGGCTGATGGCAAAAAGTTTTCCCTCACGTGTGTCCAGCGGGGTGGATTTCATGGCTTGCCGCCCGCCTGCTCCCAGATGCGGCCGAGGAAGCGCAGTTCCGCGCCGGGTTTGAGCGTGCGGCCCGCAGTGCTGAGGATCGCTTTCGCCCGAGCCAGCTCGCCGCGCGCGAGGCATTCATGGAGCGCGTCGGCCATGTCGTCACGCGTGAGCGCAGTTTGGTTCGTGCCGCCGGTGCGGAGCCCCTGTTCCACGCTGAGGAGGAGAGTGTTGAAATCCGCGTCACTGCGAGGTGGCGTGAAGATACTGCGCGGCGGCGGGAGAGCGGCGGGGTTAGTCAGGCTGTGGGCACGGGCATTGGCAGCCAGCGCGGCTTCGGGATTCACGGAGCCAAACTGCGGAAAGACAGGCGCGAGCTGGGCGGCAGACAGGGCGTGCAACGCGGCGCGTTTGGGCAGCGGGGCCAGCAGGTGCTGGCGCGTGCGCTCGTCGAACTGGAGAAATTCCTTCGCCGACGCGCCGATGAAGAAAGCCTTTGGAGCCTCGTATTCCAGCACGGGGAATTCATCCGACTGCTCCGGCCCGTTCTCGATGAACGCGCGTGTGGTGCGCTGCGACGCGAACTGCCGCGCCCAGAGCGCTTCCGGCGCGTGCAGGCCGATGGCGGCCAAATCCTTCCCCGGCTCCGCGCGCTCGAAGACCTTGCGCCACACGTCCGGGCCGGTGGCCCACGGCTTCTGCGAGCCGAGCAGGATGAGGTCGCCGGTGCCGGGGTCCCACACCTCGACGTGTGGAAAAACGCCCGCGAACGTGTGCAGCACGAGCGCCACGATGCCGTCGTGCATCTCATAGACATGAAACCACTGCGTCATGAGGCCGCCGTCCTTGAGCCGGCCCGCGCACAGCTCGTAAAACTCGCGGCTGAACACGCTGCCCACGCCGACCATCCACGGGTTCGACGGCTCGCTGATGATCACGTCGTATTGCTGCGGACTGAGCTTGAGCAACGTGCGCGCGTCCTCGCCGACGATGCGCGCGAGGCGGTTGGTGAGCACCCCGCGGTTCCACGGTGCGAAGAATTTCCCGGCGCGCAGCACCGGTTCGCAATTCTCCGCCACCGTCACGCGGTCAATCGGGTGGCCCAGCAGCGCGCCCGCCGTCACGCCGCTGCCGAAGCCGAGCACGAAGATGTCCTTGCTATCCGGGCGCGCGAGCATCGGCAGGTGGCCGAGGAGATACTGCGTGGCCATGTCGCCGCGCGAGGTGGCGTCGGGCTTGCCGTTGATGCGCAGCACGAGTTGGTCACTCGCACCCACGCCGTCGCCCTGCTCGACAGCGACGGAGGCATCCGCCGCGTCCTCGTAGAAATGGATTTTGATGTGCCGCTGCCGATGGCCGACGAGATCCTTGCCCAGCTCCGTTTCACGCAGGCGGAAGATGCCGGAACTCAGCAGGTGCCGCCAAGTGTCCCCGCCCATCGCGACCACGAGCAACAGCCCCGCGCCGACGGTCGCGGCGGTGAATTGCAGCGTCGCGCGCTGAAACTTCCGGCCCAGCAACCACGCCGCGACGCACAAGCCCAGTGCCAGCGCGAGGAACGCGCCGCGCAGACCGAGCTGTGGCATGAGCACGAAGCCCGTGACGAGCGTGCCCGCCACTGCGCCGAGGGTGTTCCATGTCAGCAACCGTCCCACGCCGCGCCCCAACTCCGGCCCGCTCTGCGGCAGTTCGCGAATCCACAACGGCAACACCGCGCCAAGCAAGCCCGCCGGGATGCCCAGCACCACGAGCGACATCGCAGCGGCGAAGATTTGATGAAAGGTGAACCCTGTCTCTGTCCGCGCGATGCCCGTCTTCACCCAACGATAGAAGTCCACCCATTGCTCCACGCCCGCGACGAGCAAGCCGAGCCACACCGCCGTGCCGAGTAGCAGAACCGTTGTCGCCGTCTCGCGTGCCCAACCTCGCGTGCGCGGCGAGGCCATCACCGCGCCGCCCAGCCCGATGCCGAGGATGAACGACATCAGCACAATGGCGAACGCCTGGAGCGACGCGCCGAAGAGCAGCACGAGCGAACGGGCGGCGAGGACTTCGAGGCCCATCGAGACCGCGCCGGTGAGGGCGACAAGTGGTAGGGACAGGGAAGAGTAATTAGTGATGAGTGAAGAGTGAGCGGTTGATGGTGGGGTGACGGCGTCGTCGGTCGGCGCGGGGGTCGCCTTCATCCTTCGCGCTAGGCCGAGCGCGACGAGACCGAGAGCGACGTTCACCATCGCCGTGAGTTGCAGCGACGCGGTCATGCCCATCGCCGGCACGAGCACGAAGCCCGCGAGCCACGCGCCGCAGACCGCGCCGAGGCTGTTCACCGAATAGAAGCGCGCCGAGAGCCGGCCCGCGTCGGGGCTGAAGCGGTTCAGCCACGCGGCGATGAGGGGCAGCGTGCCGCCCATGAGAATCGTCGGGCCGAGCAGAAGGCCGACGCTGAGAACCGTCTTCAACGCGAGCAAGGCCACCGGCATGTCCAGCAGTGGCGTGCCCGCGCTGATGAACAACTTGTCGGCGAGCGAGTGCAGCAGGTGAAAGACAAACGCGTAGAAGCCGATGGCGATTTCCAGTTTGCCATAGAGCGCGAGCGGGTTCGATGCGGCGTCCGCACGCTGCCCGAAAAGACGGTTACCCAACGCCAACCCGCCCATGAACACTGCCAGCACCACCGTCTGCGCCTGCACCGTGCTGCCAAGCATCAGCGCGAGATGCTTCGACCACAGGACTTCATAAATCAGCGCCGTCGCCCCGGAGCAAAAGAAAAGCAGCAACACCATCATCGGAGCGGAGAGAGTGGTTGGTTGGCTTTGGAGCAGGCCATTCGCGGCGCACTCTTCGTGAAGGCTCCCGGAGCGGCAAGAAAAACCCCCGATGCGCATTTAGGTAAATGAGCTATTGACGGCTACGGGTCGTTTGCTACTTTCTGCGTTCCCTTACCGGGAAACAGTAATGAAAACATTTTTGCCGAACGCTCAAGCCTCACTCGACAACCGCAAATGGCACATCGTAGATGCCAGCGGAGTCGTTCTGGGACGACTCGCTGCCAAAGTCGCGATGGTCATCCGCGGCAAGCACCAGCCCATTTTCACTCCCCACCTTGATACCGGCGACTTCGTAGTCGTCATCAACGCCGAAAAGGTCGTCCTCACCGGCAAGAAGGAACAGGACAAGTCCTTCATGTCCTACTCCGGCTGGAAGGGCGGCGAAAAATACGAGACCGTCGCCCAGCGCCGCGCTCGCAAGCCCGAACTGCTCATCGAGCACGCCGTCAAAGGAATGCTTCCGAAGGGCCGCCTCGGTCGCAGCCTGAACACCAAGCTCAAAGTCTATGCCGGTGACAAACACCCGCATGCGGCCCAACTTCCTGCGCCCCTCCTAATCAAGAAGAAGTAATTTCTTAACTCGACCAAATACACATGGCTGCCACTCAGGAATACCTCGGAACGGGACGCCGCAAGACCGCTGTTGCCCGCGTTCGCATCGCCTCCGGTTCGGGCAAGATCGTCATCAACGGTCGCCCGATGGAGAAATACTTTCTCACTGAATCCCAGCGCGCCGCTGTAATACAGCCGCTCAAGGTCATTGATTCCATCGCCAAGTTTGACGTCCGCGTCAACGTCCAGGGTGGCGGCCCGAACGGTCAGGCCGGTGCCGTCCGCCACGGAATTGCCCGCGCTCTGATTACGGTGGATGTGGCCCTTCGCCCTCCGCTTAAGGCTGAAGGCCTGCTGACCCGCGACCCGCGCAAGCGCGAGCGGAAGAAGTATGGCCAACCCGGCGCCCGTAAGCGCTTCCAGTTCAGCAAGCGCTAATTCCCGACGTTGTTTTCAAAGAACCCCGCCCGCGCAAGCCGGCGGGGTTTTTGTTTGGTGCCGATCCCACTGCCGCCGCACCTGCAGACGGCGCTCCTTCCCTCCTCTCTCGACTAGATGCGCAAGGTGAGAGGATTACGGGTGAGGGATGATGACTGGTTCTGTCAGTCAAGAAGCCCCGTTCAGGGTGTGCTTGCTGATGGGCGGAAAATCACCCGCCCAGAAGGTCGGCCAGACTGAGGGGGTAGCGTCAGCCTTGATCTTGGGCCGCCATAACATCCCACTCC
Organism: Klebsiella pneumoniae; assembly: GCA_943330855.2. Classification (GTDB taxonomy): domain Bacteria; phylum Verrucomicrobiota; class Verrucomicrobiia; order Limisphaerales; family SXTU01; genus SXTU01. Next base: position 49,247 of record CALQJI020000029.1, read on the forward strand.
TTCAAGAGCCCGTTGTCGCGGTCTGCCGGCCTTTGTCCGCATCCGGTTGAATCAAAGTCCCAAGGCCTCGATATGCTATTGGCCAGCGTGGCGAGAATACACTCGTTCTAAGTGGTGCCGGTGGCGGGACTTGAACCCGCACGACGTTTTACCGTCTCGGGATTTTAAGTCCCGTGCGTCTGCCATTTCGCCACACCGGCAACCCTGTATTAAGTGGTGTATTTCGCTGTTTTCACTTCAATGCTTGCCAGTGTGCCGAATTGTGTGCCGAATGAGCCGCATGAAAGCGCAAGCAACCCAAAGCACCCAGCAAAGCCAGATTGTGGAAGTCGAAACATACCAAGGGCCAACTTACCAGAAGGTGCTCGATGGTCGCAAGCAACCCGTGCGCGGGCTCTGGAAACGAAATGGAAGCTTCTACGCACGCATCTACGTCGAGGATGGGAACGGACGCAAGAAGGAGATAAGGAAGCGCCTTGAAGGCGTCCAAACCGTCCCGCAGGCCGTCAAGGCCCTCGCCAAGCTACAGGACCAGCGAGAAAACAATTCCCTGCCGGTCCTAAAGCGCACCCCCAAGTTCGCGGACTACGTCGAGACCTACTTCGCCCACTTCGCCAAGATGCCCGACGCCAAGCGCCCCGCCACCATCGCCAAGGAGCGCGGGGCGTTGGCGCTCTGGACGGCCCAGATGGGCGAGACCCGGCTGGACCGCATCACGAAGGCGCAGATTAACGCCTTCCGTGCCAGCCGGCAGGGGGCGGGCATTTCAGGACGCACCGTCAATCTCGACGTGATCGCCCTTCGCAATGTGCTGAAAATGGCCGTGGATGATGGCTGGCTGAAATACCTCCCGACGGAAAACCTTCGCCCTTTGAAGTGGACGGCCAAGCGGCGCAGCTTGGTGAGCATGGCCGACGTTGACCGGCTCTGTGAAGCCGCCATCTCCTGTTCGAAGAATGGGCAGCAACTCGCCGATTACCTGCGGCTCATGGCATACACGGGAGCGCGGCGTGATGAAGCCTTGCGACTCCGTTGGGCAGACGTGGACTTTGAGCGCGGCCTGCTCACGGTGGGGGCGGACGGGCTGGCCAAGAACCACGACGCCCGGGCGGTGGACCTTCACCCCAAGCTGGAAGCCCATTTGAGGGAAATGCACGCTCGCCGTGCGCCAGATTCGCAGTGGCTTTTCCCGTCACCCCAACGCGGAACGGAAGACGCCCATGCTAAGACTTTCAAGGAGAGTCTGAACCTCGCCCGCAAGGCATCGGGTCTGCCCGACTTCACCAACCACGACTGCCGCCACTTCTTCATTTCTTACTGCATCATGTCGGGGATTGATTTCATGACGATTGCGCGTTGGGTGGGGCACAAGGATGGGGGTGTCTTGATCGGCAAAGTTTACGGGCACCTATCCAACGAGCACGCCAAGCAGCAGGCGCAGCGCATCAACTTCGGTCCACAAACACTCCTCACCGCCGTCGCATGAATACAGAAGAAATTCCCCCGTGGGGACATTCGTCACCGCCCCCCACTGGTATATGGAAGGAAAGGCTCGATGCGTCTAAAAATGAGTGGCCAACCACTGAACAAATCGCCCACTTGGCGGCGTCGTTGGCTCAAGCTTTTCCACAGGTCAAACCTGAGGCGCTTGCGGAGAAAGCATTGGACCTTTGGTTCGCTGCACGCGATCTGATGATTCACATAAACGAAGACCCACTTGGCGATTTGGAAAGCAGACTCACACGGGATATTGATTTGTCCCAATCGTTCGGGCCGCAGATTCCAGAGCCGAAGGAATGGCCTGCGAAGTTCGATTTGGCTCTGCGACTCATTGTGGGCAATAGAGTGCGTTTACGAGAGCGGCATAAGCAGTTCCAAGCCTACTTAGCAGCGTGCGCCCCCGACGCTGAAGCGCAGTTTGAGACGTTGAACGCGAACGGATTTTTTACGCGGGCCTACCGCAGGCATTTTCGGGAATTCAAGGAGTGGCGTGAAAATGATAGGCGGCAGAAGAGCCACGTGCGTGCGGTAAAGGCTGCAAAAGCCAGCGCTGCTGTTCGTAAGCCAAAAAAAAGAAAAAGGAAAAAAAGGTCTTGACACGCTAGGGCTCAGACATTTTTGCAATCAAGCTGCGACGGCTTGCTTCTAAGCATTCCCGCCGTGTCGGCAAGTATCCTGTCCCTGCTGGCAAGCACACGCTACCTGCGGCCAAGCATCCCGACCCTGCTGATCTCCTGATAATGCGCATGCGATAGTGCAGTCGCATGAAACAACAAGCCGTTTCTTCACCTGCCAGCAATGCTGGCAACCTCATAGCCCTCAACTCATGGCTCACGTCGCTCGGCGTGCAGCCCATCACGGCATATCGTTGGCGGCGCAAAGGCTGGCTCACCACTGTCAACATCTGCGGGCGAGTCTATGTCTCCCGCGAAACCATCGCCGACTTCGAGCGGCGTGCGGCGGCGGGGGAGTTCGCCCAAGACCACAAAGCTCCGAGAAAGGCGTTGGATAAGGAGGGTGCCCAGTGACCGCCGCCGTACGATCCGAGCTGCCGCGCTTCTTGCTGGACTTGATCGCCGCTTGTCCTCCTAGTGGTAAGGGCGTCCAGAGGCTTCGCAAGCTGGTTCGCACCAAGAAGACTAACCACCTCAACGGGAGGTCTCTGTGAGTCTTCTAGCCCTGCTGTCCACCGCTAACAAGCCCACCGAGGGAGCGGTTCCTGACTCAAAGGGAGGCTCTGGGAGGCCAATCGTAATTCCCTACCTAAGGGAGGGAGCCAATCGTAATTCCCTACCTAATACCAGAGGGGGAGGAGGGAGAGAGATGGAGGGAGCGAGGAAGGGTCAGAGGAGGGGAGAGTGGACACCCACATACCTCACGCTACCCAGAGGTTCAGAAGCTGTGGAGAGATTGATCTCCTACCGCGCCTCACATTACCCCACATTACCACCGCTCACAGAGGAGGTGCTAAACGGACTGCTCATGGTGGGCGCGTGTAAGTGGGAAGGGCGGAATAAGAAGAAGCGCACGATGCGGTTGACCAAGGCTCAATCCCTCCGCTTCGTCAGCGGGCTAGAGAAGTCCATCAACCCGGTTACGTTCGTCTGCGAGGCGTGGGGATGCGAACTCCTCGTCAAGGGTGCGTCAGTCAACGGCAAGCAGACCAACGTCTGGGCCTATCCAGTCTGGGCTCAAGGTCAGTCACAGTCCTACAAAGCCTTACTGACCAAGCATCAGGCGAAGCGGTGGGTGAACCGGAAAGCGATCCTCCTCGACGAGTCCAACAAGGCCAACCCCGTCCTCGCCAAGTTAAGGGAGACACTTGAGCTGACCAAAGAAGGAAAGGGATTCTCCGAGGTTGCTGACGGGTTAACGAAAGATGGCGAGATCAATGCCGTGAAGAGCTACAGGAATCACCCCGGCCACGCCAACCTCACCATGGACGGCGAGTTCGGTTCCTTCGCAGCCCGCCTACCCGAGATTCTGCGCAAGGAACTGACCATCGATGGCGAACTGGTTGTCGAGCTGGATGTGAAGAGCGCACACGCAGTCTTGATGGGAATGTTCTACGAGGGCGAACCGGGTGAGGCATGGGCTGCTGAGCGTGTTCGCTTCACTGCCGAAGCAGAACTGGGCTTTCCCACCGTCTACGGCGAAAACAAGCAGCACAAGTATGACTTCCTGTCCGCTTTGAACCAAGGGGATGACGTGGGGTGGCACGCCTCGGAAGGATACCAGAAGTTCGCTAAGCTCTTTCCCCTGCTTACGAGCAAGTCCGTCATGATTAGATGCAAGAACCCCAAGCAGCTCGGCTCCATTCTGCGATCCAAGCTGGCCGACATCCTGCGCGACTTGATAGCTGCAAACGATAGGGACGGCATCCGCACCATCCCCGTTGCTGATTCCGCAATCATAGCGTGCGGCAAGACACCGGACTGCACGGGCCTTGCCTCAGCCGATCCCGCTGCCGTTCCAATCGGCAGGGTAAGCTGGGAGCAGCATAGCGGCGAGTTCATGACCGCATGGCGTCTGGCGATGCCGATCTTCAAGCTCACCGGAGCGCATCCACTGATCGAAGGATCAAACTGGAACAACTACTCGTTCGCGCCCACGAAACGTCCTTAAATGCTTCAACTACAACGACTTACTGAGATACCAGTGGCGGGCTACCTAGCAAACGCATTCGCACGCACAACGACCAAGAGCGACTGTGTGCCGGGTTGACCCAACGGTTTCCCACTGGCACCGGAGTGGCTATTCTTCCGACGCCTGCTCCTCCGAGGCTTCTCGCGCTTCTCGACGGCTCAGGAACTCATCGTATGCGTCAGCAGACTCTTTGTCCGCCTTCTCAAGGGATGTCAGCGGGACACCAACCCTGGTCCCACGCATGGTCGCCATGTATGCAGCCAAATCGCGCTGGTCGATGTTGTCGCCCAGTGCTGGCGGTGCGGTGGCGTCTTTCGGGTCATCTTTGTGTTCCATGACGTGAACGCTACCTCGCCACTGCCGCTGCCGCAAGTGTAAACGCCGGTTAAAAAGTGCGGCGGGGTCACGGATGTGACAGGGCGGTCGAAAAGTGCAGCGCCTTCATCAACGATGAAGCATGTATCGCATTATGGAAGACTGGACCGACATACGGGAACGGGTGGCCTCGGGCAAGGTGA
>CALQJI020000030.1 GCA_943330855.2 Klebsiella pneumoniae
CGGCGTCCAGCAGCGTGGGCAAGAAGTCCGTGCTGTCCACGAGGTCGGCGGTGACTTTTCCGGCGGCGACTTTGCCCGGCCAGTTCGCGAGGAGCGGGACGTGCATACCGAACTCGGTCGTCGTGCCTTTGCCGCCGATGACGAGTTTGTCGCCCATCATCGAGCGCGTGCCTTTGCCCGTGCCGTTGTCGCCAACGAATAGGATCAGCGTGTTGTCACGCAGACCGAGCGCGTCGAGGCGCGCGACGAGTTTCCCGATGAGCTTGTCCATGTATTCCACCATGTCACCGAAGTGTTTCGCGTCCTGCTTGGCCTGCTCGCCCTGCGTCTTGGGGTCCCACGTCTTGCTGTCGGGCGTGGGTTGGTAAGGCGAGTGCGTGAGCATCATCGGATAATAGAGGAAGAAGGGCTTGTCCTTGTGGCGGGTCACGAAGTCCAGCGCGTAGTCATTCACGAGGTCGGGGCCGTATTCGCCGTTCGAGTAGTCCTTCTCGACGCCGTTAATTTCGAGGCCGGGGTTCGCGTAGCGGGCTGGACGGCGCGTGTGTTGCCAGAGGCAGTGCTCATCGAAACCGAATTTTTTCGGCAGCTCCAACTCGCGGCCAAGCTGCCACTTGCCAGCGATGCACGTCGTGTAGCCGGCGGTCTTGAGCAGGTTGCCGAAGGTGACGGCCTGCGGGTTCAGCGTGCCGAAGTTGAGGTAGTTGCGGATGTTGTATTGCCCGGTCATGAGCTGCACGCGGGTGGGCGTGCAGAGGGGCTGCACAAAGCAGTGCGTGAAGCGCGCACCGGTGGCCGCGAGCTTATCGAGCACTGGCGTCTTGTAGCTCGTGCCACCGTTCGCGCCGAGGGTTTCGTAGCCGAGGTCGTCGGCCATGATGAGAATGAGGTTGGGTTTCGCGGCGGCGGCAAGCGGCAGGGCGAAAGCGGTGAGAAGAAGGAGGCAGGCGAGCGGGTGGAGGATTTTCATGCGGGGCATAAGCTAGCGGTTGGACGCGAGCGAGCCGGGGGAGGTTGCAGGGCTGCCGGCGGCACGCGGACGGACGGCTCGCTTGACGGCCCTCCGCTCCGGCCACAACTCTCGGCCATGAATTTCAGCTCGCGCCGACGCGCGCTTCACCTTGGCCTGTGCGCTGTGCTGTGGCTACTGGCCTGCACGCGCCCCGCGTTCGCCGACGCACCGGTGCCCGTGCCCGGCGGCTTCACCCTCGCCTTGCTGCCGGACACACAGATTTACACTTGGAAGCATCCCGAGACCTACCCGGCGCAGACTAAATGGGTCGCGGAGACCGCCAAGCGTTACAACACCGTCTACGTCCTGCACGTCGGCGACATCACGCAGCACAACACCAACCACCAGTGGCAGATTGCCGCTGACGCCCATGCGTTGCTCGATGCGAAGGGGATTCCCTGTGCCATCACCACCGGCAACCACGATCTCGGTCCCGAAGGCCGCGCCGGCACGCGTGAGACGCCCTTCGCGAAATACTTCCCACTCGCCGCGTTTAAGCGGTGGCCGACGTTCGGTGGCATCTACGACCAGGAGCCCGACCGCACGGACAACAACTTTCACCTCTTCGAGGCCGGCGGGCGCAAGTGGCTCATCCTCTGTCTGGAATTTGGCCCGCGCGACGACGTGTTGCGATGGGGCAGTTGGGCCGTCCGTGGTGCGCCTCTACAAAAGCTACCTGACACAGTCCAACACTAACGCCTCCAGCACCAAGAACAGCCCGCTCTACTGCCCGACGGGCGATTATCACCGCGCTGTCGACAAGGCTAGCCTCATCTCCAATCCCAACTATGGAAACCCCGATGTCCCCCACGAGGAGCTGTCCGGCTTCTTCTACCTCGTCGGGCGCCCCCTCGCACAGGTGAACGCCCGCACGACCATCGGGGCGGGCAATGTCGCTCAGTGGCTCCAACGCACCCGGTTGGACAGCCAGTTCCGAGAGGGGCCGATCGTCGCCGATATGTTGCAAATTCAAGGAACGATGGGGCCGTTGCCAGCGGGCAAGCCGACCGGCACGCCGACGGTAAGAGTCACCGTCGCCGGACAACAAGTCGCGACGACTAGCCATCGCTCCAGCTCAGGCATGATGCAGGGCGGCAACTTCCTTTTCGAGGACGGGCGGGTGACTTGGTATAACGAAAGCCAGATCAATCTCGGCTCCCAGATTGGCCCGTGGCTCTGCTACTACAACGTCCAGTGACGGGGGCGTTTCCCGCCACTGAACCGGGCAGGCCGCGCGCCTGCCCGGTTTGCTTTTGAAGGAAGCCCGCTTGTCGCCGCGTCTGAAATCCTCAATGCTTTCCGACATGCCGTTCAAGCTCCCCCTCGCCTCCGCCCTTGCGCTGGCGAGTTTGACCTCAGCCGTGTTCGCCGCTGCGCCCACCAAGGTGGACTTCTCCCACCAGATCGTCCCCGTCCTCCGCGAGCACTGCGCCGAGTGCCACACGGGCGACAAGAAGAAAGGCGGCTTCAGCCTGAACGACCGCGCGTCCCTCCTCGTGGGCGGCGAGAGTGGCAAGGCCGTCCTCCCCGGCAACTCGGCCAAGTCTCCGCTCATCGCAGCCATCACCTCGAAGGACCCCGACAAGCAGATGCCGCCCAAGGGCACGCGGCTTTCTCCGGAGAAGGTGAAACTGCTCCGCGACTGGATTGACGCCGGTGCGGTGTGGGAGGAGGGCTTCGCGTTCAAGAAGCCCGCCTACGAGCCGCCGCTCAAGCCGCGTCGCCCCACGCTCCCGCCCGCCGTCGCAGGCCGCACGAACCCCGTTGACCGCATTCTCGACGCCGACCTCGCCAAGCGCAAAGCCGTGCCGCCAAAGCCCGTGGACGACGCCACCTTCGCCCGGCGCGCGCACCTCGACCTCGTCGGCCTCCTGCCCGAGCCGGAGGCGCTCGCGAAGTTCCTCGCCGACAAGTCCGCCGACAAACGCGCGCAGCTCGTGCGCTCGCTCCTCACCCACGACACGGCCTACGCCGAGCACTGGCTCACGTTCTGGAACGACCTTCTCCGCAACGACTACTCCGGCACCGGCTTCATCACCGGCGGGCGCAAGCAGATCACCAAGTGGCTTTATCGCGCGCTCGTCGAGAACCGGCCTTACGACCAGTTCGCCCGCGAGCTCATCGCCTACACGCCGGACAGCGAGGGCTTCGCCGCCGGCATCAAGTGGCGCGGCGATGTCAGCGCGGGCGCGACCACGGAGATTCAGTTTGCTCAATCCGTCGGCCAGAGTTTCCTCGGCATCAACCTCAAGTGCGCCTCCTGCCACGACAGCTTCATTGACCGCTGGAAACTCGAGGAGGCCTACGGGCTCGCGGCGATTTACGCGACCGGCAAACTGGAACTCCACCGCTGCGACAAGCCCGTGGGCAAGACCGCGCAGGCGAGTTGGCTCTTCCCCGAGCTGGGCCAGGTGGACGCGAAAGCCCCGCAGCCCGAGCGCTTGAAACAACTCGCCGCGCTCATGACCCACCCGGAGAACGGCCGCTTCACCCGCACCATCGTGAACCGCCTCTGGCACCGCCTCATGGGCCGCGGCATCGTCCACCCCACCGACGCGATGCAGAGCGAGCCGTGGAACCACGACCTCCTCGATTTCCTCGCCACGCATCTCGCGGAGAACAAGTTCGACCTGAAGAAAACCCTCGAACTCATCGCCACCTCCGCCGCCTACCAATCCCACGCGCAAATCCTTGGCAAGGACGCTGACGAGCAGGCCTACGCCTACGCCGGCCCGCGCGCCAAACGCCTCACCGCCGAGCAGTTCGTGGACACCGTCTGGCAAATCACTGGCACCGCCCCCACGCGCTTCGATGCTCAAATCGTGCGCGGCAAACCCAGCACCGAAGCCGTGGAGGCGATGAAACTCACCGGCCAGTGGATTTGGTCCCACGCCGACGCCGGCAACGCGAAGGCCGGCGAGACCTTCACGGCCCGCAAGAAGTTCACCCTCAAGTCCGCCCCCGTCCGTGCCGGAGCCGTGGCCACGGCGGACAACGAGTTCAAGCTCTACATCAACGGCGCGCTCGTCGCCTCCGGCGACAACTGGGAAAACCCCGAAGCCATCGCCCTCGAAACCAAACTCAAAGCCGGCGCGAACGACATCGTGCTCGTCGCCAAGAATGGCGGCAGCGGCCCAAACCCGGCGGGCGTCATCTTCGAGGCGCGCATCAAACTGGCCGACGGCTCCACCGAGACCATCGGCACCGACCCGACGTGGGAGACGCTCAAATCGCCGCCCGATGCGAAGGGCAAGTTCAAGAGCGAGCCCGCTGCCGCTGAGGGGAACGCGGTCGCGGTCGCCAACTCCGCGCTTTGGAACGTGAAGGTCGGCAAGCAACTCGCCACGCAGCTCGCCCAAGCCGCCACCAGCACCCAACCGATGGTTCGCGCGTCGCTGCTCAAGAACGACTTCCTCATGCGCGCTCTGGGCCGCCCGCACCGCGAGCAAATCGTCAGCGTCCGCCCCGCCGACCTGAACACGTTGGAAGCCATTGATCTCAACAACGGCCAGACCCTCGCCACCCGCCTCGAACAAGGCGCGTCCCGTCTCCTCGCAAAACCGTGGCCCAGCAGCGACGCGCTCACCCAATGGCTCTACCAGTTCGCCCTCGCCCGCACCCCGACCCCCGCCGAACTGTCCCTCGCCCGCGAAGCTCTCGGGGAGAAGCCCACGAGCCAAGGGGTGCAAGACCTCCTCTGGGCCGTGCTGATGTTGCCGGAGTTTCAACTCGTCCGATAATCCAATGAACGCGCTACCGCTCGATCCGCAGAACACCCGCCGCGACTTCCTCCAAAAGCTCGCCGCCGCCACGGCCACCACGATGGCGATGGGCGCGCCGCGCTTGCTGGCGAATGAGAAGGTCACCCACCCCAAGGCCACCGCCGACTCGTGCATCCTGATTTGGATGGGCGGAGGCATGGCGGCCCCGGACACGTTCGACCCGAAGCGCTACCAACCCTTCGAGAAGGGCGTGCCGGTGAAGAACATTCTCAGCACCTTCCCGGCGATTCCCACGGCGGTGGACGGCGTGAAGATTTGCCAGGGCTTGGAGCAAATCGCCTCCGTCATGGACCGCGCCACGCTCATCCGCAGCGCCACGCAGCCGGACCTCGGGCACATCCTCCACTCGCGCCACCAGTATCATTGGCACACGGGCTACGTGCCGCCGCAGACCGTCGCGGCCCCGCACCTCGGCGCGTGGATGGCGAAGGTGCTCGGCCCGCGCAACCCGGTGATGCCCGCGTTCATCAACGTCGGCCAGCGCCTCGAAGGCGTCGGCGAGCAGGAGGAGTTGAAGGCCTTCACCACCGCCGGCTTCTTTGGCAACGAGTTTGGCCCGATGAACCTGCCGTATCCCGACGATGCCGCGCAGTCCGTGCGCCCGCCGAAGGGGATGGAGCCGGGCCGCTTCGACAATCGCTACAGCCTCTACCGCAAACTCGTGGACAAGAACCCGCACCGGGAGTTCATGAGCGACTTCCAGCAGGAGTCCATGCTGCGCTCGCTCGACAACGCGCACCGGCTCCTCAGCTCGAAGGAGCGCGCGGCCTTCGACCTCTCGCTGGAGCCGAAAGAGAGCTACGCGAAATACAACACCGGCCGCTTTGGCCAGGGCTGCTTGCTCGCGCGGCGGCTGGTGGAGAACGGCGCGCGGTTCGTCGAGGTCACGACCGAATATATCCCCTTCGTGCATTGGGACACGCACAAGGACGGCCACGAGACCGTCGCGGGCATGCACAAGATGATGGACGCGCCCATCGCCCAGCTCATCCGCGACCTCGAAGCGCGGGGCTTGCTGAACCGCACGCTCGTCGTCATCGCCAGTGAGTTCAGCCGCGACGCGATGATTGAAGGCATCCCCGGATCGAACGCGAAGGACCAGACCACGCATCCGACCGAGACCTTGCAGGAGATGAAGCACTACGGACTGCACCGGCACTTCACCGGCGGCACGAGCGTGGTGATGTTCGGCGGCGGCGTGAAGAAGGGTTTTGTCTATGGCCAGACAGCGGACGAGCGCCCGCTGATTGCTGTGAAGAACCCGATGCCCGTGATGGACCTGCACGCCACCATCTTCACCGCGATGGGCATCAGTCCGAAGACGGCGTTCGACATCGAGGGCCGCCCCTTCTACGCGACCGAGGACGGGAAGGGCAAAGCGGCGAAGGAGATTTTTGCGTGAGTCACCCGGGGCTACCACTGCCCAAAAGCCAACTTGACCCATGCTCCCAAACCGGCATCTTTGCGATATGCCTCAGCCCCAGCCCCCGATTGGTAATCGCGCTGCGTTCACCCTCATCGAATTACTTGTCGTCATCGCCATCATCGCGATTTTAGCCGGGATGCTGCTTCCCGCTCTAAGTAAGGCGAAGATGAAGGCGCACCAGACCAAGTGCACGAACAACACCAAGCAGATTGGATTGGCAATGCTGGTGTATACGGGTGACTACGAGGATCGCTACCCGGTGCACTCGGGGTGGGCCAACATGGGGGGGCAGACGCCGACGGTGAACCCGCCGTTCACTCTGCAACCGAGCTATCAAGTGGCCACCACTGAGTCCAATCGAGTGCTGAACAGCTACACAGGTGGCGGAGCGGTCTACAACTGCCCTCGTGACTCAGGGGACTCCTTAAATGCAGCTAAGAGCGCAGCGGTGAAGAAGTGCTTTGATAGCTACGGAACCAGCTACCTAGCTCAGTGGAACAACTTCAACTTCGGAGTTGCGCAGGTCACTTCGTCGACCGTGGCTGGTGCGAAACGCACTTCCGATTACACGCGGGCTGTCGATCGGAAGATTCTTTTCGGCGACTGGAACTGGCACGCCAATCGGGCGGTGAACGTGCTCTCGGGCCAATGGCATAACTACGGCGGTCGCAACCGCTATAACGTTGCCTTCGCCGACGGCCACTCGGAGTTCTTCGAGTTCCCCGCTGGCTACAATGCGTTGCCCGCCGGCACGGCCCCGGACCCTGACGTGCGGTCCTACTGGTGAAGTTCCACCCCGTCATCCATTCGTAGACTTTTTTCGGCTGAAGTGTGTCCACTCCTCCCCGCCATGACCCTGCCATCTACAGTCCATTGGTCCCTGCTAAGTGCTGCCTGCTTCTCGATGGTGACGGCGCATGCGGCTCCGAAACTCGACTTCAACCGCGACATCCGCCCCATCCTGTCCGACAACTGCTTCGCCTGCCACGGCCCGGACACGCAGAAGGTCAAAGGCGGGCTGCGCCTTGATTCCCACGAGGCCGCGCTCAAGCCCACCAAGTCCAGCGCGCTCGCCATCGTGCCCGGCAAGCCGGAGAAGTCAGCGCTCATGCAGCGCATCACCACGAATGCCGCTGGCGACCTCATGCCCCCGCCAGAGTCGCACAAGGTGCTGACCACCGCGCAGAAGGACACGCTCCGCCGCTGGATTGCCGAAGGCGCGAACTACTCGGCGCACTGGGCGTTCGTGCCTCCGCAGCGCCCGAGCACACCGCCAATCGGCAATCGGCAATCGGCAATCGGCAATCCCATCGACGCACACTTGCTCGCGCGGCTGAAGAAGGACGGCCTAAAATTCTCCCCCGAGGCCGACCGCCCCACGCTCCTTCGCCGCGTCGCGCTCGACCTCACGGGCATTCCGCCCACGCCCGCCGAGGTGGACGCCTTCCTCGCGGACAAGTCGCCGAACGCCTACGAGCGTGCCGTGGACCGCCTGCTCGCCTCGCCTCGCTACGGCGAGCGCATGGCGATGCTCTGGCTCGACTACGCGCGCTATGCCGACAGCCACGGCTTCCAGACCGACAGCTCGCGCTCGATGTGGCCGTGGCGCGATTGGGTCATCAAGGCGTTCAACGAGAACATGGGCTTCGACCAATTCACCCTCTGGCAACTCGCCGGCGACCTGCTCCCTGAAACTCAGAACTCAAAACCAGGAACTCGAAACTTGGACCAGTTGATTGCGACGGGCTTCAACCGCAACCACCGCATCAACGGCGAGGGCGGACTCATCGCGGAGGAGTGGCGTGTCGAGACCATCATTGACCGCGTGGAGACGACGGGCACGACTTGGCTGGGCCTCACCTTCAACTGCTGCCGCTGCCACGACCACAAATACGACCCCATCACCCAGCGCGAGTTCTATTCCTTCTTCGCTTTCTTCAACAGCGTCGAGGAGACCGGCACGTTGACCGGCGTGCGCGCCAATCGCGGCGGCGGCAACCCCGAGCCGACCATTCATGTCACGACGCCCGAACTCGCGGCCAAGCTCGCCGAGCTGAACCAGTCGCTGCAATCCGCCGAGGCCAAACGCGTCGAGGCGGAGCAGTTGTTGCCCAAGCTCATCGAGGAATGGGAGCCGACGTTCATCGCGAAGCTCGACCCTTCCGCCGCCGCGTGGAAGCTGCTCGAACCCACTTCGGTGAAGGCCGCGAGCAAGACCACTTTCACGCGCCAGTCCGACGCTTCGTGGCTCGCCGTCGGGGCCGCCGCCGGTCAGGAGACTTACACCGTCATCGCGCCGGTCGCGGCCGGGACGCTTGGCGGCGTGCTGCTCGAAGCCTTGCCTGATGCGTCGCTGCCCGCGCAGTCCGTCGGGCGCGCGTTCAACGGCAACTTCATCTTGAGCGGCATCGAGGCGGAAATCTCGGCGCCGTCGCTCGCGAAACCGGAGGTCATCAAGTTCTCCAAGGCCGAGGCCAGCTACTCGCAGAAGGGCTACGAAGTCGGCCTCGTCGTGGACGCGAAGGGCGGCAATGGCTGGGCCGTGGACGGCCCGACGCGCAAGGAACCGCTCAAGGCGATGTTCCTCGCCGACCGCGCGGTGACCGTGCCAGCCGACGCCACGCTTACCGTGCGCTTGCTGCACAAGGCGAGTGGCCAGCACTCCATCGGGCGCATCCGGCTTTCGGCCACTTCGCTCGCGCCGGGCTTGGCGAAGCTCGAAGGCGGCGCGCAGGTGCCGGAGTCCTTGAAGAAGATTTTTGCGACCGAGCCGGGCAAGCGCACTCCCGCCCAGCGCGCCGAGCTCATGAAGTTTTTCCGCGCCAACTCCGAAAGCCCGGCCAAGTCCGCCGATGCCGCCGTAGCTGCTGCGAAGAAGGCGGTGGATGACTTCGAGCTGAAGCTCCCGACCACGATGGTGATGAAGGAAATCGCCGCGCCGCGCGACGCCTTCATCCTCGTGCGGGGCGAATACGACAAGAAGGGCGATCAGGTCAGCGCGGGCGTGCCCGCCGTCTTCCCACCGCTGCCCGCCGGTGCGCCGACGAACCGCCTCGGCCTCGCGCAGTGGCTGGTCGCGCCCGAGAACCCGCTCACCGCGCGCGTGTGGGTGAACCGCACCTGGGAGAAGTTCTTCGGCTACGGCCTGGTGAAGACCACGGAGAATTTCGGTTCGCAGGCCGAGCCGCCGAGCCATCCCGAGTTGCTCGACTGGCTGGCGACGGAGTTCCTCCGCCTGGGCTGGGACATGAAGGCGATGCAGAAAACCATCGTGATGTCGGCGGCTTACCGGCAGTCCTCGAAGGTCACGCCCGAGTTGGTGGCGCGTGACCCGGAGAATCGATTGCTCGCGCGCGGCCCGCGCTTCCGACTGCCTGCCGAACTCATCCGCGACCAGGCGCTCGCCGCGAGCGGGTTGCTCGTGGAGAAGCTCGGCGGTCCCAGCGTGCGCCCCTACATGCCCGAGGGCGTGTGGGACGAGACCAGCCGCTACGGCGACCTTCGCGGCTACAAGCACGACAAGGACACCGGCCTCTATCGCCGCACGCTCTACACCGTTTGGAAGCGCACCGCCGCTCCGCCCACGATGCTCCTCTTCGACTCGCCCACGCGCGAAATCTGCACCGTGAAGCGCAGCCGCACGAACACCCCGCTGCAAGCGCTCGCCCTCCTCAACGAAGTCACCTACATCGAAGCCGCCCGCTCCCTCGCGCAACGGATGCTCACCGAAGGCGGCGCAACCACAAGCGAGCGACTCACCCACGGCTTCCGTCGCGTCACCGGTCGCACGCCGGACAAGGCCGACCTCGCCGTCCTCACTGCTGGCTTGGAGAAACGCCTCGCCAAGTATCGCGCCGATGCCGACGCCGCGAAGTCCCTCCTCGCGCAAGGCGAGTTCAAGCCCGATACGAAACTGGACCTCGCCGAACTCGCCGCCTACACCGTGACGGCGAATGTCCTTCTGAACCTCGACGAAGTCATCACGCGCGAATGAGCACGCCGCAAAAGAGCGGGGATGCTCAAGTCCGCAGCAAGTTCGTTTCGAGAGTGTCGCGGCTGCGGACGTTGGCGTCCGCGCTCCATTCGATGAGTGGCCTCCTACTCGCCACGACTTCCTTCGCCGCCGCCCCGCTCCCCGCCGACCACGCCGAGCGCATGACGCGCGGCCTCGTCACCTTCACCCAGCACATCCGACCCGTGCTTGTGAAGAGCTGCCTCGGCTGCCACGGCGGTGAGAAGACCAAGGGCGGCCTCGACCTCGCCACGCGCGAGGACTTGCTCAAGGGCGGCACCGAGGGCGCGGCCATCGTGCCGTTCAGCGCGAAGGACAGCCGGTTGCTCAAGCTCGTCCGCCATGCCGAGGAGCCGCACATGCCCTCGAAGGCGGACAAGCTCTCGCCCGAAGTCATCACCCGCCTCGCCGGGTGGATTGACGACGGCGCGCCCTACGACAGCCCGCTCCTCGCCGGCAAAGTCGCGAAGGACAAATCGAAGGTGACGGACGAGGACCGGAAGTGGTGGGCCTTCCAACCGCTCGCGCGCCCGACGCCTCCCCCCATCGGCAATCGGCAATCGGCAATCGGCAATCCCGTTGACCGCTTCCTCCTCGCCAAAGCTGCCCCGCGCCAACTCGCCACGCTCGCGGACAAGCGCACGCTCATCCGCCGCGCTCACCTTGACTTGCACGGCATCCCGCCAACACCCGAGGCCGTGGACGACTTCCTCAAAGACACCGCCCCCGACGCGTGGCCGAAGCTCCTCGCCCGCCTGCTCGACTCCCCGCGCTACGGCGAGCGTTGGGCGCGGCACTGGCTGGATGTCGCGCGCTTCGCCGAGAGCAGCGGCTTCGAACACGACTACGACCGCCCCGGCGCGTTTCACTTCCGCGACTTCGTCATCAAAGCGCTCAACAGCGACCTGCCGTTCGACCAGTTCCTGCGCTGGCAGCTCGCGGGCGATGAGTTCGAGCCGGACAACCCGCTGGCCCTCAGCGCCACGGGCTTTCTCGGCGCGGGTGTGTTCCCCACGCAAATCACCGCCAACGAAGTCGAGCGCACGCGCTACGACGCGATGGACGACATGCTCTCGACCACGGGCTCCGCGTTCCTCGGCCTCACCATCGGCTGCGCCCGCTGTCACGACCACAAATACGACCCGCTGCCGAACGAGGATTACTATCGGATGCTCGCCACCTTCACGACGACCGTGCGCAGCGTCGTGGACCTCGAGATGGAGCCGGAGAAAAGCCGTGACGCGAAAACCAAGTGGCAAGCCGCCGCCGCGCCGCTCGCTGCTGAACTGAAGCGCCACGAAGCCTCGCTCGCCCCGAAGTTCGACGCCTGGCTCGCGTCCGGCGCAGCGATGCCCACCGGCGGCGTCTGGACCGTTGTGGAACTCGCGAGCACGAAGTCCAAAGCGGGCGCGACTTTCAAGAAGCTTGACGACCTCTCCTACTTGGCTGAGGGCGCGAACGGCGCGAGCGACGAATACACCTTCACCTTCACCACCACGCAGCGTCGCCTCACCGGTCTGCGCCTCGAAGCCCTTGCCCACGCCTCGATGACGAAGGCCGGGCCGGGCCGCGCGGACAACGGCAACTTCGCCTTGAGCAAAATCATCGTGTCTGCCGCGCCGCTCGGCAGCACCGCTGCGCCGCGTCCCATCGTGCTGGCGAAGGCTGAGGCGGACTTCGAGCAGAACAAGGCGTCGCTCTCCATCGCCGGCTCGCTCGATGACAACCCCAAGACCGGCTGGGCCGTGGACCCGCAGTTCGGCAAGGACCACGCCGCCGTGTTCACCTTCGCCGAGCCGGTGGACTTCGAAGCGGGCGCAGCCGTGACGGTGAAGTTGCAGTTCGACCTCAACACGAAACACAGTATCGGTCGCCCGCGCCTCGCGGTGATGGCTGATGTGGAGCCGAGCCTCAAGGGCGAGAGCCTGCCGGCGACGGTGGCCGAGGGGCTACGGAAGGCGAAGCAGCCGGACTTCAAGCTGGCTGCCGCCGAGCGCGAGACGTTGCTCGCGTGGTGGCTGCGCAAAGACGCCGGCTGGCGCGACCGGCAGGCCAAGCTCACCGCCCACGCCAGCAGCGAGCCGGGCACGAAGACGCCGGTGCTCGTCTGCGCCGAGGGCAACAAGCCGTTGCGGATGCACACGCAAGGCGCGGACTTCTTCGAGCAGACGCACTTCCTCCGGCGCGGCAGCACGGACCAGAAGCTGGGCGTCGCGCCGCAGGGTTTTCTCCAGATGCTCACGCGCACTGCTGACGTCGGCCAGCGCTGGCAATGGCAGCCGCCGACCGGCGCGAAGTTCTCCGGTCGCCGGCGCTCGCTCGCCAACTGGATGACCGATGTGGACCACGGCGCGGGCGCGCTCGTCGCGCGCGTGGCGGTGAATCGGCTCTGGCAGCATCACTTCGGTCGCGGCCTCGTGGCGACGCCGGATGACTTCGGTCGCACCGGCGCGCTGCCGTCGCATCCGGAGTTGCTCGATTGGCTCGCGGGCGAACTCGTCCGCAATGGCTGGAAGTTGAAACCCATTCACCAGCTCATCATGGGAAGCGCAGCTTACCGGGCCGGAAGTGTTCAGTCGGCGAAGGCTGGCGACGCGCGCACGGAGAAGGCTGCCCCACTGAACACTGAACACTTCCTCCATCGGCAGCCGCGTCGCCTCGAAGGCGAAGCCCTCCGCGACGCCATGCTAGCCGTCAGCGGCCAGCTCGACGCGACGATGTTCGGCCCCGGCACGAAGGACGAGCGCAGCAAGCGGCGGAGCATTTATTTCACGATGAAGCGCAGCCAACTCATCGGCTCGATGGTCGTCTTTGACCAGCCCGAGCCGCTCGTGAGTCAGGGCGCGCGCCCGACCACGACCGTTGCCCCGCAGGCGTTGCTCTTGATGAACGGCCCACAAGTCCGCGAGTGGGCCGAGGCGTTCGCCCGCCGCGTGGAGTCGGACACGCCCGGCACCGAGTCACCGGCGCAAGTCGCCCGGGCCTACCTCCTCGCCCTGAGCCGCCCGCCCACGGTGAAGGAGCAGGCCAGCGCCGCCGCTTTCCTCGCGTCGCAGAGCGCCAGCTACGAAGCCGAGAAGAAGCCGAACGCCCGCAGCCTCGCGCTCGCGGACTTCTGCCAAGTCCTCTTCGGCCTGAACGAATTTGCGTATGAGAATTGAAACCAAACCCCGCGCCGGCACGTTCTCCCGCCGCCAACTCCTCCAACGCGCGGGCGGTGGGCTGGGCTGGCTCGCCGCCGCGAGCTTGCTCGGTCGTGATGCCCTCGCCGGTCCGCTGAACCCGCTCGCACCGAAGCCCGCGCACTTCACCGCGCGCGCCAAGTCCGTCATCTGGATTTTCGCCAACGGCGGGCCGAGCCAGGTGGACACTTGGGATTATAAACCCGAGCTGGCCAAGCGCGACGGCACCGAGCTGGCCGGCTTCGACAACAAGACCGGTTTCTTCCCCGGCTCGGTCGGGCCACTGATGAAGTCGCCGTTCGCATGGCAGCAGAGTGGGGAGAGCGGCACTTGGACTTCGGACCTCTTTCCGCACCTCTCGGGGCAAGTGGACAAGCTCGCGTTCATCCACTCATGCCACACGAACTCGAACAACCACAGTCCGGCGCTGTTCATGATGAACACCGGCGTCACACGCATGGGCCACCCGTGCGTCGGCTCGTGGGCGACTTACGGCCTCGGCTCGGAGAGCGACGCGCTGCCGAGCTTCGTGGTAATGAGCGACCCGCTGAACCGCGGCCTGCCCAAGGGCCACGCGCTGAACTGGGGCGCGGGCTTCCTGCCCAGCGTGTATCAAGGCACCTGGCTCAGGCCGCAGGGCGAACCCATCGCGAACCTCAAGCCGCCGGCGAATCTCAACGAGTCGCGCCAACGCGCACAGCTCGACTTGCTCGCGTCGCTGAACCGCGACCACCTGGCCCAAGGCCCGCTGGACAACGAGCTGGGCGCGCGCATCGAGAGCTTCGAGCTAGCGTATCGGATGCAGACCGCCGCGCCGGAGGCCTTTGATGTCTCGAAGGAGCCGGAGCACATTCGGAAGCTCTACGGCATCGGCGAGAAGCACTGCGGTCACTTCGCCGCGCAGTGCCTGACCGCGCGCCGGATGGTCGAGCGCGGCGTGCGCTTCGTGCAGATTTACAGCGGCGGCATGGAGAATCAGCAGAGCTGGGACTGCCACTCTGATTTGGTTGGCAACCATCGCGGCTTTGCAGCGGAGGCCGACCAACCCATCGCCGCGCTGCTGGCGGACTTGGAACAACGCGGCTTGCTGAAGGACACGCTGGTCATCTGGGCCGGCGAGTTCGGCCGGTTGCCGGTGTCCCAGAAGGGCGGCAAGCCGGGCCGCGACCACAACCCGCACGCCTTCACCGCGTGGCTCGCGGGCGGCGGCGTGAAGGGCGGCGTCCACTATGGCGAGACGGATGAGATTGGTTTCCGCGCCGCCGTGAACAAGGTGAGCGTCCGCGACTTCCACGCGACGATTCTCCACGCGCTGGGTCTGGACCACGAGCGGCTGGCCTTTAAGTTTCAGGGGCTGGACCAACGGCTGACGGGAGTTGAACAAGCGCATGTGGTGAACGAGATTTTTGCGTGAACCGATTCGTTAAACCGCACGCTACTGCCTGGACGCCACGATGCGCGCCTTCTCCCTTCCTCGGAGGAGGTGTGAGGCAGCCAAGGCCGTCGCACGCAACCCCTCACCCCAACCCTCTCCCCTCCTCCGAGGAAGGCAGAGGGAGTCAATGCGCGTCGCTGTCGTGCGGCCCAGTGCGATGAGCCTGGCGACTTCCCTTCGACCTCACTTATGAACTGCAACGACTACCAATTCCGTGGGCTTTCCCCAGCGCAGCGGCTCGCCGTCACGCGCCGCACCTTCCTCGCGAACTCCGCCGCCGGGCTGGGCATGGGCGCGCTCGGCTCGCTCATGGGCAACTCGACGAACGCCGCGCCGACGCCCGTCGCCGCGTTTCCGAACTTCGCGCCCAAGGCCAAGCGCGTCATCTATCTCTTCCAGTCGGGTGCGCCGTCGCAGATGGACTTGTTCGACCCGAAGCCGGTGATGGAGAAGCACCGGGGCGAGGACTTGCCGGAGTCCATCCGTAAAGGCCAGCGGCTCACGACGATGACCAGCGGCCAAGCGAAGTTCGCCATCGCGCCGAGCCTCTTCAAGTTCGCGCAGCACGGGCAGAGCGGCGCGTGGTTGAGCGAGTTACTCCCGCACACCGCGCGCATCGCGGACGACCTCTGCATCATCCGCACGCTGAACACCGACGCCATCAACCACGACCCGGCCATCACGTTCTTCCAGACCGGGCACCAGCTCCCCGGCCGGCCCAGCATGGGCTCGTGGTTGAGCTACGGCCTCGGCAGCGAGAACCGCGATCTGCCGGCTTACGTGGTGCTCACCTCCTTTGGCTCCGGTCGGCCCGATGACCAGCCGCTCTATGACCGCTTGTGGAGCAGCGGCTTTCTCCCGACGCAGCATCAAGGCGTGAAGTTCCGCAACAAGGGCGACCCCGTCCTCTACTTGTCTAACCCGCCCGGCATGGACCGCGAGACGCGGCGCGAGACGCTCGACGAACTCGGCGCGTTGAACAGCCGCCGCTTCAAGGCGCTCGGCGACCCGGAAATTCAGACGCGCATCGCGCAATACGAACTGGCCTTCCGCATGCAGGCCAGCGTGCCGGAGCTGACAGATTTCTCGAAGGAGCCGCAGTCCATCCTCGAAAGCTACGGCCCCGACGTGAAGCGCCCCGGCAGCTACGCCGCGAACTGCCTGCTCGCACGCCGACTCGCCGAGCGCAACGTGCGCTTCATCCAACTCTTCCACATGGGCTGGGACCACCACGGCGGCTTGCCGAAAGCGATTCGCGGCCAATGCAACGACACCGACCAAGCCACGGCGGCGCTACTGCTGGACTTGAAGCAGCGCGGCCTGCTCGAAGACACACTCATCGTCTGGGGCGGCGAATTTGGCCGGACGATTTACTCGCAGGGCGGACTGACGGCGGACAACTACGGTCGCGACCATCACCCGCGCTGCTTCACGATGTGGCTGGCCGGCGCGGGCGTGAAACCCGGCATCACGTTCGGCGAGACAGACGACTACTGCTACAATGTCGTCCGTGACCCCGTGAGCATCTACGACCTCCATGCGACCATGATGCACCTGCTCGGCGTCGAGCACACGCGCCTGACCTACCGTTTCCAAGGCCGCGACTTCCGCCTGACGGACATCCACGGCGAGGTGGTGAAGGGGATTTTGGCCTGAGCGGGGAGTGGCGCGGGTGGAGCCTGCCCGCGCTACGGGAAAGTGTTCACTGCCCGCCCCTGGCCGTCTTCAACGCGTCTTTGGCGAGTAGAGCGGTCAGAGCGTCAGTGTCGCTGGACGCCTTGACCAGGGCGGCCTCGCTCTTCTTCGTGGCGATGACTTTCAGAATTTGGCAGGCGTCGCGGCGCACCTCGGGCTTCTCGTGCGTGATGAGTTTGAGGACGGCGTCCTCGGCGTCCGAGCCCAGCGCCTTGAGCGTGATGGAGACTTGGTGCGCGTCCTTGCGGTCGGCCACCAGCTTCGCGAGTGGTTCGGCGGCACGGGGGTCCTTCAAGTGGCCGAGTGCTTCAATAGCACCCCAGCGCGCTGGGAAGGCCACGTCGTCCAGTTGCTTGATGAGCGGCTGCACGCTGTCCTTGCTGCCCCAGACGGCGAGTCCCTTCGCGGCAAACTGCCGAGCGAACTGGTCTTCATCCTTCAGGAAACGCAGCAGCACAGCTTCGACTTCCGCCTTGGCGTCGTCGGCCTTCACGCTGCCGATGCGATGGAGCGCGAGGCTGCGCTTGGCCTTGTTGTCCCCCTTGAGGTCGGCGAGCAACGCGGCGCGCTCGTCGGCGGTGACAGCCTTGGTCTCCAGCTTGGGCAAGGGCGGTGGCGGCTTCAGCGCGGCGGCCAGCGCTTCGCCTTCGAGCAGTTTCACCGTCATCGTGATGGGCACGCGCACGGTCACGTTCTCGCTGTTTTCAAGAATGTTACCGGTGAAGAGTAACTCGCGGAAGACACCCGCTTTCACATCAAACGTATTCGTGCCCTCGCCTTTGATTTCAAACTTCGGCTGGCCGCCAACGGTCGCGAAAGTCTTCAGCTCGTAGGTTTTCTTCACCGGCACGAGGTTGCCGGTCGCTTTGCCGATGGTGTAACTGGATTTCTCCTTCGCGGGCAGACGCACTTCCTTGAGCGTGTAAGTCATCGGCGTTCTGGAAATCTTCTCCTCGGTGAGCAGCACGCAGTCGGTGCTGTGCTCGAAGGTGGCTTTGCCTGCGGGCGGCAACTGCTCGATGACCAGTCGTGACAGCGCGCCGAAGGCCTGCGGTAACTGCGCCTCGCCCGTCTCGCGCAGCACGCGGCCCGAGGCGTCTATCTGCACTTCGTTCGGGGTGGTAAACGGCCCGTCCATCCGCCCAAGGCTCCCGAAGCGAAACCCACCGATGCGCAGGATGCCGTCGCCGAAGCTCGGCGGTCGCGTGGCGGCTCCTTCCTTCGCTTTGCGCTGCGTGCTGACGTTGCCCTTGGCGGTGAGTGTGATGCCGTCCTGATTCACGGCCTTGATGGAGTAAGTGAGGTTGCCGGTGGAGGTCGCAACATACTTCAGCTCGGTCGCCTCGATGCGAACGGCGTAAACGTAGTTGCTGCCGGCCTGGAACTGATAGCGCAGCTCGGGCGACGCAGCGGTGGTGTCCGAGGCCGTGCGACAGAACACGAAGGCGGCCAGCAACGCGGCACGGTAGTTGGCGGATTTCATGACCCAAGAGTGCCGAACCGAAGCCCCGGCGCAAGCTCGCCCGCTGCGTGCAACTCGGCTCAGTCCGAATTGCGATGCGGAGCACAGCCAGTTTGGAATCACGGATCACCCTTCAAACAGCCGCCTTGTTAGCAAACCACTTTGGGGTTAGACAAAACGCATGACCACTCCGACTCCGGTTACCCCGGCACGCCAACTTCGTGCCCGCCATGGTTTCACCCTGATCGAATTGCTCGTCGTGATCGCGATCATCGCGATTCTCGCCGGACTGCTGCTCCCGGCGCTATCGAAGGCCAACGCGAAGGGCAAGCAAGCCTCCTACTTGAATAACCAGAAGCAAATCGGCCTAGCCATCCAGCTTTACGTCGGCGATTACGATGATTCCTTCCACGGCAACAGCCAGTGGGCGCGCGACGGCGTGCTCGCGTCCAACGCGACGGTTTGGTTCAAGGCCCACCGCACCTACCTCGCTGGCAACACGAACCTCTACAAGTGTCCCGGCCACCTCGGCATCTCCGCTGTTTGCGGTGGAATCGAATCGTGGGAGCCTTCGCGCGGGAAGTGACGAGGCCGGCACGACCGCAGACGTCCAACCCGGCCGCTGAGTCCGACTGAAACGGAGATGGCCGGTGTGAAATGCGGTCGTAAGAACGATTGGCTTAGGCGCAAGACACTTCACCCGCAGTCAGCGGCCAAAGGCCAGCCGCCGCTGCGCTCTGACCTCTAACCGCTGTTCTCTGCCTTCACATTCCCGCTTTGCACCTTTGCGTCGGCTCAGCAATCCGCTTTACTCCGCCCATGTCAGACCAGAAACCCGCGCCCACGCGCGCCCGATCCATCGTCCTGTTCTTCGCTGTTTCGCTGGCCATCATCACTTATGTGGACCGAGTGTGCATCTCGCAGGCCGCGCCGCAGATGCAGAAAGACCTCGGGCTGACGAAGGAGCAGATGGGCTGGGCCTTCACCGCGTTCAGCTTGGCTTACGCACTGTTCGAGATTCCCGGTGGCTGGCTCGGCGACAAGATCGGGCCGCGCAAGGTGCTCATGCGCGTGGTCGCGATGTGGTCGGTCTTCACCATCGCGACGGGCTGGGCGTTCAACCTCGCGTCGCTCATTGTCTTTCGATTCCTGTTCGGCGTGGGTGAGGCGGGTTGTTTTCCGAACGTGACGAAAGCGTTCACGCTGTGGTTCCCCGCTTGCGAGCGCGTGAAGGCGCAGGGTGTCATGTGGTTGAGCGCGCGCTGGGGCGGGGCATTCACGCCGCTGCTGGTGGGCTGGATGCTCGCGTCGGGCGGCGAGGGCAAGGCGGGGCTTGGTCTCCATTACAAATGGGTCTTCCTCCTCTTCGGTGCGCTGGGCGTCGTTTGGGCGCTGTTTTTCTACAAGTGGTTTTGCGACCTGCCGAAGAACCATCCGAGCGTGAATGCCGAGGAACTCGCCATCATTGGCGACCACTCCGACGCGACGGGCGGGGACCACTCCGTGCCGTGGACGGAGCTCTTCTCCAGCCGCAGCGTGTGGATGCTCTGGCTGCAATACTTCTGCATGTCCTTCGCGTGGTATTTCTACATCACGTGGATGCCGACCTTCATCAAGGAGACCTTCCCCAATCTCTCCGACATCAACCGCGCCTTGCTGGCCTGCGTGCCGTTGTTCTTCGGTGGGCTGGGCTCGATCTTCTCCGGCATGGTGTCGGCCCCGCTGGAGAAATACTTCGGCAGCTCGGCCAGCACGCGCCGCTTCATGGGCTGCGCGGGACTGTGCGGGGCCGCGGCGATGCTGCTGATCTCGATTTGGTTGCGCCAGTCCGCCTCCGCTGCCACGGCGGGATCGTGGATTCCCATTCTCTCGATGCTCGCGGTGGGCATGGCCAGCTTCTGCAACGACCTCGCGATGCCCGGTGCATGGGGCGCGTGCATGGAAGTGGGCGGCAAGCACACCGGCTCGCTCTCCGGCAGCATGAACATGATGGGCAACCTCGGCGGCGCGATGCCCGGCTTCGTGGTGCCGATGGTCCTGACGATGACGAATCTGCCCGACGCCGCCTCGCCTTCGTGGAACGCCGTGTTCTACCTCTTCGCCGCAGTTTATGTGGTCGGCGGCTTGAGTTGGCTGGCGATTGACCCGGTGACGCCGCTGGCGCAGCAGGCGATGAGCACGAAAAGTTCCGGCTGGGCGATCACGCTGCGCATGGTCGGCGGCCTGAGTCTGTTCGTGCTGCTGACGGGCCTGATCGTGATGGCGTGCAGCCCCGTGCCCTCGTCTGCCGGCCGGCAGATGGCGCTCATCGGTGGCGGCCTGATGCTAGGCGGCTTCTTCCTCGCCTTCCTCGTGGACTGCCTGACGGACATCCGGGACGGCCTGCTGAAAACGGGAGGGAAGGCCTGACGCGGACAGCTTGCCTTGGGCGAGATTGAAACGGCCCTCAGCCGAATCCATGCAGAAGAAACCTCACGCCAAGGACGCAAAGGGGAAGCGAGCAAGCCCACTGTATCCGCCGAAGTTTCGCTCACCGTCTGGTGACTTGTTATCCTAAACGCATCTTCCCAGTTCCTTTGCGTCCTTCGCGTGAGGCTCTCCGTTTTGAACTGCATGGTTCCGGCTCAGAACACCCGCCACGGTGAGAAGAACAGCAGCGCGACCAGCGCGAAGAGAGGCAGCAGTATCGGCAGCGCAAAGCGGAAGAAGTATTCGCCGAACGAGGGCGTCTTCACCTTCGCCGCATCGGCGATGGACTTGACCATGAAGTTCGGCCCGTTGCCGATGTAGGTCATCGCCCCGAAGAACACCGCGCCCAGCGAGATGGCGAGGAGTTCGTGGCCCTGCTGCGCCACGAACGCGCTCACGTCCGCTGGCTGGCTCAGGCTGAGTCCCTGCCGACCCATCGCGGCGGCGAGGAAGGTGAGGTAGGTCGGCGCGTTGTCCAGCACGCCTGAAAGCGCGCCGGTGAACCAGTAGAACTTCATCGCGCTGTTCAGCCCGAGCTGGGCCGCGTGCGTCTCAAGGTAGTCCAGCGCCGGGACCATCGTGGCGAAGATGCCCAAGAAGAGCCACGCGACCTCCTTCACCGGCGCGAAGGTGAAGTCATTCGCCTGATGCACGGGCTTGGGCGTCGTGAAGTAGGAGCCGACTGCCGCCGCGACCATCAGCGCCTCGCTGAGGCCGGGCGGATTGCGCAAAAACACAGCTCCGAGAATCAGCCCGAGGAAGCCGAGGTTGCGCAGGCCCTCCACCTTCCAAGTCTCGTGCGCTGTCTCCGCGTCGCGCACGGGCTTGGGCGCGCGGAGAAAGTTCTTCGCATCGAACGCGTAGAAAATCGCGATGAGTCCACCCACTGCCACGCACCACGCCGGCCAGCAGTGCTCCAGCGTCCACCCGAACGGCACGCCGCGCAGGTAGCCGAGAAAGAGCGGCGGGTCGCCGATGGGCGTGAGGCAGCCGCCCACGTTGCTGACAATGAAGATGAAGAAGACGATGTGAAACGCGGTGATGCGATACTTGTTCATCCGAATCCACGGGCGGATGAGCAGCATGGACGCGCCGGTGGTGCCGATGAAGTTGGCCAGCACCGCGCCGATGAGCAGGAAGACGCAGTTCACGAACGGCGTGGCCTCGCCCTTCACGCGGATGTGGATGCCGCCGCTCACCACGAAGAGCGAGCCGATGAGCGCGATGAAGCTGACGTATTCGTGCGCCACGTGGAGCATCCGCCCCGCCGCGCCCAGCGCGAGGACGTAGTAGAGCGTGGTGATGAGGCCAAGGCCGATGGCGACGTGATGATAATGATGCTCCCACCAATGCTTGTTGAGGAAGGGCCCGAGCGCGATGGCCGCCAGCAGTAACGCGAACGGGAGCATCATCCCGGGATGCGGGTCGGGCGTCGCGCTCGCAACGGCGAGCAGTGGTGAAACCGTGGCGAACATCGTGGCGAACATAGTGGCGGATGATTTGGGAAGCCCTCCAGTGCCGCAAGCTCATTGAACCTTCGGAGCCGCCGAGGTCAAAGAGGCGGGCCTTGCGGCGACTGAGCGAACCCGCCTCCCCACCTCTGGGCGGCTACTTGCCGCGATAGACCGCCTGCGCCGTGCAGGTCTCAGCGACGACAACTTCTGTGAGCATCGGCAAACTGGGTTTCAGTCGTTCCCAAATCCACACGGCGACATTCTCGCTCGTCGGATTTTCGAGGCCGGGCACCTCGTTGAGGTAGCGATGATCGAGCTGTTCCCACAGCGGTTTGAATGCGGACTTGATGTCAGCGTAGTCCATGAGCCAGCCAAGTTTGGGATCACACTCGCCCGCGACGACGATTTCCACTTTGAAGCTATGCCCGTGCAAGCGGCGGCATTTGTGGGCCTCCGGCAGCAACGGGAGCAGGTGGGCAGCTTCGAATTGAAAGGCTTTCCTGAGTTCCATCTTCATGAGTCAAACTGTGGGACGCATCCTGCGGAGGTGAGTCGCAACCGAGGTCGCATCCACCGGGGTTTTGGCTGTCCGACATGGATTCGAACCATGACAAAGGCCTCCAAAGGGCCTTGTGCTACCGTTACACCATCGGACAAATCGCGGCAGGAAACTAGCGAACGGTCGCGCCGGCGCAACGGTTTTTTGCAAGTGTCACCCCCACGCGGGCGCGGACCTTGTGCAAGATCCGAAGGTTGGGCACATGGCTGCTACGACTAGATCGGAGGATTGCGCCGGCGAGAGCGGGCCCAGGAGACGCCCCAGAATGGGGCAAGGTGGGGGCACATCCGACGCCGTCCACGGCTGGGGCGATGAGGCCAGCTTGTGTTCAGATTTTCCCGGGCTCAACCCGCAGAAACGAGCACCCTTCTCACCGACTTCAGGAGTGTTGCCCCTGGGAATGGCTTGGACACACAGAGGTCGGGATGGAGGCCGTGTTCGCCCAAAATCAATTCGGAGGCCATGCCACTGATGAGAATGGTCTTCCGGCTACGAATTTGGGACTTCCTCATCGACAGCAGTTCGACCCCGTCCAGACCGGGCCTCTTGAAGTCCGCGAGAAAGAGGTCGGGCTTCACAGGCGAATTCCTCAACGCCGCTTCCGCTGCCTGTGAGTCGTGAAAGACGCAGATGCGGTAGCCTTCCATCTGGCGCAGTTCGCCCACGATATCGGCGAAGACAGGCTCGTCATCCACGACGAAAATCAGCGGTGCGGCGTGCGTGGCGGCGGGGAGGAATTGGGTGGCGGCACTCATGGGTTTGGAAATCTACAGCGGCAACTGTAGAGGGAGTTCCATGCCAGAGGCGGGATTGCGAATCGCTCGTGTCTAGCAGGCAGGTTTTGCTTTCCATCAACTCGCTCGGCAGATACAAAGCCCCCCCAATGCACGCGCGACGAAACCCGCTCACAGCGGCTCAAACACCAGTCTCGCGGCCTAACTGTCGAACCATCAAATGAAAATCGGCATCATCGGACTCGGCTACGTCGGCCTCCCTCTCTCACTCCAATTCGCACGCTCTGGAGTGGATGTCACCGGCCTCGACGTGGATGACCGGAAAGTCACCGCGCTGACCGCCGGCAAAAGCTACATCGAGCACATCCCGGCCACGGCCATTCAGGAGCAGGTCAACGCCGGGCGCTTCCGCGCCACGACGGACTTCTCCACCATCAAGAAACTGGACGCGGTCATCATCTGCGTCCCGACGCCGCTCAACAAAAACCGCGAGCCGGACATCAGCTACATCATCAAATCCGGCGAGGCCATCTTGCCGCACGTCCACAAGGGCCTGCTCGTCGTCCTCGAATCCACCACCTACCCCGGCACGACTGACGAAGACCTCCGCGCCGTGCTGGAGCGCAGCGGCTTGAAGGCCGGCGTGGACTTCAACCTCGCCTTCTCCCCCGAGCGCGAAGACCCGGGCAACCCGAACAGCGTCGTCGCGCAGATTCCCAAGGTCGTCGGCGGCCTCACTCCGGCGTGCTTGAAACGCGCCATCGAGGTCTACAGCTTGGCCATCAAGACCATTGTCCCCGTCAGCTCCTGCCGTGCGGCGGAGGCGACGAAGCTTTTGGAAAACATCTTCCGTGGCGTGAACATCGCGCTGGTGAACGAGCTCAAGCAGGTTTACGCCGCGATGGGCATCGACGTGTGGGAGGTTATTAACGCCGCGAAGACCAAGCCGTTCGGTTACATGCCCTTTTACCCCGGCCCTGGCCTCGGCGGGCACTGCATCCCGATTGACCCGTTTTACCTCACCTGGAAAGCCCGCGAGTATGGGCAAAACACGAAGTTCATCGAGCTGGCCGGCGAGGTGAACACCGCCATGCCGATGTATGTCGTGCATCGCACCCAGGAGGCGCTCAACGCCAAGAAGAAGTCCATCAACGGCAGCAAGATCCTGATCATGGGCCTGGCCTACAAAGCCAACGTGGACGACGATCGCGAGTCCCCCAGCTACACGCTCCTGGACCTCTTCAAGGAGCGCGGCGCGAAGATGGCTTACTACGACCCGCACGTGCCCATCATCCGCCCGAGCCGCGAGCACGGCCACTGGGCCGGCGTGAAGTCCGTCCCTTGGACCGCGAAGAGCATCGGTAGTTACGACGCCGTGGTCATCTGCACCAACCACAAGAAGGCCAACAACCAGGAACTCGCCGACTGGGCCCAAGTCATCGTGGACACCCGCAACGCCATGGCTGACGTGAAGGTCAAGGCGGGGAAGGTGTGGAAGGCGTGAGTTAAAATCCGCCGCGCCCACGGCAGCTTGTCTCATGAACGCGCACGTCGAAGAGCTCGCCAAAGAGATTCGCAGCCTGCCCGAGGAGGCGCGGCTTTACCTGCTCGACCAATTGAGCGAAAGCCTCGAAGTAACGGAGGTAGAGCGGGCGTGGGAAGTGGAGCTGAAACGGCGAGTGGATGAGCTCCAGTCCGGCCGTGTCACTCCGTTTTCGGATGCAGAGGTGATGGCTGAACTTGAGGTCGCCGCGCGCGAATGAAGCCCCTCACTTACGCCCCTGACGCGCGGGCGGAACTCCTTTATGCCATTCGTTACTACAACCGCCAGTGCCCCGGCCTGGATGAGGTGTTTCGGCTGGAGTTCATCCGCGTTCGAGAGTTGGTCGTCGCCAATCCATTGCGTTGCGCGCCGGACAAACTCGGCCTTCGGAAGGCCCTGTTACAATACTTTCCCTACAAACTGGTGTATCTGATTCGCCAGCATGACATCTACGTGGTGGCTGCCGCCCACCACAAACACGCCCCCGGCTAGTGGGAAACCCGCCACTGCGACTAAGTTTATGACCGCCTACGAAACCCTCCGCGCCGAGCTGAAGAAATCCCCCCGCACCTGGCTCGTCACCGGGGCCGCGGGCTTCATCGGCTCCAACCTCGTCGAGGCACTCCTCAGGCTCGACCAACGCGTCGTGGGCCTCGACAACTTCGCCACCGGGCACCGCAAGAACCTCAACCAGCTCAAGGACCTCGTCACCGCCAGCCAGTGGGAGCGCTTCCGCTTCCACGAGGCTGACCTCCGCGTTGGCCACCTCTGCCGAGAGGCGTGCGCCGGCGTGGATTTCGTCCTGCACCAGGGCGCGCTCGGCTCCGTGCCGCGCTCCGTGGCCGACCCCGTGACCAGCAACGAGGCCAACGTCCTCGGCTTCCTGAACATCATGCTCGCCGCGCGCGACGCGAAGGTGAAGCGCCTCGTTTACGCCTCGAGCAGCAGCGTCTATGGCGACCACCCGGACCTGCCCAAGGTTGAGGACAAGGTCGGCAACGTCCTCTCGCCCTACGCCGCGACCAAGAAGTTCAACGAGATTTACGCCGACGTCTTCGCGCGCACCTACGGCTTCCAGGCCATCGGCCTGCGCTACTTCAACGTCTTCGGCCCGCGCCAAGACCCTGACGGAGCCTACGCCGCCGTCATGCCTAAGTGGGTCGCTTCGCTGCTCAAGAAGGAACCCGTCTTCATCAACGGCGATGGCGAGACCAGCCGCGACTTCTGCTTCGTGGAGAACGTCGTGCAGGCCAACCTCCTCGCCGCCACCACGGCCAACGAGGACGCGGTGAATCAGGCCTACAACATCGCCGTGGGCGACCGCACCACGCTCAACGAGCTCTACCGCGCCATCCACGACGGCCTGCGCCGCCGAAACCCGTCGCTGCCCGAGCAGAACCCCACCTACCGCGACTTCCGCGTCGGCGACGTGCGCCACTCGCTGGCGAACGTGGGCAAGGCCCGCCGCCTCCTCGGCTACGAGCCCACGCACACGATGCCGCAGGGCCTCGAACTCGCGCTGGACTGGTATGTGGCGAATGTCGGCTAGGCCGTAACGGCAAAATCCACTCGCATGAGCGCTCCCCCACCCCACCCCAACGAACTCGCCGACTACGAGCGGGTCATCCGCCCCAAGAAAGGCCTCGTGGCCGTGGACTTCGACGAGCTGTGGCGCTACCGCGAGCTCTTCTGGTTCCTCGCCTGGCGCGACATCCTCGTGCGCTACAAGCAGGCCGTGCTCGGCGTCGCCTGGGCCGTGCTCAAGCCGTTCCTTACCATGGTCGTGTTCACGCTCGTCTTCGGAAAACTCGCGGACATGGCGGTGAAACTGGAGATGTCCGTCACGACCTTCGCCGTCTTCACGCTCGCAGGGCTGCTGCCGTGGCAGTTCTTCTCCAACGCGATGGCCGAGAGCAGCAATTCCCTCGTCGGCTCGTCGAACATGATTTCCAAAATCTACTTTCCGCGCCTGATCATCCCGGCCAGCGCGGTCATCAGCGGTGCGGTGGACTTCGGTATCGGGCTGGGGATTCTCTTTGGCGTGATGATTTGGGCCGGCGTGAGCTGGCAGCTCCACTTGCTCCTGCTGCCGGTGTTATTCCTCGTCGCCTTCGCCGCCGCGTTCGCCACCGGCCTGTGGCTTTCGGCGCTGAACGTGAAGTATCGCGATGTGAAATACATCGTGCCCTTCATCGTCTCCATCGGTCTTTACGCCAGCCCGGTGGCGTTCCCATCCAGCCTCGTGCGCGAGAAGTTCGGCGACACGGTGTTCTTCCTCTTCAGCCTGAACCCGATGGTCGGGGTAATTGACGGCTTCCGGTGGTGTGTGCTGGGCGCGCGGTTCGAGCCGTATTGGCCGGGCTTCGCCGTCAGCATCGGCGTCATTGCCGTGCTGCTGGTCAGCGGCGCGCTCTACTTCCGCCGCTCGGAAAAAACGTTTGCGGACGTTATCTGAGCCACAAATGGACACAGCTAAGCACAAATGGGGAAACAGTCGGCGCTCACCTCAAGCGCTGGCAGCACGCCCGGACATGAAACGCCGAGAGCCTGTTCTTTCCCATTTCAGCTGTGTCCATCTGTGTCTATCTGTGGCTTCCCAGTTCTGAATCAGCATGTCCAAACCCATCATCAGCGTCCGCAGCATCTCCAAGCAATATCAGCTCGGCGCGGCCAAGTCGCAGGACACGCTGCGCGACCAGCTCACGCATTGGGCCAAAAACCTCGGGCACAAGCAGCCGGAGAGCTCCACCAACTCCTTCTGGGCGTTGCGCGATGTCTCCTTCGAGGTTCAGCCGGGCGAGGTCATCGGCGTCATCGGGCGCAATGGCGCGGGCAAATCCACCTTGCTGAAAGTCCTCAGCCAGATCACCGAGCCGACTGAAGGCGAAATTTACCTGCGCGGGCGGCTCGCCTCGCTGCTCGAGGTCGGCACCGGCTTCCACCAGGAACTCACGGGCCGGGAGAACATCTTCCTCAACGGCGTCATCCTTGGCATGACCAAAGCCGAGGTCCGTGCGAAGTTCGATGAGATCGTCGAGTTCGCCGAGGTCGGCAAGTTCCTCGACACGCCGGTGAAGCGCTATTCCTCCGGCATGTATGTGCGCCTGGCCTTCGCCGTCGCCGCGCATCTGGAGCCGGAGATTCTCGTCGTGGACGAAGTGCTCGCCGTCGGCGACGCCGCGTTCCAGAACAAGTGCCTCGGCAAGATGAAGGACGTGGCCAAGAACCGCGGCCGCACCGTCCTCTTCGTCAGCCACAACATGGCCGCCGTGCAAGCCCTCTGCGGTCGCATCATCCACATGAGTGGCGGCAGAGTGGTCGGCGACGGCAGCCCGGAAAAGCAAATCGCGGCCTACCTCGGCGAAATCAAGAAGCCCCGCGCCGACACCTCCGTGCCGCTAGGGAAAAACATCGAGTGCCGCCGATTGGAATTTACGCCCAACCCCATGGTCAACGGGCAGCCACTGGAGTTCACGCTCGAACTTAGCGCGAAGCGGCGCACGCAAATCGTGGATTTGGCCATCCTCATTTATAGCGGCTTCGGCCAACGCGTGGCCATCCTCGATCTCCGCACCAGCACCGGCCAGTTCCCCATCGAGCCGGGCCAACCCTTCCGCTGCACGGGCCGCATCAAGAGCTTCCCCATCGTCGAAGGCGACTACCGAGTGGGCCTCTACATGACCTGCTCTGAGGAAGGCGGCGACTACCACGACCTTGCCTCGCTGACCGTGGGCGCTGCGACCAAGGAAGGTGAACTTGCCCCCTACGCGGCACACTACCGTGGGCTGGTGGAGCTGGATTGCGAAATGAAGTTCTGACCGCTCGCCTGCGGGGCGGGGTCTCTCGATTTCTGCAAAGGAGGCTCCCTCGGTCCGGGCTAGCCCCACTATTTCCGAATCATTTCGCAGCTGGTAGCTGCGGGTAAATCCGGTAGAGCAGGAGGTAAATCACCACGCCGGTCACGGAGACGTAGAGCCAGATGGGGAGCGTCCAGCGAGCGATGGCTTTGTGGGCTTCGAAGCGTTCCTTGAAGGCGCGGCTTACGGTCATCAGCACCAGCGGGAGGATGGCGAAGGCCCCGATGAGGTGGGTGAAGAGGATGGTGAGGTAGATGGGGCGGAAGGACGCGGGGTGAACAAACTTCGTGTGAGCTGAGCCTTGTTGCTGCTGCATCTGGTAGTGGTAGTAGAGGTAGCAGGCGAGGAAGAGCGTGGAGGTGCAGATCGCGGCAATCATGCAGTTGCGGTGCGCCACCTTGCGCCCGGCGCGGATGTGGACCCAACCCAGCACGAGCAGCACGGTGCAGGTGGCGTTGAGACAGGCGTTGATGAGGGGGAGGTCGGTATAGGTCATCGTGGTGATGGGATTGAGCGTAAAGGAGAGGGAGATTTTGGTTGCCCGCGAATCACGCGGGGCGGCGGCTGTGGGCCAATTTCAACTGTCGGCTGAAGTTTCATTTGTCCGGCTCGGCCAGCAGGTCGTTCACGGCCTCCAGTAGGCGTGGCTTCACGGTTTTCTCCCAGGGGCTGTGCGTCTGGCTTGCGCCAGTGGTGACTTCTTCTTCGCTCAACACGTTGTCCAGGCTCTCGAAGACGGCCCGGAGGCGGCCTTGCTTGTCCACGACGACGAAGATGCTGCTGTGGATGAAGAGGTCGTTGGGGGAGGTGCGCTTGGCTTCTTCCTGATCGAGGACGGTGAGCTTGAGGCTGTTCACGGCGAGCTTCACCAAGTCGGCTTTCGGGCCGGTGAGGAAATGCCAGCGGTTCGAGTCGGCACCGAAGCGTTGCGCGTAGGCAGCGAGGGCTCGCGGGGTGTCGTGCTCAGGGTCGGTGGTGAGGGAGATGAGTTTGACGGGGGTGGTCGCAGGGAGCGCAGTTTGCAACTCGCTCATGCGCTTGGTCATCGTGGCACACGGGCCGGGGCAACGGCTGAAGATGATGTCGGCGACCCAGACTTGCCCGCGCAGGTCGGCGAGGCGGACGGGTTGGTCAAGCTGGTTGGTGAGGATGAAGTCGGCGACTTGTGCAATGACGGGGAGCTTTGTCGCCGGGGGGCGTTGGCGTTCGCGCACGTAAGCCACGCCGATGGCGAGCACCACGAAAATCATGCCGCCCCACACGGCCCACTCGACGGAGCGGGACTCGGCGCGTTTTGACTCGGTGGGTTCGGTGGGCACAAAAAAGGGCGCGCACTCGTGGCGCGCGC
Source organism: Klebsiella pneumoniae (assembly GCA_943330855.2). GTDB lineage: Bacteria > Verrucomicrobiota > Verrucomicrobiia > Limisphaerales > SXTU01 > SXTU01. The sequence goes on from CALQJI020000030.1 coordinate 29,971, forward strand.
CCGGTGAAAGCGGGTGGTCTAGTTACTCGAGGCTCACGGGCGCGCCGCCGGCCTTGCTGGTCTTCTCGGCGACCCACTTGTCATACTCCTCGACCGAGTCCACGACGAAAAGAGCGCTCATGGATGCGTGGCCGTTGCCGCAGAGTTGGGCGCAGGTGATGTTGAACTTGCCGACCTTCGTGGGGGTGAAGTGAACCGGGATGCTCATGCCGGGCATGCAGTCCTGGGTCATACGCATGGCGGTGACTTTGAAAGAATGAATCACGTCCTTGGTGGTCAGGTGGATGATGACGGGCTTGAAGGAGTCGCGCTCCTTGCCGTCGTCACCCTTCACCTTCACCGGGGTGAGCGGGACGTGGATGTCCTTCGGCGGCGAGAGACGGTCATCCTCGCCGGCTTTGTCCGACTCGACGTAGCCGAGTGGGTTCTTGTCGGTGATGAGCTTCATCTCTTGTTTGCCGAACTTGCCGTCCTTGCCGGGGTAGCGGGCTTGCCAGGAGAACTGCTCGGCGACGAGGCGCATGACGGTGGCGTCTTCTTCCTTGGGGTATTTCTCAACGGCCTTGGCCCACAGCGGGATGGCGAAGGCGACGAGCAGAACGGCCTCGATGAGGACAACGGCGATTTCGGCGTTGTTGGCGAGGGTGCCTTTCGCGCCCACGTAGTCGGCCTTGGGGTGCGCGCTCTTGCGGAAGCGGAAGAGGGCGTAGAGGAAGTAGGTCATCCAACCGATGAAGAGCGCGGCCATCAGCCAATGGATGATGAGGATGAAGTAGTCCACGTCCTTGCCGTGCTCGGAGGCGAGAATGGGCATGAAGCCCTGCTTGAGTTGTTCGAGGAAGGTGGGGTTCGGTTGCATGGTCAGGCGTTCGAGGTTTCGACGGAGGAAAGGGTTTCGGCAGGCATGGGCAGCGGATGGGTGACGGCGCGGCGGACGATGAACCAAAAGAAGCCGGCGATGGCGGTGAGGACACTGCCGATGACGCCCATCAAGGCGAAGATGCCGGCGTTCATGCCTTCGGCAAGCTTGGAGTCGGACTTGCCGAAGCAGGCAGCGCAGGCGGAAGCGTCCGGCGTGCTCATCAGGAGCAGTGCCAACGCGACGAGCGCGAGGAAGGTGAGGCGGGGTTTCACAGGTAGCTGATGTTCTTGAGCTTCTTCAGGAAGTAGACGCCGTAGGCGATGAGGGTGGCGCCCGTGACGCAGGAACCGACGCCGAACCACATATCCGTCGCTGCCTTGGTGGTCGTGTAGCGGTCCAGTTCATACCAACCGAACCAGAACGACAGCGTGACGGAGGCGGTGATGAACAGAACGTGGAAGGCTTTAAGCGACATGGGGGACTATACGCTCAGAAGGGTTTGCCGTCCACGAGAGTGAAGAACGGGAAGTCGTTCATCGCCCAGAGGGTCAGGCCCATGAGGCTGATGAGGAAGCAGACGGTGCAAAGGAGGATGCCGTAAATCATCTTCCGCTCGTCGGAGAGATGCATGAACACGCCCGCAACAAACGCCGCCTTCACGCTGGCGATGAGCAGCGCGACGGCGATGGTGGCCGCCACGCTCGGGATGTGGACGTAATACATCGCAACGGTGAGGATGGTGCCGGCGAAGAGGATTCCGCCCACCATCAGGTATTTCTTGATGGTCTTGTGGATGTATTCCGGCGAGTTGTGGTCGTCGTGGGCGTGCCCGTGGTCGCAGGCTTCGCCGGATCCGTGGGAGTGGGAATGGTCGTGGCTCATGGGCGGTTAGAGGAGGTAGATGATGGGGAAGAGGAAAATCCAGACGAGGTCAACGAAGTGCCAGAAGAGGCCGCCGACTTCGACGCGGTTGGCGAGCTGTTCCGGGGACTTCTTCCACCACCGATCGGCGGTGAGCAGGAAGTAGCCCAGCACAATCGCACCGCCGAGCACGTGCAGGCCGTGCAGCGCGGTGATGGTGAAGTAAATCGCGAAGTAGGTGCTGTGCGCCGGGACGTAGGCGGAGAGGCGCTGCACGTCGCTCAACTTGACCTCGATAGGCTTGGGATGGTCGTGCGTGCCGAACGGCGCGTCGGGCGTGAACTGAATGGTTTCCTTCTTGGCGGACGCGAGCTTCTTGAGGTTCGTGAACAGCGGGTCGCCCTCAATGTGGCCGGTGAGCTGGATTTGGTTCGCGTCGTAGGTGGCCTTGGTGTTGTGGAGGTGGAAGCGCTCGACGAAGAGTTTGCGCGTGGCCTCCTCGCCTTTCTCACCGTAGGCGGCGGTGAAATACTTCTTCGCGGTGGCTTCGTCCTTAAACCACACGTCGTAGTGAGTGAACTTGGCGTAATACTCGTAGCTCTTCACCCCGAGGAAGCCCAGCGCGCACAGGATGGTCGCCGCCATGTAGCCCTTGAAGGCGGAGAGTTTGCCCAGCTTGAGGGAGGCCCACGACATGACAACGGTCACGGAGGAGGCGATGAGCACGAAGGTGTTGAACGTGCCGACGGGGATGCTGACCATGCCGTGCGGCCAGAGGTCCGCGCTGACGCGCAGCAGGATGTAGGCGGAGAAGAGCCCGCCGAAGAGCATGACTTCCGACGCGAGGAACAGCCAGATGCCGAGCTTCGCGTTGTAAAGCCCCGTGTCTGGCCGGGGTTTGACTGTGTAGGGGATTTCCATGATGGGGGGATGGGGGATTAGGGCAGAGACTACTTCGCGGGCTTCGGGTCGGGCATGTTCTGCGGGGTGAAGTCGGTCGGATGGCCGGGCACGCTATATTCGTAGGGGCCACGATACACGATGATTTCCTTGGTGAAGTTGCCGTGCGGCGGCGGCGTGGGCGTCTGCCAGTCCAGCGTGGTGGCGTCCCAAGGATTGTCGTTCTCGACCTTCTTGCCGTTAAACATGGACATGAAGACGTTGATGATGAAGGGGATTTGCGCGATGAGCAGCAGGAAGGCAGCGTGCGTGACGAAGACGTTGAGCTTCATCACGGTGCTGGTGAGGGCGGTGACGACGCCTTCGTTGGCCGGGTTCGCCAGCGCGTAGGTCGCGCCGCCATCGCTCATGCGGCGGCTCATGCCGTAGAGGCCCTGGAAGAACATGGGCATGAAGACGAGGTTCATCGCGATGAGCGAACCCCAGAAGTGAATCTTGCCCAGCGTCTCGCTCATGTAGCGTCCGGTCATCTTCGGATACCAAAAATACACGCCCGCAAAGAGCGCGAAGATGGTCCCGGGCGCGACGACGTAGTGGAAGTGCGCGATGACGTAATAGGAGTCGTGCAGGTGAAGGTCGCTGAAGTTGAAGCCCAGCGGCAGGCCCGTCAGGCCGCCGATGCCGAACATCGGGAGGAAGGCCAGCGCGAAGAGCATGGGCGTGTTGAAGCGGATGGAACCGCCCCACAGTGACATGAACAAACACGTCAGGATGATGACTGACGGGATGGAGATAATCATCGTCGTCGTCTGGAAGAAGGTCGAAATCTTCGTGCCCATGCCGGTGAGATACATGTGATGCGCCCACACGATGAAACTGATGAAGCCCACCGCCAGCACCGAGTAAACGAGCGACTTGTAGCCCCAGAGCGGCTTGCGGGTGTTGCAGGCGAGGATTTCGGCGACCACGCCCATCGCCGGCAGAATCAACACGTAAACCTCCGGATGGCCGAGGAACCAGAAGAGGTGCTGCCACAGGAGCGGGCTGCCGCCGCCGGAGATGTCGTAGGGCTTGCTGGAGATGACCAAGCCGGTCGGGAGGAAGAAGCTGGAGCCAAACACCTTGTCCACCAGTTGGAGCACGCTGGCGGCCTCAAGTGGCGGGAAAGCCAGTAGGAGGATGAACGCCGTCACGAACTGCACCCAGGTGAAAAACGGCAGGCGCATCCAGGTCAGGCCCGGGGCGCGGAGCTGGATGACGGTGGCGATGAAGTTGACCGCGCCGAGCAGGGACGAGGTGATGAGGAACACCATGCCCATAATCCAGAAAGTCTGCCCTTGCGTGGGGATGATGGTGGCCAGCGGCGAATACGAGGTCCAGCCCGCCTGCGCTGCGCCGCCGGGGATGAAGAAGCTGACGAACATGATGACGCCACCGACCGCGAAGCATTGGTAGCTCGCCATGTTCACGCGCGGGAAGGCCATGTCGATGGCCCCGATTTGCAACGGCACGACGTAGTTGCCGAACGCGGCAAAGGCCAGCGGCACGATGGCCAAGAACACCATGATGGTGCCGTGCATCGCGCCGAAGGCGTTATAGAGGTCCGGGGAGATGACCCCACCCTTGGCGACCTCGCCGAGGAGGGATTCCAGCAGCGGGCCGATCACCGGGAAGGGCACGCCGGGCTTCGCCATCTGCCAGCGCATGCAAATCATCAGCAGGAAGCCGAAGAGCAGAAAGGCCAGCGCGGTGAAGCCGTATTGGATGCCGATGACCTTATGGTCGGTGGAGAAGACGTAGGAGCGCAGGAAACCGGGGTCGTGGTGCTCGTGGCTGTGCGCCGGTTCCGTGTGCGTAGTTTTCGTGGCCTGCATAAATCGTTTTTCAGTCTGCGTTCGGTTGCGTGCCCGCGCAGGGCGCATTTTATCTCGCGGCGGGGGATTGAATGTCAATTACCGACTAAGCTGCTTTGCGTTTCTTGCCTACCATCGGCTTCATTTTGCTACTGCTTGTCAAAAACCATCAGCCCCAGCAGCAGGGGTAGATACAAAATCGAGGCGAAGAACAGTCGCCGTGCGCTCAAACGGTCCATCTCCCGCGCGAACCTCATCGCGCACCAGAGGAACACCAAACCCAACGCCAGCGCGCCAAACAGATACAGCGCGCCGGACACGTGGAGGACGAACGGGCTGAGGCTCACCGGCAACAAGCCCAGCGTGTGGCTCACCGCCGAGCGCCCCGTGCGCGTGCCGTCGCGGTCCACCAGCGGGAGCATGACGAAGCCGCCCTTCGCATAGTCCTCGCGATACATCCACGCGATGGCGAGGAAGTGCGGAAGTTGCCAGAAGAAGAGAATGGCGAAGAGCGCCCAGCCTTCGATGGACAGGTCGCCGCGCGCCGCCGTCCATCCCATCAGCGGCGGCAGCGCGCCGGGAATCGCGCCGATGGCCGTGTTCAACGTGGTTTTGCGCTTCAGCGGCGTGTAGATGAACAGGTAGCTGATGAGCGTCACTGCGCCGAGGACAGCGGTGAGGAGGTTCGCGCCGAACGCCAGCCAGAGCAGGCCCGCCACGGAAAGCACCCCGCCGAGCACCACGACCGTCTGCGGCTGGATGAGGCCGGAGGGCAGCGGCCGGTCCTTCGTGCGGTCCATGAGCGCGTCGAAGTCGCGTTCGAGATACTGGTTGAGCGCCGCCGCGCCGCACGCGAGGAGGCCCGTGCCCAGGAGGGTGTTGAGCAACAGGAGCCCGTTCATCCCGCCACGCTGACCGAGGTGAAAACCCACGAGGGTGGTCAGCAGCACGAGGCTGGTGAGCCGCGCCTTGAACAGCTCTGAGAACACGCCGGAACGCGCCTTGTCGGCGGCAGGGGCGGTTTCAGTCAATGGCTCGGCAGCGGTCTTCACGAAAATCGAAGGCAGATTAAGAGTAAGTTTACGACTAAGCGCAAGAGTGGAGTCAGAGTTACCGAGTCACCGTTGCTGAACTAGGCTGCCGCCCTTCTGTCGTGGAACGCAGTTGAAGGGTGCCTCGCGAGCACCGCACCCGTGAGATCCTTGCCGACCCCATCGGCCTTACGAAGGCCAGACCGGACAACACCACTCCCGGACGGTGTCCACCGCCGCCGCCAATCAGTGAAGCTACTGTTTCAGCTTCGCCAGATCTGCCACGTAGGCTTTCGCTGGCGTGCCGCCGTAGCCGACTTTCTTGAACAGTTCCTTCCCGCTCGCATCGAGGACGATGACCGTCGGGTAGCCGGTGACAGCGAACTTCTTGGCCAACTCCTTGTTCGCGGCCTTGAGTTCGGCGGACTGCGGCTTGCTGTTCGGGAAATCAATGTCCACCAGCACGAGGTTGTCCTTGGCGAAGGCGAGGAACTCCGGGGCGGTCAGCACGGTCTTGTGCAGGTTCTTGCACGGCGGACACCAGTCCGAGCCGGTGAAGTCGATGAGGACGAGCTTCTTCTCGGCCTTGGCCTTTTCCTGGGCCTTGGGCAGGTCGGTAAGCCAGCCGGCATCGGCGGCGTGAAGCTGGAAGGCGGCGAACGTGGCGGTGAACAGGAGGGCGAGTTTTTTCATAGCGTTTGAATTGAGTTGAGTGGTTGAAAACGGGCAATACTTACTGGACAGAGACGGCTCCCGCTAGTCGTTTTTTATCCGGGTGGCCGGCGGTTTGACACAGCTTGCGGCCCGTATTCGCAGCTCACTTCGTCCGCAGGAAGGCGGCGACATCGGCCAACCCTTGCGCATCCATGCCCATCTGCTCCGCGCTCAACATCAGCGAGCGGCCCAGCGGCTTCTTTTCCTTGATGCGGCTCTTCGGCACAGTCTGCGTCACTGCGCCGGTGGACATGATGATGACCGGGTCCGCGTCCGCGAGCAGGAGGCCGTGGATGACGGTGCCGTCCTTCAAGGTCAACTCGGTGCCGCCGAAGCCGTGCGCGATGTCCGCGCTCGGCTCCGCGATGGAGCGCAACACCACTTCGAGCGGTTGGCGGTTGGCCCAACCGGTGAGGTCCGGGCCGAACTCCACGCCTTCCTTGCCCACGCGATGGCAAGTGTAACACGCCGTGGCGAACTGCCCGCCGCGCTTCACGTCGCCCTTGAGCTTCGCGATGTCTGCAAGCGGCGGGAGCTTGGATTCCTTGGCCGGCTCGGGGATGACCACGGCGGCGAGCTGAATCTTGTCCGGGTCGTAAATGCCGCGTGTCTTGAGCGCGCTGGCGAGCCCGTGGCTGGCCCAGTCGTTGTCCTTCCGGTTCAGCAGCCACCAGATGGCTTCGACCTTCACGAGCTTGTCCGTCGCAGCGGCAATTTCGAGCATCGCCTCGGCGGCTTCGCGCGTGCGGTTGAAGGCGATGGCCGTCAACGCGCGCTTGCGCTCCGCGTCCGGCAAACTCGGGGCGAGCGCGCGGGTCTTGAAGTCCGCGATGGACTGCGGCGGGTGCAGACGCCACGCAATCCAAGCCCAGCGCGGTGACCATTTCAGCGGGTCGGCGTTGCCAATCGAGGGCTTGAGCAGGTCGTAGCCCTTCGCCTCGCGCCCGCGCACGGCGAGGCCCAGCGCGTCGAGGTAGGCGCGGTCCCGACCATCGAAACGCTGCGCCAGCGCGATGAACGCCTGCTGCGCGTCCTGCGTGTAGAAGTTCCGCCCCGCGCCGATGGTCTGCCAGACGACCTCGCGCAAGCCCAGCGCGGCCTCGCGGCGCACTGCGGCGGAGGGGTCGGTCCAAACTTTCACCGACTGCCACGCATACCACGAACCGTCGTTCGTGCCCGCACCGCGCATGTCGCCCTCGAAGGGATGCGGCAAGCCACTGCCCGCGCGGTCTTCGAGCTGACGGATGGCGCGCAAGGTCACGAGGCGGATGTTGTCGTCCTTGTCCGCCATGAGTTCGAGCAGCCGGGCCTTCGCGCGGGGCAAGTGACTGAGCAGCCAGATGGCGCGCGCGCGAACGTGCGGTTGCTCATCCTTCAACAACTTCTCCAGCGCGGGCTGGGCCTTCGTGCCGAACTCCTTCACCGCCGCGAAGGCCGCGCCGCGCACGTTCACCGCCGGGCTGCGCAACGCCGCCACCGCGCCATCGGGCGTGCTCAAATCCACCTTCGGCACCGTCGGCTTAAAACCCTTCGGCGCGATGCGGTAGATGGTGCCGCTCATGGCAGCATCCATGTCCGCGTGCCCGCCGACGCGCGGGTCGAACCAGTCCGTCACGTAAATCGCGCCGTCCGCGCCGACCATCACGTCGCTCGGGCGAAAGTGAGTGTGCAGCTCGCTCGTGACGCTCGCGGTGCCGCCGAGGAAGTCGCTGCCAGCGAACTTGCCCTCCGCATTGCTCGTGAGGAAATCGAAGCGCTCCAGCTTGAAGCCCGCGCCGTCCGGCTTCGGGTAGTAGCCGAAGACCGTGTTGCGCCCCGGCTCGCAACTCAGCAGCAGCCCGCGGTGTTTCGCGCCCAGCGCGCTGTCCTCGACGAACGCGATGCCCGTGGGCGAACCGCCGCCATACACATCGCCGGACGGCATGGTGCCCGGGTCTTCCTGCCGCCACTGCGCCGTCGGCACGGTCTGGCCGGGCCGACGGTCCGCCTGCCAAGTGCGCTTGCCGTCGGCGGAGCAGAAACCGGCGTTGCCGCCCTCGGGCAGGAACGCGACACGACACGCGGGCGGATCGTCGTTGTCGTTTTGGAACACGTCACCGAACGCGTTGACCGTCTGCTCATAACTGTTGCGGAAGTTGTGCCCGAGGATGCGCACGCCGGAGCCATCGGGGTTCATGCGCGCCGCGAAACCGCCAATCCAAACGAAGCCGTCGTCGCTCTTCGAGCCGGCGATTTCGCGCGGGTTCCAGCCGAGGTCACCGGGATTCGTGCGCCCGTAGTAAGGGTCGTAAGCGCTGCCGATGCGGAAGGTCTTGCCGGACTTGTCGGTGAACTGCGCGCCGCTGTTGCCCGCGTTCCAATACCACTGCCCGTCCGGCCCGACCGTGACGCTGTGCAGCGCGTGGTCGTGGATACGGCCGTTGAAGCCGCTGAGGATGACCTCGCGCTTGTCCACGCCGGGGTCGAACTTCGCGTTGCGGTTCACATCCGTGTAAACGATGAGGTCGGGCGTCATCGAGACGATGACCTTGTTATCAATGACGCAGACGCCCATCGGCGCGAGGAGGAAGGGCTCCTGCACAAACGTCCACGACTTGTCCGCCTTCCCATCGCCGTCCGTGTCTTCCAGCACGACGATGCGGTCGCCCGCTGGCTGCCGCTGCGAGTGGCTGCGGTAGTTCGCGCCCTCGGCCACCCAGATGCGGCCATGCTGGTCCGTGTCCATATTGGTCGGATTCTTCAGCATGGGCGAGGTGGCCCAGACGGTGATTTCCAAGTCCGGGTCGGAGAGCTTGAACAAGTTCGTCGGGACGTGCGTGGGCGCAGACGCGGGCTCGGCAGAGTTGGCGACGGAGACGAGGCCGGCGAACGCGGCGAGGGCAGTCAGTCGGGCGAATGTCATGCGGAGGATTTAGCGGCAACGGAGCGTCGCGTCGAGGGAGCAATCAGGCTTGGTTCGTGATAAGTGTAGGCGCTAACCCGTCGCGAATTCAGCGCCGTAACGCACCCGTCCTCTGCTAAAAAATTACTAATCACTTTCCTCGCTGCGCTCCCCGTGTAAAGTTTCGCCCGCCCGCACGTCCAATAAACCGCACGGCCCACGCGCCGCGTCTCAAAAATGAACCGCCGAAACTTCCTCCCCCTCGTCGCCGCACTGCCGGCGCTCGCCACCACTATGAACGCCGCTGACTCTCCCAAGCCGAAAGACGCTCCCAAGGACGCCGCTAAGCCCGGCACTGACGCGAAAGCCGCTACTGAAAAGCTCATCGTGGGCGGCGGTTGCTTCTGGTGCACGGAGGCCGTCCTGCAACGCGTCAACGGCGTGAAGAAGGTTGTCTCCGGCTACTCCGGCGGCCATGTGGTGAACCCGACCTACGAGCAGATTTGCACCAAGACCACCGGCCACGCGGAGGTTATCCAAATCGAGTTCGATCCTAAACAAGCCACCCTCGCGACGCTGCTGGAGGTATTCTTCGCCGCCCACGACCCGACCACGCTGAACCGCCAAGGCGCGGACGCCGGCCCGCAGTATCGCTCGTGCATCTTCTTCGCAAACGACGCGCAAAAACTGGCGGCCGAGGAGGCGAAGAAGAAGGCGCAACCCGCGTGGAAGGACCCCATCGTCACCGAAATCACGGCGTTGAAGAATTTCTACGCAGCCGAAGCCGAGCACCAGAATTACTTCAACCTGAACTGGAATCGGAACGGCTATTGCAGCGCGGTCATCGTCCCGAAGCTCCGCAAGCTCATCAAGGAAGGGAAGATTCGGGAGAACTAAACCCGCAGCCCGCCGGGAGAGCGGAGATGCGGTGAGATTTTCTGTGGCCGTCGTTCAGGTGCGCCCGAAGGCGGGGCTGAACCCAGCGCAGTCCAGACGCTTCGCGAGCCCGGAACGCTGGCGAGTCGCGCCAGCGTTTGGACTGCGGTGGGCTCAGCCCCGCTTTTTCCTGGCCACCCGTGGGCGGCCCCATACGACTGTTCAGAACCTGACTTGCGTCCCCTGCCCTGCCTTCCCGAATTCTCCCCTTGCCAATCTCCGACGGCAGCGGGAAATTAGCTCCACAACCCGCATTCCTCCGATGATCGCACCGGAAAAAACGATTATCCCGGACTCTCGGGCTTTCGCCAACGTCCGCCCGTGAACACTGACTGCCAACCCCACGCCCCGCAGCTCGCGGCAAGGAGAACCTCATGACCCCGCTCGTCGTCCTCTTCCTCGTCGTCGCCGTCATCTGGCTGTTCATTCGCACGACCCGACTCTTCGAGGCCCACGCCGACTTGGAGCACCGGCACGATCAACTTAACCGTCGCCTGCAAGAAATTCAGACGGCACAGAACGACATGCTGAAAACCAAAATTTCAGCGCCAACGCCGCCTGTCGCGGATGTGGAACTCGCCTCCACGGTCGTCGTTCCACCACCGCCCGCACCGCCCGCGTCGGCTCTCGAACCGGAGCCGTCGGTGGAAGCCTTCGCACTGGAGGCCTTGCCGATTGCGCCGGAGACGCTGGCAACGGAAGCCACTTCCTCGCCGGTCGCGCCCGCGACACCGCCACCGCTTCCGGTGCTACCCGCCGTTGTCCCGCCGCCGCCAGTCCCCGTCGTCCCCGATTACCTCAACTCAGCAGCCGAACAACCGGTTTCCAAACCGCAACTGCCAGCCCCGCCACTCCCCAAGCCAGCCGCGCCAACCGCACAGCCGCAGTCGACCGAAATCCGGCTCGGCACCTACTGGTTTGTGCGCGTGGGCGTGGTGATGCTGCTCACCGGCTTCGTATTCCTCGCGAACCTCGCCTACCGCGATTGGGTCTCGCAGATGGGCCCGGCGGGCAAGCTCTCGCTCCTCTACCTCGCCAGCGGCGTGCTGCTGGGCGTGGGCGCGTGGCTGCAGCGCAAGGCCGCGCAGGCCGCGCTGAACAACTTCGCGCAAGTCCTCCTCGCGGGCGGCTTGGGCGCGGTCTATTTCACGACTTACGCCGCGCACCACTACGAGCCATTACGCGTCATCGGCAGCGCCTCTCTCGACGGCGCGCTGCTGCTGGCGTGGGCGGGCTTCATCGTGTGGCTCGCGGACCGGAAGAAGTCCGAGACGCTCGCGCTCTTTGCGCTCGGGCTCGGTTACTACACTGCCATCGTCACGCGCGTGGGCACCTTCACGCTTTACTCGAACCTCGTGCTCACCGTCGCCACCGTCTTCTTCCTCGTGCGCAACCGCTGGGCGCATCTCACGCTCGCGGGCCTCGTCGCATCCTATGGCGGCTTCGCGTTCTGGCGCTTCTTCCACGACGGCCACTGGCTGCTGGGTCCGCCGACGGAGGACCTCTTGCTGTCGGCCCTTTTCCTCGCGGGCTACTGGGCTTGCTTCACGGCGGCAACCTTCCTTGCGCAGGGCGATTTGCTCGCGGACAAACGCCGCGCGGCCTTCCTCAGCGCGAACAACGCCGCGTTCTTCGCCCTCGTCACGCTCTCGATGGCCGCAGCGCGCGGCTGGGAGTTCTGGCAATTCTGCCTCGGCTTCGGCGCGGTGCTGCTCGGGCTGGCGGCCTTCGCGCGGACGCGGCTCCCGCAGGAACCGTCCGTGCGCGCGGCCTATCTCACGCAAGGCCTGCTGCTCGTCACGCTCGGACTGATAACCAAGTTCAGCGGGCAGCAACTCGCCGTGCTGCTTGCGGCGGAAAGCGTCGTGCTGCTCACGCTCGGTTTGCGCCAGCCCAGCCGTCTGCTGCGCGCCGGCGCGTTTGTCGTAGCGACCCTCGCGGCCGGCTGGTTCGTGTTGGGCTGGGAAGCGGGTCAACCCGTCGCGCTCGGCCTCGGCGTCACCGGCCTGCTGCTCTTCAACGCGTGGTGGATGGGCCGGCACGAAGACCCGGCGGACACCACGCTGCTGCGGCCCCGCACGACTTGGCTGTCGCTGCTCCCTCTCGTCGCAGGAGCCGCGACGATTCTCCAGCACGCCGAGCAAGGACACATCGCCGGGTGGCTGATAAGTGCGGGGTTACTGCTCACGGTGTCCGTTCATCTGCTGCGCACGCGGGAAATCACGCTGTTCGCGCAGGGGTATCTACTCCTCGCGCACGGGTTCTGGCTCTTCGGCGGTGGCGGCTGGGCGGCCCTCCCGGCGTGGCGTCCGGTTCTACTGCTGCTCGGCACGCTGGCAGTCATCCACTGGTGGACGCGCCAGACGTTGGTCGGCGACCGCAAGTTGGCTGAGACCTTCGAGACCGGCTACGCGCTCGCCGTGGTGGCGGTGCTCTACTCGTGGCTGCACGGGCACTTCACCGCTGCGCACTGGCTGCTCGTCTCGTCCGCGCTCGCGCTGGCGGTGACCGCTTACGGCGCGCTGACCCGCGCGTGGCGACTGGCGGTGGCAGGCCAATGCTTCGCGCTGGTCGCGGCAGCCGGGTTCGCCCGGCACTTGGAAGTGCCGCATCCGGAATGGGCCTTCGCCCTCGCGCCCATTGCGATGATCCTGATCGTTTCGGCTGCAACGCATTGGGCGACCGTGCGTCGCACGGATCTCACCGCCGAGCTGCGCGCCGTGCTGCAACTCGTCGCCGCCGCGTATCAGTGGGTCGCGTTCGCGATGCTGGTGGCGATGGTGTTCCGCTACGTGCCGTTGGAACATCGCCCGTGGACCTTTGCCCTGCTGGGCGGCGCGTGCTTCGGGGTCGCGGGCTGGCTGCGCACACCGCAACCGTTGCTGGCGAGCGGGCTGTTGCTCGCCCTCGGACTGCTGACATTGCTCGCGCCGGGTGGCCCGGACGGAACGCTCTTCTCCGTGCCCAACCTGCTCGCGGTGCTGCTGCCGCTCGCGCTGCAACAGGTCGCGCGGCGCGTGCCCGAGCGCTTTCGCGTGCCCGACAACATGCACGTTGTCGTGCTGGCGTTCGCGGGCGTTTTCCTGTGGCTGCACATGACGCGGTGGCTGATTCCGGCGCGCGACGGCCATTACTTCACCGTCGCGTGGTCTGTGCTCGGGCCGGCGTTCTTGGCCATCGGGCTGTGGCTGCGCGAGCGGACCTACTTCGTGCTTGGTCTGGGCTGTCTGGTGGCGGCGCTCTGCCGCGTGGTGCTGCACGACGTGTGGCAGCCGGAGCTCTTCGTCCTGAACTTGCTGCCGATGTTCGCCGTGCTCGCGCTGCAACGCGTCGCCCGCAAGCACCCCGACGGAGCGGCGCTGCCGGCCACCGCGCACATGGCGGCAATCGCGGTGAGCGGCTTGAGCCTGTGGCTGTTCCTCACGCGGTGGCTGCTGCCGACGGACCACGGAAACTACCTAACCCTCGCGTGGTCGGTGCTCGGGCCGGTGTTCTTTGTGGCCGGAGTGATGTTGCGCGAGCGGACGTATCACGTGCTCGGGCTGACCTGCCTGAGCGCCGCGCTCCTGCGCTCGGTCACGCATGACGCGTGGCAGAAGGAAATCATCTTGTTCAACTTGCTGCCGATTTTGCTCGTGCTGCTGCTGCAACGCATCGCCCGTAAGAACACTGACATTGCCGCGGTGCCGGACACGGCGCACACGGCGGCGATACTGGCGAGTGGCTTGAGCTTGTGGCTATTCCTCTCGCGATGGGTCGTGCAGGCGTCGGGCGGCAAGTTCTTCCTCACGGCGAGCTGGGCGGTGCTGGCGTTGGTTGTGTTCGGCACGGGCTTCGCGCTGCGCGAACGCGTATATCGCTGGCTCGGACTGGCGGTGCTGGCGGGCGCGCTGGGGCGCGTGGTGCTGCTCGACGTGTGGCAGCTCGCGCTGGTCTATCGCGTGTTGAGCTTCATGGCGCTGGGCATCGTGCTCATCTTGCTGGGCTACGTTTACAACCGCTGGCAGGAAAAGATTCGGGAGTGGCTGTGAGGAAAGTTGAAGGTTGAAAGTGGAGAGTTGAAAGAAAGCCAGCGCCGCGTGGCGCAGGCGTCTGTGCTTCAGCAACTTGGTGCTTGGGCTTTGGAATTTCCCTCGCCTAACCTGCCGCCATGCAAGTCCGCTTCCTCGCCCTCCTCGCGTTGTTCATGGTCGTCGTCCCAGCTCGCGCCGCCTCGCTCTCCGCCGAGCAGCAAACCCACCTTTGCCGCTGGTGCTCCGCGCAGTTCGCCCCCGCGCCCGTGGATTCGCCCGCCTACCGAAAATACGCGCCCGACCGCCGCGTGGACATTCTCCATCTCGCGCTCGACGTGACGCCGGATTTCAAGGCCCGCACCCTCGTCGGCACCGCCACCGTCACCTTCAAACCCATCGCCACGCCGCTGGAAGAGCTGCGGCTGGATGCGGTGGACCTGCGCATCGCGTCCGTGACCAGCTCGGAGAAGTTACTCGGCCACCAAGTCACCGACCGCGAGCTTGTCTTCACCTTCGCCCCGCCGATTCCGGTCGGGAAGGAGGCGCGCGTGGTCGTGAAGTATTCCGCCGAACCGCGCAAAGGCCTCTACTTCCGCACGCCGGAGATGGGTTATCCCGAGACGCACCTCTGGACGCAAGGCGAGCCCAGCGAGGCGCGGCATTGGTTCCCGTCGTTCGATCATCCGGTCGAGAAGTTCACCAGTGAGATGACCTGCCATGTGCCCGCCGGGATGGTCGCGCTCTCGAATGGCCGACAAGTTTCCGCCCAGCCCAGCGCGGGCGGACTCACCGCGTTTCACTGGGTGCAGGAGAAGCCGCACGTGACTTACCTCATCACGCTGGTCGCCGGGCAGTTGAAGAAAATCGAGGACAAGCACCGCGACATCCCGCTGGAGTTTTGGACCACGCCCAGCGACCTCGCCGCCGCGCCAAATTCTTTCCGCCACACCAAGCACATGATGCAGTTCTTCGAGCGCGAGATTGGTGTGAACTACCCGTGGGCGAAGTATGGCCAGGCCGCCGTCCACGATTACCACTGGGGCGGCATGGAGAACACCAGTCTCACCACGCTGAACTACCGCACGCTCTTCACCGCCGAGACGGAGAACCTGTTCAGCAGCGACAGCCTCGTCGCGCACGAGCTGGCTCACCAGTGGTTCGGCGACTTCGTGACGTGCAAGGACTGGAGCCAAATCTGGCTGAACGAGGGCTTTGCCACCTATTACGACTGGCTCTGGCAGGGCGACTTCGGCGGCACGAACGAAACGCTTTACGCCCTGCACAGCGCGGCCAAAGGCATTCTCGCGAACCAAAACGAGACGCGGGGCATGGTGTGGCGGAAGTTCGGCGAGCCGGAGGAGATGTTCAACTACCTCGCCTACCCGAAGGGCGCGTGGGTGCTGCACATGCTGCGCTGCCAGCTCGGCGCGGACCTGTATCGCCGCTGCGTCCGCACGTATCTGGACCGCCACGCGTTCGGCTCGGTGACGACGGAGGATTTGAAGAAGGTCATCGAGGAGCTGTCAGGCCGCAGCTTCGACCGCTTCTTCGACCAATGGGTCCACGGCATCGGCGCGCCGACGCTGGACGTGACTTACGCGTGGGACGAGAAGGCCAAGCTCGCGCGCGTGAGCGTGAAGCAGTCGCAGAAGATTTCCGACGAGGCTCATCTCTTCCAGTTCCCGCTGACGCTGCGCTTCAAGTCCAAGTCCGGCACCACCGACCACACGGTGCAGGTCCGCGACAAGGAGGAGGACTTCTACCTGCCGCTGAAGGCTGCGCCCGACGTGGTGCGCGTGGACCCCGGCCTCACGTTGCTCGCGCGCATCAACTTCAAGCCCGCCACGCCGATGCTCCTCGCGCAGCTCGCGGACAAGACGGACTTCCTCGGCCAGCTCCACGCCCTCGACAACCTCGCGGGCCGCAGCGACAGCGAGACGGTCGCCAAGCTCAAGGCTGCGCTGAACAGCGATTCGCACTACGCCATCCGCACCCGCGCTGCGGACCTGCTCAAGCAATCTCGCACGGATGAATCGATGGCCGCGCTTCTCGCCTCGACGAAGCAGGCTGACGCCCGAATCCGAAGCTCCGTCGTCTCCGCCCTCGGCGGCTTCTACCACGACGATGCCTTCGCCGCCCTCAAGCAGACGCTCGCCACCGAGAAGAACCCCGGCATCCAAGCCACCACTCTCCGCGCGCTCGGCCCCTACGCGAAACCCGAAGTCCGCGACCTGCTCGTGAAGTTCCTGAACACGGCCAGCTACCGCGACCGCCTCGCCGAAGCCGCCATCGGCGGGATGAAGGCACAGGACGACCCGGCATTCGTCGCGCCGCTGCTCGCCGCACTCCAGTCCCGCGAAGTCACGCTGCCCAGCACCGTTTTCTCCGCCGGCCTCGACGCGCTGGCCACCCTCGCCCGCAACGAGGCGAAGAGGGATTTCATCCGCGACTTCCTCACCGCCCGCGTGACTTCACCGAAGGAACGCGTCCGCCTCGCGGCCATCACCGCGCTGGGCACGCTCGAAGACCCGCGCGCCATCGCTGCGTTGGAGACGTTCACCGCCCTCGCCGCCGACCGCCCCGAGAAAACCGCCGCCGACAAAGCCCTCGCCCAGCTCCGCACCGCCCGTAAACCCGGCGAAGACTTGAAGGGCCTCCGCACTGAAGTCCTCGACCTCCAGAAGTCGAATCGCGAGCTGAAGAAGGACATGGAGATGCTGAAGAAGAAGCTGGAAGCAAAGTAGCGCGAGGTTCGTAGCCACTCGCAAACTTAACCACCGTGGACGGCGAGAAATTGGGATCGTGATTACGAACCGGAGCAGAGAGGCCACTCGGTGTCGACAAAGTGAGAGGCGCGCCTCCGCTCACTGCCCGGTTCGAGCCCAACCTCAGCACCCCTTCAACGCACTGATTCGCCCGCTTCCTTCCCTAACGCCGGGCCGAGCACCTTACGGACACGGGCAACGAGTTCGGAGGGGCTGAATGGCTTGCCCATGTAATCTGCGGCCCCGAGTTCGAGGCCGGTGACGACGTCTTTATCGCGCGCGCGCGCGGTCAACATGATGACAGGGATGTGGCTGGTGCGAGGGGACTCCTTGAGGCGGCGCAAAACCTCGAAGCCGTCCATCACGGGCATGAGCCCGTCCAGCAAGATGAGCGCAGGCTGAGTGGTTGCGACGAGGGCTAGAGCCTTTTCACCGTCGGTGGCATGGACAACCATGAAGCCCGCCTGCTTGAGTTTGAACTCAATCAACTGGGCCGTCTGTGGCTCGTCCTCGGCCAGCAAGATGGTCATCATAGGACCGAACGCTATGAAGCCGTGGGGGCCGGCACAAGCGCGGAGATGGTCCTGAGGGCTGTGAAATGGGGATTGCGCCAGCCCGACGGGCGTGGACAATCTGGGTCAACGGTTCGGGACGTAGCTCAGCCTGGTAGAGCACTTGGTTTGGGGCCAAGACGTCGCAGGTTCAAATCCTGTCGTCCCGACCACCCTTTGTTTACAGGGGTTTTGTGAAACTAAGGAGAAAGTCTCAACACCTAATCTCAACAAGCCCAACCGTATCACCCCTGTTTCTGGCCGTTCATCGGTGTCAGAAATCCTCCTAAGCTGACCTCGATCGAACCACCTTGGCCCACGAATTTCAGGCCGCACAAGCTTTCCATTCATTGCCTCCAGTTGTGGGCAACATTATAGTGAGGCAACGGCCACGAATCGGTAACAAAATCCATGAGTCAATGCGCGGCTGGAACGCTACTTATCGAAACTCTTGGGAACTTGGTATGACGCCGAGTCTTGCCAACGCCCCGCGCGCCGCCCGGGTGCCGGTCGCGAAACATCCCTGCATCAGGTAGCCGCCCGTCGGGGCGTCCCAATCCACCATCTCCCCAGCGACAAACACGCCCGGCAGCCGGCGCACCATCAGCGCGGCATCCAGCTCGCTCCACCGCACGCCCCCGGCCGATGAAATCGCCTCCGCCAGCGGGCGCGGCCCGACCAGCCGCAACGCGCAACCCTTCACCGTCGCCGCCAGCGCCTCCGCCGAGGCAAACGGCTCGCCCCCGGGCCGATGCTCCAAAATCGCCACCGCCGCGTCGCTCAACCGCCAGCGGGACCGCGCTTCCGCCAGGAAGTTCCGCTCACAGTGGCCGAGCTTTCGCACGAGCTGCGCGACCGTGTAAGCGGGTTTGAAATCAATCACGACCTCCGGCTCCGCCATGCCCCGGAGCACCGGACCGAGCTGGTAAATCGCGCCCCCCTCCAGCCCGTAGCCGGTCACGAGCAACTCCCCCACCGCCGTCACCCCCGCCGCGCGAACGGTCACATTCTTCAGCGGCTCGCCCTCCGCCTGCGCCCGCACGGCCGCTGGCCAACCCAGCTCCCAGCCACAATTCGCCGACCGCAGTGGGGCCACCGCCACCCCCAGATTTTCCAAAACCGAAACCCAGCCGCCGTCCGACCCGGTCTCCGGCCAGGACCCGCCGCCCAGCGCGAGAATCACCGCGTCTGCCTCGAAGCTGTGGACCGCGTCATCGCCTTGAAAATCGAGCTGCCACCGCGCGCGCGCCCGCAGGCCCGTCCAACGATGCCGCAACGCGAACTGCACCCCGGCGGCCCGCAGCCGCTGCACCCAGCGTCGCAAGAGCGGAGCCGCCTTGAGTTCACGCGGATAGACCCGACCACTCGTGGCCGCAAAGGTCTCCACCCCCAGCTCCGCCGCCCACTGCCGCAGGGCTGCGGCATCGAATTCGGCCAGCAGCGCCGACCACATCGAAGGTGGCAACTCCAGCCCGGTGTAGCGCGTGGCGAAGCGTTCGCGGGGCTCCGAGTGGGTTAAATTCAGCCCCCCGCGCCCGGCGACGAGGAACTTCCGCCCCACCGACGGCTTGGCATCAAACAAGGTGACGGACGCCCCGCCCGCCGCCGCCACCTCGGCCGCGCGCAAGCCCGCCGGCCCACCGCCTATGATCGCGATATTGATGCCCACAGGGAAACAGAGCCCCCCGCGCCGGGCAACGCCGTTCAGCCCTCGATCGCGAGCATTCTCGCCCGCTGTGCGCGCCCGTGGTCAGCCACACCCCAATTCCACCGGGGCTCCGAAGTAGAGCGATGCTCGACCGGGAACGCCGGGCCACTGAGCGGCGCATCCGGGAGGCGGCCTTCCCGATGCTCAAGACCATCGAGACCTTCGACTTCACCGCGCAACTTTCGATCAACGAACCCCTCGTGCGGGAACACCTGCGCGGCGAATGGCAAAGCGTTTTTCAGGGGTGACGGAGCCGCTACTGGGCTTGGCGGGGCGTTTCCGAGGTCGGCGGCGCCTCCGCCGACCGTGGTGGAGGCAGTTTCAGGGTCGGCAGCGCCGTTGTTGGCGGCGTAGTCCGTAGTTTCTCGCTGATCAACCCCCAAAAGAAGGCGTAGGTATAGGCTCCCCTGAGCACTTCCACCCCCTCGATTGGAAGGTATTCCGAAACCACATTCGGATACTCACAGGCCAAAGCTCCCGGGAGCGCCTGCCAGATTGAATCGCGGTCGATATCCAGGATGCTCCTCCCTGCGTAGTGCTCGAAGGCGAGCACATCCACATCGTCAGGCGGCAGCGCCCCAATTAACCAGGTGGCCAACTTGGGATCTTGCGACGTCAACTCGTGCGCCTGAGTGAAGGCATCGAGCAAGAATTCGCGCAGGCTCCAAGCGTGCTTGCGTGCTCTGGCGATACTCAGCAGCGCAACGCGAGGGATGTGAGTTCGGTGCGGGTCGCCTGTGTAGTAGGCGGCCCAGAATCGCGCCAACGGGTGGCTGCGCTCTTGCGCCGAGAGTCCGTCCGCTTCACAGGCCAGAAGGCGGAGATGCGCGATGGCAATCGGATGCTTGGAACTCCATGTGTCGAGCACGAGAGGGGTCACCAGGTGGCCATCCTCAATTGCCAGCCACCCCGCCAGAGCCGCGGTGGCGACGAACTGTTCCAGACTCTCGAATTGCGCCATGTCCACCTCCCTCAGCGCGCTCTCCAAGCGGCGAAGCAGTTTCGTGTTCTGCTGGAGTTCGTGGGGAGGCACCAAGCCGGGGCGCGTGACGATGGCATAGAATGCCTGGGCTCGATCGAAGTCGGCGTAGGGAGCGGTCAAGGCCAGCACATCGGCGAGGGGCATCCCGGCCAAGGCGGCGGCGGCCCCGTTAAACCAGGCAAGCCAACTCCACCCCAGCGCCCCGCCCGGAAGGTCCCGCAACTGCAACAGGCGACCACAGGCGACGAATCGTTCAATGGCCCCGGAAGTCCAGGCGGCAGGCGCCACGGCGGGATCCGCCAGAGGCCGGTTTTCCGGCTGCAGGCAGGACTGCCAAAACTCATGGGCGCGCTCAGGGCACGACCAGAATCCGGTGTTGCAAAAGGTGCCTTCGCTTGGCGAGAGGTTGTGGGCCGTTGGATCGGGCACACACCCTTCCACCCCCTTGCGTGGCGGGCTCAAGAGATCCAACGCATCGAGTCCTGAAAGACGCAACGAGTTCATCGCGACACCTCGTCCTTCTTCACAGGGGACTCGCCCCGCCGCTCCGATGCCAACAAGGAATCCCGGCAGTCGCGGGCTTGCACCAACGACTTGGTTTCAAGTGAGCGGCGAACGCGCCGCTTGGTGCAGTCCGGCAGGTGCAGGGTGAAATGGCACCACCATGTGCCGTGGTTGTTCCAGAGGTGATGGTCCGGGTTTGCTGGGTTCACCCGGACCGCCAGCGTGGGCTGATACATATGCGTTAGCCTTTCAGTCAACGCATCAGGGGTTTTGTGGACGGAACCGAACAGTGGCGTTCGTCTTCCGTGAAGGTTTGTTTTTCGAGGCGCTAACGCGCTTCGCACATCGAACGGGTTACCCCGCTCGAGCACCGTGGCTGGCTTCAACAGCTCGGTTGCTACTCACCCGGTTCTACCCGGGCTCGTTCCTGATGCTGGGCAGAGTGAATCATTTGGCCGTGAAACTCGCAACCTTGTTCCGTGTCATAAAGCCGGGAGGCCTGCTGCTCCCCAAGTATTTCAGCACTCCCCTCGCGTTTTCGCGTAAGGGAAAACTCGGAATGCTGCTCGGTCGCACTTGGCCCACGCCAGCGGTGGGTGGGTCATACGCCCGCGCTCTTACCGTTGCCACACGGCATATCCATTCGCCCGCAGCTCCAAGGCCAGTTGTTTCTCAAGCGCCGCCGCGTCCTCGTAGGTCATCGGATTGTATTTCTGGTAGAGCCGGGGGCGCAGCCACTGGCCAAACTTGTGCGGATACTTGCCCGACTTGATTCCTGCCTGATGATTCTTAAACCGCTCCTCCGGTGTCAGCCCAGTGCTGCCCACATACAAGCAGGCCTTCTCGCCCGCGTAATCGGGGTTCTCCCCCAAGAACCGCTTCTCCTTCAACACGGCGCGGTCCAGTTCAATCACGTAAACGTGGTGGTGCAGCACAGCGGTTCCCTTGATTCTTCGGGCTGTCATTTCAAGATTGGGGTTGAGGGTTGCTGCTGGGCTTGGGCCGGGGAAACTCGCTCATCCACTCCAAGCACAGCGGAATCAGGTCCAAGGTGCGGCGGGCTTGAATCGCCTGGCGATAGTGGTGGTCACGCACTCGCAGTTCGACGCCGGGACGGCCGAGCCATCGCGGCGCACCGGCACCAAAGCGCGCCCAACTGCTGGCTTCCCGATTAATCAGGCTGTCCAAATACGACCTTGGCAGGTCGGTGGTTCGTGGCAAGGGCAAAAAGCACCACCAATGAAACCTCCAGGGTTCGTCGGTGTCCGGATCTCGTGAGCGTTCGCGCTCGAGATGTTCGATAGCCGGTGTAAACCTGCTTCTGTAATTTGTCTTTCTTCCCTCCAGCTTCACCCCTTTGGGGTTCGGCTGCGCTCGGCTCGCTACGCTCGCCTTCGCTCCGCCTCACCCCAAAGGGGTGAAGCTGCTCCGCACGCGCAAAACTGGTCGAGGGCGGGCCACGTTGGTTCCCTGTTGGGGTGTCGACAAACACATCCAACATCCAAAACCACATGGCCCACCACCCCGACCCTGAACTCTTGAACAACGTCCTGCAACTGCTGACCGAGCAAGGCCACGACGGCTTCGCCGAAGGCCTCCGCCTCCTCGTCAACGAAGCCATGCGCGTCGAACGCCAGCACGTCCTCCAAGCCCAACCCTACGAGCGCACCGCCACCCGCCAGGGCTAGGCCAACGGCTACAAACCCAAAACCCTCGCCAGCCGCGTCGGCCCCATCACCTTCAGCGTGCCGCAAGTCCGGGGCGCGACCGCCTTCTATCCCAGCGCCCTGGAAAAAGGCCTCCGCTCCGAGCAGGCCCTCAAACTCGCCATGGCAGAAATGTATGTCCAGGGCGTCTCCACGCGCAAAGTCTCCGCCATCGTCGAGGAACTCTGCGGCACATACGATCCGGTGCGAAGACTCGCCGATAGATCGGCCAGACTCACCAGCGCCCCGCTCCGCGCCAGCCATGCCTCCGTCGCGCTATTGTGGGTGCCATTGCCTACCACCACCGTGCCGTCGGCGTTCACGCCTGTGGCAGAATCCAAGGTCCAACCGCTGGGAACGCTGCCGCCTCCGTTCGTCAGCCACTGACTCACCGTCTGCATCCCTCCGACTTCAGTCCAGCGGAAGGCTTGAAACCCAGAGGTGGAGTCGCTATGCCCCACGACCACAGAGCCATCGGCATTCACCGCATTGGCGGTGCTGTTAAACCCACCCGTCAGGAAGCCGAGACCGGCCATTACTCCAGCTGTTGCTGAGTTCGCACTTTTTACCCAGCGAAAGGCTTGAGCCCCAGAGGAGGAGCCATTGACGTAGTCGCTCCAGCCGATGACCACAGAGCCATCGGCATTCACCGCATTGGCGGTGCTGTTAAACCCACCCGTCAGGAAGCCGAGACCGGCCATTACTCCAGCTGTTGCTGAGTTCGCACTTTTTACCCAGCGAAAGGCTTGAGCCCC
>CALQJI020000031.1 GCA_943330855.2 Klebsiella pneumoniae
GCCGGGATGGATCCCTACGAGTTGAAGAAAAGGATTGAGGCCAAGCTGAAGAAATTCTTCACTGCCTTGGGTAAACTAGATCGTGAGTCAACGAAGACCTGACGGTCCCCTGCCCCCGGTAACATTTAGCCGTGAGTCAATACGGATTGTGCTCATGTGCGGGCTAGCTGCTGGGTAGCTCGATTTGGATGCCGAGGTTGTTCCGGATGTCGTCGTAGGTCGCCTGCATCGCCACGTGGTCCTCGGGGCGGAGGAGCTGCGGATCGGGCCGCCAGTGGAGGGGGCAGAGGTCGGTGGTCCACATCTCCCCACGCTTCACCATTTCCTGTTTGATGACGGCGTTCATCGCGCTGCTGCTGCCGTGGCAATCGTGCTTGTTGTCCACCATCCACTTCCGTGGAGAATATTTCCCGGCGTTGGCGATGAAGTCCATGAGCTGCGCGCCGAGGTTGTCGTCCGTGAGGAAGCGACCGGTGTGCTCGTTGATGAAGACACGCGAGCCGACTTCGGCGTCCTGAAGCATGCCAGAGGGTGTGTTGGCGAACATGGCTTCAACGAGTGCGATGCAGGAGCCTTCGCGCTTGGATAGGATGAGGTTCACCTTCGCGCGGGCCATGCAGTCGAAGACCTCGGTGTCCGGCGCGTTCTCCCGCAGCTCGAAGCGGTCAGCTACGCCGAAGGCGGCGGCCTCGGCGAGCAGCACTTCGCGCGTGCGCTTGTCGTTATACTGGCCCATGCAGACGACTTTCACCGTGCGCGGCATATCGCGCAGCGCCTTGAAGAGGGCGAAGTGGCGTTTGTATTTCCCGAAGTTCGCCAGCATCACGATATCAATGTCCTTCTGCTCGAAGGGCACGTGCGGGTAGACCGCCGGGTTGACCCAGTGCGAGCAGTAGCGAGGGATGACGACGTGGCGTGGCGACTGGCGCACGAGGGTGTCGAGGTCGTGCGGGTCGCTGACGCAGGCGAAGATCGGGTCCGTGCCGGGCCAGATGCTGGGCAGGTAGTAGTTGATGAGGCCGTGCGGGGTGGCCCACACGGGATGGACGATCATCATGTAGCGCTGGGCGAAGGCCTCCAACTTGTCCCAGTAATGATGGAGCATGCGCGCCCAGCGATGCTCGAAGGCGATGTAGCAGACGCCCTTCTCGTGCTCGCTGATGTAGGGTTTGAGCGGGACGAAGTAGTCGACGGCCGTCTTCTTCATCGAGCCCGGCTCAAACTCGGCGAAGTCCACGGGGCGGTTGCCGAGGAGTTGCACGCGCTCGGCGATGCGGGCCTCGACTTTTAGGAGTTGTGGTGGGCTAGTGGCGAGCCGCGCCGCAGAGCTGAGGCGGACGATGCTGCGCGCGATGGCCTGTGGATCGGAGGCGAGCGGGGTTTTGTCTTTCCGCAACGCGATTTCGCAAAGAACGGAGCGGACGGTTTCGTTGTAGCGGAGGGTGTCTTCCGCTTCGATTTTTAGGCGCTGGACGAAGGACATCGGTAGAGAATTGAAGAGGATTGAGATTCAGATTACGAGTAAGATTCACAGCCAGCTAACGACGGGATGAACGAATGTGTTGGCGTCGGGGGCGCCTGTTCATGCCACTTACTGTGGTCCGAACCACCGCTTGACCTTTTCCCGCAGTCGCCCATAGTGCGCGGCCCGGCAGATTCCTGTCCGGTGGCCGCACGCTCCCGTTGGCTTTTTGCACGTGCGCATCGCTTTTAAACATAGAACAGCCGGAAAACACTTTTGATATGCAGCACATCCGCAACATCGCCATCATCGCGCACGTCGACCACGGCAAGACCACGCTAGTCGATTGTCTCCTCAAACAATCGGGCACCTTCCGCGCCAACCAAGCCGAGAGCCAGGTCGAGCGCCTGATGGACTCTATGGACCTCGAACGGGAAAAGGGCATCACGATCAAGGCCAAGAACGCGGCGTTCAAGTATCACGACTACCACATCAACATCGTGGACACCCCCGGCCACGCCGACTTCGGCGGCGAGGTGGAGCGTATCATGAACATGATTGACGGGGTGCTTCTCGTCGTGGATTCCACCGACGGTCCGCAGGCACAGACCCGCTTCGTGCTACGCAAGGCGCTCGAGGCCGGGGCCAAGCCCATCGTTGTCATCAACAAGATCGACCGCGACAACGCCACGCCCAAGAAGGTGCTCGATTTGGTGTTTGAACTTTTCATGTCCCTCAACGCGACGGACGAGCAACTCGATTTCCCGTTCATTTACTGCTCGGCCAAGGCGGGTTACGCTAAGCTCGAACTCGAGCACGTGAGCGGCACGATGGAGCCGCTCTTTGACGCCATTGTGAAGCACATCCCGCCCCCGCGCGCCAAGGCTGGTGATGGCTTTCAGGTGCTCGTGGCGAACCTAGATTACTCCGATTACCTCGGTCGTATCGCGTTCGGAAAAATCGTCGAGGGTAAGGTGAAGGTCGGTGAGCCCGCCATTTGCCGCCACGGCGACGGTCGGATTACCAAGGGCAAGATTACGATGATCTTCCACTTCGAAGGCATGAAACGCATCGAGGTGCAGGAAGCCCACGCCGGCGACATCGTTGGCCTCACCGGCTTCGAGGACGTGTTCATCGGCGAGACGATTTGCGACAGCGAGGCCCGCGCCGCTCTGCCCTACATTCCGATTGACCCGCCCACGATTCAGATGGAATTCGCCGTGAACGACGGCCCCCTCGCCGGCCAGGACGGCAAGCTCGTCACCGCGCGCCACATCTGGGACCGCCTCGTGAAGGAAATCCGCACCAACGTCGCCCTGCGCATCGCCCAGACCAGTGACCCCAAAATCTTCGCCGTCTCCGGCCGTGGCGAAATGCAGATCGCCATCCTCGTCGAGCAAATGCGCCGCGAAGGCCACGAAGTCCTCGTGTCCCGCCCCGAAGTGCTGTGGAAGAAAGGCCCGAACGATACCTCCCTCGAACCCATCGAGAAGCTCTTCGTCGAAATCCCGAATGAGAACCTCGGTTCCATCATGGAGTCGCTCTCTGGCCGCAAGGCGCAGATCACGAACATGAATCACGTCGCCAACACGGTGTCCGTCGAGGCACTCGTGCCCATGCGCGGCCTCATCGGTTTTGAGACGGACCTCGTGAACATGACCAAGGGTATGGGCGTGATGAGCCATCTGTTCCACGAATACGGAGAAGACCGTGGTGAAATCCCCGCCCGCAAGAATGGCTCCCTCGTCTCGATGGACAATGGCGAGGCCACTCCCTACGCGCTCAACATGGTGCAGGAACGCGGCAGGCTCATGATCGAGCCGGGCGACGCGATTTACGTTGGCATGATCGTCGGCGAGCACGCCCGCGACACCGACTTGGCTGTCAACCCCGTGCGCGAGAAAAAGCTTAACAACATGCGCTCCGGCGGCGACGGCAAAGGTATCCAGCTTGCGCCCCCGATGAAGCTCAGTCTCGAGCGCGCCCTCGAATACATTGACGTGGACGAATACGTCGAGGCGACCCCCAAGAATCTCCGCCTGCGCAAGAAAGTGCTGGATGAGAACGCCCGCAAGCGCTCGGCGAAGTCGCGGGCGATCAAGTTCATTGAAGAGTGATCTCCGTGCCGTCGGCACGCGGGAATCGCAACCTTTAGTTGCGATTAACGAGAGCTCGACGCACAGGCGAAAGCCGGCGGCGAGGTTCGACTTACAGCAGACCGCGTTGCTCTAGCTCATCCTCGTTCAAACCGAGGTAGTGGCCGAGTTCGTGGATGTAGGTCACATGGACCTCGTCTAGGTAGATGTCTTCGTCGCCCTCCACCATGTCCCAGATGTTTTGGAGGAACAGGATGATTTGCGGAGGTAGTGGCGAGGGCCCGCCTTCACCGTCAGGAAACGCTTCGCCTACGAACAGCCCCAGCGTGTCCGGTTGGATAGCGTCCGCCACCAAATCCTCGCTGGGCACGCGTTCAAAAATTACCGGCAGCGGCAGCGCTCGCTCGCGGAGTTCGGAGGGCAGTTCATCGAGAGTGGCTCGGACTTCCTCCTCTGCGAGTGCGAGGATGTGGCTCCAGTTGTCGGCCATGTGGGCGGGGAGGTTCAGCCGCGACGTGACTTTGAGAATGTCTCCAGCACCGCTGGGTTCCGCTCAAAAAACTCCGCTAAGTCTGCAATGCACGCCACCGTGTCGGGGCTGAGGTGATGTTCGATACCTTCGATATCCGCCTGCTGCGTCGCCGCGTCGAGGCCGAGCAGTGAGAAGAATCGGGAAAGCGTGGCATGCCGTTGTTGGATTCGCTGGGCCACGGCACGTCCTTTGTCTGTCAGGATAAGGCCGCGATACTTTTCGTAGTTGAGGTAACCCTGTTCAGCGAGTTTCTGCACCATGCTGGTCACGCTTGCCTGCTTAACCTTCAGCGAGGAGGCGATATCCACGACGCGCGCATAACCCTTCCCGTCCATCAACTCCTGAATGCGTTCCAAATAATCCTCGGCACTCTGGCTGGGACGCGATGGGGAGGCTGCAGGCGGCATTGTGGGGGCGTAATAACCACGCTCACGTGGGAAAGGGAAGCATCAAGTTGCGACCGGTGCAGAGCATTCCGCCCGGTGGAAATGCGGTTGTGGTATTAGCAATATTCCTCATCACGATGCGGGGAACTACAAGTTGGGCGCATCACAAAAAACCCCTTGTGAAAAAAATCACAACACGGCAAGTTGCGCGCCGTTTCGATGCTAGCCGAACGAGCTGCTTCGTCGTCTGGTGAAATTTCTGGTTGTAATGAACGTAGTCAAAACACTGCTTTTCGCCCTGCTGCTCGCGCTGCTGCCAGCTTCATTGAGCGCTGCCGACACGTCAGCGAGCCAAGCTGTGACGACTGCCGTAGGGCAGGTCGCAAAGGATGTCAGCGGTGCTGCCGCCAAGATTCCCGCGACTGAGGAAAGCCACACCCTGCCAATGCAGGCCCCGCGTTTGCTCAAGGGCGGTGAAGCGGCCTTCCAAGTTACCAACTCGCTTGTCGCGATGTTTGTGGTGGCAGCTATCCTGATCCTATTCGCACAGGTAGCCACTCGCGCGCCGCAACTTGTGCCGCAGGGTGCTCAGAATTTTGCTGAATGGGTCATTGAGTCCCTTGTGGAGTTCCTCTCGGGCATCCTCGGCGAGAAGATGGCTCGGAAGACTTTTTGGTTCTTTGGTTCCATCTTCATTTTCATCCTTACCGCCAACTGGTTCGGCCTTATCCCGGGCGTTGGGTCGATCGGTTGGGGGCATGACACAGCGCATGGCTTTCACGTCACCCACCCGGTGCTACGTGGGGCGAATGCGGATTTGAACATGACACTAGCGCTGGCGCTGTTCTTCTTCGGAATGTGGTTGTATTGGTCCATCCAAGCCAACGGAGTAGGCGGCTTCCTCTCGCATATTTTCGTTTATCACGGCGAGGCGACAGGCGGGATGCGATTGCTGCTCGTGCTCATTTTCTTCCTCGTCGGCTTCCTTGAAGTCATTTCGATTCTCATCCGCCCGGTGTCTCTTACTTTCCGCCTTTACGGCAACATTTACGCAGGTGAATCCCTGTTGGAAATGATGCTGCACCTCGGTGGGCACTACTTCGGTTGGCTCGCGGCGTTGCCCTTCTTCGGCCTCGAACTGATGGTCGGCCTGATTCAGGCCCTGGTGTTCACTTTGTTGACGGCGGTGTTCACAGCCCTCATGTGCAAGCACGACGATGAGCACGTGGCCGAGGGTCAGGGCGAGCACAGTGGTGGGCACACCCACTAAAGAATTTGGCGTTCGGACCGTGGCCAGACTGCGGCGGGCGTCAGTAACACAAAACGAAAGACACAAAAGTATGACAGGTAGCATTGCTGTTGCGGGTGC
Organism: Klebsiella pneumoniae; assembly: GCA_943330855.2. Taxonomy (GTDB): domain Bacteria; phylum Verrucomicrobiota; class Verrucomicrobiia; order Limisphaerales; family SXTU01; genus SXTU01. The sequence continues at coordinate 5,846 of CALQJI020000031.1, forward strand.
CGCTCTTGGCGGTGGCATTGCTCTCGGTTTGATTGGTATGAAGGCCGCCGAGGCCGTCGGGCGTAATCCCGGCGCATCGGGCAAAATCCTCGTGCAAGCGCTCTTGAGCGCCGCGCTCGCGGAAGGTGCCATCATCATCGTCATCCTGATGGGCAAGTAATCCAACCGCGGGGCCGTAACCCGGCTCCGCGCTCCATTTTAAGTTATGTCACTTCACTTCCTCCTTGCCGCCAGCAACCCTGCTGCCGAGATCGGCGAGAAGTTCGGCTTTAACGGCCAGCTTCTCACGATGCACTTCATCGGGTTTGGCGTCGTGGCGTTCCTGTTACACCGCTTCGCCTACGGCCCGATCCTTCAGATGTTGGACGACCGCAAAGAGCGCATCGCAAAGAGCATGGCCGATGCCGAGCGGACCAAGACAGAACTCGCCACGGCTCAAGTTAAGGTTCAAGACATTCTTACTCAGGCCGGGCTGCAGGCTCAGAAGGTCATCGAGGAATCCCGTGCGGCCGCCGCTCGTGTCGGCGAAGTCGAGCGCCAGAAGGCTATTGCGGACGCCGCGAACATCATCGCGAAGGCCAAGCAATCCAACGACGCCGAACTGGCCCGCATGAAGGGCGAGTTGCGCCAGGAATTTGGGCGCCTCGTGGTGGCTGCCGCAAGCCGTGCTACCGGCGACATCCTTTCCGCTGACCAAAAGGGTCGTCTGGCCGATGACGCCGTCCGTCAGCTCGCTGCCTAGTTGATTTCACCCCGCGCCCGCCGATGAAAGTCAGCAAACAAGCCCGCCGCGACGGCAAGACGTTGTTTAACGCCTGCTGCGTCAACGGCATCCTCGACGAGGCCAAAATCCGTCAGGCTGTGACGCTCGTCATCGCGCAAAAGCCGCGTGGCTACGTGAGCACCCTCACGCATCTACAGCGGCTGGTGAAACTCGACATCGACCGCCGCACCGCGCGCGTCGAAAACGCCGTGGAGTCCACCCCAGCGCAACGCTCCGCCATTGAGGCAGCCTTGGCCCAAAAATACGGCCCCGGCATGAACGTGACTTACTCGGTCAACCCCGCGCTGCTCGGCGGCGTGAAGGTGCGGGCCGGTAGCGACATTTACGACGGCAGCGTCGCGGGACGCCTCGCCGCACTGAACGACAACCTTTAAGATTTTCGACTTAACGAATTGCTATGAGCTCCATCCTGCAAGACATCGAAGCCCAGATTTCCGGCCTCAAGACCAACGTCTCCCGCCAAAACGTTGGCACCGTCCGCGAGATTTCCGACGGTGTGGCCAAGGTTGAAGGCCTCACCGACGCCATGCTCAACGAGATGCTCGACTTCGGCAACGGGGTCATCGGCATCGCGCTTAACCTCGAAGAGACCGAGGTCGGCGTCGTCGTGCTGGGCGATTACCTCAACATCCGCGAGGGCTCCGAGGTCAAGACTACCGGCAAGCTCCTCTCCGTCCCCGTGGGCAAGGGTTTGCTGGGCCGCGTGGTGGACACCCTCGGCCGGCCGGTGGACGGCAAAGGCGCCGTCACTGCCACCGCTCAGTATCCGGTCGAGAAAATCGCGCCCGGTATCGTGAAGCGCAAATCCGTCAGCCAACCGCTCCAGACCGGCATCATGTCCGTGGACGCGATGATTCCCATCGGTCGCGGTCAGCGCGAACTCATCATCGGCGACCGTTCCACGGGCAAGACGGCCATTGGCGTGGACACGATGATTAACCAGTCGCGCATCAACAAGGTGGGCCGCGCCTCTGGCGACGCCAGCTTCCGCCCGGTTTACAGCATCTACGTCGCGGTCGGCCAGAAGCAGTCGAACATCGCCCGCGTCATCGCGGAACTCGACAAGGCTGGCGCCCTTGAAGACACCATCATTGTCGCGGCGGGCGCCGATGCCCCCGCTGCTGCCCAGTATCTCGCTCCCTTCTCCGGCGCGGCGATGGGCGAGTGGTTCATGGACAACGGCATGGATGCGCTCATCATTTACGATGACCTCTCCAAACAGGCCGTCGCCTACCGTCAAGTCTCCCTCGTCCTCAAGCGCCCCTCCGGTCGCGAGGCGTATCCGGGTGATGTGTTCTATCTCCACAGCCGTTTGCTCGAACGCTCTGCGCGCGTCAACGAACGTAACGGCGGCGGCTCGCTCACCGCGCTGCCCATCATCGAGACGCAGGCCGGCGACGTGTCCGCCTACATCCCGACGAACGTGATCTCCATCACGGACGGCCAGATTTACCTAGAGACCGACCTGTTCTACCAAGGCATCCGCCCCGCCATCTCGGTCGGTCTGTCCGTGTCGCGCGTCGGTTCCGCCGCGCAAATCAAGGCGATGAAGCAGGTCGCCGGCAAAATCAAGCTGGAGTTGGCGCAGTATCGCGAGTTGGCAGCCTTCGCCCAATTCGGGTCCGACTTGGATGCTAAGACCCAGGCCACGCTCGAACGCGGCAAGCGCATTGTCGAGCTGTTCAAGCAGAGCCAATACAACCCGCTTCCGGTCGAGATTCAGTCCACCGTGCTCTACGCGATGCAGCAGAACCTGCTCGACGACGTTGCAGTGGAGAAGGTGAAGGACTTCCAGAACAAGCTCACCGACTTCCTCACCACGCGCAAAGAGCCGCTGCTCCTGCGTCTCCGCAAGGAAATGGCCATCAACGACGCCCTCGGTGCTGACTTGAAGGCAGCGGTGACGGAGTTCAAGCAGAGCTACCGCTAAGTTCGCGACCAACTGTCTTAGCCCACCATGCCCAGCACACGCGACATCCGCCGGCGCATCAAGTCGGTCAAGAACACCGCCCAAATCACCAAGGCGATGCAGATGGTCGCGTCGGCCAAGATGCGCCGCGCGCAGCAGTCTGCGTTGGCGGGTCGGCCTTACGCCACGTTGATGAACGAGGTCCTCGCGGCCGCCACGGCGGGCGCGGGAGAGTTCACCCATCCGCTGATGGAGAAACGCCCGGTCGTCAAAAAGCGCGCGCTCATCCTCATCACCACGGACAAGGGCCTCTGCGGCGCACTCAACACGAACCTCGTCCGCGAAGCCGCGAAGTGGGACAAGGACACGACCGTGTTCGTCTGCGCCGGCAAGAAAGGCGCGCAGTGGGCTGGCCGCTTGAAGCGCGAGTTGGCTGCGGAATTCACCTACAAGGACACGCCGCGTTTCGCCGAGGCGCGGGCCATCTCCAAATTCGCTCAGGAACTTTTTCTGAGCGGCAAGGTGGATGCCGTGGATGTGCTCTACACCGACTTCGTCAACACCCTCGTGCAGAAACCCACCCAGCGGCAGCTCCTCCCGCTTGGCGAAATCAAGGCCCTCGAAGCCGGCCTCCAAGGCGACGGGGCGACGAAGGAACTGGGTCAAGCCACGCAGGAATACCTCTTTGAGCCGGTAGCCGCCACGGTGCTCGGCAACTTGCTGCCGCACTACTTGAATTACCAGGTCTTCCAGTTTTTGCAGGAGGCGAAGGCTTCCGAGCAGTCCGCGCGCATGGTCGCCATGAAGAACGCGACCGACAACGCCAAGCAAATCATCAAAGACCTGACGCTCGAATACAACAAGCTGCGCCAGGCCAACATCACGAAAGAACTTTTGGAAATCACCACCGCCCAGATGGCGATGGGCAACTAATTTACCACGATGAACACCGGCAAAATCGTTCAAATCATCGGCCCCGTTCTGGACATTGAGTTCACGGGCCAGCTCCCCGCCATCTACAACGCCCTGACCGTGGAATACGACCTTCCCGGCCAAGGCAAGACCAAGCTGACGCTCGAGGTGCAGCAGCACCTCGGCGGCAACTGGGTGCGCGCCGTCGCCATGAGCACCACCGAAGGGCTTAAGCGCGGCATGGAAATCACCGACACCGGCGCGCCCATCTCCATGCCCGTCGGCAACGCCGTCATGGGCCGCGTCTTCAACGTCACCGGCGACGCCGTGGACGAGCAAGGCCCGGTGATGGCCGACAAATACATTTCCATTCACCGTTCGGCCCCGCCGCTCGTGGACCAGACCACCAGCCCGCAGGTGCTCGCCACCGGCATCAAGGTCGTTGACCTCATCTGCCCGTTCCTCAAGGGCGGAAAGGTTGGCGCGTTCGGCGGTGCCGGCGTCGGCAAGACCGTCATCATCATGGAATTGATCAACAACATCGCGAAGCTGCACGGCGGCGTTTCGATGTTCGCGGGCGTCGGCGAGCGCACCCGTGAGGGCAACGACCTCTACGCGGAAATGATTGAGGCCGGCGTCATCAAGACCAAGAAGGACGCCAAGGGCCACCCGCTCATCGGCGAGAATGGCCTGCCTGTCCTCGACGAAGGCTCCAAGATCGGCCTCGTGTTCGGCCAGATGAACGAGCCGCCCGGCGCGCGTCTCCGCGTCGCGCTCTCCGCGCTGGCCGTGACCGAATACTTCCGCGACGAGCACAACCAGGACGTGCTCCTGTTCGTGGACAACATTTTCCGCTTCTCACAGGCCGGCTCCGAAGTGTCCGCGCTCCTTGGTCGCACGCCCAGCGCCGTCGGTTACCAACCCACGCTGGCTGCCGAGATGGGCAACCTTCAGGAACGTATCACCTCGACGAAGAAGGGTTCCATCACGAGCTTCCAGGCCGTTTACGTGCCCGCCGACGACTTGACCGACCCCGCGCCCGCAACGACCTTCGCGCACTTGGATGCGACCATCGTGCTCGAGCGCTCCATCGCGGAGCTCGGCATCTTCCCCGCCGTGGACCCCCTGGCCTCGAACTCCCGCGCGCTCACGCCCGACATCGTCGGCCAGGAACACTACGATGTCGCCCGCGGCGTCCAGAAGGTGCTCCAGCGCTACAAAGACCTGCAGGACATCATCGCGATTCTCGGCATGGACGAGTTGAGTCCCGAGGACAAGACCGCCGTGTTCCGCGCCCGCAAGATTCAGAAGTTCCTCAGCCAGCCGTTCACCGTGGCGCAGGTCTTCACCGGTCGCGAAGGCAAGCAGGTGCCCGTGGCCGAGACCGTGCGCGCCTTCAAGGAAATCCTCGAGGGCAAGCACGACGCCGTCCCCGAAAACAACTTCTATCTGAAGGGCGGCATCGACGAGATCAAAGAATAGTTGAGTGATGAAAGTTGAGTGTTGAGAGCAATCTCAACCGCGCCGAACGCGGCGCTCAACAATCAACTCACAAACTCTCAAGCGCACATGGCCACGCTCAAACTCGAAATCGTCACCCCGGAAGCGAAGATCTACTCCGAGGACGTGGACATGGTCACGCTCCCCGGCATCGAGGGCGAAATGGGCATCTACCCGATGCACATTTCGCTCATGACCCAGATCGCCCACGGCGAGATCGTCGCGAAGAAGGGCGGGGTGGACCACTACCTCGCCACCGGCGAGGGCTTCGTGCAAATCACCGGTGACCGCGTGGCTATCCTCACGGACATGGCCATCAAGGCGGATGACATTGACGAGATGAAGGCCGAGGAAGCTCGCAAGAAGGCCGAAGCCCGCCTCGCCGAGAAGCTAACCGACGAGGAGACCGCCACCGTCCAGGCCGCGCTGCTCCACTCGATGACCCAACTCAACGTCAAGCGCCGCAACCGCCGGTAAGCCGCTCAAGTTTTCAAAAGCCTCGAGGCAATTGAGTTGTTTCGGGGCTTTTGCTTTCAACCGCGGAATCTTGGCTCACTGAACCCGGAATTTCCGCAAGTCCACCTTCGGCTTGGGCCACTTGAGCTTCATGTCCTCCAGCGTCTCCACGACCGTCTGGGCGACCACGTAGTCGCGGAACCACTTCCGGTCGGCGGGCACGACGTGCCACGGTGCCCAGGGCGTCGAGGTCTTGTTCAGCACCACTTCGTAAGCCTCCATGAAGTCGTCCCAGCGCTCGCGCATCGCCAGGTCGCCCGGCTCGAACTTCCAGTTCTTCGCGGGGTCGTCGAGCCGCGTCTGCAAGCGCTCCGCCTGCTCCTCGTGGCTGATGTGTAGGAAGAATTTCAGCAACGTGTAACCGCTGTCCGTGAGCATCCGCTCGAAGTCGTTGATGTGGTCATAGCGCGGTTTCCACACCTCGGGCGGCCGGAGGTTCATCACGCGCACCACCAGCACGTCCTCGTAATGCGAGCGGTTGAAGAGGCCGATGCGCCCGAAGCGCGGCACCGCCTGGTGGACGCGCCAGAGATAGTCATGCGCCAGCTCCAGCGTGCTCGGGGCCTTGAACTCCACCGTCTCCACGCCCGCCGGTTCGACGAACTCAAACAGCCGCCGCGCCGTGCCGTCCTTGCCGCTCGTGTCCATGCCTTGCAGCACGATGATAAGTCCGCGGTTGGCATTGGCGAAGAAGAGGTCCTGCAGTTTGCCGAACCGCTCCAGCAGCCGGTCGGTCTCCATGATGGTCGGCTTCTTTTCGAGGCCGGCGCAGAAGCGTGGGTTGAAGTCACGCAGGCGGACCTTGCCGGAAACGCGGATGGGTTGTGCCATGAGGCGAGTGTGGGGAAAAATGCACCGGAGGCAAACCCGCGTTAGTGCTCATTCGGGATGAAGCCCGGACGCCCACGTCCGTAGGGCCTTTCACGCACGCGAAGCGGCAGCGAACGCAGGCGTCCGCGCCCCTTTACGCGACGACATCCTTCACCACGCTTCCATGCACATCCGTCAGTCGGTAGTCGCGGCCCGCGTGGCGGTAGGTGAGGCGCGTGTGGTCAAAGCCCAGCAGGTGCAGCATCGTAGCGTGGAAGTCGTGGACGTGGACGCCGTTGGCCGCCACCGCGTTGCCGTGCTCGTCGCTGTCGCCGTAGCTGAAGCCAGGTTTCACGCCGCCGCCGGCCATCCAGCACGTGAACGCTTGAGCGTGGTGTTCGCGTCCCTTCGCGTCCTTCGTGGTGTTGAACGGCGTGCGGCCAAACTCCGTGGCCCACACGACGAGCGTGTCTTTCAACATGTCGCGGCTCTTCAAATCCTTCAGCAGCGCGGCCATCGGCTGGTCCACGTTGCGCGCGAGCGGGCCGTGCCCGGCCATGTCGCCGTGCGCGTCCCAATTGCCGGACGCGCCGGTGTCGATGAGTTCGATGAAGCGCACGCCGCGCTCCGCCAGTCGGCGCGCGATGAGGCACTGCCAGGCGAAGCCCTTGGTGCTGCCGCGTTCGAGGCCGTAGAGCTTGTGTGTCTCGTCCGTCTCCTTCTTCAGGTCGAAGGCTTCGGGCGCGGCAGCCTGCATGCCGTAAGCCGTCTCGAAGGACTTGATGCGCGCGGCGAGTTGGGCGTCGTTGCCGCGCGCGAGGAGATGCTTCTGGTTGAACGCCGCGCCGAGGCCTAGCTCCATTTCCTGCAACTCCGCGTCGGCGAGGCGACGGTTGATGTTCGGCACCGGCACCGGGCCGGGCACGACGTGCGTGCCCTGATGGCAGCCGGGGAGAAAGTCCGCCGACCACACCTGCCCGCCGGCATACGGCATGGCGGGAGCGATGACCATGAAGCTCGGCAGGTTCGCGTTCTCCGTGCCGAGACCGTAGCTGACCCACGAGCCGACGCTGGGCCGCGTGAACGTGACCGAACCGGTGTGGATGCCCAGCGTGGCCTGCGCGTGGTCCGCGTGGTCGTTGAACATGGAGCGGATGAGGCAGAGGTCGTCCGCGCACTCGGCGGTCTTGGGGAACAGCTCGCTAATCCACAGGCCGGACTGGCCGCGCTGCTTAAATTCCCAGCCGGGCTTCTTGTAAAACTTCACCTCGCTCCGGTTGTTCAGCGCGAAGGCCTCCAGCATCTTCTTCGGCACTTCGTAAGGCTGGTTGTGGTCCGCAATGAGGCGCGGCTTGTAATCCCACGAGTCCACATGTGACGCGCCGCCGCTCATGTGCAGGAAGATGACGCGCTTGGCCTTCGGCGCGAAGTGCGGCTGCTTCGGCGCGAGCGGGTCGGCGGGAGCCGCAGCGCGGGCATCGGTGCGCATTAGCTCGGAGAGCATTCCGGGGAGCAACAGCGAGGTGGCAGCGAGGGAGCGGACGGCGCTGCGGCGTGTGAGGGTGCGAGGGTGTGAGGGTGTGAGGGTTTTCATCACAGAGTCCATTGGTTGGCGTTCGTAATCATTCGGACGAGCATCGCGATGATGTGGTCATAGTCTTTGTAGAGCTTGGTTGCAGCCGCACGGTCGAGGTATCCGCACTCCACCGAGAACTGCACCCAGGTCTGGGTTTCGGCGGCTTCAGCCTCACATTCACCGAGCTTGGCGATGAACGCGGCTTCGTAGCGTCGCTTGCACCAAGCCTCGGCCAGGTTCGCACAGACCGAACGCGAGGAGCGCCGTATCTGGTCCGTGAGCGAGTAAGTCTCCTCCTTCGGGAAACGCTTGCTCAACGCGAACACCTCCATCGCCGCCGTAAACGCCAATTGATAAACCTCCAAGTCAGTGTGCCGCTTCACCAGCGGCTTCCGAACTGGATTGGCATTTTCACTCATACTCTCAAACCCTCGCACCCTCACATATTCGGATGCCAGCGTGTAGTTGGACGAAACGTAAAACAACTTCCTGCAAACTAGCGAACCGAAATCTTGCGGGGACACGATGCGTTTCGTAGGCCGCCGGGCGCTCTTCTGGGACTGGCTCGAACTCGGCGGTCGCAGACCCGCCACCGCAGGGATTCCAGGCGTGTCGAAGGGGCGGCTACCGGCTCACCAGTCGCATCTGGATGGGGGAGAGATCCAGTTGGTAGCGCTTGCCGGGCGGGGCGGGTGGGACCCCGACGAGGTATTTCTTCGCGATGAGTTCATCCGCGTCTTTGGGGAGGCGCAAGTTGTCATTGTGGAAGCGGCCCACGGCGACTTCGAGTTGGCGCGAGGACATGACGGGGAGTTTCTCGGGGTCGGTGATGCCGGAGGCGATGGCGGCGGCAAGTTCCTCGTCCACGGGACTGGCGTTCACCCCGGCGGGTGCACCGGTTGCGGCTGCGGTTGCGGTGGGGCTGGGGGCGGTGAGCGGCTGGAACTCGATGGGTGGGTGCTGGTTGACAACTTTGGCGGCTTCGGTGTGCTGATGTTTCCACCACCACAAGCCAGCGATGACGGCGATGACGGCCCAGGTGGCGGGTTTCTTGAGGGCCTGCAGCGCGTGGCCGATGCCGACGAAGAGGGAAAAGAGGATTTTTTGCATGGTTCGTGGAGGTGCGGCTATTTCGGATGCGTGGTCAGCTCGCGGAGGGAGAGCACGTCGGCGTTGGTCATGGAGAATTGATGGTCCGGCAGCCAGTCCACCTGGTAGGTGCGGAGGGTGTCTTTGTCGCGGATGCCGTAGAGATCAATGTGTCCATCAGCGAAGGCCATCGCGGAGCGGCCACCGTGGAGGAAGGAGGGCATATGGAAGTAGCCCTCGGCCTGGTTTGTGTCCATCGGCACGCGGGCCATGCTGGTGCAGATGGTGTGTGGGTTGAGTTCGAGGAAGGTGAAAATTTGCGAGGGATTGGGCACGTCTGCCAAGCGCGCAAAGGTTTGGTAGGCCGGGTCGGTCTCGCTGCGGCTGCCCGCGCCCATATATTGGTTCAGACCGAAGCTGCGGGTCAATGGGACGCCTTGCACGAGGTGCTTCACTGCGGGGCAGCGGTAGATGCGTGGATTGGGGAGGCTGCCGGCAAAGGCGGCGAGTTGGGGGTCGGTGAGGTAGTCGGTGTTCGTGACGCTCGCGTAGGTGTAGTGGTAGTCGCCCTGCACCCACGGAAGCGGAGGTGGGTTATTGGTGGAGGTTTGGGGGCGGTAGTTCAACACGAGTTTGTCGTCGTTCTCGGTCGGGTATTTTTGCCAGACGAGGGATATCTGGCGGAGGTTGTTGATGCACTCGGTGCGTTCAGCGCGGGTCTTGACCTTGCTGATGCCACCGAGGAAGAGCGAGATCAGCACGAGGATGATCGCGATGACGACGAGGAGTTCGATCAGCGCAAAGGCGGTGCCGCGCGCGGAGGGAATGGACCGAGGCGGGCGGATGGAGGGGCTTGTCTTCAACGCGCGCGGGTGAGGCGGTTGGCATACCAGAGGGCGTCGGCGTTGGTGGCTGAGTGGAGGCCGGAGTGGAAGGCGAGCCAGTCCACGGGCCAGGTGCGGGTGAACTCCTCGGTCTGCTGCTTTTGCGGCTCCACGTGGCCGTCGGCATAGCTGATTTGGCCGATGCGGCCGTGGCCGAACATCGGCAGCGTGGCAAAGTCGGCGGAAATGATCGTGCCCAAGGTGGGTGAGTTCGTATCCGTCTCGGCTTGGAGGGAGTTGATACGGATGGCGGAGGTGCAGATGATGAACGGGTTCATCTCCGAGAACACCAAGCGTTCCGCGGGTTGTGTGATGTCATTCATCCGCTGGTAGGTCTCGAACCCCGTGGGCGCGCTCCACGTGGAACTGCGTCCGCCCATGTAGGGATTCATGCTGTAGGTCCGAATGATGGGCACGCCCTGGATGTTGTGTTTGATCCCGGCGCAGCGATAGAGGCGCGGGTTCAGTTTCGCATAGGCGAACGCTGAGTAGTTGGGGTCCGTGAGGAAGGCCTCGTTGGTGACTGAAGGATAAAACTGATGCGTGCCGCTGGAAGCCCACGGGAAGTTCGTGGTGAGGGGCGTCATGCTGCTCACGGGATTGGAGTTCACCACCAGCCGGTCATCGGAGTCGCCCGCGTATTTCTGCCAGACCACCAAGAGCTGCCGCTGGTTGTTCATGCAGGTGATGCTGTGGGCGCGCCCCTTTGCCTGTGCGATGCCTCCAGCCAGCAGCGACGCCAAGATGCCGATGATGGCAATGACCATGAGCAGTTCGATCAACGTGAAAGCTCGGGTGGTGGGGTGTCGCATACCGCAAAAGTTGAACGCCCGGAGACTAGGCTCAACACTTGGTGAGTCAAGTCGCTGCCCGGCGCATGGTCGTCACAAATCAGTGCGCTCAAGCCCCTGCTGGCGGTGGCTTTGAGTTGAATCACGGTTTGCTAGCTGACATCTACTTCTCGTCCATGAATCAGTCTCGCCTCGTCCTACTTGCCTCGCTCGGACTCACCGCGCTCTACGCATTCGTCGGCACGGCGGCGGAGTCGAAGGCTCCGGCCAAGCAACCCGCGCCCCCGCAAACTCCGTGGGCCTTCCTCCCTCTCCGCGAGACGCCATCCCCCAAAGTCCGCGACACCAAGTGGCCCCAAACCCGCATTGACCATTTCCTCCTCGCGAAGCAGGAGAAAGCCAACCTCAAGCCCGCCCCGCCCGCCGACCCGCGCGCCCTCATCCGCCGCCTCCACTTTGACCTCACCGGCCTCCCGCCCACGCCCGAGGAAGTGGAGACGTTCGTTCGCGACTTCGCACTTTCTCACGCTCCCACTTTCTCACCGGCAAGCGGCGTAGGTGGGAAAGTGAGCAGGCGAGAAAGTGAGAGCCGCGTCGTTGCCGCAGCCGTGGACCGCCTCCTCGCCTCCCCCCACTACGGCGAGCGCTACGCCCGCTACTGGCTCGACCTCGCCCGCTACGTGGACAAGACCGGCTCGTGGCTCGAGAAAACCACCTCCGCGCATCTCTACCGCGACTGGGTCATCAAAGCCTTCAACGACGACCTCCCCTACGACCAATTCGTCATGCGCCAAATCGCCGCCGACAGCCTCATCGCAGAAGCCGAGTCCAAAGCCCAAAGCCCAAAGCCCAAAGCCGACGCCGCACCGGAAAAGTCACCCCCTTCTCAACCCTCGCGCAGCGACCTCCACGCCCTCGCCTTCCTCGGCCTCGCGCCGACTTACTGGAAGGAACTCCAGCTCCCGCCCGACCTCATCAAGGGCACCGTCGCCGACGAATGGGAGGAGCACGTGGACACCCTCAGCCGCACCTTCCTCGGCCTCACGCTCGCCTGCGCCCGCTGCCACGACCACAAGTCCGACCCCATCACCGCCGCCGACTACTATGGCATCGCCGGCGTCTTCGCGAGCGTCCGCCATGCCGAGGTCCCCACGATGGGCGACCAGTTCTGGCTGCCCGTGAAGAAAGCCCGCGAATCCGTCGCCGCGCTCGAAAAGGAACGCGACGAGTTGAAGAAGAAAAAGCCCGCGCCCGCCGACCTCACCAACCAAGTCGCCGTCATCGAACAGAAAATCACCGGCCTCAAGTCCGGCACGCCGCACTTCAACATGGCGATGGCCACCGCCGTCGAGGACGCCGCGCTCTTCGTCATCCCCGCCGCGAACAACAAAGGCACCGTGCTCGACTTCAAGCCCGGCCAGGCCCGCGACCTCGAGCTGATGAAGCGCGGCGACCCGAACAACACCGGTGACATCGTCCCCCGCCGCTTCCTCTCCGCCTTCCCCGCCAAGGACGGCCAACCGCGCCGCCTCACCACGGGCAGCGGCCGTCTTGAGCTGGCCCAAGCCATCGTGCAGGAAGCCGCGCCGCTCACCGCCCGCGTCATCGTGAACCGCATCTGGCGGCACCACTTCGGGCGCGGCATCGTGGAGACGCCCAGCGAGTTCGGCGCCACCGGCGACGCACCCTCGCACCCCGAGTTGCTCGACGACCTCACCGCGCGCTTCATCCAGAACGGCTGGTCCATCAAGTGGCTGCACCGCGAAATCCTCCTCTCCGCCGCGTGGCAGCAAAGCTCCCTCGCGCCCGACTCCGAGAAACGCGACCCCGAGAACCGCCTCTTCGCCCGCATGCCCCGCCGCCGCCTCGACTTCGAGGCGTGGCGCGACACCGCGCTCGCCGCCGCTGGCACGCTGGACCGCAGCTTCGGCGGCGTCGCTACGCCGCTCACCTCCGAGCAGAACCTCCGCCGCACGCTCTACGGCATCGTGGACCGCCACGAACTGGAGCCGATGCTGCGCATTCACGACTTCCCCGACCCCGCCGCCCACAGCGCCTCGCGCACCGAGACCGCCACCGCGCTGCAAATGCTCTTCTCCCTGAACAGCCCCTTCCTCCTCGCCCAAGCCGACGCCTTCGCCGCGCGCCTGGAGAAGGAAGCCGGCCCCGCGTTGAACGACCGCGTCATCCGCGCCCACGCCGTCCTCTTTCAGCGCCCCCCGACAGCGAAGGAACTCGCGATGGCCACCCGCTTCCTCGCCACCCGCGAAACCGACAAGAAAGCGTGGTCCGAATACGCCCAAGCCCTGCTGGCTAGCAACGAAACGCAGTTTGTGGATTGAGGGGGGCGCTGCGGGCACATCTTGACCCTACTCCAAAAACCCTGCGCCCCGGAGCGCGGGCGTCACGCCCGCAGCAGCCGCGCGAAGACTGAGGGCGGCGGACTTTCCCACTCTTGCGCGAATCACCCGCTGCGGCCTGAAAGGCCGCGCTCCGGGGGGCAGCGAGCAGCTGCACCCGAGCGCCGCGCTGGCCGGGAAAGAGCGTTGCGGGAATTTGGCGAAGCCCTAAAGTTCGGTCCGCGTCCAAAGCCAAACTTGAATATGAAACTCGCATCTATCCTCTCCCGTCGCCTGTTTGCCGCGCTGCTTGCCACCACGTTCGTCGCCACTGCCAGCGCCGCTGAACCGACCTGGGTCACTTACGAGCCCAAGCCCGGCCCCGGCCAGGGCAAGCACATCGTGCTTATCGCTGGCGATGAGGAGTATCGCGGCGAGGAGGGCTTGCCGATGCTCGGGAAGATTCTCAGCCAGCGCCACGGCTTCAAATGCACCGTGCTCTTCTCCGTGGACGCCGAGGGTTTCATTAACCCCGACGCGGGCGGCAGTCTCTCCAACCCCGCCGCGCTCGATTCCGCCGACGCCATCGTGATGCTGCTGCGCTTCCGCCACTGGGATGACGATGCGAACAAGCGCTTCGAAGCCGCTGTGAACCGGGGCGTGTCCCTCATCGCGTTGCGCACGAGCACCCACGCCTTCAACGGCCTCAAGGGGCCTTACGAGAAGTGGAACTACGGCAACAAGGGCGGCTTCGGCAAGCAAGTGCTCGGCGAGACATGGATCACGCACTGGGGTCGGCACAAGGTCGAGGCGATGCTCGGCGTCATCGAGAAGGGTCAGGAAAAGAACCCGCTCTTCAATGGCGTGCAGCAAATCTTCGCCGACTCGGATGTCTATGAAGCCTACCCGCCCGCCGACGCGAAGATTCTTGTGCGCGGCCAGGTGCTCAAAGGCATGACCGCCGACACCGCCCCGGCCGATTACAAAAAGAAGCGGGCGACGGACAAGCAGGAGCAGGGCGTCAACGACCCGATGATGCCCGTGGTCTGGACCCGCGAGGTGAAGAACGAGGCGGGCAAGTCGAACAAGGTTTTCACCACCACGATGGGTGCGGCCACGGACCTCCAGAGCGAGGGCACGCGGCGGCTCGTCATTAACAGTGTCTTCTGGGGCCTTGGCCTCGAAATCCCGGCGAAGGCCAACGTGGACTACCTCGGCGACTACAAGCCCTCAATGTATTCCTTCAAGGGCTACAAGAAGGGCGTGAAACCCTCCGACCACAAGCTCTGAGCCACGCGGAACCGGACTTGCCGCGCGCGACACCAGCCCACCACTCTCACCGTATGGGAATGCCCCAAACCCCCGTCACTTTCACGCCGGAGCAGGTGGCCGAGCTGAATGAGAAGCTCGGGACCATGCGCCACGACATCAACAACAACCTCTCGCTCATCGTGGCGGCGGTGGAGTTGATGCGGCGCAAGCCGGAAATTGCACCGCGCATGATTGAGAGCATCTCGCAGCAACCGGATAAAATCATCGTGCAGTTGCGGGGCTTCTCGGTGGAATTTGAGAAGACCTTCGGCATCACGCGGGAGTGAGCGGGCGCTGTAGCGGCGGTCTGTGACCGCTGTTCCCCTCCGTTCGGCGCTCATAGAGAGCCGCTACAGAGTGCGGCTATAACATCTGGCCCGTTGCCACCGATACGAGCCGGCGGTATTCCTCCTCGGAAACCAGCTTCGGCACTGCGTGGCAGACCTGCTCGAAGCCAGGGAAATTCCACAAGTTCGGAAAGTCACGGCACTGCTGTGGTTTCACCGACTGCACCGCGCAACTCCCGCCCTCGAGGAAAACACATTCGCCGTTGGGCTTGTCCATCAACGCGAGTCCGCGCCGGTCGCCGCGCAGCCGCGTGAACTGCTGAATGAACTCGCTTTCGCCCAAGCCACGGAAGGCGGCGAGGCGGGAGATTTCTGCCTCCGTGAGCGTCACCTGTCCCGGCCAGCGGCAGCAGGCGGTGCAACGCTGGCATTCATGAAAGACTGGCACGCGCGCGACAGTAGCGGCATCGGCACGGCTGGCAAGTGAGCGGAAAGAGGATGTCCCACTCGCGACGTTGACCGCGTGCGACTACGCGCTAAGCCACGCTTCCAACACCCGCGGACGCCCTGTCAGGTCTCGGTGAACTGCGACGCCGCGCCAGCCAGAGCCGCTGAACAAACCCTCCAGCGCGGTTTCCTGCCCATCGCCAAACTCGGCGAACAAAGCGCCGCCAGCCTTCAGCCACGCCGGAGCCTCGTGTGCGAGCAGTCGGTAGAAATCCAAACCGTCCGTGCCGCCGTCCAACGCGGTGCGCGGGTCGAAGTCGCGCACCTCAGCTTGCAGCGTCGCAAGCTCGGCGGTCGGGATGTAGGGCGGGTTGGAAACGAGGAGGTCGAAGCTAAGTCCCGCAGCCAGCGCCGCGAAGCCGTTGCCATGGTGAAATGAAATGCGTTCCGTCAGCCCGTGCCTCTGCGCGTTCGCTCGTGCGAGTGCCAACGCTGCCTCCGAGATGTCGAGCGCGTGGACCTGCGCCGCCTTGCTGTGCGTCGCGAGCGCGATGGCCAGACAGCCCGTGCCCGTGCCGAAATCCAGCGCGATGGGCGCGGGTGAGGGGTTCTTCGTCAGCGCAGCGTTGGCCAGTTCCGCGAGCGTCTCGGTCTCGGGTCGCGGGATGAGCGCGTCGCGGTTGACCGAGATTTCCAAACCGACGAAGGACGTGGAGCCGACGAGGTGCTGGAGCGGCTCGCGCTTGGAGCGACGCTGGACGAGCGAGCGCAGCGCGGTGAGTTCCGGCTCGGCGAGCACGCGGTCGTGGTTCAGATAAAGTTGCAGGCGCGGCAGCTTGAGCAGATACGCGAGCAGCAGTTCGGCCTGCAAGCGCGGGGAGTCCACCCCGTGCCGTTGCAGGAATTCGGTGCTGCGTTGGATGACTTCGCGAACGGTCATGGCGTCAGCGTAACGAACCCGCCGCGCGACTCGAAGGCCTTTCGAGTGGAGTTTGGGCTAATCTCAGCACCGCCTGGGGAACGCGGCATGCCATGCCGAAGTGGGTGAGTCGCGCCAGGGTGGTGAAAGTGCATGGCCTTCAGTTTTTGCGCGCGGGCTCCAGCGATTTCGCTGCCACCGCCTTGGGGCTTGATTTGATTCGCACGTTTGCAGAATAGTCCCCGCCGTTCGCCTGCGGCTTTAAGCCAACAGTTCGGCCGTCGTC
Organism: Klebsiella pneumoniae; assembly: GCA_943330855.2. Taxonomy (GTDB): domain Bacteria; phylum Verrucomicrobiota; class Verrucomicrobiia; order Limisphaerales; family SXTU01; genus SXTU01. The sequence continues at coordinate 22,206 of CALQJI020000031.1, forward strand.
GAAAAAAATGAGCCGGAGCCGGGTGCAGGTGTTTTATTCGGGGCGCGTGCAGGGCGTGGGCTTCCGCTACACGGTGAAGCGGGTGGCGGCAGGCTACGAACTCACTGGCATGGTGCGGAACTTGGCCGATGGCCGAGTGGAAATGGTGGCCGAGGGTGGGCGGGATGAGTTGGAAGCGTTCCAGCAGGGTATCCGGGACGCGGGGATGGCTGGGTTCATCCGGCAGGAAGCGGTCGAGTGGGCTGCGGCCCGGAATAATTTACGTGGTTTTGAGATAGTTCGTTAAACGTTGTTCAATGAAATACGCGATCATCGCCGACATCCACGCCAACTGGGAGGGTCTCCAGACTGTGCTGGCGGATGCGCAGGCCAACAAAGTGACCCACTACGCCTGCCTCGGCGATGTGGTCGGCTACAACGCGAACCCCAAGGAATGCCTCGACGTGATCCGCAAAATGGGAATGCCCGTGGTCAAGGGTAACCACGACGAATACTGCTCCGTGGACTCCGCCCTTGAGGGCTTCAACCCGCACGCCGCCGAGGCCGTCAACTGGACCCGCTCCCAGCTCGCCGAGGAGGACATCCTCTGGCTCCGCGAGTTGCGCTACATCCGGCTGGTCGCCAACTTTTCCATCGTCCACGCGACGCTCGATGGCCCCAAGCGCTGGGGTTACGTCTTCGACAAGCTCGCCGCCGCCGCCAGCTTCACCTACCAAAACACTGGCGTCTGCTTCTTCGGCCACACGCACGTCCCCGTGGCCTTTGTCCGCGACGCCACGGTCCGCGGCGGCACCTACTCGAAGTTCAAGGTAGAGGCCGGCAAGAAATACTTCGTCAACGTCGGCAGCGTCGGTCAGCCGCGCGACGGCAACCCCAAGTGTGCCTACGTCATCTACGACATGGACGAGCAGACCATCGAGCTGCGCCGCTTGGACTACGACATCGCGACCGCGCAGGCGAAGATTCGCGCTGTCGGTTTGCCCGAGCGACTGGCCGAACGCCTTGCGCTGGGCAAGTGAAGCGAAGTTGAAAGTTGAAGGTTGAGAGTTGAAAGACCAGCCTCTGGCCTTCGATTGAAGGTCCTCATTCTCAAACCTAGCTCCCTCGGCGATGTGGTGCAGGCGCTCCCGCTCCTGCGCCTGCTCAAGCAGCACCGTCCCGACGCGGAAGTTCATTGGTGGCTTGCCTCCGAGTTGTGCCCGTTGCTGGCGGGCGATGCCGACCTCGCCACCGTTATCCCCTTCGAGCGCAAACGCTGGCGCTCGCCTACCTACTGGCCCGATGGCTTCGACCAAATCCGCGCGCTGCGCGCCGCGCGCTACGACTGGGTCATTGACCTCCAAGGCCTCGCCCGCAGCGCCCTCTTCGCGTGGTTGGCGAATGGTGCCTTCACCATCGGCCTCGAACTCGAACGCGAAGGCGCGCACCTCGCCTACGATCTCGCCGTCCCGCGTCCGAAGGACAAGCCACACGCCGTGGAGTGGTATCTCGCTGTCGCCCGCGCGTTGGGCATCCCCGTCCACGACTCGTTCGCGTGGCTGCCTGCGCGACCCGAGATTGCAGCCCAAGTCGAAACCAAGTGTCCGCACAACGGCGCCCGCTGGCTCGGCATCAACCCCGGCGCACGCTGGGACAACAAACGCTGGCCTGTCGAACACTTCACCGAACTCGTCCGCCAGCTCGCCGCGCGCGATGCGAACTTCCGCTTCGCCCTCTTCGGCGGCCCCGGCGACTGGCAGTTGACCGACACCATCCAGCGCGCCGCGCCCGACCGTTGCGTGAACTTCGCCGGCCGCACCGCGCTGCCCGAACTCATTGAACTCCTCCGCCGCTGTGAGTTGCTCGTCACCAACGACACCGGCCCCATGCACCTCGCCGCCGCGCTACGCAAACCCATCGTCTCCCTCTTCGGCCCGACCTCGCCGGAGCAAACCGGCCCTTACGGACAAGAATCGTTTGCGCTGCGGCATCCGCTCCCGTGCGCCCCGTGCATGAAGAGCCGCTGCCACTGGGTGGAACCACTCGCGTGCCTGCGCGGGATTTCGCCAGCAAGTGTCGCGGACGAAGTCATGCGGCGGTTGGAGAAGAAGTAATTAGTGCTTAGTAATCAGTCAGCGGGTAGTCACGCCGTTTCCACTACTCGCTAATTACTAATCACTTTCCCCACCGCACCTCCGCACCTACATTCCCCCCATGCCGGAGACACCCAATGCCATCCGCAACACCCTCGCCGCCGTGCAGGACCACACGCGCGTTTACAAGGACTTCACCTACGTCTATCCCGTCATCTCGCGGCGCAGCGGCGGCCTCTCCATCGGCATTAACCTTAACCCCGACAAGGTCTGCAACTTCGACTGCGTTTACTGCGAGGTGGACCGCAAGACGCCCGGCAAGACCTCCGTCGTGGACCTCGCCCAACTCCGCGACGAACTGACGGCCATGATTCAGTTCGCCCGCTCTGGCGGCCTCGCCCGCGAGCCGAAGTTCAACGAACTCCCGCCCGAACTCACCCAGACCGTGAAGGACATCGCCTTCAGCGGCGACGGTGAGCCGACCATGCTGCACAACTTCGACGAGTGCGTGCGCGTCGCCGCCGAGGTGAAGCGATCCGAGGGCCTCGACACGACCAAGCTCGTCCTCATCACCGACGCCGCCGGCCTCGACACCGGCAGCGTGAAGCGCGGCCTCGAAATCGTGGACGCCAACCAGGGCGAAGTCTGGGCCAAGCTCGACGCCGGCACCGAGGGCTACTACAAGCTCGTCAACCGCACCACCGTCCGCCTCGACCGCATCCTGCACAACCTCCTCGTTACCGCGCGGGCGCGGCCCATCATCATCCAGAGCCTCTTCCTGAAACTCCACGGTCAGCCCATGCCGCCGGAGGAACTGGCCGAGTATTGCTTCCGCCTGGAGGAACTCGTCCACGGCGGCGCGCAAATTCGGGAAGTCCACCTCTACACCATCGCCCGCCCCACGCCCGAACCGTTCTGCGGCAAGCTGACCAAGGCCGAACTCGAGGCGATGGCCGAAACGGTGCGGGAGAAGTCCGGGCTGAAGGTCGTGACGTTTGATTGAACAACACCATGCACCGCCTTCTCGTCACCGCTGAGTTGCTCTTTGGATGGCCACACCCAAAAGGCATCCGTGTATTGGGCAAGGTGAGTTCCCATACGGCGAGTGCTTCCTGATGAATCCTTCGTTGCGCCGCTAGATTCCTTGGCTTGGCCTTTGGTTGAGCAGGTTGTCGTGTGAAGGTGGTTTTCAGAGGCTCGTTGGACTGACCTTGTATGCGGTCTTGCTTGAAGAGGAGAGCGAGTCACGCTGGACACCACGCACGACCCGCTCTGGCAAGGCGTGGATTGGTCCGCCGCTGGCGAACCGGCGGCGGTGTATCGGTTAATGGTGCATCCAGCGGCGCAGGGTTTCCGCGCCATCCACCTCGATTGCTTCATCGCCAACCCCGCCATGCTCGGCCTCTACGAGCGCCTCGGCTACCGCCGCACCGGCACCGCGACGATGCGCAAAGGCCCGTTCGTCTGCTTCGAGAAACTCCTCGCCCTGTAGGAGACTACGTGAGGAGTCTCACTTCAGTTTTCGGATGGAAGGCGATGGAATGCCAACCGCACGCCACGACGAACGCCTTCTCCCTTCCTCGGGAGAAGGTGGCCGCAGGCCGGATGAGGGGTGGGGCCGACAACGCCGACGCACATGACCCCTCACCCCGGCCCTCTCCCCTCATCCGATGGAGGGAGAGGGAGCCAGCGCATGTGTCGCCTCCTACGGCCAGGAGGATTCCGTTGCATCCCTCCGCCGCCTCCGCAAAGTCTCCGCGCGCATGATTCGGAACATCATCTTCGACTGGTCGGGCACGCTGGTGGATGACCTGCCCGCCGTGCTGCGCGCGACGAACCACTGCTTCGTCTCCGCCGGCAAACCGGAGCTGTCCCTCGACCAGTTCCGCGCCGAGTTCTGCCTGCCGTTCCAGCCCTTCTACGACCGCCACCTGCCCGGCGTGCCGATGGCGCAATTGGAGAAATGGTTTCACGACCGCTTTCGCGAGGTGCAGGACCTGGTCGAACCGCTGCCGCACGCACGCGAGTTTCTGGTCTTCTGCCGCGAGCGCGGCGTGCGGACGTTCCTCCTGAGCACGGTGCATCCCGACCACTGGGAGACCCAGGCCGCGAGCTCGGACTTCGGGCGGTTCATTGACCGGCCCTACACCGGCGTCTGGGACAAGCGGCAGGTCATCCAGCAGCTCATCACCGAGAACGGCCTCGACCCGCAGGTCACCGTCTTCATCGGCGACATGGCGCACGACATCGAGACGGCCAAGCACGGCGGCATCCATTCCGTGGCCGTCCTCACGGGCTACAACAAGCTCCCGCAACTCCGCGCCGCCGCCCCCGACCTCATCGTCGAGCACCTCGGCGAACTCCGCGCCCTGCTGACGCAGAACGGAATGTCTCTCAACTCTCAACTTTCAACCCTCAACTCCCACCCCATTCCCATCTCCACCGTCGGCGGGCTCATCCGCGATGCCGACGGCCGCGTGCTGATGATTCGCACGCACAAGTGGTCGCACCTCTGGGGCATCCCCGGCGGCAAGATCAAGTGGGGCGAACGCTCCGAAGACGCGCTCCGCCGCGAACTGAAGGAGGAGACCGACCTCGACATCACGGACATCCGTTTCGTGCTGGTGCAGGACTGCATCCACTCGAAGGAGTTTTACCGCGACGCCCATTTTCTCCTGCTCAACTACACCTGCCGCGTCGCCGGCTCCGCCCCGCCCGTCACGCTGAACGACGAAGCGGAGGAGTTCCGTTGGGTGGAGCTAGCCGAGGCGCTGGCGATGGATCTGAACCAGCCGACGAGAATCTTGTTGGAAGACGTAGTGGGTAGCCGCCGAGGTGAAGAGGCGGAATCGTAAGCGAACCAATCCGCCTCCTGACCTCGGCGGCTACATACTCATGGACACCATCACCCTCGCTGACCTCGAAGTTCACTACCACGTCGGCGTGCCGGACGCAGAGCGCGCGCGGCCGCAGCGGTTGCTGCTCACCGTGGAGATGCAGCGCGACTTCACCCGCGCCGCCGCGAGCGACGACCTGCGCGAGACGATTGACTACTACGCCGTGTCGCGCCGGCTGCTCACCTTCGGCGAGGGTCGGAGCTGGAAGTTGATTGAGAAGCTCGCGGCGGACATCGCGGCGTTGGTGCTGTCGGACTTCGGAGCCGAGGCGGTGAGCGTGGAGGTGAAGAAGTTTATCATTCCCGAGACGCGTCACGTCAGCGTTCGGCTGACGAGGCGGAAGGGGTGAAGAGTGGTTAGAATTAGTGGAGCCGCAGCGGGCGGGCCGCTCGACTCAGACTAAGCACTAATTACTAATCACTTTCCCTGCCCTCACTTCTTCACGCCGAACACCTCCACCAGCTTGCTCCTCAGCGCCGCCGCGCTCGCGCCGGTGCTCGCCGCCATCCCCGCCGCGAGGCCGGAGATGTAGGCCGTCGAGGCCGACGTGCCGCTCACGTAATAGGTCCGCCCGCCGAACTGGATGATGCTGGAGCCGGGCGCGATGACATCCACGAAGTCACCGCGATTCGCGTAGCTGGCGAGGCCGGTTTTGCCCCCCGCCGTCACCGCGAGCACCTCGGGGTAGGCGGCTGGATAATTGGGCTGGGTGGTCGGCTCGTTGCCGGCGGCGGCGATAAACAACACGCCGCGCTCGCTGCCCTTGATGATGACGTTGTGCAGGAACTGGCTGTCGCCCGCGCTGGCCAGACTGAGGTTGATGACCGTCGCGCCCGCGTTCAGCGCCTCGACGATGCCCTGCGCCACGTTGAACGTGCTCGTGCTCTCCGCGTTGCCATACACGTCCACCGGCAGCACGCGCACCGAAGTTGTCGCGCCCGATTCCTGCGTGGTCGCGAGGCCGCGCAGCAGCGTCTCGAACATCGAGGTGCCGTGCGTGGGGTTGGTGGTGCCCGGCGTCGCCTCGCCGGCCACGGAGACGCCGGGCAGGAGTAACTCGCTGAATGGCGAATTTTTCTGCACCGCCGCGTCAATCAGCCCCACGCGCAACTGCCCCGCCGGCGCGCTCGCGTCGGGCTTGAGATTCAGCGGCAGGGCCGAACTGGCGGCCCGCAGCTCGGCCGCTCCCGGACGCGGGATGGCGTGATTGTAATCCACGTCGAAGTCGGCGCTCCCGTCCAGCGCGGCGGCGGCCTGTCGCGCGGCGTTCTCGTCCGCGAACTTCAGCCGGTAAGCGCCGAACTGGTCCACGCGCCCGGTGACTTTCGCGCCGAGTCGCTTCGCGAGTTCGTCTGCGCTCTCCTTGCTGCCGGGCTTGCGGAGCAGGACGAGTTCATCCGCGATGGGTTTGGCCTTGGCTGGCTCGCGGCGCAACACGGCTTGCGTGGCGTCGCCGAGGGAGGTGCGAAAGACGAAGAGCTTGGCGGGCGCATTTGGCTGCGGCACCACGGCGAAGCTGAGTTCGCCCAGCAACCGCCCGAGCGCATCGCCGGGTGAGAGGTTGGTGAACCGCACGGACACCGGCCTCCTGAGCTGAGTGTCCGGCTGCACGAAGATCTGCCAACCCGTGGTCTCGGCTAGGTGTTCGAGCAGTTGCGGCAGCGACCAGCCGTCAATGTCCGCGTCCACGGGTTGGTTGCCGCCGCGCCAGACCAGCTTGTCCGCCGCGCGCGACAGCTCAGCGGCAAACGCGAGCGACAGCAGCGCGAGGCACAGGCCGGTGCGGAGAGCGCGGTTCATGAGTCACTCATAGCATCCAGGCAGCGCGGCTGCGAGCCGTGTTTCCGAGTGCATGGCTGAACAAGGAAGGCTGCTTACGGATGGCTTCCCCGCAAGCCGCGCATCACTTCGCCGCAAACGTCAGTCGCTCGCTCTGCGCGCTCACCTTGATCCTGTCGCCGGGCTTGAACTCGCCTTCGAGCAGCTTGGTCGCGAGCGGGTCGAGCAGCAGGTCCTGCACGGCGCGCTTGAGCGGGCGCGCACCGAACTGCGGGTCGTAGCCTTCCTGCGCGATGAGCTTCCGTGCTGACTTGTCCACGTCGAGCGTGAGGTGCTGCTGCACAAGACGCTTTTCCAGCCGCGTGAGCTGGATGTCCACGACCTGCGCCAGTTCGTCCTCGTCGAGGCTGTGGAAGATGATCGTGCTATCCACGCGGTTCAGGAACTCGGGGCGGAAGTGCCGCTTCAGCTCGGCCATGACCTTGTCCTCCATCGCGGACCGCGCGCCGGTGCTCGTCTTTCCGTCGAGGAAATACTCCTGGATGATGGGCGAGCCGAGGTTGCTGGTCATGATGATGACCGTGTTCTTGAAGTCCACGGTGTGGCCTTGGCCGTCGGTGAGGCGACCGTCGTCGAGGACTTGCAGCAACACGTTGAACACGTCGTGGTGCGCCTTCTCAATCTCATCGAAGAGGACGACCGAGTAAGGCCGGCGGCGGACGGCCTCGCTGAGTTGCCCGCCCTCCTCGTAGCCCACGTAGCCGGGCGGCGCGCCCACCAACCGCGAGACCGTGTGCTTCTCCATGTATTCCGACATGTCGATGCGCACCATCGCCTGCTCGTCGTCGAAGAGAAAATCCGCGAGCGCGCGGGCCAGCTCGGTTTTTCCCACGCCAGTCGGGCCGAGGAAGATGAACGAGCCGACGGGCCGGTTCGGGTCGCCGAGGCCGGAGCGGGCGCGGCGCACGGCGTTGGCCACGGCCTTCACCGCCTCGCGCTGGCCGACCACGCGGGCCGCCAGACGCTCCTCCATCTTCACGAGCTTCTGCCGCTCGCCTTCGAGCATCTTGGTGACGGGGATGCCGGTCCATGACGCTACGACTTTGGCGATGTCCTCCTCGGTGACTTCCTGGCGCAGCAACGGATTGCGGGTCGAGTCGGCGGACTGCTTCGCCACGGCGACGAGCTTCTTCTCTAGCTCCGGCAGCTTGCCGTATTGGATTTCCGCCGACTTCTGCAAGTTGCCTTTGCGCTGCGCCTGCTCCAGCTCCGTCTTCGCCGCGTCAATCTGCGACTGAATCACGCTCACGGCGTTGGTCGCGGCCTTCTCGTTCTGCCACTGCGCGGTGAGCGCACCGGAGCGCTCCTTCAAGTTCGCCAGCTCGGCTTCGAGCTTCTTGAGGCGCTCGCGGCTCGCGTCGTCCTTCTCCTTCGCGAGCGAGGTGCGCTCGATTTCGAGTTGGAGAATCGCGCGGTCCAGCTTGTCGATGTCCGTGGGCTTGGAATCCAACTCCATCTTGAGCCGCGAGGCGGATTCATCCACGAGGTCCACGGCTTTGTCTGGCAGGAAGCGGTCGGCGATGTAGCGATGCGAGAGCGTCGCCGCGGCCACGAGCGCCGTGTCCTGGATGCGCACGCCGTGGTGAACTTCGTAGCGCTCCTTCAGCCCGCGAAGAATCGCGATGGTGTTCTCGACGCTCGGCTCGGCGACGAACACCGGCTGGAAGCGCCGCTCCAGCGCGGGGTCTTTCTCGATGTGCTTGCGATACTCGTCGAGCGTGGTCGCGCCGACGCAGCGCAACTCGCCGCGCGCGAGCTGGGGCTTGAGCATGTTCGCGGCGTCGGCGGAACCCTCGGCCTTGCCCGCGCCGACGATGGTGTGCAGCTCGTCGATGAAGAGAATGATGCGGCCCTCGGCGGAAGTGACCTCCTTGAGGAAGGCCTTGAGCCGCTCCTCAAACTCGCCGCGAAACTTCGCGCCCGCGACCATCGCCGACAGGTCCATCGCCACGACACGTTTGTTCTTCAGCGACTCCGGCACGTCCCCGTCCACGATGCGCTTGGCGAGGCCCTCGACGATGGCGGTCTTGCCCACGCCCGGCTCACCGATGAGCACGGGATTGTTCTTGGTGCGGCGCGTGAGCACCTGCATCACGCGACGGATTTCGTCGTCGCGCCCGATGACCGGATCAATCTTTCCCTGCCGCGCGAGGGCGGTGAGGTCCTTGCCGTATTTCTCAAGCGTTTGGAATTTGTCCTCCGGGGTTTGGTCGGTCACGCGTTGGTTGCCGCGCAGGTCCACGAGTGCCTTGAGCACGGCGTCGCGCGTGAGCTTGTGGGCCTTGAACCATTTCTTGAGCGATTCGCCGCCTTCCGCGAGCAGGCCGAGGAGTAGGTGTTCCGTGGAGAAGAACTCGTCCTTGAGCTTGCCGGCCTCGGCCTCGGCGGCATCGAGGGTCTTCTTCAAGTTCTGCCCGAGGTAAACGTCACTGGAGCTGGTGCCCTCCACCTTGTGGCGGCGCGTCAGCTCCTTCTCCAAGTCCGCCTTCAGCGCGGGCAGTGCGACGCCGAGCTTCTGTAGCACGAGCGGCACGAGGCTCTCCGGCTGCTCGATGAGCGCGAGGAGCAGATGTTCGCCGTCGAGTTCCTGATGGCTGTAGCCGTGGGCGACGCGTTGGGCGTCCTGCAACGCCTGCTGTGCCTTGGTGGTGAAGCGGTCCATGTTCATGAACGAGACATTGCAGCCGCAGTGCCAGCGGAGGAAGGGCGAGAATTGGCGGGAACGATGCGGGGGTTGACGCGGTGGCTCAGTCAGCGACGGCACAGGTGAGCCACTGTGTCGCGCTGGAGATCGGATGCTTACGTCCGCAGCCTCTGCTGGAGCACAGAACGAAACGGCCGACGAGGGCGTCCGCGCTCCTTCAGCCTCAGAAATCCGTGTTCGCGTCCTTGAGGTCCAACTCCTTCAACCAAGTGTTGCGGTAGCGCACATCGTGGCCTTCGCACTGGAGCTTCAAGCCCTGCGGGGAGTCGGTGATGCCTTTGCCCTTGTCGTTGCCGCCGTCCACGCCGGAATTCGCGCCGCCCCAGACCTGGCTGATCTCGATGTTCTTGTGAACTTTCTGACCGTTGAAATACATCGAGACCATCGCTTTTTCGGTGCGTTGGCCGTCCTTGAACCGCGCGGCGCGGAAGACGATGTCGTAGCTGTTCCATTTCCCGAGGCCGGCGAACGCGTGATACGGCGACTCGGTCTCGTTGATCACCGCGCCCATGCCGTGCTTGGTCTTATCACCTTCCATGATTTGGATTTCGTAGCGGTTCTGGAGATACACGCCGCTGTTGCCGCGCGGGTTCATCACGAGGAACTCGATGTGGAGGCGGAAGTCGCGGTAAGCCTTCTTCGTCACGATATCCGCTGTGCCGTATTTGCCGCCGAGGGCCACGGGGTCATCGGTTTGCACCACCGTGCCCTTGTCCACGGAGTCCTCCACGATCTTCCACTTGATGGGGAGCGACGATGCGAAACGCGGCCCCTGCCAGTAGGTCCATTTGTCATCCAGCATCTTGCGTGAGCCATCGATGATAACTTCCGCGCCGGCCGTGGGCTTGGCCCCGACGCCGATGGATGGGTCGGCGGCGGTGGCGGTGGCGACAGCGAAAATGGAGACGAACAGCGAGCGAAGCAGGTAGTGCATGGCAGTGATTGATTTTGTTGGCCGGGGTTATGAACGACTTGCCCGCGTAAGGCAAACAGTGGTTCGGAGGACGGAAGTCAAAAAACAGCGGTCAGCGGTCAGCGGTCAGGAGTCAGCCATACCACCGACGACTCAGGCTGACTTCTGACCGCTGGCCTCTGAATCAGCACTTTCCCCCCGTTGCGTTCCCGCCCGCAGACGAGCATGGTCGCATGAACTAAAGCCTCATTGCCGCCATGCAGATGCTCCGCCAATTCGCCTCCGCCCTCGCTTGCGGCCTGATCATCTCCGCTTCCAGCCGCGCCGCCGCGCCTGTGCCTGCGCCGAAGCTCACTCCCGCGCAGGTGGATTTCTTTGAGAAGAAAGTCCGGCCCGTGCTGGTGAAGGATTGTTACAAGTGCCACTCCGCAGAGGGCGGGCGCATCAAGGGCGGCCTCCGGGTGGACACCCGCGACGGCCTGCTTAAGGGCGGCGACTCCGGGCCCGCCATCATCCCCGGCAACCCCGACCGCAGCCCCCTCATCCGCGCCATCCGCTACCGCGACAGCGCTCTCCAGATGCCGCCGGACGACAAGAAACTCCCTGCCGCGCAAATCGCCGACCTCGAAGCCTGGGTCCGCATGGGCGCGCCCGACCCGCGCGCCGACGCCCCGAACAAATACGGCGCGGCCCTCACCGACCCGAAGCAGCACTGGAGCTTCCAGCCCATCTTCAAGCCCATCATCCCTGACTTCCGCAAGGACTGGACCCCGCTCGCGCGCAACGCGATTGACCACTACGTCTTCGCCACGCTGGAGGCCAAGCAACTTACGCCCTCGCCGCTCGCGGACAAGACCACCCTCATCCGCCGCGCGACGTTCAACCTCACCGGCCTCCCGCCAACGCTCGCCGAGGTGGACGCCTTCCTCGCCGACGAATCGCCGCAAGCCTTTGAGAAAATCGTAGACCGCCTGCTCGCGTCCCCGCGCTACGGCGAGCGCTGGGGCCGCCACTGGCTTGATGTCGCGCGCTACGGCGACACCACCGGACGACGGAACAACAACCGCGGCGAGACGCGTTACCTCCACTCGCATACCTACCGCGACTGGGTCATCAAGTCCTTTAACGACGACCGCCCCTTCGACCAGTTTGCCAAACTCCAAATCGCAGCGGACCGACTCGTCGGGGAGGAAGAGTCCAAAGTCCAAAGTCCCAAGCCCAAAGCCGCCGCCGACGCAGCGGAGAAAACGCCCGCCCTTCAACCTTCAACTTTCAACCTTCAACCGTCGCGCAGCGACCTCGCCGCGCTGGGCTTCATCACGCTCGGCCCTCGACTGAACAACAACGCGGACGACCTGATTGACGACCGCATTGACGTGGTGACGAAGGGCTTCCTCGCGTTGTCCGTGACGTGTGCGCGCTGCCACGACCACAAGTTCGACCCGATCCCCACGCTGGATTACTACGCGCTGCACGGCGTCTTCTCCAGCAGCACGGAGCCGCGCGAGGGCGTGGAACTGCCGAGCAACAAAGACACGCCGGAGTTCCAAGAGTTTCAGAAAGCGGTCACCGAGGCGGAGGACACGCAGAAGAAATACGAGGACGCACTGCGCGGTCGCGCACGCTCGGAGTTGGTCGCGCGCATCAGCGATTACCTCAAGGCGCTCCACGACTTCAGCCACCCGACGAACACCGCGCCGATGGGTCAGTTCATGACGCGCCGCAACCTGCTGCCCGCCGTCGCGGCTGGCTGGAAGGACGCGCTCGACAAGGCCAAGACTAAGCACCACCCCGTGCTCTCCGTCTGGCACGAGTTCACCGCCTTGCCGGCGACGAACTTCCTCAAAGCCGCCACGCCCATCTCGCTGCGTCTGCGCGCGGCTGGCGACACGAACAAGCTGGTCAACCCGTTGGTCGCCCGCGCCCTCACTTCGCCGCCGGGCTCCATCGCGGTGGTGGCGACAAACCTCGCTCGGCTCTTCACGGACGCCAACGCGCGCTGGGCGCAGCTCGCCACGCAGCACGCCGCCCGAGTGCGCTCTGGCTCGACGAATCTCGTCCCCGCGCCCACGGGTCTGCCGGATGCCGCGCAGGAGGAAATCCGCCGTGTCCTCTACGACCCCGCTTCGCCCGCGCATCTCTTCACCGACGAGAAGGTCGAGGCCTCGTTCCAGCGCGTCCGCACACTGGGCAACGTGCGCACCGAGCAGCAGCGGCTCGCGCGGGTGGTGGAGGACATCCGCACTTCGCATCCCGGTGCCCCGCCCCGCGCGGTGGTGCTCAACGACTCGCCGCAGCCGCGCGACAGCTACGTCTACATCAAGGGCAACCGTGGTAGTCGTGGCCCAAACGCGCCGCGCCAGTTCCTTAAAATTCTCTCGGACGACAACCGCCAGCCCTTCCGCGACGGCAGCGGGCGACTGGAGTTGGCGAAGGAAATTGCCTCGCCGGACAACCCACTCACCGCGCGCGTGATGGTGAACCGCGTGTGGCTCCACCAGTTCGGCGAGGGCATCGTGCGGACACCGAACGACTTTGGCCTCCGCTCCGAGCCGCCCACGCACCCGGAGTTGCTCGACTACCTTGCGTGGCAGTTCATGGAGCAGGGCTGGTCCGTGAAGAAGTTACAAAAGCTCATCATGCTCTCACACGCGTGGCAGCAGAGCAGCGAGGATAACCCGCGTTACGCGCAGGTGGACCCGGAGAACCGCTGGCTCTGGCAGCAGAACCGACGGCGGCTGGAGTTCGAGGCGTTGCGCGACACGGTGCTCCACATCGGCGGCAAGCTGGACTTCAAGATGGGCGGCCCTGCCGAGCCGCTGGACCGCCCTGACCGCGAGGGCGAATACTCCGACCGCCGCAGCGTATATGGCCTCGTGGACCGCGCCAATATGCCGAACATGTTCGGCGCTTTCGACTTCGCCAACCCCGACATCAGCACCGGCCAGCGCAACAACACCGTCGTCCCGCAACAGGCGCTCTTCATGATGAACAGCCCGTTGGTCATCGAGCAGGCGCGCAATACGGTTCAGCGCGGTGATTTGAAATCCCTGCCCAACGACCTCGAGCGCGTGAAGATGCTCTACCGCCTCATCTACTCGCGCTTGCCGACCGACACGGAGCTCAAGCTCGCGCTCAACTATCTCTTCAGCGAGATGTCCGCGCCGCGCGGCCCGCTGCCCGGCCAGCCGCCGTGGGAATACGGCCTCGGCAGCGTGGACAATCGCACGGGTCGGGTTGGCGCATTCTGGCCGTTGCTCTACAGCCCGCAGTCGCGCTTCTACCAATCCACGCCGCGCATCCCGGATTCGCGCGCGGGTTATTTCCACCTGTCGGCGAACGGCGGCCATCCGGGCCTGATGTTGATGCAGTCCGCCATCCGCCGCTGGACGGCGATGGACGACATGCTTGTGAGCATTGAGGGCACGCTCGCGCACAGCGGCCAGAACAGTGATGGCGTGCAGGGCCAAATCATCTTCAGCGCCGCCGGGGCAATCGCACGCGGGGTGGCGCTGCGCAGTGAAGCGTCGCTAACCGTTCCACGGGTGAAGGTGAGTGCGGGCGACACGATTGACTTCGTCGTGGATGGCCGCACGGGCGGCGTGAACGACACATTTACGTGGACCGCAGTCATCAAAGAACTCGACGTGAAGCAAACGCCGCCCACGGCTACCGGCAAACAGTGGAGCTCCCAGCGCGACTTCGCCGCGCCGGTGGCCGCCCGCCGCCTCTACCCGTGGGAGAAGCTCGCGCAGGTGCTGCTGGAGACGAACGAACTGACGTTTGTGAACTGATACCAATTCCGAATGACATTTGATGGAAGGGCTTGGGGACGCGACGCCGCTGGTTCCCGCTCCCTTCGGCAGAGGAAGGGCGGCGGCGGGCGCCGTGGCGTCTGTTTGGCATGCCGCCGACTTGCATCGAGAATTGGTATGAAGTGGAGTGCGGCGGCCGGGCGCGGTGCCGAGGCATCTGGCCGCTCTGCAATGACCTTGCTGGACGGTGTGCCGCACGGCTTCGGGGCAATGCGAGCGAGCGTCCCTGCCTGCACAGAGCCCCTATTTTCCATGTGCATTGGCGCGGCCTCCCAGCATAGCCTCTGCGCCTTCTATGGGTTTGCCAGCTCAGTTACACCAAGAGTTCGTGGGGGAATTCAAGCGCGAGCCGCACATCGTCCTGCGCGCAATCTGCGACATCATGGGTGAGGCCGGACTGACTTGGCTGGCTTGCGACGGCACGGTGCTGGCCTGCTTTTCCAAGCCCGCGGGTGGCGAGTTCATGCGGCACGACTACCGGATTTCGGAGGCGACTTCGCTGCTGGCTGGCACGGATGGGGAGCACCTGCTCTTTCAAGCGCGCTTTCCCGAAGCGGAGTTTGTCCTGCGCATCCCAACAGCTGAGGACGAGTCCCTGCAAAAGCTCGTCGCGTTGCAGGCCGACATCGGCTCGGTCAACACCGTTCGCGCACCGTCCGCGCTCACGCCCCATCTGGTTTGCGCAGCGGCGGCTTACGCGCTTGCGCAGGCTGACGGCGAACTCGCGAAGGAGGAGTTGGACTGGGTGGTCACGCATTTTGGAAATCAAAACTCCTTCCGTCGCGGTGGATCGTGGGTCGTGAAACACGGCTTCGCCAAGCTCCTCACCGAGGCGGTGGGCCTGCTCACGCCCGTGCAGATGGAGGGCATCGTCTCGAGCCTCATTGGCCTGGGCTTCAGCGACAACCGGTTCTCGCGCGAAGAAAGCACCATGATCGAGGAGTGGCGGCTGGCAGCGGGCATGAGCGAGGAGCGGTATCAGCGCTGCTACGACACAATCCTGGCCACTGTCTCGGTGGGTTCGCTGGTCAACGAAACCCCTTCCGGGCAGGACTGGATGCCCGTGAACCTGCTGTGCGCCGGGCTGCTGGGCGTCATCCAGCATCATCCTGAAACCGCCGAGCGCCGCGTCAAGGCGCTGGAGCGGCGCATCCAGTCCACCGATGCCATCAATTCCGGGCAGACCTACTTGGAGCAACTGGGGGTGTCGGGACTGGTCTCTGTTCTCAACGGGATGCTCGAACCCGCGCAACGCCGGTGCGTGCTGGCCAATGTCCTCTGCGAGGCCCATCTGGACGACGAACCCTCACCGGAGGTGGCCGCTTATTTGCAACAGTTGCACGACGGCATGGGTGTCCCCACCGCCGACCACGAGGCGGACGCGCAGGTCTTCCGTGGCATGCGGGAGCCCACGCTCTTTCAAGAGCCTGCTGGCAGGAAGTAACGAGGGGTTTTATCAGGCGAGCAGGAGGGCAGGAGGGTAGCAGGAATGGCCCCGAAGCCATCGGTGTTTCTCCTGCCTTCCTGCTCTCCTGATAAACTTCCCCGTCCCTGTCCGTTCCTGGTTCAAAACACCGGCACCGGCGCGTCCGCTTGGACCGGCTCATCTTCCCACACGACAGCTCGGGTCTGCGGGTCGTAGGTGAGGATGCGATGCTTGCTGCCGGGGGCGGGGGGCACGTCCTTCTTTGGGAGCCACTTCGAGAGGCCCACTTTCGTCTGCGCGTGTTGCGGGGCGGCGGCGAGATTCGACCACTCATTCGGGTCGCGTTGCATATCGTAGAGTTCGTCGGAGCCGTCGGCGTAACGGATGTAGCGCCACTGCTCGGTGCGGATGCCGTGGTTGCCCTGGTTATGCGTGGTGATGGCGGGCCAAGGGCGTGGGGCGGCGGCGTCCTTGAGCTGGGGCACGAGGCTGTGACCTTCGAGGTCGGGCCGCGCGGGCAGGCGGGCGAGTTCGAGCAACGTGGGGAAAACATCCAGCAACTCGGCGGGGCGTCCGCACTTCGCCGCTTTCGCGATGCCCGGCCCGGCGAAGATGAGGGGGACGCGCGTGCTGCGGTCCCAAAGCGTGTTCTTGCCCGTGATGCCCTTCTCGCCCAGATGCCAGCCGTGATCGCTCCAGAGGACGATGACGGTGTCGGCGGCGCGGCCAGAGGCGTCGAGGGCGTCAAGCACGCGGCCCACTTGCGCATCCATGTAGCTGATGCTCGCGAGGTAGGCGCGGACGAGGGGGCGCCACTCGTTAAACTTTTCCAGCGTAACGAGGCGCGGTTCGGGGAGCTTCCAGTGCAAATACCAGGAGAAGCGCGGCGTGTCCTCGCGGTCACCGGGCCGCACGGGCGGCATCTGGAGCGTGGCCTCAGGGTAAAGCTCGAACCACTTCGGCGGCGCGAAGCACGGGACGTGTGGCAGCCGGAACCCGGCGCTGATGAAGAAGGGCTTGTCCTTCGGTGCGCGTTGCAAGGTCTCGATGGCGGCGGTCGCGATCTTGTAGTCGCCCCCGTCCTCGTCGCGTTCGGGGAACGGGCCCCAATCCATCGCCGGGTGTTGCGGTGGCGGGAGTTTGTTGATGCGTTGCGCGGGCTTGCCGATGCCGGGCGCGGGGCCCCATTCGTTGAACTCGGCGGCGCGGTCCTTCGGCTTCACGGAGCCGTCGTGGTAGATCTTTCCGCAGGTGGAGGTGAAATAGCCGGCGCTCGTGAAAGTCTGCGGCAGCGTCACGTGGGTCCGCGTCGTGTCCACGTCGCGGAAGCCGGGCGCGAGGCCGTAAATGCCGGTGGACGACGGGCGCAGTCCGGTGAGCAGGCTGGTGCGCGAGGGGTTGCAGAGCGGGGCCTGGCAATGCGCGTTGGTGAAGAGCGTGCCGCGCTTTGCGAGCCGGTCAATGTGCGGCGTCTTCACCTGCGGATGCCCGCCCAGGCAGCCGATCCAGTCGTTCTGATCGTCAATGGCGAGGAAGAGGACGTTGGGTTTCGGGGCAGCCGAGGATTGGCCACAAAGAACGCAAAGCAGCGCCAGCAGGGAAGCGAGGCAGGGGCGATTGGTCATGGTGTGTTTAGACGGAGTGTCACGGAACGGGAGTTATGCGAAAGGAGAAAGTTAGTTCAGCACAAGTAGCCGCCGAGGTAAGGAGGCGGATGCACCTGCGCTCGGAAAACTCCGCCTCCTCACCTCGGCGGCTACGGAGTTGCGCCGCCCGTTACAGAGCTGCCGGCAGCAAGGCCGGGGACGTGGGGAATGTCCGCAGCGCTTCCGCGCACAGGGCCACCAACCGCTTGATGTCCCGGGTCTTGAGCTTGGTGAAGACGCGCCGCTTCTGCTCCTCAATCGTGCCCTTGCTGCGCACCATCACCGAGCCGATTTCCTTGTTGCCCATGCCTTGCGAGGACAACTCCACGATCCGCTGCTGCTGCGGGGAGAGTTTCTGCCATTCGGCGCACGGGGACGCGCAGACCTGCTGCTTCAGGAACTCCCCGTTGTGCGTGGAGAGCGGCACCTTGCCTCGCAGCATCTCCTCCAGATTCAGCACCAGCTCGGGCAGGGACACCGGCTTGCCCAGGAAGCCTTGTGCCCCAAGGGCGAAGGCCTGCGTCTGCACGCCCCCGTTGTCGTGCGAGGTGACCACCATGATGCGGGTGGGGAGCTTGAACTTGGTGAACTGCTTGAGGAGCCAGTCGCCGTTGGGGCCGGGGATGAGTTCCCAGTCCAGGAGAATGGCGTCGGGCGGGGACTTGCGGAGGGCCTTCCAAGCGGCACGGGCGCTGGCATAAACCCTCACGACCTCGTAACCGGCGCGGATGAGCTTGCGCCGCCAGATCTCGGCGGTGTCCTGGTGATCCTCGACGATGGCGACGGTGGGTTTCTTGGTGGGCATGGTGGGAGGTTGGTTGGGGGGTTGAAAGTTGACTGTTGAGAGTGGAAGTGTGGCCCGCGAATCACGCGGATGGAAGCGGCGTAGGTGACGAGGTGACGAAGCTCTGACTGGCATTCCCGGTCCGCCACTCGACGTTCGGATTTAGTTTGAGACTCCTCACGTCGTCTCCTACGGAGGGAAGAGGTGAACGCTTTGGTGCGCCCGAGCGGGTCAATGCTGGCAACGGGGCGGTTCATGGCGTTGAAGACGGTCTGCCATGCATTTGAGAGGCCGTCAATGCGGTTGGTCAGGCTGCTGCATTTGCTGATTGCTTCATGCCACATTCACGAGGCTCACGGTGCTCTCGGGGCCGGTGCCTCGGGAGTTGCGGGCGAGGACTTTGAATTCGTGCGCGCCTGCCACGAGGCCGGTGAGGGTGAGGGTTTTCACAATGAGGTCGTCGCCCACCTTGATGAAGTCCGCGTCGCCGGGGCCTTTGCGGAAGTAGTCGAAGCTGGTGCCGCGCGGGGCGTCGCAGACGAGGGTGGCGGTGCTGGCGGCGGTGCTGGCGGCGGGGCTGGTGGCGCTGGTGATGATGGCTTGCGCCGGGGGTTGCTGCGCGGGTTCGGTGGGGATGGCGTCAATGACCTCGCGCTCGGGGGTGCCATTCAGGAACTGGCCGCGGCCCTGCATGAGGGCGGCGGTGATGAAGTCGTCCCAGCCGGTTTTCACTTTGTGGAGCTTGCCGTGGGCGAGTTCGTAGGGCTGTTCGCTGGCGAGGAAGGCGGCTTCGTTGGTGAGGATGAGGGTCAGGGCGGCGTTGAAGGCGATGAGGTCCAGCGTGTCCCAGGCCTTGAAGGGGGTGAGGCTGTCGGGCGGGTTGGGCAGGCTGGCCCAGAGGGCGGCGAGGGCTTTCATGCGGTCGCGGGTGTCGGCGGCGGAGCGGTCATCCACGGGCAGGCGGTCAATGGCCTTGGTGCTGCCGGCGTCCTTGCGGTAGCGGCTCTGCATGATGGGATAGACTTGGACGCAGAGGGTGTGGCCGGTGGCGACGGCTTCGTCCCACTCGCCGCTGGCGAGGTTGCGCACGCTGAGTTTAGCCTGAAAATCGTCGCGTATGGCGATGCCGTCGGTGATGTCGGTCTGCACGAGAGCGGGGGTGCGGCCATCGGGGCGGTAGGGGGCGAGGAGGTCCATGCTGTGCTTGATGCAGCGCAACTGGAGGTGGGAGAAGTTGAAGAGGTCGAACATGAGTTAGTTGAGAGTTGAAGGTTGAAGGTTGAAAGAGGGGAGGGAGCCGGAGCGTTGAAAGGTGAAGGTTGAAAGTTGAAGAGTGGCGAAGGGGAAGGGTTCATTGCTGACCGCTGGCCGCCGATGGCTGACCGCTGCCCGAGAAATAGCTCGCGCGGCGGTGGAAGTGGCCCGCGCGGCACTGGGAATGGGTCGTGCGGCGGTTGGAATGGCCGGTGCGGAGGGGGAAATGGGTTCTGCGGCGGTGAAAACCGTCTGTGCGCCGGTGTGGCTGGCACGCGCGGCACTGGGAGTGGCCTCTGCGCCGGTGGAAATGACCCGTGCGGAGGTCGAAATGGATCGTGCGCCGATGGAAGTGCGGGTTGCGGCAGCCGCAGGGACGATTGCAGCCGGCGCGGTGACCGTGGACACCGCCGCACTGCGAAGGGCAGCGGGCCCGTCAGTCGGGCCACCAGTGGGGGAGTTGGTTGGGGGGAAAGACTCGCTTGGCACTGCGCCTGTGACCGTCAATCCTGGTTGGGCCCTGAGTTGCATGGAGGTTGGTGCTGCTGATGAGACCACCTCTGAGCGCGAGCGTCTCGTCACAATGTGCATGGACGATTAAGCCGGAACTCCGAAACGGAATGGCCGCGAAAGGGCGCAAAGAGCGCAAAGCCAAGCTTCTGGTAAGGACCCGGACCGGGCTGAAATTTTTCCGCCTCCATCCATGCTCAGCTCGGCTCCTTTGTGTTCTGTGCGCCCTTTGGCGGCTCAACTTCGGAGTTCGGGTTAAGAGCCGGTCTGAAAATGATGAGGGGTGCGGCCACCCACGCCGACGCCCGCAACCCCTCACCCCGGCCCTACCCATGAGCCGCGTGGCGCAGCCGTCCCGGCTGCGGGTTCGGGCGGCGTCCCGCCGCCTGCCCCCGCTCAACGGGGCGGGACGCCCACCTCTTGCCAGAGGATGAAGCCAACGCTCCCGCCGCCTGCCCCCGCTCAACGGGGCGGGACGCCCCGGAAACCCGCAGGCGGGGACGCCTGCGCCACAGTAGCGGTTCAAGGGCTGAAAGCGCGGCAGTTGCCGGCCGTGGATTCTCTCCCCTCATCCGATGAAGGGAGAGGGAGTCAGAGCCCGGCATGGGCTCAAACCAACACGAGCGCAATCGCCGCCAGCATCAACAGTGCGCCGGCCAGCCGCCAGCGCAGCACGGCCGCGCCGAGGTGTTGCTCACGGTTCTTGAACCAGTGCCCGATGGCCCAGACCGCCACCACGCTCCACAGGCCGCGCGAGCTGTAGATGACGTTCGCGGTCGTCGCTTCACCGAAGCGCGCGATGGCGCTGACGAAGACGAGCGATTGCAGGCCGATGAACAGGCAGGCGCCCAGCAGCCACGGCCACGCCGCGCGCGGGATTTCGCGCAAGGGCCCGTGGAAGAAGGGCACAAACGCGCCGCTGAAGAGGGCGACGAAGCCGAGCATCACCGGCAGAAAGCGGCCCAGCCCCCACGCCGGGGACCACTTCTGCACGAGCACGTCGAAGATGGCGAACATCATCGCCGAGCAGGCGGAGTAGAGGATGGTCTGGCCGACGTGATGGTGCGGCGTGCCGTCGCTGCGGTTGAGTAACGCGATGGCGAGGGAGCTTAAGCCCGCCGCGACCCACAGTTTCACCGACACGCCGGACGTGAGTAGCAGCGTGGTGAACACGGCGACGAAGATAATTTTCAAGCCCATCACCGGCGTCGCCACGGAGACATCGCCGTGCTGGAGGGCGATGAAGTTGAACAACTGGCCGAGGAGGTAGAATACCGCGACGAGGGCGGGCTGCCAGAGCAGGTCCGGGTGGAAGGTGCCGCCGAAGGGCAGCAGGAGCGTGAAGAGCGTGGCGGAGATGAGGTTCGAGATGAAGGCCGTGCGCCAAATGCCCACCCCCAGCTCCGATGAGCGTTTCGCGAGCAGCACGCCGACGACAAAGAGCAGGGCCGCCACCAGCGGTAGCACCACGGGCAGGGGTGACTTCATGTCACTTAGCCGCAGGCGTGGGGCGGTTTTTGTATTTCTCGTGGAGGCGCGTGTGGCGGCTGTCGAGGGACACCTCGCGGCCGGCGATCCACATCCGCTTCACGTTTGCACGGAGGTCGAGGATATGGCCGTCGCTGGCGAAGAAGGTCGCGTCCTTGGCGGCTTCGAGCGAGCCGAGCTGGGCGTCGAGGCCGAGGACTTGCGCGGGATAGAGGGTCAAGCCTTTGAGGGCTTCTGCGGTCGGCAAGCCGAAGGCCACGGCCTGCGCGGCGGAGTAAGGCGTGTTGCGGGCGAAGGTGGCGCTGCTCGAGCCGGAGCCTTCGCTGAAGAGCACCTTCACGCCGGCCTGGTGCAAGCTGGCCGCGCCCTTGAACTGCGCGTCGTAAGCATCCGTGTCCCGCGCGGGTTGATCGAAGGTGGACTCGAAGATGACGGGGACTTTTTTCGCCGCCAACTCGTCGGCCACGCGCCAAGCGTCGCGGCCACCGGCGATGGCGATCTTGTATTTGCGCAACCCGGCCCACGCAAGCGCGGCCTTGATTTGGCGCACGTCATCCGCGTGGACTATGAGCGGCAGCTCGCCGCGCACGAACGGGAGCATGGCTTCCCAGGCGGGCACCCTTGCTGCCGGCTTGCCGTCCTTGGGTGCGATCCCCCGTGCGTTCGCGTAAGCGTGGGCTTCGGTGAAGAAGTCGTCGAGTTCCTGCACCCGCTTGGTGCGTTCCTTCGCTTGGTCGTCGGGAGATTTGGCCTTGGATTCCCGCGCGAATTCCTTGGGGGTCACGTTCAAACTCATCGAGGGCCAGAAAACGTGCAGCGCGACCGGGGCCTTGATGGTCATCTCCTCCGTCGTCCAACCGGCGAGGGAGATGACCCCGGATTGCCCGCTCACCCGGCCGCCGAGCGGGAGCACGAGTGCGTGGGTGATTCCGTTGGCGCGCGCCACTGGGATGAGTTCCGAATCTGGGTTGACGGACAACCACGCGCGCACGTCCGGTGTGAAGGAGCCGGTCTCCGTCGTGTCCTGCGTGGCGCGCACAGCGGAAATCTCGGTGAGGCCCAGTGAACTGGTCGGCAGGATGAGGCCGGGGAACAGGTGAAGGCCCTTCAAGTCTACCGCGCGGTCGGGTTGGGCGGCGGGCCCGGACTTTGAGACGGAAACAATCTTCGCGCCCCGCGTCAGCACGAAACCGGGCACGAGTATCTCTCCGGAGACGGTGTGCACCGTCGCGCCAGAGTAGAGGACGGTTTCATCGGACCTCCAGGGGGCGGGCAACGCCTTGGTCTGGGAGAGCGGCTGCGGGGCTCCGATCTGTGCGGACAGGGTCGTGAGGCAAGCGAGCAGCACCGTGAGGCTGATCGAAACTGAATGAGTTGCGGACATCCCGGCGTTTATGGCGATTGCGGCGGCTAAGTTCAAGGGGCGCATCTCAGCATCTCATTTCACCCATTTCGGCCCTTGACTCTCAAAAGCGGTCTAACCATATTTCGCGGCTCTTTTCCGGCGCGGAATGCCGGAGCACACCCGACCGACCCTATGTCAAAGATCAAGGCCCAGAAGCCCACCGCCAAAGCCGGCGCCACCAAACCAGCGGTTAAACTTGCGGCTAAACCCGTGGTTAAACCTGTGGTTAAACCCGTGGTTAAACCTGTGGTTAAACCTGTGGTTAAACCTGTGGTTAAACCTGTGGTTAAACCTGTGGTTAGCCCCGCCCCCGCCCCCGCCCCCGTTCCGCGCAAGCAAGCCAAGCCGGAGAAGGGCGCGCCCGCTGCCAAGCCTTTGCCGCTCAAATCAGCTGCCCCCGCCCCGGCGTCCGCAGTTGCTCAACCAGTGCCGACAGGGGAAGGCGTTGCTGGAGCGACGGCGATCACCGAACCGATCAAGACTGTGGCCGGTGTGGACTTGACTGAGAAGGTCAAGGAACTCGTGCGCCTCGCGCAGGAGCAGGGGTATCTCACCTACGGCGACATCAACGACGCATTACCCGACGGCGTCGTGACGCCGGATGACCTAGACGAGATCTACAGCAAACTCCGCAACCTCGAGATCGAGATCGTGGACCAGGCCGAGGTGGACCGCGTCAAGCAGCCGGAGCCGGAGGAAGAGCCGGAAGACAAGAACCGGCTCGACATTCTGGATGACCCGGTCCGGATGTATCTGAAGCAGATGGGCCAGGTGCAACTGCTGACCCGTGAGCAGGAGGTCGAGATTTCCAAGCGCATCGAGGACGCTGAGAACGAGGTCAAGCGCATCATTTATAGCTTCGGTTTCTCCGGCAAGGAGCACATCGCCCTAGCGGAGAAGCTCGTCTCCGAGCCGCCCAAGGAACGTTTCGACCGCGTCATCATCGATAAGAAAATCGAGAGCCGGGAGAACCACCTCAAGTCCTTGCGCAAACTCGTGAAGGAAGTCCGCGGGCAAGACCAGACGGTGGACGAGCATTACGCCGCTTGGCAAAGCGCGCCGAACAAGGCCAAGAAGGACAAGGAACAAGCCGCCTTCACGAAGACGGACGAGAAGCTCCAGCGCTCGTTCCCGAAGTTTTTCTACAAGCAGAAGGTCATCGAGGAAATGGCGCTCGTCGCCGAGAATATCCACGACAAAGTCCAGGTGAGCCTGCGCGCCATCGAGGAGGTCGAGTCGCACCGCAAGTCGGCCCAGACGCAGTCCATCGCCGATGGCGAGCGCAAGAAGATCAAAGCATTGGAAGAGTTTGTCCGGATGCCCTTCGCGGACTACCTCATCGCCTACAAGCAGCTCCTGCATTTCTCGGCGAAGGCCCTTCAGGCCAAGACCGAGATGGTCGAGGCCAATCTCCGGCTCGTCATCTCCATCGCGAAGAAATACACGAACCGCGGCCTCTCGTTCCTCGACCTGATTCAAGAAGGCAACATGGGCCTGATGAAGGCCGTCGAGAAGTTCGAGTATCGCCGCGGCTACAAGTTCTCCACCTACGCAACGTGGTGGATCCGTCAGGCCATCACCCGCTCCATCGCCGATCAAGCCCGCACCATCCGCATCCCGGTGCACATGATCGAGACGATCAACAAGCTCATGCGCGTGCAGAAGCAGCTCGTGCAGGACTTTGGCCGCGAGGCGACGCCCGAGGAGATCGCCGACGAGATGCAGATGCCCGTCGAGCGCGTGCGCGCCATCATGAAGATGGCCCAGCAGCCCATCAGCTTGCAGTCCCCCGTCGGCGACAGCGAAGACACGAACTTCGGTGACTTCATCGAGGACAAGTCCGCCGAGAACCCGTCCGACATGACCAGCTACGCGCTGCTCAAGGACAAGTTGGCCGACGTGCTGGACTCCCTCACCGAGCGCGAGCGCCGGGTGCTCGAGCTGCGCTTCGGCCTCGCCGACGGCTACAGCCGCACGCTCGAAGAGGTCGGTAAACAGTTCAAGGTCACGCGCGAGCGCATCCGCCAGATCGAGGCCAAGGCGCTCCGCAAAATGCGCCATCCGACGCGTCTCCGTCAGTTGCAGGGCTTCATTGACACCGAGGAGCTCGGGTTGCGTCCGCCGACGGCACCGGTTGTTGCCAAGTAACTTCCACACTGACTTACTTCACGAAGCGCCGGCCACGAGCCGGCGCTTTTTGTTTCTCCTTCAGCGGGACGGCAATTGGAAGCCGCGCGATGCAATGCGAAGCGTCCGTCCCTCGGCAGCGCAGCCCGCCACCAGCGCCTGCATTCCCTCCCGCAGCCGCAGTGTTTGCTCCAAGCCATCCGGGCCGAGCGTGAGCAGCATGGTGGAGAGCGCATCGCTCTCTGTGGCGGAGGGTAGCACGATGGCGGCGAGGGAGGCGCCTTGCGTCGGCTGGCCCGTGCGCGGGTCAATGACGTGGCCGTAGCTGCGGTCGGCGGCGGTGAAGGACTTGCCCCAGACGGCGGAGACGGAGAGGGATTGGTCGCGTAAGGAGACCGTGGCCAACGGGACGGCGGAATAGGGAATGGGGAATGGGGAGTGAGGAATGGGGCCGGTCTCGCTCGCGGGGTGTTCGAGGGCAATTTTCCATCCGTCCGCGTCCGGCGGTGCGCCAATCGCCAACACCGTGCTCGTGCCGCCGTGCAGCAGCGCGCTGGTCATGCCGGCCTCGCGCAGCAGTTCGCCCGCGCGTTCGACGGCGAAGCCTTTGCCGATGGAGCCAAGGTCGAGCTGCACCCCGGGACGCGCGAAGCGGACGGTGGAGTCGCCCTCGTTCAACTCCACCAAGTTCATCCCCACGCAGGCGCGTGCTTCGGCGAGCGCTGCTGGCTCGGGCACCTGCCCTTCGCGCGTGTAGAAGCCCCAGCAGCGCATGAGCGGCGCGACGGTGATGTCGAAGGTGCCGTCGGTCTCCTCGGTGAGCTGGCGGGCGTGTAGCAGTAGGCGGAAGAGCCACGGGGTGACGCGCACGGGCTGGCGCGCGGCTTCCTGGTTCAGCCGGTAAATCTGGCTGGTCGCGCGGAAGTAACTGAGTTCGTCCTCTAGCCGGGTGATTTCATCCAACGCCTCCTCGCCCGCCGCGCGCAACGCCGACTCGTCCCCGCCGTGCAGGACGAGTTCAAACCGCGTGGCCATCGCGTGCCGGGCGAGCGTGACGGTGGTCATGGCACCAAGAATTTAGCCACGGATGAAACACGGATGAAACACAGATTCAGGAAGGGATTTATGAGGAGGGCTGGAAGGCAGGAGGAAGACAGCATCCGCAGCGCGTTTTCTCTCCTGCATTCCTGCCCTCCTTATAAAAAACGGCCCCGCGTCGCCGCGAGGCCGGTTCGTGAGAGGGTTGTCTTCCTCGCTCAGGAGAGCGGCAGGCTGCCGTAGGTGAGCGCCTTGATTTCCTTGCCCGCGCCGTCGGTGACCTTGCGCGTCTTCGGGTCGAAGTTGCACATGACGCCGAGGCGGTCGGACATCTCGGCCAGCGAGATGACGGTCTGCACCTTGAGGGCGAGATCCACGCCCGCGTTGGGCTGCTTGTTGGCGCGGATGCTGTCGAACCAGTTCTTATGGTGCGCGGTCAGCGTCTCGCCGGGGAACGCCGGGCTGGTGTAAGCGTCAATTTCCTCGGTGAAAGGACGGCCCGGGGTCAGTTCGACCTTGTTGCCGGCCATCGTGAGCGTGGCCTTGTGGCCGCGAATCATTTCCTGCGTGCCGACTTCGTTCACCGTGCTGCTGGTGATGTGCATCACGTAGCCACTGGGGAACTCGGCGATGAGTTGGATGATTTCCGGCACGTCGCGCGGGGGCGTGCCCGGGGTCTTTTCGTCCGTGTTGAACTTCTTGCTGCCGACCGCCGCGACGCGCGTCGGGAACTCGGGGTTGCCGGTGGCGAGCATGTAGGGGTGCAGCTTGTGCGGGAAGAGGTCGCCCAGCAGGCCCGCGCAGTAGGGATAGTATTTGCGCCAGCGGAAGTAGTGGTCGGCGCTGAAGGGAATCTGCTTCTTCACCGGGCCCATCCATTGCTTCCAATCGGTGTCGGTCTCGGAGCTCCACGGCTGGATGGCGTAGTTCCATTCGCCCTTGGGGCTGTTGCGCATGTAGGAGCCTTGCGACATGACGATGGGCCCAATCTTGCCGGCCTTGATGAGCCGCGCGGCTTCGTGCCACTTCATGTCGGAGCAGCCCTGCGAGCCGACTTGGAGAATCTTCTTCGTGCTCTGGACGGCGTCGTAAATCTCGAAGGCCTCGGCGAGGTAGCGGGTCATGGGCTTCTCGACATAGACGTGCTTGCCGGCGTTGAGGGCGTCCACGGAAACCTTCGTGTGCCAGTGGTCCACGGTGGCGCAGACGATGGCGTCAATGTCCTTCCGCTCGAGCATCTTCCGGTAGTCGCCGTAAGTGTCCACCTTCGCGCCGGCGTTGCCGTCGAGAATCTTGGCCTTCGCGAACTCCTGCCGATGCTTCGAGACGTCGCAAACGGCGACGGACTGGGTGTTGTTGTCGCCGTGCTTGGGCTTCATCTGGCTGACGTGCGCCATGCCCTGGCCGCCGACGCCGATGTGGCCGATGGAGATGCGGTTGTTCGCGCCGAGGACGTTGGCGGAGGGCGCTTGGTTCTGGCCGTAGACCGGCGTCTTGACGATACCAGTAGCAGCGACTGCAGCCGTGGTGGCGGTGGCGGACTTGAGGAACTCGCGACGCGACGCGCCGGAGCCGAGGGAGGTGTTTTCAGTGCTCATAAATGTGTGGTGCTGACGAGGGGCGAAGCTAACGAGTGGAGTCGGAGGGTCAAGATACGATTTGGCAAAACCACCTCAAATGCGATTTAAACCAACTCCTTCATCACCTCATGCTTGTAGTCCACCAGCGGGTGCGGGCGACCGGCGAGGTCGGTGAAGGTGGTCTGGTGCGGGTCGAGGCCGAGGTGGTGATAGAGCGACGCGAAGACTTCGCCGAAGTGGACGCCGCGCTCGGCAATCTCCCCGCCCAGTCGGTCCGTCGCGCCGATGATTTGCCCGGTGCGGAAGCCGCCACCAGCGAGCAACCCGCAGCCGACCTGCGGCCAATGGTCGCGCCCCGCATCCTTGTTGATGATGGGCGTGCGCCCGAACTCGCCCCACGCCACCACGGCGACATCCTTGTCCATGCCCCGGTCGTGCAAGTCCTGCACGAGCGCGGCCATGCCTTGGTCGAAGTAGGGCAGGTGCGTGTTCTTCGCCTCGTTGAAGTTGTCGGAGTGAAAGTCCCAGCGTCCAAAGTTCAGCGTCACCACGCGCGCGCCGGCTTCCACGAGGCGGCGGGCCATGAGGAAGTGCTCCATGTTTCGGGGCGCGCCGTCGCCGTAGTTGCCGGTGAAGCCTTTGCCGTAAAGCTCCCGCGTCCTCGTGTTCTCGGTCGAGAGGTCGAGCGCCTCCGCCAGCTTGCTGGAAGTCAGCATCCCGAGCGCGCGTTGCTGAAAGGCGTCGAGGCCGGCCACCACGCCGCTGTTGTCCACGTCGCGGCGGAACTGGTCGAAGGACGCGAGCAGCGCCTTGCGGTCATTGAGGCGGGCGGGGGAAATCTCGTTGAGCGTGAGGTCGTTCATCCCTTCGCCCGCCGGACGGAACGCCGCTTGCGGGACGCCTAGACAACCGGGCAACCCCGGGGAGCCATACGGTGGATGCCCCGCCTTGGGCGCGAGGCCGACGAACGGTGGCACCGCCTTATCCACCGGCCCTTGAAACTTCGACACCACCGAGCCAATCGCAGGCCAGCCGCCGGGTGGTTGGGTGCGCTTGTGCCGCCCCGTGTAGCAGATGAAGGAATCGTGGTCGCCGTCCGGCGAGCCATAGACCGAGCGGATGGGCACCAGCTTGTCCATGATGCGGGCCAAGCGCGGCAGGTGCTCGCAAATCTCGATGCCGGGGACGTTCGTCTTGATGGGCCGGAACGGGCCGCGCACCTCGCTCGGCGCGTTCATCTTGAGGTCGAACATGTCCTGATGCGGGGGCGCGCCGACCAGGTAAATCATGATGACCGCCTTGTGCGACTTGCCGAGGCCCGCCAGCGCCTCCGCCTCCAGCAACTGCGGCAACGCCAGCCCGCCCATCCCCAGTGCCCCGACGCGTAGGAAGTCCCGCCGCGAAACGCCATCGCAGAGCTTGCCGGAGGAGGAGCCGAAGATGTTTAACATAGGACCGAATTCCTGACGCGAAGGTGCGCGAGGCTCTTCACCAGGAACTGCAGTTCACCATTTCTCCGCTCGACAAGCGCGCGGCGGGCGTTGGACATTTTGCCCATGTCACAACGCACGCTGACGCTTGGCCATTCGCCGGACCCGGATGACGCATTCATGTTCTACGCGCTGGCGAAGGACTTGATCCCCGCGCTGGGCTATCGCTTCGAGCACATCCTGCAAGATATCCAGACGCTCAACGAGCGCGCCACGCGCGGCGAGCTGGACATCTCCGCCGTCAGCATCCACGCCTACGCGCACGTCAGCGACCAATACGCGCTGCTGCCCAGCGGGGCGAGCATGGGCGACGGCTATGGCCCGATGTTGGTCGCAAAACGGTCGCTCACGCGCGAGGTCATCGCGACCAAACGCATCGCCGTGCCGGGCACGATGACGAGCGCATTCCTCGCGTTGCAACTGTATCTCGGCAAGCCGGCGCGGGAGTTCGAGCACGTCATCGTGCCTTTCGATCAAATCTTCGAAGCGGTGCAAAACGGCGCGGCGGACGTGGGGCTCATCATCCACGAGGGGCAGCTCACGTTTGAGCAACATGGCTTTCAGCTCTGCGAAGACCTCGGGGCGTGGTGGGGCCGGGAGAACGACGGCTTGCCCCTGCCCCTGGGCGGCAACGTCATCCACAAGCGCATCCCGCCCGCCGAGCGCAAGGTCATCTCCGACCTGCTCACCGCCAGCATCCGTTACAGCCTGGAGCACCGGCCCGAGGCGGTGGCGCACTCTCTGCGCTGGGCGCGCGGGATGGGCATGGACCTCGCGGACAAGTTTGTCGGGATGTATGTCAACCACTGGACGCTCGACTACGGTGAGCGCGGGCGGGAGGCGATCCGGCGGTTCCTAGGCAAGGCGGCGGAAAAGGGATTGATTCCGAAGCCGCCGGAGCTGGAGTTCGTCGTCTGATCGCGCGAGACGGGGACCTACCGAACCCGGTCCATCTTCCCGCGGCAGTCGGGGCAGCAGCTGTGGAAAGTGGTGTCACCCGTGTCGGTTTGAAACGGCAGTTCGATCTTGTGCCACTGGTTCGCGAGGTCCTTCGCGCGGCCAGAGACGCTACAAATGGACACAAAGCTTTTGAGCTGGGAGACGCCCTGCAAGGCGGCCTCGGCCGTGGAGAGACGCTGAATGAGGTAGGACTGCACCTCCACTGCCCGCACGCCGACCTTGATCCGCGCCTGCAACACCTCTTTGTCGAAAGGCTTGCTCACGAAGTCATCCACGCCGGCCTCGAAGGCATCGAGCAGGCTGTCCTTGCCGCCGCGCGCGGTGCAGAGGATGATGTAGAATGGAGCGAGGTTTGCTTCGCGAATGCGGCGGGTCAGTTCCATGCCGTTGACCTCCGGCATAAACCAGTCGAACAGGCCGATGCGCAGTTCCGGGTCGTGCTGGAGCACCTCCCACGCCTCCGCTCCGTTGGTCGTCGGGACGACGCCGTAACCCCATTTCGACAGCAGGTTCATCAAAACTTGGCGAATGATGGGATCGTCGTCCGCGATCAGAATCTTCATGAATTGGCTTTGATCGAGTGGGCTGTTGTTCGATCTATTGGGAGAGCTTTTAGCGCAGTGAGGGCGTAGGGGACAATCAAATTATCCCGTGCTGGGTGGGCGCGAGTTGACTCATATTAAATGTTACCGGGGCGGGGAGTTGGACGAGGAGTCCGACGATACGTTGACTCACATTCGTGGTTACCCAAGCCCCGAACATGAGTCGCTCCGCCAAACGCGAGGCCCTGGCCCGCATTCACGGCCGCTAC
>CALQJI020000032.1:0-51691 GCA_943330855.2 Klebsiella pneumoniae
CACGCCGGGATGGATCCCTACGAGTTGAAGAAAAGGATTGAGGCCAAGCTGAAGAAATTCTTCACTGCCTTGGGTAAACTAGATCGTGAGTCAACGAAGACCTGACGGTCCCCTGCCCCCGGTAACATTTAGCCGTGAGTCAATACGGTCGGGGGCACATTCCAGCACTGCCCCGGACCGCAGCATTCCAGGCCGCAGCGGGTGATTCGCATGAGGGTTGGGGGCACAGCCCGGAGGCTACGTGCGGCGGCGGCGGGGGCTCCCGCGCTCCGGTCCGTGGGCGGCGGGAGCAGTGTCAGGATGCGTCCGGCGGTCCGCCCGATTGCTTTCGCGGCCCGACGATGGTTTGATTCGTGCCATGAACCATCGGCTAAACTGCGCGCTCGTCGGGCTGTTCTCCTGCGCTGCATTCGCGGTAGCAGCGGAGCCGACAGCCCCAGGCACTGTCCATACGATGGTGCAAAAGTATTGCGTGGATTGCCACAGCCCGGACGTGGCGAAGGGCGGACTGAACTTGGCGATGCTGCTGCCTGACGACGCAAGCCAACACCCGGATGCGTGGGAGAAAGTCATCCGCAAATTGCGCGCTCGGCAGATGCCGCCGCTCGGCAAGCCGCGCCCGGACGAGGCGAGTTACTCCGCTGCCGTGTCAGGGTTGGAGGCAACACTCGATCGCACCGCCGCAGCGAAGCCCAATCCCGGGCGGACGGACACCGTGCGGCGGCTCAATCGCACGGAGTATCAGAATGCGATTCGTGATTTGCTCGCGCTGGAGATTGACGCGACGGCCCTGCTGCCAGCGGACGAGGCGAGCCACGGCTTCGACAACGTCACCGTCGGCACCCTCTCCCCAACGCTGCTGGACCGCTACCTCACGGCGGCGCAGACAATCAGCCGACTCGCGGTCGGCGGCGCGCAGCGGGCACCCGGCGGCGAGATGATTCGCATCCGGCCCGACCTCACGCAGGAGGAGCGCGTCGAGGGCCTGCCGCTCGGCACGCGCGGCGGGGCGCTGCTGCGCCACACATTCCCGCAGGACGGCGATTACGAGGTGCAAATCCGCCTCACGCGCGACCGCAACGAGGAGGTGGAAGGGTTGCGCGAGCCACACGAATTTCTCCTCCTCCTCGGCCGCGAGCAGGTGAAGTCCGCCGTCGTCAAGCCCGCTGGCAGCAAGGGGCACGACCTCGTGGACGCGCACTTAAAGTTCCGCCTGCCGGTCAAAGCCGGACCGCAGGAGCTGGGCGTGACTTTCCTCAAAAACCCAGCGTCCCTGCGCGAGACGGCGCGCCAGCCCTACACAGCACAGTTCAACATGCACCGGCACCCGCGCTCTTCGCCGGCGATTTACCAGGTGTCCATCACCGGCCCGTTCAGCGCGGCGGGTGCTGGCGACACTCCGGCGCGGAGGCGGCTGTTCGTCGCGCAGCCGAAGTCCGTGGCCGAGGAGGAATCCTGCGCCAAGCAAATCCTGGCCCCACTGATCCGCCGCGCGTATCGGCGTCCGGTCAGCGACGCAGACCTCGCGAAGCCGATGGAGTTTTTCCGAGATGCTCGCAAAGGCTCGGACTTTGACGCGGGCATCGAGGCGGCGTTGAGCGTCGTGCTCGTCAGTCGCGAATTCCTCTTTCGCGTCGAGCGGGAGCCGGCGGGCCTGGCCCCGAAGACGCCATATCGCATCCCTGATTTGGAACTGGCCTCCCGGCTCTCATTTTTCCTGTGGAGCAGCCTTCCAGACGACGAACTGCTGGCCGTGGCCGCCCGCGGCGAGCTCCACACGCCCGCCGTGCTCGCGCAGCAAACGCGGCGGATGCTCGCGGACGCTCGCTCGCAATCGCTCGCCAGCAACTTCGCCAGCCAGTGGCTGCACTTGCGCAACCTCGACTCCATCACGCCAGACGGTCGGCTTTTCCCCGACTTCGACGACAACCTGCGGCAAGCCATGCGGCGCGAGACGGAACTGCTCTTTGAAGAAATCTTGCGAGACGACCGCAGCGCGCTCGACCTCTTGCGCGCAGACCACACCTGGTTGAACGAGCGACTCGCGAAGCACTACGGCATTCCGCACATCTACGGCCCGCGCTTCCGCCGCGTCGCCCTCGCGCCTGACTCACCGCGCGGCGGGTTGCTGCGGCACGCGAGCGTGCTGACGGTGACTTCCTACGCGACGCGCACGTCACCGGTCATTCGCGGCCATTGGATTCTGGGCAACCTCCTCGGCTCCCCACCCCCGCCGCCACCGCCGAACGTGCCGGCGCTGGAGGACAACGTGGTTTTCGCCACACTGCCCGTGCGCGAACGCCTCGCACAGCACCGGGCAAATCCCGCGTGCGCGAGCTGCCACGACGTGATGGACCCGGTCGGCTTCGCGCTGGAAAATTACGACGCACTGGGCCGCTGGCGCACGCGGGAGGAAGGCCAGCCGGTGGATGCGACGGGCGGCTTTCCGGATGGCAGCAAGTTCACCGGCGTCGCCGGGCTGGAGCAGGCGCTGCTGAACCGCCCGGAGTTGTTCGTCGGCACGCTTGCGGAGAAACTGCTCACCTACGCGTTGGGCCGGGGCATCGAGACTTACGACGCGCCGGCGGTGCGGCAAATCCTCCGTGACGCACAGGCTGACAAATTCCACTTCTCGGCTATTGTCCTTGGCGTCGTCAACAGCACTCCGTTTAAGATGCGGCAAAGCCTATGAGCACCTTCACCACTCGCTCCGCCCTACCACGCCGCACCTTCCTCCAGGGCGTCGGGGCCACGCTCGCCCTGCCGCTGCTCGATGCGATGGTGCCCGCTGCGACCGCCGACGTGAAGACGCTGGCCACGCCCGTGCGTCGGCTGGGCTTCGTCTTCATGCCGATGGGTGCGGACATCACGCGCTGGACGCCACCCGGCCGGGACAAGCTCGACGAGTTGTCGCCCATTCTCAGCTCGCTCGCGCCGGTGAGGCAGCACGTCAGCGTCGTCTCGAACCTGGAGCTGAAGAACGCGTATCCCGGCACGCACGCGACCTCGAACGCCGCCTTCCTCAGCGCCGCGAAAGCCCGGCACACGGAGAGCACCGACTACTATCTCGGCACCACGGTGGACCAAATCGCCGCGCAGCAAATCGGGCGGCAGACGCAGCTCCCCTCGCTCGAGATGGCGATGGATATGATGCAAACCGTCGGCCAGTGCGACAACGGCTACGCCTGCGTTTATCAAAACAACCTCTCGTGGTCCTCGCCCACCACGCCGTTGCCCGCCGAGGCGCATCCGCGACTCGTGTTCGAAATGCTCTTCGGTGAAGGCGGCACTAAGGCCGAGCGCCGCGCCGCACTCCGCAAACGCGCGAGCCTGCTGGACTTCATGAAGGACGATATCGCCCGGCTCGAACGCTCCCTCGGCCCCGCCGACCGCGCAAAGATGAGCCACTATTTGGAAACCGTCCGCGAGGTTGAGCGCCGCATCCAGAGAGCCGAAGCCAGCGTGGCGGAGAACCCGTTGCCTGACCTCGACCGGCCCGTGGGCGTGCCGGCGAGCTACGCGGAACACGCACGGCTGATGTTTGATTTGCAGGTGCTCGCGCTGCAGGGCGATGTCACACGCGTCATCACCTTCCAGCTCGCGCGCGAGACGAGCAACCGCACTTACCCCGAGACCGGCGTGACGGACCCGCACCACCCGCTCTCGCACCACGGCAACGACCCGGAGAAAGTCGCGCGCATGGCCAAGATAAATCAGTTCCACGTCTCCCTCTTCGCGGAGTTTCTCACCAAGCTCGCAGCGACGAAGGAAGGCAACGGCTCGCTGCTCGACCACTCGCTGTATCTCTACGGCAGCGGCATGGGCAACCCGAACCAACACGACCACATCAACCTACCCATCCTCGTCGCCGGCGGCGCAGCGGGCGGGATGAAGGGCGGCCGCCACCTCCGCCACGCGCAGCCCACGCCGCTGGCGAACCTGCACCTCACGCTGCTCGACAAGGTCGGCGTGCGGCTGGACAAATTCGCCGACAGCAACGGGAAGATGAACGAACTGTTCCAGCCGTTGGGGATTTGAAACTCCGTGCGATGAGCCTCCACATCTT
Organism: Klebsiella pneumoniae; assembly: GCA_943330855.2. GTDB lineage: Bacteria > Verrucomicrobiota > Verrucomicrobiia > Limisphaerales > SXTU01 > SXTU01. The sequence continues at coordinate 4,067 of CALQJI020000032.1, forward strand.
CGGACGACTTACTTCACTGCTTGGCTTCCTTGCCATCGCATTCATCGCTCACGGCGAGTCTTCCCCGCTCGCCGATGCCGCTGAAAAGGCGGACTGGGCGCGGGTGCACCAACTGTTGAAGGCGAAGACTCCCGCGCAATCCGCCCAAGCTGACGGCACCTCAGCGCTGCATTGGGCTGCGTATCACAACCACCCGGCCACCACGCAGTTACTCCTCGCCGCCGGGGCGGATGCTAAGGCCACGAACAACTACGGCGTCGCCCCACTCGCACTCGCCTGCGTCAACGGTGACGAAGCCATCGTCGCCGCGCTGCTCGGCGCGGGGGCGGATGCGAACACGACACTACGCGGCGGCGAGACCGTCTTGATGACCGCCGCGCGCACGGGGCGCTCCGGGCCGGTGCGCGCACTGCTCGCGCGCGGAGCGGTGGTGGATGCAATGGACCGGAAGGGCCAGACCGCGCTCATGTGGGCCGCTGCCGATGGCCAAACCGAAGTCGTCGAACTCCTCCTCAACGCCGGCGCAAACCAACTTGCCCGCGTGAAGTCCGGCTTCACTGCGCTCCACTTCGCCGTCCGCGAAGGACGCATCGGCGTCGCCCGCGCGCTGCTCAAAGCCGGCATGAATGTGAATCAGCCCATCGAGACCGAGCGCGGCGGCGGCGGACGGATGCCAGCAAACGGCACCAGCGCCCTCTTGCTCGCCGTGGAGAACGCGCACTACGAGCTGGCCGTCGAGTTGCTCAAGTCCGGCGCCAATGCGAACGACCAACGCTCGGGACTTACACCGCTCCACACGCTCACCTCCGTCCGGAAACCGAATCGCGGTGACGACGACTCCGGCCAGCCGCCGCCCGATGGCTCAGGCAACGTCACGTGGGACGCCTTCGTGCGCGCGCTCGTGAAACATGGAGCGGACGTGAACGCACGGTTGGCGAAGGGCACGTCAGGCCGCGGCAAACTCAGCACGGTGGGCGCGACGCCGTTCCTGTTCGCGGCGAAGACGGCGGACTTGCCGCTGATGAAGCTGCTCGTCGAGCTGGGCGCAGACCCGTTCTTGCCGAACAAGGACGGAGCAACGCCACTCCTGGCCGCTGCGGGGCTGGGCTGTCACGCACCGACCGAGGAAGCGGGCACGGAGCCCGAGTGTCTCGCCGCCGTGGCGTATCTGCTCGCGCTGGGTGCGGACATAAATGCGGTGGACGCGAACGGCGAGACGGCCATGCACGGGGCAGCTTACAAGAGCCTTCCTCTCATGGTGGATTTGCTCGCAGGCAAGGGCGCAAAGCTCGCGATTTGGAATCAGAAGAACAAGGCCGGCTGGACCCCGTTGCTCATCGCGCAGGGTTTTCGACCGGGGAATTTCAAACCCGCCGCCGAGACCATCACGGCGTTCGATCGGGTGCTGCGCGCCGCCGGCATCACGCCGCCCCCGAGCCCGCCGCCGCCCATCGGTGGCAAGAACCACGACCCCGCAAAGAAATACGAGCTGTGATCGCAAACCCCGAAGTCGGGACGCCTTTACTTCCGTCGGCTGCCACCCGTTTCAAAGTTGGGCGTCGTCCACGAACTGTCGGGCATTCGTGCCGTTTAGGCACTCCTCCACGTTCGTATCGCCGTCGCCGTCCAAGTCCTTCGCGCCGTCGCGGGCATCGTTCGCGTTGAGACCGTGCTTCTGCTCCCCTTCGTCCGGCATCCCGTCGTGGTCGGTGGCCACCGGTTCGCTCCCCTCATCCGATGAAGGGAGAGAATCCACGGCCCGAGCGCCGCGCATTGGGACCATGAACCTCCCCTCTGCAAGTTCTTGGAAATCAAGGGAGGCATCGGGAGGTTCATGGAGAGGCAGGAGGATTACGGTTAGGATTAAGAGGCACCTTTCTCCCTCACCCTAGCCCTCTCCCGCTGGGAGCGGGAAGCGCTTCGCGGCCCGCTCGTCTCACCGCACGCGCCGACTGGTCGAGAGACGGACTGCCATTCTCCCTCTCCTAGAGGGAGAGAGAGAGCGCTCCGCCGCCGACTCGTGTTACCGCACGGTTTACTTCGCCGCCGCCACGTCCGTCACGGCGTGCCAGATGAACTCCATGAACTGGCCCAGGCCCTTGATGTTGATGCGCTCGTCGTTGCCGTGCATGCCGGTGACTTCCTTGTCCGCATAGACGGTGCCGACGCCGTAGGCTTGCACGCCCTTGGCGCGGAGCTGCGCGGAGTCGGTGGCGCCCACGACCATCATGGGCATGGTGATGGCGCCGGGGAACTGCCGTTTCTGTGAGCGTTCGAGCGCGCCGAACAGCTCGTTGTCGTGCCGGGAGGGCGGGGCGGTGGGCCGGCCGCCGACGGGGGGGACGACTTCGATGAGCGGGTCGTTGATGACCTTGCGCAATGCTTCGGCGAGGCGCTCGACGTCTTCGTCGGGCAGGGCGCGCACGTCGATTTGCGCGAGGGCGTCGCCGGGGATGACGTTGATGCGGAAGCCGCCCTTGATGATGGTGGGCACGAGGGTGGTGCGGGTCATGGCGTGGTAGGTGCCGAAGTTCAGGCGCAACTTTTCCTGCGCCAATGCGCCGACGGCGGGGTCTTCGAGGTGCGTGAAGAGGAAGGCGTCGGGCGCGGGGCTGATGGTGGCGAGGCGTTTGAAGAACTCGCGCGTGGTGTCGTTGAGGCGCATGGGGGCCTGCCACTCGCCAATCTTCGCGACGGCGGCGCAGAGGTGGACGATGGCGTTGTCGGGGCGCGGGCGGGAGCCGTGGCCGCTGGTGCCCTTGGCCGAGATGAGGAAGGGGCGCGGGACTTTCTCGGTGGTGGAAACGCCGACGTAGGTGACCTTGCCGCCGGCTTCGTGGATGCGCCCGCCTTCGTTGAGGGCGTATTCGCAGGCAATCTTGTCCCAGTGCTTGGCGACGAGGAAATCAATGCCGACGTGCGTGGTGCCCTCCTCGCCGGACTCGGCGAGGAAGATGATGTCGCGGTCGAGCGGGACTTTGTGCCGGTGGAGGAGCAGGAAGATTTCGAGGAAGGCCGTGGTCATGCCCTTGTCGTCGAGCGCGCCGCGACCGTAGACCCAGCCGTCCTTCACAATCCCGGCGAAGGGCTCGACGGTCCACTTGTCGCGCTCGACACCGACGACATCCGTGTGGCCCATAAGCAGGAGGGGCTTTTTCTTGCCGTTGCCCTTGAGCCGCGCGACGAGGCTGCCGCGCGCGGGTTCGAGGGCGAGGATTTCGCTGGGGATACCTTCGCGGTCGAGGATGGCTTTGAGGAACTGCGCGCCGCGGGTCTCGTTGCCGGGTGGGTTGACGGTGTCCACGCGGATGAAGGCGGAGAGGTTGGTGATGGTTTCATTGAGGGCGACGGGGAAGTTGGGCTGCGGCACCGGCGCGGCGGGCAGGGTGGGGAGCGAGCTTAAGAGGAACGCGAGGAGGAGGAACGGTTTCATAAATGGAAGCTGGGCGAGTGGTAGCGCAGCGGGTCGGGCGCGGCAAGCGGGATGGAGGGATGCCCGTTCGATGGCGCGTGTTCAAGCCACTTGCAGCCGGGGGTTCCACTCCTGCTCGTAATCCTAATCCTGCTCCGCCTCCGGGAAGGTGGGCAGGAGCAGGATTAGGAGCAGGAAGAGGAGCCGCGAGTCTTCGCCTCAAATGATCGTCTTAGTCGCGCGCACGTCTTCCTGGAAGACGTGCGTGTCATCGAACTCCTCGAGCGGCTGCTTCGCGCGCATTTGCTGGAGGGCGGTGACGGCGCCGAAGCGGCGCTCGCCCGCGAGCGCAATGCCGTCGGCGTATTTCGCAGCGGTGGTGGTGGTGAGCCCGAAGATGCGGCAGCACTCGCGGAGGTAGTCCGGGAAGCGCCCGGTGAACTTGAACTCGAGGACAACATCCTTGCCGTAAACGCAGGTGGGGTTGACGTGGTCGATCTCCAGCCGGGCGGTCGGCTCGGCGGAGATGAGGACATTGCGATCGAAGGTGACGCGCAGGGAGTTGTCGTGGCGGCTGACCCAAGCCTCGCGGAGGTAATGGATGTGGGCCTTGGGGACGGCCTTGTATTCCTTGATGTATTGGCTGAAGCGCTGGAGGGCGACGTGTTCCTTGGGGCTGTCTTGCTTGATGAGATGCTCGGGCTGGGGCAGGTGGCCGGCGAGGATGTAGTCCACGGACTTGCGCCGCACGCCGCCGCGTTGCTTCAGGATGGCGTTGTTCATCCGGCGCTTGATCTCGAAGAAGACGGGTGACTCGGGGTCGTTGTCGTAGAAGCGGAGGCGGAGTTTGAAACGGTTCTTGTTCCCGTTGATCGTGTGCCAATAAATCGTGAGCGCCTCGGAGTCGAGGTAGAGGCTGTGGATGGGGTAGGAGTTGTGCGGCTTCCCGACGCCGTAGTCGTCCAGCACCGTGTAGGAGCTGACGAACCGCGCGACCGCCAACGCGGTATCCTCTGGGATGATGTATTTCAACTCCCAGCGTTGCATCTGCATTTCTCGGCTCATGATGTCGTGGCCCCGTGACTTCCGGTGGGACGGGGCGGTTGTTACAGGTAAACGAAGTTGAGGTAAAGTTTTTCCAACGCCCCTTGGCTAGATTCGCAATATTCGTGGTGCGCGAAATTGCGGCGGCTCATGCCACCCCGAGTTGGCGAGGGATGTTCTTCAGCTGAACCCGCGAAGCTACGGTTCCAGACGGTGGGTAACTGCTGCGCGTCGTTGATTGGGGATGCGTCCGTCCCGAGCGAATGGAACTCGCGCCTTGCCTCGTCGCCGGGAACGTCCGCGCTGCGCGCGCTGAATCTTCGGAAGCGATTCCCGTCTGGTGTGGCTTGAACGAACCGACTCTCATCCCTGTCTTGCCGCGCAGGTTGCCACTGGGCAGCCATCCGCTGGAGGGCAATGCCTGCGTAGGCCGTCGGCTGGCGCTGCGACTCGGGTGGACGGGGCAACGTGCGGCTCAAGGGAGCCGGGCGTAGGGCCGGGCCTTACCACCGCTTCCCCGAATGATTCCGCTCTTCGCTGCACTGACCGTCTTGCTGCTCACGCTGCTGGCCGAGTGGCTCCACGTCCGGCGCATTCGAGCGGTGGGGCGGCTGGCGTTCGGGCCAACGGGCAAGGCGCACGGGTGGACGCGGGTCGTGCCGTTGCTGCGCGCGCTCTGTCTCGCGGCGTTTGCGTGGGGCTTGGCGACGCTGCTGATTATCAAGCTCGCGGAGAAGGAGGGCGGGGACCGCAAGCAGTCGAACAAGGACGCCACGCGGCTGGTGTTCGTCGCGGACCTCTCGCCCAGCATGTATCTCGTGGACGCTGGGCCGGAGGGCAAACTCACGCGGCACGCCCGGATGCGCGAGGTGGTCGAGGGCATTCTCCAGCGCGTCAGCGGCAACTTGCGCTTCGGCGTGATTGGCTTCTGGACGGATTCCATGCCGGTGGTGATGGAGGCGCGCGACCCGGAGCTGGTGCGCAATGTCTTCAACGGCCTGCCGCTGAGTTACGCGATGCCCACCGGCCAGACCGACCTCGGCCAAGCCCTCAACGCGGCGGTCAAACTGGTCAACGACTTTCCCGATGGCAGCACGCGGCTCATCGTCTTCACCGACGGTGATTGCGTGAACTTGGTGCCCATCCTCCCGCGCCCGCAGTCGGTGAAGGAAGTCTTCGTGCTCGGCGTGGGCAATCCGCACAAGGGCACGTTCATTGACGGCCATCAATCGCGGCAGGAAGGCGACACCTTGCGCGCCGTGGCCTCGGCGATGCAGGGCACTTACACCGACGTGAACGAGAAGCATCTGCCCACGTCGGCGCTGGGCGACTTGGTGGTGACGTTGGCCCCGCCGCGCAAGGGCTTCACGCTCGCGGAGCTGGCGGTGCTGGCGATGGCGTTGAGCGCGGCGATTTACGCGCTCATCCCGGTGGCGCTGGAGTTCTTCGGCAGCGATTGGAAGGTCGGTCGGCCCGAGCGCGAGGCCGCGAATCGCGAGCGCGCGAAGGAAAGCACGGTGGGCGCGCGATGAGAAAGTTCTTCACCCTGCTCTGGCTGCTCTTCCCCGTGGCGGTGCTCTACTACCACTTCAACCAGGGCCAAATCCAAGTCGCGCGGGAGAAGGCCCACGGCCGCGTCGTGACCATCCGCGAGCTGGAGCGGGCGAAGGAACCCGACTGGGAACTCATCCTCGAGGAATACGACAAGCTCACCGCCGAACTGCCCGCCGAGGAGACGCCGCTGGTCCGCCACCAAATTCGTCTCGCGAAAGCCAGGGCGCGGCTGGCAATGCTGGATGTAGTCGGCTCCATCACCGACCTGACCGAACTGCTCCAGGAGGCCGCGCTGGTCCACGGCGACGACGCCAAAGTCACCCGCGCCATCCGCGAGATGCTGGGCAAGGCGCATTACTACGCGACGTATCTGCTGAAGACCAACGGCGCGGCCGAGGAGGAATGGCGTCCCTTCGCCGAGCGCACGCGGCAAATCTTCCGCTACCTCGCCGAGCATCAAGACCCGGCGGCGCTCGCCCAATACGAGCGGCGGGTCGAAGCGGAGTTTGAGAAAACCATGCAGAGGAAATCACCATGAAGCATCGCAACGCACGCTGGTTGTTCGCGGTCTTGCTCGCGCTCGTCTGTCTCGTCCGCGCGCAGGAGAAGACCCCGCCACCCGCCGTCGTCTCCGGCATCAAGGGCGTGAAGGAAGAAGCCGTGGCGAAGGTGAAGCCCATCGAGCCGACCGTCACGCCGCCGCCGAAGAACACGGCCCAGGGCGTGAACAAGATTGACGGCATCGATACCATCAACGGCGTGAAGGCGGACGGCCGCGCGCCGGTCCTGCCGCCTCCGCCGGCGCCCCCGCCCCCGCCCCCGCCGCCCAAAGCTCCGCCCGTCGTGGGTGTGAAGGGCACGGCCGTGAACGTCGGCGGTGGAACCGTGGGTGCTGGCGGCAGCATTCGCGCGGTCAATGGCGTCGCGGGCATCAACGCAGCGAAGTTGCAGAACCTCGAAGTCGCGTTGCAGATAAAGCAAAACCCCACGCCCGAAGGCCCCGGCAAAGCCAAGGCCGCCGCCGCCTTGCTCGGACCCGGCCCGGGGACCAAGACCGGTCCCAAGGCGGACGGCCGGGCGGTCTTCCAGGAATTCGAGAAGCTCCCGAACAACGGTTCCTAGCGCCGCCTGCTCAACTCACAACCCCCAGATTTTCCAGTGCCCATGAAACCACCTCTCCTTATTTCGTGCCGCAGTCTCGCCGCCGCGTGCGTCCTCGCCCTGCTCTCCCCGGCCCCAGCCCAGCAGCCCGCTGCGCCGCTTGACCCGAAGCTGCTCAAGCAATACGAGTCCATCCTCACCCACAAGTTCTCGCGCGAACTGACGGACATCTTCAACGCGCTGGAAAAGGCCGAGCGCACCGACGCCGCCACGCAGACGGCGAGCGACCGCTTCTTCTACCTCTTCCGCACCGGCGACTGGGCGAAGGTCCGCGCCGAGCTCGCGCTGATGCCGCCGGACTTGGCCCGCAAGATTTACGACAAGCTGCTCGGTGACCTCACCGAGAAGGCGAAGCCCAACGTCCGCCTCGACGATGTGCTCGGCCTCGCCGACGCGGTGCCGGGTGAACTCACGGGCGACAACTTGCGCAAGCTCGGCCAACTCCTCGGCCTCGCCGTGCCCGCGAATGAGAGCTACTGGGTCGCCGACCGTTTCAAGAAAGGCACCGACAAACTCGGCGGCACCGACCCCGCCAAGCGCCTGCTCGCCGGTCGCGTTCTGCTGGCCGGCGGCTTCAAGGAACTGGCCCGCGCTTACCTGCCGTCGCTCGCGCAGGTGGAGCAATTGACCGACGAGGGCTTGCGCAACGAGCTGACATCCTTCCTCGCCTCGCAGCAGGAGAGCGAGGCCACGCAGCGCGCACAGGTGCAGAAAGTTTGGGACGAGAATCTCCGCATCCTAACGCTCGCGAAGGTCAATGACTGGGAGAAGTCCAAGGCCGGCACGGCGCTCGCGCGCGTGATGATGCAAATTCCGCCGGGCACGCTCGCGCCCGTCTTCGCCGACTTGGTGAAGACCAGCCCCGAGAGCGCGGTGCGGCTGGTCGGCGGTTTCGGGCGCAAGCTCCAGAGTGAACTGCGCGGTGAACCAGCCCTGCGCACGGAGAATCTCAAGGCCCAAACCTCCATCGCGACCTTGCTCGCCGACAACGTGGACCTCCGCGCGCAGCCGTGGAATCAGCTCGCGCAGATGATGGCCGAGCACTGGCTGGTAGAGGCGGAGAACACGTTCACGCAGAAGACCTCGCCCACCAGTTCGCGCCCCAAACTCGTCGCGCCCGAGGACTTGCTCCCCAACGCGCCGACGGGCAAGTGGGAGGCGGCGTTGCCCGCCAGCCTGCGCGAGCGGCTTGACGTGGGCCTCTCGAAAATCATTCTCGCCAGCGCGAACTTCGACCAAGCCGCCGAGCGCATCGTCGCGATTGGCAAGCGCACACCGGACGCGGGCGTGGTGCTCGCCGAGGACTTCCTCACCGTCTGGGCGCAGACCCACAACCCGACAATCTCCGAGACGCTGCGCAAGAAATACCTACTACCCGACGACGCGCGGATTCCCGTCACGCCCATCATGATGGAAAAGAACATCGAGAGCCTCGCGCGCATGATGGCGATTTTCCGGCAGGCGGGCATTGCGCCGAAGGATTACCAGAAGGTCGTCGCGGCCTTCGACCTCGCCTACAGCAACGCGGAGGCTTACCGCACGAGCCACATCGAGAAGGTGTTCGGCCCCCTGGCGAAGATGGACGAGCAGCTCTTCTTCCTCATCCTCTCGCGGATGCACACGAACCTCACCGAGCGCTGGCGCAAGATGGACGTGCAGAAAGCCGGCCTCACCCGCCGCAACGAAACGCAGACACTGGAGATGGTGCGCGCGGGCTACGCGGGGGCGTTGCACATGATTGATGACTGGCTCACCGGCCACGCCGACGGCTCGCGCGCGCTCACGCTCGGCGGGACATTGCTCATGGACTGGGGTGACTTCGAATATTTCCAGGAACTGGTCACCGGCGACGCGAAGAAGCGGATGCTCGGCTACAAGGAGAAGAACTTGCTGGCGCAGGATTATTTTCAGCGCGGCACTGCCGCCTACGCCAAAGAAGTCACCAAGCTCGCACCCGCCGAACACTCGATTGACGCGCACCTGGGCTGGTTCCACGGGCTCATCGGCATCGGCTCCGGCGGCCAGCTCAACCTCTCGAAGGCGATGAACCGCGCGGCGCTGACGAAGATTCGCGAGAGCCTCGTCGCGCTGCCGGGCAAGGCCGCGCAGGCGCACCTGACGATGTTCGCCAAGACCGTGAACGCGCGGCTCGCGGACGAGCGCGACCCGTTGCACGAGGACTTGAAATACCGCTACCTCGCCAGCGCGCTGGTCATCACGAGGGACAACCCCTTCACGCTCGGGGCAGAAAAGAAGGTCGTGTATTTCGACGAGTTGCTGAGCGAGCTGCGCCTCCAGACGCGCGTGGATGGGCCGAACACGTTGGGCCGCGACCAAGAGTTCGGGCTCATCGTCAGCGTGGTTCACACGGAGGCGATGGGCCGCGTGGCGCAGTTCGGCCAGTATCTCAGCAACGACCCCGGCGCGGGCCCGGGCAAGGCGCGGCGGAAGTCGCCCTTCGCGCGCAAGATGCGCGAGGCGCAGGGGCCGCGCGACGAGTTCGAACTGAGCCTCACCGAGTCGCTCTCGCCGTTCTTCGACATCAAGTCCATCACCTTCGCCACGCCCGACGTGAAGCCGCGCCCCGCCGCGCAGCCCGGCTGGGAAGAAACGGTGTTCGCCTACCTGCTCGTGCGCCCGAAGGACGCGAGCGTGGACAAGATTCCGCCGGTCGAGCTGGAGTTGAAGTTCGTGGACCTCACCGGCCCCATCACCATCCCCGCCCAGTCGGCGGAGACGGTGATTAAGGTCGCGGCCAACGCGCCGCCGCGCCCGTCGCAGAAGGTCGAACTCACGCAGACGCTCGACACGCGGCAGTTCTCCATCAACGGCGCGCTGTCGCTCGAAATCAAAGCCACGGCCACTGGGCTGGTGCCGGAGCTGAACGAGTTGCTGGACCTCAGCGCGCTCGCGAAGAGCGTCGGCATCCGGCAAACGAACGCGCACGAGGGCTTGCAGGTGAAGGAGCTGAACACGTGGGGCGACCGCGTCGCGCCGCGCACCGAGCGGCTGTGGACGCTCTCGCTCAACGGCGATGTGATTCGTGCGGCGGAGGGCCCGGTGGATTTTCAATTCCCGCAGCCCAAGACGAAGGACGTCGCCGCCGTTTACCAGACCTACAAGGACATGGACCTCGCCACGCTCCCGCAGCCCTCCGTGCGGCTCGGTCGCAGCGTCGCCGCTGCGGCGGGCGGCGTGGTTCTGAAGCCCGCGCGCAATCCCTACCTCTGGCCGGGCATCGGAGCCGGGGCCGCGCTGCTCGTGGGCGCGATACTCTTCGCGTTGCTCAAACGCTCAGTCAGCGACAGCGAGCGTCCGCTCCGCGCCCGCGACGTCTTCAAGATGCCCGCCGACGTGGATGGCTTCGCCGTGGTCGCCCTGCTCCGCCGCCTGCACACCAGCCCGCTCGTGACGCTGCGCGAGCCGCAGCGCGAGGAACTCCAGCAAGACCTCCAACGTGTGCAGCATACGTGCTTCGGCAGCAACGGCAGCAAGATGACCGAGGCGGACCTTCGAGGCCTCGCCGAGAAGTGGCTGCGCGCGGCGTGCTGATTCCAACCCTTTCCTCAACCGAACTCTTTATTTGATGCAAACCACCATCCCATCCACCACCACGGCTGCCGCCAAGACCGCTGAGCAATTTGTCGCCGGCGTGCGTGAGCGCGTCGGTAAAATCGTCGTCGGCCAGGACGTCGTCGTCGAGCGCGTGATGATTGCGCTGATGACCGGCGGCCATCTGCTGCTGCAAGGCTTGCCCGGCCTCGCAAAGACGCTGCTCGTCAACGCCGTCGCGAAGGCCATCCACCTCGATTTCAAGCGCGTGCAGTTCACCGTGGACATGCTGCCGTCCGACATCATCGGCTCGGAAATCATTGACCAGAAAAGCGGCGACTTCCGCATCCATCGCGGCCCGGTCTTCACCAACCTGCTGCTCGCCGACGAAATCAACCGCGCCGCGCCCAAGGTGCAGGGCGCGATGCTCGAGGCGATGCAGGAGCGCAAGGTCACCATCGGCGGTCAGAGCCTGAAGCTGCCCACGCCGTTCCTGGTCATCGCCACGCAGAACCCGGTCGAGCAGTCCGGCACGTTCGAACTGCCCGAGGCGCAACTCGACCGTTTCATGCTCCTGCATCGGCTCGGCTATCCGGGCCGCGAGGACGAGCAGATGATTCTCCAGCGCCAGCTCGGCATGGGCCTGCGGCGCGAAGGCGGTGGCGCGGTGCCGCGCTCGGCCTTCGACATGATTGAGGACAACCCCGGCGCGTCCGTGGAAGACCTCGTCACCGCGATGGAAGCGGTCCAAGCCGTTCACGTCAGCGAAGTTATCGTGAAGCACTGCGTGGAGCTGGTCCGCCGCACGCGCGAATCCAAGCTGCTCGACTTCGGTTGCAGCCCGCGCGCCGGCCTCGCGTTGGTCAACGCCTCGCGCGCCCGCGCCGTCATTCATGGCCGCGACTTCGTGACGCCGGAGGATTTGTTCGACCTCGCCGAGGACGTGGTGCTGCACCGCATCCGCGTGAGCTACGAGGCGTCCGCCGCTGGTCACACGGGCAAGCAGGTGCTCGAAGGAATTCTCGGCAGCCTCGGTTGAACTCCGCTCATGCGCCGTCAGGTCAAACTGAATCTCGAGCCGGTGGACGCTCGGCAGTTCGAGGTCGCCGTGAAGCACCTCGCCAACAGCCTGAGCTTTGGTCAGGAGGAATCCGTCTTCCACGGCAGCGGGCTGGAGTATGCGCAGTCGCGGCTCTACGTCGCGGGCGACCCGGTGAAGGCGATTGATTGGAAGGTCTCGGCGCGCGTCGGCAAGCTCTTCATCAAGGAGTATCAGGAGCCGAAGCAAATGCCGCTCTACCTGCTGCTCGATACCTCGGCCTCGATGTGCGTGACGTCGCTGCCGATGAGCAAATACGCGTGGGCCGTGCAAATCGCCACGGGCATCGCGCTCGCGGCGCAGGCGAACGTAACGCCGGTGGGCCTGCTCGGCTGCGGCGCGCGCGAGCTGCACGTGCGCCCGACGCTCTCGCGGAACGTCGTGATGGAATGGTCGCACCAGCTCCGCCACCACGACTTCCTCGAAGACACTTCGCTCGCGGCCCGCGCGCGTGAGGTTGCCCCGTCGTTGAAGCGCCGCACGATGGTCATCGTGTTGAGCGACCTGCACGACCCCGAGGCGTTCCCCGCGCTGCAAGTGCTCGCGCAGGAGCACGACGTCATCGTGCTGCATCTGCAAGACCCGGCGGAAACCGGCGTGCGCGGCGCGGGACTGTTTCGAGGCGTCGAGGCGGAGTCGGGCCGGGCGTTCATCGGGCACGGGCGACGCGCGTGGGTGGACGCGGAGGGCTGGAAGAGCGAGTTGACCCGCTTCGGCATTGATTACCTCCGCCTCCCGACGGACGAGCCGATGCTCGGCAAGCTGCGGCATTTCCTTGGCCGCCGCGGCTTCGGAGGGAAGGTCAGATAGCATGGAATCCAAGCCCTTCTCCCAACGCATCAACAGCCGCGTGCTCATCGCGCTGTGCATGGTCGTGTTCATCGCCGTTTGCTTCTGGCCACGAAACGCGACCGACTCCCTCAACGTCCCGCTGGGCGTCGAGCAGGCGGCCATCGTCACCTACAGCGGGCCGCCGGTCGCGGTGATGCCTTACAAGTGGGGCGTGGCGGTCAACGTGCGCATCGCGAAAGTCATTGAGCGGCCCGGCACGCGCATCTACGACGTGCGCTACCTCGTCAACCGCCCCGGCACGTTCGACCTGAAGGATTACCTCACGGCGGAGGACGGCGGCCGCCTCGACGGTCTGCCCTCGTTCAAGTTCCACGGCGACCCGAAGCTCTCCAAGCACCTCGACGCTCGGATTCAGGAGACCGAGGAGGCCGGCGTGAGCGTCGGCGGTTACTACTATCTCACGCTCGGCGCGCTGGGCGTGTTGTGGATTGTCTGGCTGCTGCTGCTCATCTTCTACGGTCGCGCGAAACCCGCACCGTCCGCCATCGCACCGCCCGCGCCGACGCTGGCCGAACTGCTGCGTCCGTTGCTCGCCCAACTCGAAGCCGGCACGCTCGACGCCGCTGCGAAGGCGAAACTTGAAATGCTCCTGCTCCGCCGCTGGCGTGAGGACCTCGCCCTCACCGCCACGCCGATGGACACCGCCCTCGACGCCATCAACCGCAGTGAGAAGACCGGTCAACCGCTCCGCCAGTTGCAGCACTGGCTGCATCACCCCGCCTCGCCGGTCCGGCGGGAGGAAATCGCGGCGGTCATCGCGCCTTACACAATCGAAGCCCACGAACCGCAGACGGAGGCCGCAACCCCCACATGACCTTCCTCCACCCCCAATGGCTCGCGCTACTCGCGCTCCCGGTCATCCTCGCCTTCTGGGAATGGATCCGGCGAGGCCAACCCATCGCGCTGCCCTTCGACCACGGACGCCAGCGACGCGGCCTCGTCCTCAACTTCCTCGTCCTCTGCGCCAACTGTCTTCCCGCCGCCCTGCTCGCGTTGGCGATTCTCTTCCTCGCGCACCCCATCACCTTCACGCCGCCGGAAGTGGAGCGGAAGCTCACGAACATCCAGATCCTCCTCGATACCTCCGGCAGCATGGCCGAGAACCACGGCTCGCAAGCCAACGGCCGCCACCGGCGCTTCGACTCGGCCATGGACGCCATCGAGACGTTCATCAACGCCCGCAAAGGCGACGCCTACGGCCTGACCATCTTCTCCCGCCACTTCATCCACTGGGTGCCGCTGACGCTCGACACGAAATCCATCATGCTCTCGCGGCCCTTCATCCAGCCGGACAACCCGCGACTCGACCCGCCCACGATGGTCCGCAAAGGCCTGCCCGACGCGCTCTGGGGCATCACCTACATCGGCAAGGCTCTCTACGGAGCCGCCGACTTACTCGCCCAGCGGCCCAGCGGTGACCGCATGGTCATCCTGCTCACCGACGGCGAGAGCAGCGACATCAAGGCCCCGAAGGATCTGGCCGTCATTGCCGCGCTGCGCGCGCAGAACATAACCGTCTTCGCCATCATGCTATCCGAGGAGCAGATTGAGCCCGCCCTCGTCGGCATCGCGCGCGCGACGGGCGGCGAAGTCTTCAACGCCGCGACGCCCGAGGCGCTCCAGACCGTCTTCAAGAGCATTGATGCGATGAAGAAAGTCGTCGTGCTCGAGAAGCAGCCGCAGGTCGCCGACTACTACGACCCCTTCTTCGTCCCCGCCATCGCCCTCCTCGCCTTCAGCGTGCTGACCCTCTTCGGCCTCCGCTTTACCCCGTGGTGAAAGGCGAGCGGAAGATGGAATTCCGGCTCGCCTCGTCATGGTATTGGCTGGCATAGTCCCGGGCACATTATGGCAACGCCCAACTATCAATTCGAAAAGCGCCGCAAGGAAATGGACAAGAAGGCCAAGAAGGAAGAGAAGCGCCTGCGCAAACTCGAAGCCGCAGCTAATCCCGCCTCCCCCGACGCTACGGTCCCGGAGACGCCTGCGGAGCCGAACTGACGGAACGGTTCTGCGCGCTCTGGATTCGCTACGCTGTTTTCGCTCAGGCTATCCGCCGGCGCGATGCAATTGACGGGCCGTAGGATTCCAAGCCGGCTTTAGGGTGCGGAGCCGGGAGAAGGGCGTCGGGCCGGACGTCTTGACCCCCTTCGATGCTCCGCCACGCAACTGGCAAAGCGCGTTTCACCCGATTCCGAACGCGGCAAGTCGGCTTCGTTGGCTCAACGGCAGACTTCGGCCGGCGCGAGGTGGGTGAGATCAGGAATGGCCCAGTCGGCCCGGTGCACTTGTAACTCCTCCAGCTTCGAGCCGCCGGTGGCGACCGCGAGGCAACGCGCGCCAATAGCCCGGCCACACGCGATGTCCAGCGGAGTGTCCCCGATGACGAGAATTTCCTCCCCGTGCAAGGGGCGGCCCAAACTGCGGCTGCCCCGGACACGGGCGATGCGTGCAATTTCATTCCGGTCCGCGTGGTCATCTCCGAAGCCGCCCGTGCGAAACGGTTCCCACAGGCCGTAGTGGCGCAGCTTGATTTGCGCACCGAGGCGGATATTGCCGGTGAGCAGGCCAAGCAACGGCGGCTCGGGCAGAGCGGCGAGCGCCGCCAACCATTCACCGACGCCGGGGCACGCACCGCCGGGGAGTTCGTGGAGGTGGTGGTCGAGCCAGTGGACGTAGCAATCGCAGAACCGGCGGAAGTTCTCCGGCGTGGCTGGGACGCCTTGTGAGGTGAGGAATTCCCGCACCAGCCCGGAGTCCGTGCGGCCGGCGAAGCTCAACCGCTCCGTGCCGTGCGGAATCCCAAACTCCATGGCAAACGCGCGGCCAAACGCCCGCACACCTGCCCCGCCGGTGTGAATCAGCGTGCCGTCAATGTCGAAGAGGACCAGTCGCACCATGCGCGAGTTTAAGAACAACCCCACCAACGAGGGGAGGAGATTTATAAGCAGAGCAGGAGTGAGGGAGGAAAATTGCGCGGGTTGCTGCTCCTGCGCTTCGATTGCCCTCCATCATCGGAGTTCACGCTCAACTCAACTCTCCGAACACTTTGCGGCAGTGGCGCACGCTGCGCTCCAACTCGGCCAACTGCTGCCCTTGCTCGGCGCGCAGTTCGCCCATGCCCGGCGGAGGCGTGAACGGTTCGCGCGGTTCGCCAGCACGGGCGAGGCGCAGCATTTGCGCCAGCGTCTGCGGCGTGGCACGCGGGTAGGCGTCCCAGAAGTAATCGCAGCGCAGCGGCAGGAAAATGGGGCGACCTGAAATGGTTTCCACGATGACCGGCGCGTGCGGACACAGCTCGCTGAAGCGACGGAAGAACGCCAGCCAATCCACCAAGCCCGTGCCGACAGAGGTCCATTGCAGCGTCGCGCCCTCCGGCGTTTCCCACAGATACGAGTCGCGAATCCCGGTGCAGACGGTGACAGGACCGAGGGTTTCGAGCGCGGCCTGCGGCTCCTCCAAGGCCCACAGCGCGTTGCCAGTGTCGAGCGTCGCGCCCACGAAGTCGCGCCCCGCCATGTCGATGAGTTCAAGCAACTCAGTGGAGTTCATGTCGCCCGCATGATTCTCGACCGCAATCTTGATGCCCGCGTCGAGCGCCTCGCTCCGCACGCACCGCAGCACGCCGACCGTCTCCGCGATGCGCGCGACGATGCCACCGGGGCTGCGTCTGTCATCCGCCTTCCCCAGCACGCAGCGCGCGACGGGCGATCCGAGCGCCTTCGCGACGCGCAGGCAGAGGCGAAGTTGCTCCTCCGCCGAGCCGCGTCGCGGGTCGAACATCACGGACGTCGGGCAGATGCTCAACATACCCGCGTAGAGCGCGAGGCCGAGGTCGTCCGCGCGGCTCTTGAGGTCGCGGAGGTCCGCATCGGCGAGCGACTCATACACGTCGAAGTCCGAGAAGAGCACGGCGTCGAGCTGAAGCGTGGCGGCGTGGTCGAGGATTTGGTGCGCTTTCCAGCCGAGGGCACGGAGGGCGTAGTTGTCGAAGCCGAGCTTTGGGGACAAAGGTATTTTCATCGCGGGCGCTGACGAATTGATGCTCATTGCCCGGCGTTTGCAAAGCGCGAAACCGCCCGTTAGCGTCGCGGCCCGTGAAACTCATCTCCTGGAACGTCAACGGCCTGCGCGCCGTGCTGAAGAAGAACTTCCTCACCTACCTCGCCGACGAAGCTCCCGACGTGCTCTGCCTGCAAGAAACCAAATGCACGCCCGACGACGTGGAGCAGCTCTGGCCGGCGACTTACACCACGTATTGGAACTCCGCCGAGAAGAAGGGCTACAGTGGGACGGCTATCTTCACGAAGGAACGCCCGCTCCAGGTCACCAACCACCTCGGCATCGCCGAGCACGACCGCGAGGGCCGCGTCATCACCGCCGAGTTCGCTGGATTTTTCCTCGTGAATGTCTATGTGCCGAACTCCAAGCGCGAGCTGACGCGCCTGCCCTATCGGCAGCAGTGGGACCGGGACTTCCTCGCCTATCTCAAAACGCTGGAGCAGACCAAGCCAGTCATCTGGTGCGGCGATTTGAACGTAGCCCATACTGCACTGGACCTCGCGAACCCGAAGGCCAACGTCAAAAACCACGGCTTCACTCCTGAAGAGCGGGCCGGCTTCGACGCCAGCGTGAGCGCGGGCTTCGTGGACAGCTTCCGCGAATTCGAGAAGGCCGGCGGACATTACACTTGGTGGAGTCCGATGATGGGAGCGCGCGCGCGGAACATCGGCTGGCGGCTCGATTACTTCCTCCTAAGCGCCGCGCTGCGCCCGAAGCTGAAGTCCGCCTTCATCCGCAAGGACGTGCTCGGCAGCGACCATTGCCCAGTGGGGATTGAGCTGAAGTGAGTGGCGCAACTGGTGGGCGCGTTGCAACTGCCCAAACCCGCTCGAAGAAGCCATTGCCAGCGAAGGTCATTTCTACCGTGCGTCTCCGGAATCTCTTTCTTCTAGTCGCCTGCGTTGCGCTCGGCGCGACCTCCGTCGCGCGAACCGCCGAGCCGGTGCGCTACAACCGCGACATCCGGCCCATCCTCTCCGACAAGTGTTTCTTCTGCCACGGCCCGGACGAGAAGAAGCGCGAGTCCGGCCTGCGCCTCGACACGCGCGAGGGCGCGCTCAAGAAGAACGCCATCGTCCCCGGCAAACCCGACAAGAGCGAACTGCTCCGCCGTGTCACCACGAAGGACGCGGACGACCACATGCCGCCTGCGAAAGCCAAGCTTCCCAGTCTGACGACCGCCGAGGTGGTTCTGCTCCGCCGCTGGATCGCCGAGGGCGCCCAGTATGAGGCGCACTGGGCGTTTGTGCCGCTGACCGAAGGAGCGCGGACGCCCACGTCCGCAGCCGCTGCCTCACGGACGAAGACGTCCGTGCTCCCAGCGCACCCCCTCGACACCCTCGTCGCATCCGCCCTCGCCGCGCGCAAACTCAAACTCCAGCCCGAAGCCGAGCCCGCCACTCTCCTCCGCCGCTTGAGCTTCGACCTCACCGGCCTCCCGCCGTCTCCCGCCGAGGTTGAAGCGTTCCTGCGCGAGTATTCTCCAATCGGCAATCGGCAATCGGCAATCGGCAACCTCGTTGACCGCCTCCTCGCCTCGCCGCACTACGGTGAGCGCATGGCCGTGGACTGGCTCGACATCGCGCGCTACGCCGACAGCTACGGCTTCCAAGTGGATCGCGAGCGCGAGATGTGGCCGTGGCGCGATTGGGTCATCAAATCGTTCAACGACAACGTTCCCTTCGACCAGTTCGTCACCGCGCAACTCGCCGGCGACCTCCTGCCCAAAGCGACCGACGATCAAATTCTCGCCACCGCTTTTAACCGCCTGCACCAGCAGGAGACCGAGGGCGGCAGCGTGGAGGAGGAGTATCGCGTGGAGTATGTAGCGGACCGCGTGCAGACCTTCGCCACCGCCTTCCTCGGCCTCACCTTCGAGTGCGCCCGCTGCCACGATCACAAATACGACCCCATCGCGCAGAAGGAGTATTACGGCCTGTTCTCGTTCTTCCAAAACATCGACGAGGCCGGCCTCTACTCCTACTTCACGCCCTCCGCGCCCACGCCCGCGCAGATGCAGTTGGATGGCCCGGCGAAGGAGAGGCTGGCATCGCTGGAGCTGAAAGTCCGCGAGGCCGAGCAGCAACTTGTGTCGGTGCGCAAGGCGGGCGGGGAGGCCTTCGCCGCGTGGCTCAAAGCGCGGCCTTCCGAACTAAAGATTTCTGGCGAGCTGGCGCGCTACACCTTCGACGCCCTCGCCGCCGGCAATAAGTTCACCAACGCCCTCGGCGGCACAAACTCCGCCACGCTGGTCGGCGAAAACAAATTGGTGCCGGGCCGCACAGGCCAGGCCGTGCAGTTCACCGGCGACGAACCCGTCAATCTGCCGCTCGGCAACTTCCAGCGGCACGAGCCGTTCAGCGTGTCGCTCTGGCTGCGCACGCCGGACGTGAAGGACCGCGCCGTCGTCTTCCACCGCTCGCAGGCGTGGACCGATGCGGCGAGCCGTGGCTACGAGCTGCTCATCGAGGACGGTCGGCTCAAGTGGTCGCTCATCCACTTCTGGCCGGGCAACGCCATCTCCATCCGCGCCACCGCGCTCGTGCCGACGAATGCGTGGACGCATGTCGTAGTGACCTCGGACGGCAGCAGCCGCGCGGACGGGCTGCGGCTTTTCGTGAACGGCCAGCCCGCGAGCACCGAAGTCATCAAGGACCACCTCACGAAGAACATCACCGGCGGTGGCCACGACAACATCTCGCTCGCCGAGCGGATGCGGGACCGGGGTTTCAAGGGCGGCGCGGTGGACGACTTCCGCGTGTTCGGTCGCGCGCTGACGGCGGCGGAAGCGCTCGCCGCCCACGACGAGCCGGCGGCGAAAGCCTTGCTGGCAAAGGCTGACACGCAGTTGTCCCCCGCCCAGCGCGACGCGCTGCAAGACTACTTCCTCGCCACCGTGGACGGAGAGTTCCCCAAGCAACTCGCCGCGCTCCAGAGCGCCCGTGCCGAGTTGGTGAAGTTCGCCGACGGCGTGAAGGAAATCATGGTCATGCGCGAGCTACCGGAGCCCAAGAAGTCCTACGTGCTGTGGCGCGGAGAATACAATCAGCGACGCGAGGAAGCCCCGCCCGTCACGCCCGCTGCGCTATCGCCGTGGCCCGCTGGCACGCCGCGCAATCGTCTCGGCCTCGCGCAGTGGCTCACCGCACCGAACCACCCGTTGCTCGCGCGCGTCACGGTGAACCGCATCTGGCAAAGTCTCTTCGGTCGCGGCCTCGTGAAGACTTCCGAGGACTTCGGCAGCCAGGGGGAGAAGCCGCTTTATCCCGAGGCGCTGGACTGGTTGTCGCTGCGCTTCATCCAGAGCGGCTGGGACACGAAGGCTTTGATGAAGACCATCGTGATGAGCGCCGTGTATCGGCAGCGCAGCCTCGCCGACGCGAAGACGATGGCCGACGACCCGGACAACCAGTGGCTCGCGCGCGGTCCGCGCCTGCGCCTGCCCGCCGAAATGATTCGCGACAACGCGCTCGCCGCCGCCGGCCTGCTGAAGCCCACGCTCGGCGGCCCGCCGGTGAACCCCTACGAGATGAGCGAGTCGTTCAAGCCCGCCAGCCCGACCGGCGGCGACGGCGTGTATCGCCGCAGCCTCTACACGAACTGGCGGCGCACCGGCCCGCCGCCTGCGCTGCTGGCCTTCGACGCCCCGCGCCGCGCCGTCTGCACCGCGAAGCGCGAGCGCACGGACTCGCCACTGCAAGCGCTCATCCTCCTGAACGGCACGCAATACGTGGAAGCCGCGCGCGTGCTGGGCGAGTCGTTGCACCGCGACGCGAAGGGCGATGTGCCCGCGATGATTGAAGCCGGCTTCCTCCGCTGCCTGAGCCGCAAGCCCGACGCGCGCGAGCAGGCCATCTTGCAACAACTCCACCGCGAGCAACTGGACCACTTCCGAGCGAAGCCTGCTGACGCCGAGAGTCTGCTGAAAACCGGCAACACGAAGCGCGACGAGAAGATTCCCGCCCCCGAAGCCGCGGCTGCGACCGTGCTGGCGCAGGCGCTGTTGAACCACGATGCGTGCGTGGTGAAACGGTAAATGTTACTCTAAACCAGACTCACACATGAGCAGCGACGCCACTTTCCTGACGAACCGCCGACAGTTCCTCAACCGCTTCGGCGCGGGCCTCGGCGGCGCGGCGTTGGCCGAGATGCTTTCCTCGAGCGCCACCGCCGCACCGGCTGCCGAACGCGGCGTCCTTAGTGCGACACACTTCGCACCCAAGGCCAAGCGCATCATTTACCTGTTCATGTCCGGCGCGCCGTCGCAGCTCGACTTGTTTGATTACAAGCCGCTGCTCAACCAACGGCACGGCGAACAGCTCCCGGATTCCGTGCGCGGCGGGCAGCGGCTCACGGGCATGTCGGGCAACCAGTCGTCCATTCCGCTCGTCGGCTCGCCGTTCAAGTTCACGGCGCACGGGCGCAGCGGCACGATGTTCAGCGAGTTGCTGCCGCACACGGCGGGCATCGCGGACGACCTGTGCGTGGTGCGCTCGATGTTCACCGAGGCCATCAACCACGGGCCGGGCGTGACCTTCCTACAGACGGGCACGCAAATCGCCGGGCGGCCCAGCTTCGGCGCGTGGTTGAGCTACGGGCTGGGGCAGGAGAACGCAAACCTGCCGTCGTTCGTCGTGCTTACCACGAAGGGCAAGGGCGGGCAGCCGCTCGGCTCGCACTTGTGGGGCAGCGGCTTTTTACCGACCAAGCATCAAGGCGTGCTGTTGCGCGCGGCGAAGGACGCGGTGCTCTACTTGAACAACCCCGCCGGCGTGAGCGAGGACAGCCGTCGGCTGTTGCTGGACCGGCTGCGCGAACTGCATGAGCACCAGTTTGCCGGCACGCCGGACGCGGAGATTCAAAGCCGCATCGATAACTACGAGATGGCGTTCCGCATGCAGTTCAGCATCCCGGACGCGACGGCTGTTTCCGGCGAGCCACAGCACATCCTCGACAGCTACGGACCGGAAGTGAAGACGCCCGGCACGTTCGCCGCGAACTGCCTGCTCGCGCGCCGACTCGCCGAGCGCGGCGTGCGCTTTATCCAGTTGTATCATCAGGACTGGGACCACCACGGCGGCCTGCCCGGCGCGCTCCCGAAGATTTGCAAGGAGACCGACCAACCCGCCGCCGCGCTCGTGCGCGACCTGAAAGCGCGCGGCTTGCTCGACGACACGCTGGTCGTCTGGGGTGGCGAGTTTGGGCGCACGAACTATTGCCAGGGTAAAATCTCCGCGAACTTCGGGCGCGACCACCACCCGCGCTGCTTCAGCGTTTGGATGGCGGGCGGCGGCGTGAAAGCGGGCACGAGCTACGGCGAGACTTGCGAGTTCGGCTACAACATCGCCAACGACGGCGTGAGCGTCCACGACCTGCAAGCGACGCTGCTGCACCAACTCGGCATCGACCACGAGCGCCTCACCTACAAGTTCCAAGGCCGCCGCTACCGGCTGACCGACGTGCATGGAGAGCTGGTGAAGGGGTTGGTGGCGTAGCCCACACCCACATGGCTGTTGACCGATGTCGTGAACCACTCACGCGTCGCGGCCAGCCCACCCGACTGCCTCAACGCTTCACCCCGGCGATGAGCTGCTCCAGCCGGCGGCCATACTCGACGAAGTTCGCACACACATCGGCGTCGTTCGTGACCTTCGCGCCCGCGTCGTGGAAAACCACGACCATGTGCGGCTCGATGCTGATGCCCGCGTCGTAACCACGCGCGAAGGCATCGGCGAGGATGCGGCGCACCTGGCCCTGGCCTTCGCCCGGCCAGTTGTAGTCGGCGTCGTTTTTGGCCGGGTTCCACGTCGCGTCCTTCACGTGGATATGCGCGACGTGGTCGCGGACGGTGGTCCAAAACTCCCACGCGTTCTGCTTCGGCCACGGCGCGGGAAGCTGGCGGTCGGCGTTGAAGATGGGATTCGCGGTGTCGAAGACCCACTTGAGCCCAGGGCACTTGTCCAGCATCTCCAGCGCGTGCGCGGAGCTCATGCCGCCGTAGTTCATGCAGTTCTCATGCACGGGCGTGAGGCCGGCATCGGTGAACATCTTCGTCACCTCGCGCACGCGCTCGAACACGACGGGCGGCGTGACGGCGGCGGTGTCCTTGGGCTTGAAGGACATGATGCGGACGAACTTCGTGCCAAGCCGTTGCATCCGGGGAATCGCGCGGCGCACCTCGCCCAGCGTCACGTCGAACGGCGTCTCGACCGTCTTCGCCCAGTTCATGATGGTGGAGCCGAAGCAATACACGCCGAGGCCCGCCTCCTGAATCTTCGCGACAGCAATGTCAAACGCCGCGTCGGGAATCTCGTGGAAGTTCGCCTTGGCAAAGCCCGGCACTTCTACGCCGCGCATCTCGATGAACTTCCAGCCAAGTTCCTTCGCGGCCTTGATTTGAAAATCCAGCCCGCCGCCCGCTTCGTCGCCAATTCCCATCAGGTGCATAGTGTATCTTTCTGCTTCGCGCGATTAACTCACAGGTCGCATCGGCAACTCAAGCTGTCTAACGCGGTGCTTTCAAATGTTGGTCGAAGAAACCCAGCACCACGGGCCGCAAGTCACGTTGCTTCGGCTGCAAGTGAAACGTGTGCGGCGCGCCCTCGACGATGACCAACTCATGCGGTGCGCCGGCCTCCTTGAGCTTCGCAGCGAAGAGCTTGGCCTGCGCGATGTCCACCGTCTTGTCTGCCGTGCCATGCACGATAAGGATGGGAGGGTCGAGCTTGTCCACGTAAGTGACCGGGGACGCGGCACGGTAAAGATCCGGCCCGTCCGCGCGCGATGTGGCGAGCGGAACAAACAAGAGGGCGGCGAGTGTTATGAGATGTTTCATATTCGCTTGTCCTATTTCCAATTGTCCGTTCGAAACGGGGAAGCCGGCAAGTCGGCGCCGTTGTAGAGATTGCAGTCCGGGTTATCCAACCATGCATAACGCACGGCGACTGGCGAGAGCACATCGGGGGCACTGATGACGACTTTGTCGCCATCGATCCTGGCGGAGGCGGGCTTCCACTGCTGGTCGGCACCGGCGATCTGGAAGCCCTTCACCGGACCGCCGTCCTTGGTCTTCAGCCCGCCGTTGGCATGCTTGAAGGAGATGGTGATGGTATTGGCGCTAACTGACGAATCGGCGGGAAGCGGGCCGCTGATCGCGGGCACCTTCTTGCCGTAAACCGTGCCGAGCGCCCAAAGCGCGAGTCGGCGGCCAACTTCCTGTTTATTGGTGGGGTGGATATTTTTGGCATCACCGATGTCGATGGTGATGGCCATGCCGGTCTTCGGTAACTCCAGCGCCTGTAGCATCGCCTCGCGGATACGCGGCCAGCCTTCGCCGGGCGAGGTGTAGTTCGGGAGCTGCACCCAGGCAAAGGGCAGCTCGTCGTTCCAGAGTGTGCGCCAGCTTGTGACCAGTTGGGAGAGCTGCTTGCGGTAGAGATGCGGTTGCCCAGGTTTGGGAAGGCCTGAGTTGCTCTCGCCCTGATACCAGAGGATGCCGCGCAGGGTGAAGGGGGCGAGGTTCACGACTCGGCCGTTGTAGAGGAAAGCGGGGCCACCTTTGCTCTTGATGTGAGCGATCAATCGGTCGGGGTCGCCGGGCTTATCTTTGCTCTCAGCTATACCACTCTCAAAGGCGAGTTTCCATGCGACGAGTTTCTTCTCGGAGTCGGCTTTCAGCTTGGCCCCGTCGAAGTTGAGCCAGCCTTTCAACTGGGCGTCGTATTCTGCCTTGGTATCCGGGTCAGAGGACTGGGCTTCTGCGGAGAGCCAGGATTCGATGTGCGTGGCACCGGCGGAGGCTGTGATCAGGCCGACGGGGACGCCGATTTCGCGATGAACCTCGCGACCAAAAAAATAGAGCGTCGCGGAGAAGCGACGGGCGTTCTCCGGAGTGCATGGCTGCCAGAGGCCTTTGCCCTCGGCCTGGGGTTTCTCGGCGAGTTCGGAGGATTCGGCATAGTAACGGATGAGGGGAAAGTTTGCAGCGGCCTGTTCCGCTGCGGCGTTATCCGCGCTGCCGACTGCCATCGCCATGTTGGATTGACCGGAACCGAACCAAACCTCGCCGACGAGCACGTCCTTAACTTCGACCTTACGACCGTCCTTGCCGGTGACGGTGACGGTGCGCGATTCGGCGGACGCTTTGAGCGCGTCCAGCTTGAGCGACCACTTGCCGTCGGCCCCGGCGCTGGCGGTCTTGGTCTGACCGTCAAAGGCGACAGTCACGGATTCACCCGCATCGGCCCAGCCCCAGACGGCGACGGGCTTCTCGCGTTGCAGGACCATGTGGTCCGAGAAAAGCGTCGCCAATTTTAACTCGGCAGCGTGCAGCGCGGCCAGCGGAGCGAGCAGCAGGGCGGTGAGGAGTAAAAGTGTGTGTTTCATGGTTGTTTGAATGAATGGGTTTCTCATGGGACAGGGCAGGGCCTCACGGCAGCGGCGCACGGCGAGCGAGCGTCAGGCGCACACCGTCCAGGTAGTGACCGTCAAAGGTTTCGCGGCGCTGGGCTTTGTTCGTGTGCGCCAGGGCGATGCGGATGAGAATGAAATCGGCGTTCGGAGGCAGCCGAAGCTCGGCATTGAGGCGCTGCCAGGTCGCGGGGTCGCGATCCACTTTCAAGCGGCTGTTGCGGGCCATCGCCAGGCAATCGATGAGCAATGTTTCTCCGATCCGCGTGGAGCCATTTATCGCGGTCTCCGCATCCAGAGCCTGAAGCGACACCGAGCACACAAAGGCTTCCTCCGCCGGAAATGAGAACGCATTGAACGCCGCCGACAACTGCACCACCGCCCCGCCATCCGCGAACTCCCGCCGATAAGGCCGCAGGTCGATGAGTTGATGCACCTCCGAGATGTAACTCCCCTCTGGCTTCGCCTTCCCCTCAAAGTCCGCCCGCAAAAACCGCAGCATCTTCTTCCCACTCTCCGGCTTCACGCCCTCCTGCTCGCCAACAATCTCCGTATAATCCCCACTCCAACGTCCCGGCTCAATCGGCACGCCCGTCACCAACGGCGCAGGCCCTGACTCAAAGCTCTCCTGCAACAGCGTGATCACCTTCCCCAGCGACGGCGCGACATACGCCCACGCCACCGATGCGCAGAACAGGCCGATGACCAATCCCGCCGCCGCAGCCATGAGCGGACGCCATTGGAGCCAGCGTGAGCGCGGTTTCATATCGACGATGGATGGATCGAAATCCGCCGCAGCGTGCTGCTCGGCGGTCGCGTGAGCGGCGGTGCGGATCTGTTGTTCAAACATCACGGCCTCGGTGAAGCGGCGCAGATTTGCGGCGTCGGCTTTGAGCCAGGAGTTCAATTCCGCGCGCTCGGTGTCGCTGAGCGCGCCGTCGAGGTAGGCGGCGATGAGTGGCTCGGGATTGTTCATGACATTTCTCCATCGAGACGAAGCTGGCGTTCGACGCATGCGCGCAGTTGTTCGCGAATGCGCTGCAAGTTGACCCGCACTGCGGGACCGTTGCCGCCGAAGCGCTGGGCAATCTGTTCGGCGGTCAGGTCTTCGAAATAGCGGAGTTGCACCAGTCGGCGTGCGTGGGCGGCGAGTCGTTCGATGCACGATTGCAAGGCGGCGCTGCGGTCGGAGGACGCGGGCGCGAGTTCCGCCCAGGCATCCGTGAATTGCGCGAGCAGTTCGTCATCGAAGGCGACGCGGCTGCGCGCGGCATCGCGCTGGAGGCCCATCACCTGGAAGCGCGCAATGCCAAGCGCCCACGCGAGAAACGGCCGCTGCCCGTCGTAATCCGCGAAGCGCCGGAAGAGAACCAGCGCCGTCTCCTGCAACACATCCTTGGCCGCGCCGTGGTCGCGCACGAGGGCGTGGACGTAATTGGCCACCGCCGGTTGGGCGGAGGTCCACAGGCGCATAAAGCGTTCTTGATCCGGTTCGCTGAGCATGTCTGAAGGGTATTGCCGTCAGACCGATCGAACGTAACGGAAAAGTTTTGAGAGGAGACGGCGCGCATTCCAGAAGCGAGGAATACTTGTTGTTGCCTTCCTCGACTCCCAGCCGACTGGCGCGAAACACTCAGACTTCTTCCAGCGGCTTCTTCGCGTCGCCGAAGGTCTTCGGGCGCACCTCCATTTTGTCCATCATGGACATGAACAGGCGGCAGAGCTGGCGGTCGGGCTTGTCTTTGTAGTCGAGCGCGCGGCCAGCCTTGAGACGTCCGCCCGCACCGCCAAGGATGAGGACAGGGAGTTGGTCGTTATCGTGTCTCGCGCCGGCCATCATGCTGGAGCAATGCATGAGCATGGTGTTGTCGAGCAACGTGCGCGGGCCTTCCTGGATGGCGTCGAGTTTCCGCGCGACGTAGGCCAGTTGCTCCATGAAGAACTGGTTCACCTTCAGCCAGTCCTCGCCGTCGCTGTGCGAGAGCAGGTGGTGAATCATGTAGTCAATGCCGTTCCCCTTCTGCTGCACGCTGGGCAGGTTCGGGAATCGCAGCGCGCTGTGGTCGTTGTTCAGCTTCAGCGTCGTGATGCGCGTGGTGTCGGTCTGGAAGCCGAGCACGAGGAGGTCGCACATCAGCCGCATGTGCTCGGCGATGTCTTGCGGGATGCCGTCGGCGGGACGCGCAATGTTCGGCTTCTCAAGCGTGGGCCGCCAGCCTTGCACTTCGCCGCGCTTGCCGGCGTTCTCGATGCGCTTCTCCACGTCGCGCACAGAGTCGAGATACTCGTCGAGTTTGCGCTGGTCGGCGGCGCTGATTTGGCGGCGCAGGCCGGTGGCGTCGGCGAGGACGGCGTCGAGCACGCTCTTGTCGCCGGGCGTGACGGCGTCCTTGAACAAGCGGTCGAAGGCCAGCGCGGGGTAAAGCTCCAGCGGCGTCGGCGTCGTGGGTGAACTCCACGAGATGTGCGAGCTGTAGAGCATCGAGTAGTTCTTGTGCACCGACGGGTTCGAGTGCTCGCAGCCCAACACGAGGCTCGGCACCTTCGTCGAGCGGCCGTAAGTCTGCGCGAGCAACTGATCG
Source organism: Klebsiella pneumoniae (assembly GCA_943330855.2). Classification (GTDB taxonomy): domain Bacteria; phylum Verrucomicrobiota; class Verrucomicrobiia; order Limisphaerales; family SXTU01; genus SXTU01. The sequence continues at coordinate 31,794 of CALQJI020000032.1, forward strand.
AAGCTCGTGCCGGAGCGAATCTCCCCGCCCGAGGCGATGGGCGCGCCGGAAAGCATGTTACCCGTCTGCGAGCTGTGGATGTTTCCCTTGCGCGCCTCCTCGTGATACAGGCCGCGCACGAAGGTCAGCTTCCCGCGGAAGTCCGCCAGCGGCGTGAGCACGCGGCCCAACTCCATCGCCTTGCCCTCGCCCTTCGCCCACCACTCCTTCGAGTGAAAGCCGTTGCCGGAGAACAGGACCGCGAGGCGCACGGGCGCTTCGCTGGCGGGCTTGTTCCTCGTCGGCTCATCGCCCCAGACATTGAAAGATTCGAGCCACGGCAGGGCCATCGTGACGCCGACGCCGCGCAGGAAGGCGCGACGGTTGAAGTGATGTGTGCTCATAGGTTTGAAAAGTTATTCAGCGGCAGCTTGGTCACGCCCGCGTAGTTCACGAAACTGTCGGCTGCGGACAACCAGTTCGACGGCGGTGCCCACGCGGCGTTCGTTCGCCGCGAGCTGCTTCACCATCTCGTCAATCAACGGCTGGTCGCTCAACTGCACGCCGCGCCCGAGCGCGTAGCCGAGCAGCTTCCGGCAGAACTGTCGCTCGAAGGCCTCGAGCCGCGTCGTGAGCAAGTAGTTCCGCAGCCCGTCAAGGCCGTCGAGCGCTACCCCATCGGCCGTGCGAGTGCGCGTGTCAATCGCCAGGCCCGCCGCGTCCTTCGTGCGGAGCCGCCCGATAGCATCATAGCGCTCCAGCGCGAAACCGAACGGGTCGATGCGCGCGTGGCAGCCGGCGCACTTCGGGTCGCCGCTGTGTTTCTCGGTCAGCACGCGTTCGGTGAGGCCGGCGGGCGCTTCCTCGGGCAACACGGGCACACCCTTGGGCGGACGCGGCAGACGCTCGCCCAGCAAGGTTTCGCTCAACCAGTTGCCGCGCAGAATCGGACTGGTGCGCGAGGCTCCGCTTTGCTTCGCCAGTGTCGCGCCGAAGCCGAGCACGCCGCCACGGCCTTGCGCCCGCACACCGTCCACGCGGAGCCAAGTGGAGTCAGAAGTTAGAAGTCGGGAGTCAGGAGTCAGGCCGTAGTGCTTCGCCAGCGTCGCGTTCACGAAGGTGTAATCCGCGTCCAGCAGCGCCAGCACGGAAACGTCGCGCTGGAAGAGGTCGGTGAAGAAGCGAATCGGCTCCTCGTTCAACGCGCCGCGCACCGAGGCGAACGTCGGAAAATGCCGCTCGCTCTTCTCGTCGAGCTTGTCGAGGTCGCGCGTGTGGAGCCACTGCGCGCCGAACTCAATCGCCAGCCGCCGCACGCGCACGTCCTTCAGCATCCGCCGCGTCTGCGCTGCGAGCACCTCGGGGTTGCGCAACTTGCCAGCCGCTGCGAGCGACGCTAGCTCGGCGTCCGGAGCGGAGGACCAGAGGAAGTAACTCAGCCGCGTGGCCAGCTCGGTGTCGTTCACCGGCGACTGCGCCTTGCCCGCCGCCGGTTGCTCGAACTTGTAGAGGAAGGCCGGGGCCACGAAGACGCGCGCGAGCGTCATGCGGATTGCCGCGTCGTGCGATAGCTCCTGCGCGCGGAACTTACGGTAGAGAGTGCGCAATGCGTCCTTTTCGCCGCGCGTCAGCGAGCGACGCCACGCTTGCGCGGCGAAGTTCACCACGGCTTCAAGCTGCTTCGGCTCGGCGGCGACGAGTTCCGTGTGAAACACGGCGGCGCGTTGCTTGATAGGCTCGCGCATCGGCGTGAAGGCGCTCGGGTCCGCGTCCTGCGTGGCGAACTGCCAGAGCTGCTCGAAGGCATCCACGAGCTTGAGCGGGCTGTGGCTGACGAAGTGCAGCTCCGCCCAGAGCCGCTCCAGCTCGGCGGCTTGCGCGTCGTCGAGCAGCAGGCGGCGAAGCTGGTCATCCTCGCGGTAATACAGCGTCAGCGTCACCACCTCGTCCACGGGGACAATCTTCGTGTAGCACAGCGCGGCGGGGAAAAGCTGGCGGAACTGGTCGAGCGCGGCCTCGGTGCGTTTGCGCGCCGCGCTGCCGTCGGTCACGAGAATGGGCGTGTCCGAGCCGACGGGCCGCTCGCCGTCGGACCACGTGCTCTTGCCGCCGAGCTCCTTCGCCGCGCCCGCCGCGAGGCCCGAGGCGCTGGCGGGCTTCGTCGTGAGCACTTGCATTTGCACGCTGCCCTCCGCGCCGGTCTCGCGATGCAACGTGGCCGTGGCGACGAACTCACAGCCCTCGACGAGGTCGGCGGGCAGTCGCACTTCGATGAGCGAGGGCGCGCGGACGCAGAGGTTGGCGGCCGGGAGCGCGGAGCCGCTCGGGTGCTTGCCAAAAAGCGCGGCGTCGAGGCCGAAGGAATTGCGGATTGCAGATTGCGGATTGCGGATTTCCGGCGCGGGAACGTTGGTGGGATTCGCGTGCTGGCTCTTGAAGAGTGGCCCACCCAGCGCGGTGAGTTGCCGGTGCAGCACCGCGTCCGGCGCGTCCTTCGCCAAGCCGACCGGGCCGCTCTCCAAGAGCTTTTGCACTGCGGCGGCGAGTTTGGCCTTCTCCGCCGCGTCGGTCGCGGCGCGCCACTTGGCCAGCAGTGAAGCAGCCGGGACGATTGAGTCCGCGCCGCCGCCGGTGTCCGGCTCGCTATAGAAATGCCAGACGCCGGGGTTGCCCAGCAGGTCCGCATGCGGGTTGCCGGCGAGGATGTTCGGCGAGACGTCGCGGGCGAGGTTCCACTGCTTGCCGTCGGTGGCCTTGATGTCGAGGTCCACCGCTGTCATGTCGCACGAGTGATTACCGTCGCGCGGGCCGATGACGATGGAGAGCAGGTCGCCCGGCTGCACGGCGATGTTCTCCAACGGCGCGACCTTCACTTCCTTCGCGCCCTGGGCGATGCCGGACGCGAGGCGCTGGCGCGTGCTGCCGCGGCGGAGTTCCAAGGACCACGTCACGCCGTTGCCGCACTCGGGGTGCACAGGCTGCACGGTCGCCGCAACACGCACGGTCGCCGCGACCGGACTGTTCCAGCCGATGCACACGCGCAGCTTCGGCGAGGGATGCACGCCGACGCTGTGCGGCTTCATGAGGCCGGGGATGCGGACGGCGTTGTCAGAGGAATTCGCCAGCACGCTCAACGCATCCGCGCCGGTCCAGCCCTTGATGAAGTCGTAGTTGTTCGCATTCTCGGCCTTCTTCGTCATGTGCGAGGTCACGCGCACCGGGCCGCCGCCAATGCCGAGGTAATCCAGCCACGCGGTGAGCAACCCGGCTTCGACGCCGTGCTTTTGCGCGAGTGCAGCAACGCCGCTGCGGTCGGGCAACGCGCTGGCTTCGTCCGCCGCAGCGAGGCATTTGGCCGCGCTGCTGGCCACACGCTCGCGTTGCGTTTGGAACGCCAGCACCGCCTCGCGAACATCGCGCAGGCGCAGGTCCGGCCGGCCCGGGGCGACGAGGCGCGGGTTCTCCCAAACGGCGAAGTCGTTCTCGTTGCCGTCACCGGCGTCGGACGCGAGGAGGTAAAGCGTGACCTCGTTGCCATTCGTTGGAGCGGGCAACTTCACGCGCACTTCCTGCGAGGCAGCGAGCGGGAGCACGGGGACTTGCCACGCGAGCGGGCCGTTGCGCTTGCCGATGTGGCCGACGGTCGTGAAGCGCCACAAGGCCCGCTGCCATTGCGCGATGCTCGCGGCGAGCGCGGGCGCATCGGTGGGTTTGGCCGTGCGCCACTGCGCGCGTAGGAGGTCGAGGATGATGGAGGGCTGCGAGTCGTTGAGCGCAGTCCAGAGCGTGCCGAGATACTTGGCGTTCAAGCCGCGCTCCTTGGCGACCTCGGCGATGGTTTTACCTTTGGCCGTCAACGCGTCGCGCTCGGCGAGTGTCGCGGCGAGATACTTGTCCAGTGGCAGCACGCCGCCGTCCTTGGTGTCGAACTTGATGCCCTGCAAGTTGACCGACGAGCCGCCGCCCTTCTCCGTGAACTGCGCGTAGAACGCGCGGATGGCGGTGAGCCGCTCCTCGGTCCAGTCGCGCTGCGAGATGTGCGGCGAGAAACGCACGCCGTCCGGCAAGAGCACGGCGTGGGCGGCGATGTCCTTCGCGGCGTCGAGATACTTCGTGAGCAACGCGGGCGACATGACGAGCGCTGCGCCGGTGTTCGAGAAGCCCTCGCCCGCCGCGCCGTCCACGGGGAACTCGCGCGCTGGTTCGAGCGCGGCGACGCCCGTGAGGTCGCGCACGGTGTAGGTGTATTCGGCGTTCGAGAGGCGGCGGAGCACAACGGGGCCGGGGTCGCCCGCGCGAGCCAGCGCGATTTCGTGGAGCGTGCCGCGCACCCACGCGACGAGCTTGGTCTTCTGCGCGGGGGAAAGCTGCGGCTTGTCCTTGGGCGGCATCTCACCGAGTTCGAGCTGCTCCTCTACCTGCTGCCAGACCTTCGGGTCGCGCTTCACGGCGTCGAGCGACTTGAAGCGCTCGAGGTCGAGGTCGCCCTTGTGGTCCTTGGTCGAGTGGCACTTCACGCAGAACTCCTTCAGCACCGGGAGGACTTCCTTCTGAAAGTCCGCCGCCACGGCGCGTCCGCCGAGGTTTGGCAGAGCGAGGACGGCGGAAAGCGCGACGAGTTTGATGATGTAATTCATGCTAGCACTTCTTTGACGACGTTGGCGCCCTCCACACCAGTGAGGCGGAAATCCAGCCCGGCGTGACGGTAAGTGAGCATCTCATGATCCAAGCCCATGAGATGCAAGATGGTGGCGTGGAAATCGTGGACGTGCACGGGCTGCTCGACCGCGCGGAGCCCAACCTCGTCGGTGGCACCGTGGACGATGCCAGGCTTCACGCCGCCACCGGCCAGCCAGGAACTGAAGGCCCAGGGATGATGCTCGCGGCCTTTAGCATCCGCCGTGTTGTTGAAAGGCGTGCGGCCAAACTCCGTGGTCCAGACGACAAGCGTGTCCTCCAGCAAACCGCGCTGCTTGAGGTCACACAGCAGCGCGGCGATGGGCTGATCCACGTTCTTCGCGAGCGGCACATTCGACATCATGTCGCCGTGCGCGTCCCAGTTTCCGGAGGAGCCGGTGTCGATGAGTTCGACGAAGCGCACGCCGCGCTCGATGAGTCGGCGGGCGGCAAGACATTGCCAGCCAAAGCCGGTGGTCTGGCCGCGTTGCAGGCCGTAGCTGGCGAGGGTGGCGTCGGATTCTTGCTTGAGCTCAAAGGCATCTGGCACGGCCATCTGCATGCCGAAGGCGGTCTCGAAGGTGCGCAGTCGGGCGGCCAGCAACGGGTCGGCCTCGCGCGTGGCGAGGTGCTCCTCGTTCATCTGGCGCAGCGCGGCAAGTTCGAGTTGCTGACGGGCGGTGGGAACACGCGGAGCGACGTTGGCCACGGGCTCGGCTCCCGGAACCACCAGCGTGCCTTGGTGCGCGCCGGGCAGGAAGTCGCTCGCGAAGACCTGCGTGCCCGCATAGGTCTGCTTTGGCGCGATGACGACAAAGCCCGGGAGGTTGCGGTTGAGCGTTCCGAGTCCGTAGGTGGCCCACGAACCGATGCTGGGCCGCGACTGCGCAAACGAGCCGGTGTGCATGCCAAGCGTGGCATTGTAGTGGTTCGAGTGGGAGGTGTGCATCGACCGGATGAGCGCGATGTCGTCCACGCACTGCGCGACCTTGGGAAACAAGGTGCTGACCTCCGTGCCGCACTGCCCGTGCTTCGCGAACTCCCACTGCGGCCGCTTCAGATAGATGCGCTCGTAGCCGGGGCGTGCTTTGATCTCGGGGTGGTCGGCCTTGATCTCTTTGCCGTGGCCTTTCACGAGTTCCGGCTTGGGATCAAAGGTGTCCACATGCGACACGCCGCCGGTCATGAAGAGAAAGATCACGTTCTTCGCCTTCGCCGGGAAATGCGGCTGCCGTGGTGCCAGCGGGTCTGCGCTTTCGGCGAGCAGTCGCTGCACGATGCCGGGAAAGATGAGCGAGCCGGCGGCGGCGGAGCGGAGGAAGTGGCGGCGAGATGGGGGCATGGGTTCCAGCAGATTCAGAGAGGACAACAGATTGGGATTACATTTCTCAAAGATTCATCTGATGGCCTCCCTGAATCGGCTGGAGGTCAACGAAGTGGAGGGCGAGACCCGCATCAGTATTTCGGAAAGATAGCCGGAGTCGGGAAGCGCTCGTCAAGGTTGGACCCGTCGTTGAGGTATTCCTCCCGCGGCACTTGGACCCGAGGCCAGTTGCCGGGGCGGACACGCACCGTCCGGCCGGGGCGGATACCCTCGATGATGAGATCGGTCTCGAAGCGGATTTGGATGCCGCTGCTGCCCAGCGGCGCTTCTCCGGGCAACTTGATGACGTCCAGAATGGACCCTCGCGAGGCCATGTGCGCGGGGCCGTAGGCACCGTGGGTGTGCTTCAGGGTGTTCTCGACCGCATTCATCGTGGTGGGGCTGCCTTTGGTGAAATCGGCGTAGAGGGAGGCGTCCATGCCACCGAACAAGGTCGCGGTCACGGTGGCGCGGCCGAACTTGCCATACTCAACGGCATCAATCCACGCGGCCATCCAGCGGCTGCGGATGAAGGCCTTGTGCGCCTCGGTCTGGTTCTGGGCGGCACGCTGCATCGCGGCGTCATCCAGCCAGATGTCCGAGATGTGAAAGCGGGTGAACACGCCGTCTGGGGTGGGTTTCCAAGTGATGCCGAGCTGGACGGATTGGCCGCCGAGGGATTTCTTCCCTTCAGCGGGCCACGCACCCTCGGTGATCAAATCTTCGATCCCAAGACATTCGCGGCCACGCCAGATGCGGGTGGCGGCATCGAAGGTCAGCTTCTCTTCGGTCGCCTTGCTGTCTCCGCCTTGCTTCGGTTCGCGGGTGGCGATGACCATGCCTTCGCGGTTCTTGAGGTCCACCTCCTTGAGCTTCCAGACCATTCCCTCGCGCTGGCAATTGCTGGGCTCGTCTTCGAGCAGGAGGACGTGGTTCTCGGCGGGCGCGGTGCCGGCACCGCGATTGTGATTTCCGTCCAACTTCTTGCTGTTGACCGGTAACACCGGCACGGCGGAAATCTTCGGGTCGGGCGGGAGAAAGGCCCGGACGTGCAGCACTGTGCCGAGCGGGATGTCCCGCAGATCCGCCGCTGCGCCGCCGTGATAGCGGACGATGCCGTAGGGCAGCATGGCGAAGGGGTGCGGGTCGTTGCGGAAAAACATACCCGACCCCTGCACGCGAATGCTGCCGCGGCGGTTCGCATGGTCCACGAACACGAGTTCGCCCCGGTAGGAGAGCGCCTTTTCCAGAGGGGGGAACTTTCCCGCTTCGGGGCGGAAGATTTCGTCGGCTGCATTGGCGGCGCAGCAGGCAAGCAGGAGGAGCGAACAGCCAAGAACAAAAAGTGAGCGCTTCATAGGACGAGCAGGCGAGTGATGTGGATCAGTATCTCGGGAAAATGGCCGGAGTCGGGAAGCGCTCTTCGAGGTTGCTATTGTCGAATTCCTCGCGGGGCACTTGCATCTTGGGCCAGCTTTCCGGACGGATGCGGACGACTCTCGTGGGCCGGATGCCTTCGATGATGAGGTCGGTCTCGAACTGAATTTGGATGCCGCTGCTGCCCAGGGGGATTTCTCCGCTGGCCTTGGTGACGGCAACGATTTTGCCATTGGAGGCCACGTGGCCGGGGCCGTAGTGGCCGGCTGCGTGCTTCAAGGTGGTCCCGGATCCGTTTATCTGTGCCTGAATGTCTTTCTGGAAGTCGGCGTAAAGTGAGGCATCCATCCCGCCGAACAGCGTCGCGGTGACGGTAGCGCGGCCGAACTTGCCATACTCGACAGCGTCGATCCACGCGGGCATCCAGCGGCTGCGGATGAAAGCTTTGTGCGTCTCGGTCTGAAACTGGGCGGCGTTTTCGATGGCGGCGGAGTCCAGCCAGATGTCCGACACATGAAACTGGGTGAACGCGCCATTGAGCCCGTCCCCGGGTGCGGGCCGCCAAGTGATCCCGAGCAGGACGGGCTGCCCAGCGAGGCTTTTCTTCCCACTGGCGGGCCACGCTCCTTCGGCGACCAGATTCGCAATTCCGATGCGCTCGCGGCCGCGCCAGATGCGGGTCCCGGCGTCGAAGGTCAACTTTTCCGCGTCACCCTTGCCGTCTCCGCCTGCCTTCGACTCGCGGCTGGCGAGGAACGTTCCTTTGTTGTTGTTGAGTTCCACTTCTTTGAGCTTCCAGGTTTTGCCCACGCGCAGACAGTGGCTGGGCTCGTCTTCGAGAAGGAGGGCGTGGTTCTCGGCGGGAAAGACACCAATGCCGCGATAATGGCCGGCGTCCTTCGTCTTGCTATCAACCGTCAATACCGGCACGACCGAGGTCTTCGGGTCCGGCGGGAGGAATCCGCAGACGTGCAGCACGGTGCCGAGCGGGATGTCACGCAGATCCGCCGGTGCGCCCTGATAACGCACGATGCCATACGGCAGCAGGGCAAAGGGATGCGGGTCATTGCGGTAAAACTTGCCCGTCCCCGCCACGCGGAGGCTGCCACGGCGGTTCGCATGATCGACGAAGACGAGTTCGCCACGGTATGAGTGCGCTTTTTCCAGAGGAGGGAACTTGCCCGCTTCGGGGCGGAAGGGTTCGTCAGCGGTCGCGGCGCAGCAGCCTAGAACGAGGAACGAACAGCCGAGAACAAAACGAGAGCGTGTCATAGCGCGGGCTGGAGAGTGATGGGATCAGTAGTTCGGAAAGATGGCCGGGGTCGGAAAGCGCTCGTCGATGTTGGAGGCTCCGTTGCCGAGATATTCTTCGCGTGGCAGGTGGACATCTGGCCAGCTATTCGGGCGGACTTTGACGATGCGCGTGGGGCGCATGCCTTCTGTGATAAGATCAGTCTCGAATCGAATCTGAATGCCGCTGCTGCCGAGCGGGGCGTTTCCGTGCAGTGGTGTGACATCCGTGAGCTTGCCACGAGCAGCCATCTGCGTGGGACCAGCGGTGCCGCCTTCGGTATGCTTTAGCGTGTTTTCGACGCCATTCATGAAAGCAGTGATGCCTGGTTTGAAGTCCGTGTAGAGCGAGGGATCCATGCCGCCGAACAAGGTCGCGGTCACGGTGGCGCGGCCGAACTTGCCATACTCGACCGCATCGACCCACGCGGGCATCCAACGGCTGCGGATGAAGGTCTTGTGCAGCTCGGTTTGATGTTGCGCGGCGTTTTGCATCGCGTTGTCGTCGAGCCAGATGTCGGAGATGTGAAAACGTCCAAACACACCGCCCGGCGTGGGCCTCCAGGTGATGCCGAGTTGCACCGCCTGACCACCGAGAGCCTTTTTGCCTTCGGCGGGCCAAGTGCCCTCGGAGATGAGGTGCTCGATGCGGAGGCATTCGCGCCCGCGCCAGACACGCGTGGCGGCATCGAAGGTCACCGTTTCGTCGCTGGGCTTCGTGTTGGCGTCTTTGGGGGCTTCGCGGCCGGCGAGGATCGTTCCTTCGCGGTTTTTGATTTCCAGCTCCTTCAGTTTCCAGACGAGCCTTTCGCGCTGGCAGTGGCTGGGCTCGTCTTCGAGCAACAGGACGTGGTTTTCAGCGGGCGCGGTGCCGAGGGCACGAAAGCCGGCTGTGTTCACCTTGTTGTTGACCGGCAGCGCCGGCACGGAGGAGGTCTTGGGGTCCGGCGGGAGAAAGGCGCGGACGTGCAGCATGGTGCCCAGTGGAATGTCCCGAAGATCCGCCGGTGCGCCGTGATAACGCACGACGGCATAAGGCAGCAACGCGAACGGATGGGGTGCCGTGGTGCGAAAGATGCCCGGCGATGTCACCCGAAGGCTGCCACGGCGGTTCGCATGATCGACGAAGACGAGTTCGCCACGGTAGGTGTGTGCTTTTTCCAGAGGTGGAAACTTGCCAGCTTCGGGCCGGAATACGTCTATTCCTGGTTGCTCGTTCCTAGCTCTTGTTTTGTCTGCGGCAACCACGCAGTTGACCAAGGCAAAGCCGAGACACAGTGCCTGGAGGAAGCGAGAGAGCGGCATTGAAGTAGCGGATCGATGGAGTGATTTCGCCAGGAGAATAGCGAGGGAATCGGGGGGGGAGTGTCGGAGTATCGAAGTAGTGCAACCCGGCATTTCATCACTTCACTACTCCACCACTCCGTTTCCGCCGCCTCTTCAGAGTGCGATCACCTTGTTGCTGTCGCCGAATTTGTCGATCTCCACGCCCATGCGCTGGGCCATGAGGAGGAGCAGGTTGCTCATGTGGGCGTCGGTGTTCACAGGGCGGCTGCAGACCTGATAATGCGCCGAGGTGAGCGCTCCGTCCGCGCCAAGCGCGTAGCCTTGGAATCCTGCGGTCTTCTTGTTTAAATCGAGATGGTTTCCGTGTTTGAGGCCGAGGTCCGAGCCGCCGGCGAACACGAGCGGGAGGTTGGCGTTGCCGTGGCTGTGACCGTAGGACATGCCGCTGCCGAAGAGCGCCATCGTGGAGCCGAGGAGCGGTTTGCCGCCGAGGTCCTTGGTCTCTGCGAGCCGGGTGAGGAAGTAGCTGAATTGCTCAATGGCGAAGGTGTCGTATTTGGTGAGCTTCTCCATGTAGCCCGCATCGCCGCCGTGATGGCTGAGCTGGTGGCGCGACTCGGTGATGCCGATTTCGGGAATGGCGAACGCATTTCCCTCACCGCCAAGGCTGAAGGTGGCCACGCGCGTCACGTCCGTCTGGAAGGCGAGCACCATGAGGTCATAGACCGTGCGGAAGTAATCGCCCGCCAAGGTCGCGGCGATGTCGCGGTTGGTGCGTTGGCGATCGGCGTCGGAAATGGTCGGCAGCGGCGTGTCGAGCCACGCATCGGCCCGGCGCGTGCGGATCTCGGCCTCGCGCACGGAGGTGAGGTATTGCTCCATGCGCCCTTTGTCTTCCTTGCCCATCTTTTGCTCGAGCTGGCGCACTTCCGCGAGGTTGGCGTCGAGCACGCTGCCCTTGCGGCGCAAGGCGCGGCGCTGGACCGTTTTCCCGCCCTTGGGTTCCTCGAAGAGCGAGGCGAAAATCTCACTGCAACGACGCAGTGCGGGCAACTGCACGCCGTCGGCGGTCCATGCAAGGGACTGGTCCGTGAGCGCGATCTCCATCGAAGCGACACGAGTCTGCTGTGCGGTGATCTCCGCCATCTTTTGGTCCAAGGAGATCGTGTTGCGATCCGACGGGCCGAGCTTCCCGCCGGTGAGGAAGACATTGATGCAGTTGTGGTGGTGACCAAGGCTGCCCGGGTGATGCAGCCCGCTGATGGGCGTGATGACATTGCGGTGCTTCTCCAGCGGCTTAAGCGAACGGGAGAACTCGTAGTCCTTGCCCGCTTTCGTGATCTGGTAGTTCAGCGAATGCACGCCGTTCGCGAGGTAGATGAACGCGCTACGCTTCGGCGTGGCGGTGACTTTCTCCGCTGCACGGAGCGGCACCATGCATTCGAGCAAGGGAAGTGAAACGAAGCTGCCGAGCGCCTTGAGCGCGTGGCGGCGGTTAATCAACCAGGATTGGGATAGGTAGTTGCTCATAAATATTCTTGGTGCGTCGTTACTCGTTCTTGTTTCGTGAGTGTTTGTCAGCGTTTGCGCATGAGTTCGGATTGAGCCACGGCGCGGACGATGTCTTTCATGCGGTATCCGCCCTTCTTCGCTTCGGCTTGGATGGCCTTGAGATCCTCCTGGTCGTCAAAGGCGAGAGCGCGGCGCAGGCCGTAGGTGCAGAGGTGCTCGATGAAGGCTCGAGCAAACTTGTCGCGATTCTCAAGCAGTCGCTGCTTGAACTCGCTGGCGTCCTTGAACGCGCGTCCATCGGGCAGCACGCCAGCGGGGTTGACCAAGGGGTCTTCGCCGACTCCCGCCGGGACTTTCTCACGGGTGCGCCACTGGCCGATGGCGTCGTAGTTGTCCCAAGCGAGGCCGAGCGGATCGATCTTCGCGTGGCAGGCGGCGCAATTCACGTCCCTAGCATGCGCGGCCAGTTTGTCGCGCAGGGTGGCCTTGGGGTCTTTGGGCGGATTGGGTTCGATGGCGGGCACGTTCGCGGGCGGCGGCGGCGGCGTTTTGCCGAAAATCACTTCGCTGAGCCACACGCCGCGATGCACGGGGCGATGGCGCGTGCCGTCCGAGGTCAACCCGAGCACCGCGCCCATCGTCAGCAGGCCGCCGCGGCGAGCTTCGGGCTTCAGCGACACCCGCTCGAAGCCGCCCGCCTTCGGCTCCGGCAGTCCGTAGAAATCGCAGAGCCGCGCATTGGCCATGGTCCAGTCGGACTCGATGAAACCGTCGATAGGCAGGTTTTTGCGGAACATCTCGCGGAAAAACTCCACCGGCTCGGCGCGCATGCTGGTCTCGAGCCACGCGTCGTAAGTGGGGTAGAGCTTCTTGTCCGGCACGAACATGCCGAGGCGGTGCAGTTGCAGCCACTGCCGCGCGAAGTCATCGACGAAGCGGCTGACCCGGCTGTCCGTCAGCATCCGGTCCACTTCCTTTTTCAGGCCCGCGCCGTTGAGGGTGCCGACCTTGGCCGCAGCGAAGAGGCCGTCGTCGGGCATCGAACTCCAGAGGAAATACGAGAGCCGTGAGGCGAGTTCTGAGTCGGTGAGACGCTCGCGGGCCACCGGGTCGCCCTCGACGAGATAGATGAAGTGCCGGGAGGTCAGCACGCCCTGAATCGCCACCCGATAGGCAGACGCCGTCTTCTCGCCCGCCTCACGCTCGGTGCGGTAGGATTGCAAATACTGCTCCAGTTCCTCCTGCTTCACCGACCGACGCCAAGCGCGTTCGGCAAAGCGTTGCAAATGCTCTGCGACCACCTCGGGCGTCGCGTCATCCGGCGGCACGAGGCCGATGCGCCGCGACTTTTCCGCCTCCGACACTAGCGGCCCCTCCCATTCGATCCAATCGAGGAGCACCGTGGAGAACAGGCCGTTCCCCTTGTCATCGAACATCTGCGGCGCGTTCGGATTCAGCAGCAAGGTCTCGCTGCTGTGGGTGAAAACATGGCTGCCCCCGAGCGCATTGCGGAAAGCCGCGCCGGCCCTTCGGTCCACCACATCGGTGGCCACCACGCAGAAGTCCAGCGTCGCGGGCATCTCGAGAAACACCTCGAACTCATGCACCTGCGGACTGTCCTCCGGGGCCGTGAGGTCAAACTCGATGAGGCCCGCGACGGTCTCCTCACCGGTCCGTTTACCGATACTCAGGTGCGCCGCCTGACCGCCGGGCGGGCGGATGCCGCTGGCTTGGATGCGGACTTTGTAGAGCCCGCTGTGCTCCGGCCCCGTCCTGCCGAACCAGTTGGCCGAGAGCGCGGTCTGGACATTGCCGGGAAACAGGAGGTAACGCAGCGGTCGCTTGATGCCGAACCGGTCCAGCGCCGCCTGCTGCGTCTTCCCGCCATTGTAACGCAACTCCGCGGCTGTCTTTCGGACCGTGCGAGCCTCGCCAGACGCAGCGGGGAAAGCGCGGTCGAGCACAAGTTCCGCCGCGCGGTAGTAGCGATCGACATGCGAGGGCGAGAGCGACAATTCCGAGCCGATGCGTTCAAAGCCGTGCCAAAGCGTGTCCTCGTTCAGTTCCCCCGGTTTGGCGGGATCGTAGCGCACGCCGAGCAGGTCATAGACCGTGTTTTGATACTCCTTCCGGCTGAGCCGGTAATGCGCCACCGCCGGCCGCGCCGCCATCCGCGCTGCCCGACCTTCTTTGATCCGGCCATCCAGACTCGTCACAAACGCCGCAATCTCATCCTGCGTCGGTCTCTTTTCCTTCTTCGGAGGCATCTCGCCGGAATTGACCTGCTCCATCACCTCCGCCCAGTGATGCGTGTCCGCGCCCAACTTGAAATCGCGCGAAAGCCGGTCGAGCCGCAAATCCCCCTTTTCCTTCTCCGGGCCGTGGCAGCGGAGGCAATGCGCCTTCAGGAAGGCTTCAAACGGTTCCACGCCGTGGATGGCACCAGCCAGGCCAAGGCTGGCGGTGAGGAGCAGGCAGGAGCGGGGAAATACTCGGAGGGAAAACATGATTGTTCGATTGGTGTTCGGACTTACGGATGCGTGGTGTTCTTCGATTTCCTGCAAACGCGGGACCGCTCATCTACTGAGCGACTCCCGCAAGAACCGGAGTCCGACGAAAAGCGTGCCGCGCATGATGGGAGGAAAATCAAGCGAATCAACGGCGTGAGCATTAGCGAGACGTGGGCAAGCTTCATGACTCAATCCACATGCAAAAACTCATTACTCGCCATGAGCACGCGCACCTGCGCGGCCCACTTTTCGGCGCTGTCGGTCGGATAGGAGGCAAGGAAGGACTTGGTGCGCTGAATCTCGGCGGCAGTTGGCGTTCGTTGGAACAGGACACGCCAGACTTCGGGGATGCGGGCGTCGTCTCCAGGCAGCTTGGCGAGTTGGTTCGCCAAAGCGTTGGCTTGGGCGTGGAAGAAGGGATCGTTGATGAAATACAGTGCTTGGGTGGGCACGGTGGTGGTCTGGCGGGCGGCGGTGGTGGCGTTGGGGTCCGCACCGTCGAAGAGCGAAAGGAAGGGATGCCGCCGCTGGCGCTGGACCATGAGGTAGGCACTGCGTTTCGTCGTTTCATAAACGGCGTTGAAGGGATTGTGCTGGGTGAACTTCCACGTGCTCTCGACTGGAAAGGGATGCGCCTCGGCAGGTGATAGATCGAGCTGGCCGGTGGCGGTCATCAGGCTGTCACGGATCTCCTCAGCCGTCAGGCGACGGCGGGCGAAATGGGCGAGCAGGTGGTTCTCGGGATCGGTGGCGGAGGAAGTGGCGCTGGCGCGTTGATAGGCGGCACTGCCCATGATGAGCCGGTGCATGGCCTTCGTGCTGTAGCCGCTGGCGACAAACTCGGAGGCGAGCCAGTCAAGCAACTCGGGATGCGTGGGCTTTTCACCGCGTGAACCGAAGTCATTCGGCGAGCGAACCAGTCCGCTGCCGAAGTGCCATTGCCAGATGCGATTCACCATCACGCGGGCCGTGATCGGACTCTTCGCGATCCAATTGCCGAGTTCGCGCCGCCCGCTCCCAGCCTCCGCCGGAACCACTTCACCACCCAGGATGGCGAGCCAGCGGCGCGGCACTTCATCACCCGGCTTCTCAGGATCGCCCCGCAGTTGGAAACGCGCGTTCTTCGCCTTGGCATCAATGACTGCATAGGCCACGGGAATCGCCGGCGCGGGCTCGACCTCCACCGCCCTGTCCCGCAACGACCTGCCCGCACTCACCAGCGCCGGGCCATAGTCCGGCACAGCGATGTGGTGAAGCTCAAACGCGACCCCATCGAGTTTGGCTGGATGCACATCTGCCACGCGGCCCGTGATCGCGACCTCGCCGTCCAGCGGGCTCACCCATGCGACAGCCACGGGGCGATTCGGTCCGGGATGCACAAAAAAGGATTCCGCCTGAAGCGTGGTCCAGACCATCACCTGCTGGTTGGCGGAGTTAACGAACACCGAGGGCGTGTCCCCCAAGCTCCATTTCTTCAGGGCGCTGTTGCCGTTGATGGAGTCGCCTTTTTCGGTGAGATAGACTGGTCCCTTCGGCGAAACCTCCAGGAAGCACCACTCGGCTCCATCACGACCGGGATGGGGATTCTGCTGCGTGAGACTCTGCACGAGATCCGCCACGCTCCACGCCCGCCCGGCCCCACCGGTCTCGCGGATGCTCCACTCAACGAGCGTGCTGTCGGCTCCGTGATTAGCATTCGGCAGGACCGTGAGCTGAAGAATCTCGCCTTTGCGCACGCGGATCTTCTTCAAGGTCTCGCCCGCCACCGCCGTGAAGTCCACTGACTTGCCTTCGCCAACCTGCGCGCTGGCGAGGAGACGCGTGCTCTTCCCGGCCGCATCGCCGAGCGTCTTCTGCGCGGCGCTGGCGATCTCCGCGCGGCGTTTCTGCTCCGACTCAGCCTTCGCGTTGCGCTCGCGCCAGGTCTTCAGCATCGCCTCCGCCTGCGCGCTGGGGATCAGCGGCACCATGTCGCGCGGCTGGCCTTTCGGCTCGCACCCGGGAAACGCGAACCGCGTGCTCTCGAAGATGCCGTAGAGCGCGTAGTAGTCTGCGGCGGTGATGGGATCGTATTTGTGATCGTGGCAGCGCGCGCAACCCGTGGTGAGGCCAAGAAAGTTCTTCCCCACGTTGTCGATCACATCCTCGAAGGTGAGGTGCATGTCCTTGTCGATGTCATGCCCAAAGCGCCGCGCGATGGCGAGATAGCCCGTGGCGACGATGCCCGCGCTGCGCTCGTTGTCCGCCTTCTCCACGTTGACGATGTCGCCCGCGATCTGCCAGCGCACGAAGTCGTCGTAAGGCATGTCCCGATTAAAGGTGTCCATCACCCAGTTCCGATACCGCCACGCGTGAAGCAGCGGCCGGTCCGTGTTCTCTCCGGCGGTGTCCGCATAGCGCACCACATCGAGCCAATGCCGCCCCCATTGCACGCCGTATTGGGGTGAAGCGAGCAGGCGCTCGATGAGCTTCGTGAACGACGCCAGTGAACGATCCGCGACAAACGCTGCCACTTCCTCCGGAGTAGGCGGTAGCCCCGTAAGGTCGTAAGTCGCCCGGCGGATCAGCGTGCGCGGGTCCGCCGCTGCTGCGGGCTTCACCGGCTTGGCCGCGAGTTGCTTGTGGAGGAAGTCGTCAATCCGCGCCGAAGAGGGTTTCGATTCGGGCGGGGGGAGCGCCCGGAAAGCCCACCAGTTCTTGGCTTCCTGGGCCTTCATCCCCCCGACCTTTGCCAACGTCTCCCGTGGATCGGGCGCTCCTTGCCTTACCCAGTCCGTCAGCAACGCGATCTTCGACTCGCTCAACTTGCCGCCGTGCTTCTGCGGCGGCATGGCGAGTTCCTTGTCCTGATACCGCACCGCCTTGATGAGCAAGGATTCGTCAGGCTTCCCCGGCACGATGACCGCACCCGAGTGTCCGCCTTTCTGCCACCCTGCACGCGTGTCCAGAGCCAGCCCGCCCTTGGTTTTCTCGCCGCTGTGACATTCGTAGCAGTGCTCAACGAGCAGCGGCCGGATCTTCGACTCGAAGAAATCCGTGCCGGAATCCGCCCGCGCCTGGGAAGGGAGGCAAGCCATTCCAAACACAGTCAACAGGCGGAGCAGCTTCGAGTTCATCAATTCAATCGTCAAAACAGTTTCAACATCGCGCGGCCCATCGCCTCGTCGATGAGCCAGTAGGTTTCGGCGTTGGTGTTCCAATGGTAGCCCTGGCTGGATGGCGAGGCCTCGGCGGGACGCCAGAAAGCCTTGGGGCCAACGAAGGCGACGTTGCCCTTGAACTCCGGGTGCTCCGCCACCGCTGCCTGCGCCTTCATGAGCGAGAGGGCGATGCTTTGGAAAAATTTCATGCGGCTGAGGAACTACCTTCCTTCGACTGCCGCCTTCTTCGCCTCGTCCGGCCCAATGTCGCGCACGAAGAGGTTGCGCCAGCGAATCTCGCCGCCGTGGGTCTGGAGCATGACCGGGCCTTTGGCGGGCAGCGGCAGTTTCTTGTCCCAGAAATTTTCCATCACCGCGCCGTCCACGACGACCTTGCCGTTGAGCCAGACCCACGTGCGCGCGCCGACTTGGCGGATGCGGAAGGCGTTCCACTCGCCGAAGGGTTTATCCGCCACCACGAGCGGGTCGCGGCCGGGCGCGCCAGCGGTGTTGTTGAACAGGCCGCCGGAGCCGAGGTGCGGGCGGCGAGTGGGGTTCTTTTCGTTGAAGACTTGGTTCACGTCCCAGATTTGCACCTGCGGCGTGCCGCGCAGGTAGATGCCGCTGTCGGCCTTGGGCACGGTTTTATATTCGATGAGCAGCTCGATGTCGCCGAACTCGGCGTCCGTGGTGGCGTAGGGACCGGTGCCGGCGTTGACCAACTCGCCGTTCTCCACGCGCCAGTGCTGCGCGAACTCCGCGCGTTGTTTTTGCAGGTTGGCGGCCTTCTTCTCGCCTTCAAGCTTCGTGCCGTCGTGCGGGTTCCAGCCATACCAGCCGGCGAGGTCCTTGCCGTTGAACAACGCGCGGAAGCCAAGCGGCGGCGTGGGTTCAGCGGCGGAGAGGCTGGCGAGGAAAAGGAGAGTGAGGGCGAGGGCGGTTTTCATGTGCGCGGTTTTGGACTGTGCAGGCTGCGGCTAAATTCTCCCGCTTTCCGGGGCCAATATATGGCGTGCGGCAATAGAACTGTGCGGCCGCGGTAGGGTTGGCGTGCAGAGGTGAAGAGGTGGCTCACGCACAGGACGCGAAGGGGCGTAAAGGAAGGGCTCCGGCTCGGCTTTGCGGCCTTCGCGTGAGGCGATTGGGATTGTGGGGGGAAACTGCTTCGGCTGCTGGGCACTCGAAAGCGCCGTCGTCGTTGCGCTCTGCCGACGCACTCCAAATCAAGCCGTCTGCGGTTTCATCGGCGTGGCGGGCGGCGCGGTGTTGTCCCCCGCGCCCGGCCCTTTGCCGCTCTTCCAAAACCGTTCAGGCAGGCAGCCCAAACCGATGAGGGCGAGCTGGCTGACGTTGAAAATCATCAGCCACTTGAAGGCCGCGTCCATGAAGCCGTAGCTGTGCAGGCCCACACCCAGCATGTTCGTGCCGAACCAGCTCCACGCGGTCACGATGTTGCCGAAGAGGGCGAGGTTCATCAGGCCGCGCTCGCCCACGAGCTTGCCCCAGCGCGCGTGCAGGATGATGGCGTTCCAGATAACGATGAGCAGCGCTCCGTTTTCCTTCGGGTCCCAGCCCCAGAAACGGCCCCAGCTCTGGTCCGCCCAGATGCCGCCGAGGATGGTGCCCACAAAGCTGAACAGCGTGGCGAAGCAGACGATGCCATAGACCATGCGGGTAAGGCTCTTCGCCGTGGCTTCGTCGAGCGTGCGGGTGAGTGTGCCGCGCAGGATGTAAATCATCGCGAGGAAGCCGGCGAGGAAGGTCGAGGCGTAGCCGATGGTGATGATGGTCACGTGGGTCGCGAGCCAGAAGTTCGTGTCCAGCACGGCGCGCATCATCTCCATGGTATCGCCGGTGGAAGAGGTCTGCGCGAGGTGGTGCGCGATGATGAGGGTGATGAAGCCGACGGAGGACGCGGTGACGCTGCCGATGCCGTTGCGGTAAATGCGTTCGAGCACGAGGCCGAGCACGACGGCGCCCCAGCCAACGAAGATGGCGGAGGAGTAGAGGTTGGTAACGGGCGGGCGGCCTTCGAGAATCATACGGAAGAGCAGGCCGACGGTGTGGATGACGAGCGCGAGCGCGACGAGGCGGTAGGCGGCGCGGTTGAGGTTCTCGGACCAGTTTAGCCACGAGGCGGCGGCGAGGATGAGGGCGATGACGTAAATCATCATGCTGCGGTAGAAGGGGAGGAATTGGTTGAAGAGGCTTTCCTGCCGGCCCTTCTTGAGCTCGGTGTCGAGCTTGCCGGTGAGCGAGGCGCGGTAGTCGGCGAGGGCACGGTTGAAGTCGGCGGGCCGGCCCTGCGCGTAGGCGGACGCGAGCGCGGCGTGGGCGTGGACGGTCGCGGGGATTTCGCCGCCGCGAATGCCGTCCATGAGAGCTTGGCCGACGTTGGCCCAGTCGGCCGGCTTCTGGCCGGGCTGCGTGGGCGGGACGAGGAGCGGGAAGGCCATCTGCGCCATCATCGCGTAAGGCTCGGCGTAGCCTAGAAATTGGTCGTAAAGCTTCTCGTCGAAGGGCTGGCCGGCCTGCTGGGCGCGGATGGCGCGGAGCCCGGCTGGGAGCAATTTCTCGAACTGCGAGAGGTCAGCGGCGAAGTCAGCGGTATTCTCGGGCTTGAGGCTATTCTTAAGCCTCATGTAGGTCTGGAGGCCGTTGCTCAAGCTCATGAGCGAGCGCTGGTAGGGCGTGCGCAGCTCTTGCTTGATTTGGCCGACTTGCTTGGACTCGCGGTCCATCAGGCCGAGGCTGGGCTTGAGG
>CALQJI020000033.1 GCA_943330855.2 Klebsiella pneumoniae
AGCAGCGCCCGGCGGGCCAGCCAGCGCTCGGTAAAGTTCATCCGGTGGTTGCGCCATGCGCTGCAAGAAAACCTCACGGAAGCCGCCGCCGTGCCCCGCCTGACCACTCTCTATGCCTCACTTTGACACACCTTCACTGGACACCGTTGTTGTTTCATTGTCCCGTGCTCAACGGTGTTCGCAATCAATACACGCCAGGATTTCAATGGAACTTCAAGGCCACGCCGGCCAACCCGGGCAGCCGGGTTGGCTACGCGGCCAATGTTTTCTTTTTGTTCTATCCACCACCGAGCGCTCAGGGAGCTAGCACGGTCACGGTTGGGGGCATCGGCTTCAGCTCCGGCTATCGGGCGCGACGCACTTCAGTTATTAACCCCAGTGACACCCTCGTAGTCGGCGATTCGGAAGGCAATTGGAGCATGAGTGCGTATTGGCCGAATGCGATTATGGATGGGTCCAATCCTCTATACGAAGGTATCGCCACCCGGCATGGCAGCGGGCCCAGGAACGGGCTCAACGGCGGTCGGGGCATGGTGGTTTTCTCCGATTCGCACGCCGAAGCCCGAACCGATGATAAAATCAATCCTCAGGCAGCGAACCGTCTACAAAATTCCATGTATTGGGATCCGCTGCGCCGGGGCGGAAGTCAGTAATGGTCAGCACCAGTTCCTTGAAACGTTCCGCCTCTCACACCGCGTTCACCCTCATCGAACTCCTTCTTACCACCGCGATCATCGCAATCCTTGTCGGGATGTGAGGAGACTCCATCTGAGCCCGCCGGCTTGAGCGAAACTGATCTTCAGAAGGACAGGGGGAACACCCTACCCTACTGTGGGTAGCCTACTTCCGCAGAAGTTGAATTTCATGCCGCGCGTGCCAATCATCCCTCCACTCAGTTCATCATGAATCAGCCGAACCTTCTCCGCCGCGAGTTTCTCCAAGCTTCCGCCGCCAGCGCCGCCGCGCTCGCGGTCGGCGATAGCCACGCGCAGCAGCCAGCCAAGCCTTCCCCCTCCCGGCGCAGTGCGTTGATTGCCGAGGAGAACGCCAAGCCCGGCTCCCTCGACTGGCAGCTCACCCGCGTGCGCCTCGACAAAACCGGCGGCACCCGCGCGCCCGCCATTGAGGGCTACTGCTCGCGCCAGAGCGCGAAGGCGGGCGAGACGCTAGACTTCATGATCAGCGTGAACCCCGACTCGAAATTCATCTTCGAGGTCTTCCGCACCGGTTACTACGGCGGGCGCGGCGCGCGGCTGATGATGACGGAAGGCCCGATTCCAGGCACGAAGCAGCCCGACCCGCCCATCGGTGAGAACCGTCTGCGCGAGTGCAAGTGGGCGCCGGTCGTCTCCTTCAAGATTCCCGCCGACTGGGTCAGCGGCGTTTACCTTGCGCGCCTCACGACCGTGCCGGACAAGGCCACCGAGCCTTACTGGCAGAGTTACGTCGTCTTCATCGTCCGCGACGACCGCCCGGCGGACCTGCTCTTCCAGTGCAGCGACAACACCTGGCAGGCCTACAATAAATGGCCCGACAACTACTCGCTCTACACCGACCCGCGCGGCGCGCACGCCGTCGGCACCGAGGTCAGCTTCGACCGGCCCTACGGAAAGTATGCGCAGATTTACGAGCACCCGCTGTCCATCGGCTCTGGCGAGTATCTGCTCTGGGAATTCCCGCTGGCCTACTGGCTGGAGCAGCACGGCTACGACGTGACCTACTGCGCCAACGCCGACTGTCTCCAAGTCGGCAACATCACTCGCTGCAAAACCTTCCTGAGCGTCGGCCATGACGAGTATTGGGACCCGCGCCAATACGACGCCGTGAAGACAGCCATCGCCGGCGGCACGAACGCACTTTGGCTGTGCGGCAACTCCGTCTTCGGTGTCACGCCGTTCAAACCGTCCTCGAGCGGTCAGAACAAACGCATCCTCAAACGCACCGGCATCTACGCTGGCCTGACGGACAAGGAAATCGAGGAATCCATCAACGTGTTCACCAAGGAGTGGAAACGCGACACGCGCAACGAGGCGGACATCATCGGTGCGCGCAGCATCGTGCCCTTCAACGGCGGCGGCGACTGGGTTTGCACCAAGCCGGAGCACTGGATTTTCGAGGGCACGGGCATGAAGAAGGGTGACGCGGTCCGCGGCCTCGTTGGCTGGGAACACCACGGTGCGCCCGCGAACATCCCCGGATTGGAAGTCGTGGGCGAAGGCACCGTCTGGCGCGGCGGCACCACTCCCGCGCATTGGACCGCGACAATTTTCCCCGGCCCGAAGGGCAACATCGTCTTCAACGCCGCGACGATTTGGTGGCCTCAGGCGATCAGTTCGCCGCCCGGCCACATCCTCCCATGGAGTCACTGGAGCCGCCCGCACGGCCCTGACGCCCGCGTGCAACGCATCACAGAGAACTTGCTGAAGCGCTGCGGGGCATAACGTCTCTTACCGAACGCGAACCCCCTCTCGACTTCCACCGGCATTTGTTCCGACACTCTGCACATGGCACTTCGCGCTCCGCGCCCGTTGATTCGTCCGCTCGTCCAGCGGTTGCACGCCTACGTCCCCGGCGAGCAGCCGAAGATTCCCGGCCTCATCAAGCTCAACACCAACGAAAACCCTTACCCGCCATCGCCCAAAGTCCTCACGGCCGTGAAGACGGCGGTGGATGGCAGACTCCGGCTTTACCCGAATCCAACGGCGTCCGGGTTGCGCGAGAAGCTCGCCAAGCTCCACGGCTGTGCGCCGGAGAACATCATCGTCGGCAACGGTTCGGATGAACTGCTGGCGTTGGCGACGAGGACGTTTGTGGAGCCGGTAGCCGCCCAGGTGAGGAGGCGGACTGACGGCAGCGCAACGGAATCCGCCTCCTCACCTCGGCGGCTACCGGGCACGACGGTTCAGTTTTTAAGCCCGAGCTACTCGCTGTATCCCGTGCTGGCAGAAATTGCGGGCGCGGTGACAAGCCCGGTTGCGCTCAACACCGACTTCACCCTGCCTGCGCTCGCCGCGTTGCCCAAGCGCGGCTGGGATTTCTCTGCCGCACTCTCGCTCATCACCACGCCGAACGCGCCGAGCGGACGCGGCTACTGCACGGCAGAGTTGGATGCGCTCTGCGCCAAGTCCAAGGGCGTCGTGGTGCTGGATGAAGCTTACGTGGACTTCGCTCGGGAGCACGCGATGGCCCTCGCGCTGAAGCACTCGCACGTCCTCGTCTCCCGCACCTTCTCGAAGGCTTACTCGCTGTGCTTCCAGCGCGTCGGCTACTTCGTCGGCCACGCGGACCTCATCGCAGCGCTAGGCAAGGTGCGTGACAGTTACAACGTCAACGGCCTCGGGCAGGTGGCCGCGCTGGCGACGCTCGCCGACTTGTCGCACTACCGGCGCAACTTCCGGCGCATCATCGCGACGCGTGAGTTGGTCACGGCCGAGTTGACCGGCCTGGGCTGGGCCGTGCTGCCGAGCCAGACAAATTTTCTACTCGCGAAACCGCCGCGCTTCCCCGCTGAAGAATGGCTGCCGAAGCTGCGTGCGAAGAAACTGCTCGTGCGCTGGTTCAAGTATCCCGAGGTGCGCGACTACCTGCGCATCACTATCGGCTCGGAAGCGGAGATGAAGACGTTCGTGCGGACAGTCCGGCAGCTTCAGACCGCGAAGTGACGGAGCACGAGATGCCCATTGCTCGCCAGCCGAGCGTTTCCCAGAGTGTTATTTATGAAGACATTTTTTCTGCCCAGCCTTGGCCTCGCTCTCCTCTTGACCGTCCATGCCGGACCGCTGCGGGCGCAGGATGAAAAGCCTGCGAACACCATCGCAGTCGAAGTCCCCGCCGCCGTGAAGACGGCGATACAGAAGGAAGCCGACGGCGGGCGCATCGTCGAGTTGGGCCGCGTGAACGAGGACGGACGTCAGCAATACGAGGCCACCGTGAGCCGCGAAGGTTTGGAATACCGAATTCGTGTGAACTTGCTGGGCGTCGTCCTGCACGTGGAACTGAAAGACTACAATGGCGGCGAAGACCAGAGTCTGAGCCAGCTTCCCGCTGCGGTGCGTGACTCCTTCAAGAAACTCGCGCGCGGCGGCAACGTGGAGAACAGCCGCCGTCAGCGGCTCTCCTATTCCTTCGAGACGCAGATTGACGGCAAGCGCTACGCCATCACGACGGACGACCAAGGGCGCTTGCTGAAGAAGGAACTGCAGCAGGACGAGAACGAGGAGAAGTAGCCCGCCGCAGACCCGAGCGCTGGGTTAAATCCGCCGGCACGCAGTTGGGATACCGGCTCCAGCCTACTTCTTCCGATAGTAGATCTCCTCCGCGTTCCACGAGGCTTTGTAATAGCTCAGCACCGATGGGCGGAGGTTCGCGAGATCGTTGCGGAGGGCCACGTAGCTGATGGGGGAGACGGTGTAAATCAGGGGCACCTGCGCGCTCATGATTTGCTGCACCTCGTCGAAGAGCGCTTTGCGCTTCGCGAAGTCGAGCGTCTTGTGCTGCTCATCCATCAACTTATCCATCCGCGCCTCCCAGTCGGTCGCCGGGGACTTCTGCTTCGGAAACCACTCGTGGGTGTAGCCGTCAGATTTGAGCACGTTCATCGAGGAGGATGGGTCTGTGCTGCCGCCGCCTAGGCTTAGGAGCACGCACTCGTATTCGTAGGTGTCGTTGATGCGGCTGATGAGCGTGTTGAACTCGATGGGCTGGTAATTGACCTTGATGCCGATTTTTTTCAGGTCGGATTGGATGAAGATGGCGATCTTGTCGCGCACGTTGTTGCCGGTGTTGGTGTTGAAGGTGAACTCAATCTCGTTGCCCTGTGCGTCCTCCAGGATGCCGTTGCCGTTGCGGTCTTGGATGCCAATTTCCTTGAGCAGGGCACGGGTGCGAGCGGGGTCGAACGGGTATTCGGACAGACCAGCGGCGAGCCACTTTTTGTTGGCGGCGGTGATGTAGCCGAAGTTGGCCTGCGCCTTCCCGGCGTAGACGGCCTTCACGATGCTGGGCCGGTCCACGGCGTGGGCTATGGCCTGTCGGAATTTTTGTTGCTGGAACCAAGCGAGCTTCTTCGGGTCCACGAGGGGTTTGCCGGTCTTTGCGTTGAGGTTGGTGTTCAGGTTGAACCAGAAGAAGCCGCGCTCCAGCCCGATGCCCAGTTCGCGCACTTGGAAGCGGCCGGTCTTCGTCGCCTCGGCCCGGAAGCGCTCGACCTCGTCGGGCCGGAGGAACTCGTGGATATCATTCTCGCCCTTGAGGAAACGCAGTGACATGGCGTTCATGTCCGGCACCACCTGATACATCAGGAAGTCGAGGTAGGGCAGTCGAGTGCCCGCCTTGTCCACGACGAAGTAGTTCGGGTTGCGCTCCAGGAGCGTGAACTCGCCGGCCTTGTATTGCTTCAGCTTGAAGGGACCGCTGCCCACGAGGCCTTCCGGCGGCGTGTCCACGCCGTAAGCCGAGACGAATTTCTTCTCGGCAAGCTTTTTGGCCAGGATGTGCTTGGGCAGGATGGGCACACTGCCGACGTTCTCCTCGAATGGCGCACACGGTTCGGGCGTGACGATCTGCACGGTGAGGTCATCCAACTTGGTGACGATGAAGTGCTTGCCGTCCACCTTGAGCAGGTCAATGGCCGGGTTCGGCACGTCGGGGTCGTAAATGGCTTGGAAGGTGAAGAGGACATCGTCCGCAGTGAGCGGCTTGCCATCACTCCACAGCAGTCCTTTGCGCAACTTGAAGGTCCACGTCTTCTGATCGGCAGCCACGGACCACTTTTCCGCGAGGCTGGGCAACATCTTCTGCGACGGCATATCCAAGGTGAGCAACGACGAGAAGATGAAGCGGTAAATGTCTTCCGAAGACCCCTCGTTCGAAGCGATGGGGTTAAACGTCTTCGGGTCGCCAAAGGTGGAGAGGACGAGGCGTCCACCGCGAATGCCGGGCGCGCACTCGTTGACGAGCGGCGGCACGGGCAGCGCTGCTCCGGCAGGCGGGGCGGCTTCCGCTGACCTGTAACCGTTGAACAACAGAATCGCCAAGCCAGCGACAGCGAAGCAACGGGAGCGAGCCATCAAGTGTGTCATGGCTTGAGAATTTCCACGGGCGCGGGGAAAGTCGAGCCGCAAGCGGCCATCATCGGTGCCGGCACACGGGGAGAAGATTTTTAGCCACAGATGGGACACGGATGAAACACCGATAAGACAAGCGCCCGCGCGCTGGACTTTTCCCATCCGTGTTCAATCCGCCCCCTCGCCCTTCCGGAGAACGGGTTTGTTGCAACCAAACGGGCGGCTCGTGCGTGCTGGGTATCAGCTCGCCGTGAGCGCGGCGCGGGCGTCTTCACCAGCCCCGGATTTCTCCATGAAATACTCGTAGCCACCGACGTAAGGCGTCACCTGACCGGCGTTGACGTGCAGCACCTTGGTCGCAAGGTGGCGGATGAAATGCACATCGTGCGAGATGAACACCAGCGTGCCCTCGTAACGCTCCAGCGCCAACGTGAGCGACTCGACGGTCTGGATGTCGAGGTGCGTCGTCGGCTCGTCCATGAGGAGGAGGTTCGGCGGGTCCACGAGGAATTTGACCAAGTTGAGCCGACTCTTCTCACCGCCACTGAGGATCGCGGTCTTCTTGAAGATGTCGTCCTTGCGGAACATGAAGGAGCCGAGCACGCCGCGCGCCTCGTCCTCGCGCATCGCAGGCGCGCTGACCAGCACCTCGTCGAGGACGGTCTTCTCCGGGTCGAGCGTGTCGGCGCGGTGCTGGCTGAAGTAACCAATCTTCGCATTGTGCCCGAGGTCGCGCTCGCCTTTTTGAAACTCCACCACGCCCGCCAGAATTTTGAGCAGCGTGGATTTGCCCGCGCCATTGGGCCCCACGAGCACCGTGCGTTCGCCGCGCTCGATGGTCAGGTCCAGACCGCGATAGACCTGCATGGCCCCGTAGGCCATGTGGATGCCCGCGAGGGAGACCGCACGCTGACCGCCGCGCGGTGGCGGGGGGATTTGAAAGCGGAACGGGCGGCGCGGCGCGAGCGGCTTCTCAATCAGCTCCAGTCGTTCGATCTGCTTAAGCTTGCTCATCGCCTGCGATGCCTTCGAGGGCACCGCGCGGAAGCGGTCCGCGAACTCCTGAAGC
This sequence comes from Klebsiella pneumoniae, assembly GCA_943330855.2. Taxonomy (GTDB): domain Bacteria; phylum Verrucomicrobiota; class Verrucomicrobiia; order Limisphaerales; family SXTU01; genus SXTU01. The sequence goes on from CALQJI020000033.1 coordinate 7,135, forward strand.
GCCGCGATTTCCTTCTGCTGGTTTTTGTAAGCGGCGGACTGCTGCTCGTATCGCTCCTCGCGCTGGCGCAGGAAGTCCGTGTAGTTGCCCGCGTAGGCGATGAGTTTCTTCTCCGAAATCTCATGCACCTCCGTCACCACTTCGTCCATGAACTGGCGGTCGTGCGAAATCAGCAGCAGCGCACCCGCGTAATTCTTTAGGTAATTTTGCAGCCAGAGCAGCGAGAGGAGATCGAGATGGTTCGTCGGCTCGTCCAACAGCAGCAGGTCCGGCTCCATCACGAGTAGCCGCGCCAACCGCGCGCGCATGATCCAGCCGCCGCTCATTTCCCGCGCCTTCCGGTCGAGGTCGCCTTCGCGAAAGCCCAACCCGCGCAACATCTTCTTGGCCTTCGTCTCCACCTGCGGGTCATTCAAGGCGTCGTGTTTCGCGTGGGCTTCCAAATACTCGGGGGCGGACACCTGGCCGGCTGCCTCCAGTTCGTGAAGGCGTTTTTCCAAGCGCGGCAGTTCGTCCACGCGGCCCGTGGCCACGTCCAAAATCGTCTCATCGCCCTGCGCCTCGGCCTCCTGCGGCAGGTGGCCGACCATCGTCCACTCGTCGCGCTCGACGGCCCCGGAGTCCGGCTCCTTCTGCTTGAGAATGATGGAGAACAACGTGGTCTTGCCCGCGCCGTTCGGCCCGACCAGCGCCACGCGGTCGCCGTAATTCACCCCGAACGACGCGCCTTCAAACAGCACGCGACCGCCCAGAGTCATCTTCAGATCTCGAATGTTGAGCATGGAATTTAATGAGTCACCGACGGACGACCGCCGCTGCGCGGGGAGGAGAAACGGGTCTGCACTCCGCGAGAGCCGGAGCGTTGGATTTGTCTTCGGCGACGAGCGGCAGAGGCTAGGCCCCGAGCGTCCGGCGTCAATCGTCCATTTAGAACTGAGCCCAGCCTAGGCTCATCTTGACACTGCCCCGAAGCGCGGGCTTCCAGGCCGCAGCGGGTGATTCGCGCGAGCGCGTGGAAGTTGACAGCCCGCAACCTTCGAGCGGCGGCGGGCGACACGCCCGCGCTCCGCATCACGACCTCGCGCCCCGCCTTGATGCTTGGACTTTGGACTTTGGACTTTCGCCACCTTCGCTAAACTCCCCCGCATGGACAAAGAGCAAGTCGCCGCCGTGCTCACCGAGATTGGCACGCTGCTGGAACTCAAGGGCGAAAACCCCTTCAAGACCCGCGCCTACCACAACGCCGCGCGCACCCTCGAGGGCCTCGCCGAGCCGCTGGACAAGATCGTCTCCGAAGGCCGCCTAGGCGAAATCAAAGGCTTCGGCGACGCGCTCGTGGACAAAATCACCAAGCTCGTCACCACCGGGAACCTCCCCTACTACGACGAGCTGAAAGCCTCCGTCGCGCCCGGCCTCGTCGAGATGCTCGGCATCCCCAGCCTCGGGCCCAAGAAGGTGAAGAAGCTCCACGACGAGCTGGGCGTGGACACCATCGAAGCCCTCGAAGCCGCGTGCAAGGCCGGCAAGGTTGCCGTGCTCGACGGCTTCGGCGAGAAGACGCAGACCAAGATTCTCGAAGGCATCGCGTTCAAGCGCCAGTTCGCCAGCAAGCACCACCTCCACAAAGCCCTCGCCGTCGCACAACCCATTCTCGAAAGCCTCCGCCAGCATCCCGACGTGACGCGGTGCAGCACCGCCGGGAGTTTGCGCCGCTGGAAGGAGACCATCGGCGACATTGATTTCCTCGTCTCCTCGCGCCAGCCCGCCGAGGTCATCGAGTTCTTCGTCACGCAGCCCGGCGTCCTCAGCGTCAGCGCCAAGGGTGACACCAAGGCCAGCGTGATTGTCGAGGGCGGCATCCAGGCCGACCTCCGCGTCGTTAGCGACGGCGAGTATCCCTTCGCGCTCGCCTACTTCACCGGCAGCAAGGAGCACAACATCGTCATGCGCCAGCGGGCCATTACGCGCGGCCTGCGCCTCAACGAATACGGCCTCTTCCGCTCCACCGAGGAGACCCGCGACCCCGCGCTGCGCCTGCCGTGCAACACCGAGGAAGACATCTTCCGCGAACTCGACCTGAGCTACGTCGAGCCGGAGCTGCGCGAGGACCACGGCGAGTTCGCCGCCGCCGAGGCCGGCAAGCTCCCGCGCCTCATCGAATGGACCGACCTCCGCGGCTCGCTCCACAACCATTCCAACTGGAGCGACGGCCACGAGACGCTGGAGCAAATCGCCGCGCACGCGGAGGAACTGGGCCTCAACTACTGGGCCATCACGGACCATTCGCGCGCGAGCTTCCAAGCCAACGGCCTTTCCCCCGAGCGCCTCACGCAACAGCTCGCCGACATCGCGGTCGTGAACCAAAAGCTCGCCGACACCGGCACGGATTTTCGCCTGCTCACCGGCACCGAGGTGGACATCCTCAAGGAGCGCCTCGACTTCCCCGACGATGTCCTAGCGCAACTCGACGTGGTCGTCGCCAGCCTGCACGTCGCGGGCAGCGACGAGGCGGACAACACCAAGCGCCTCATCCGCGCGGCGGAAAACCCTTACGTCCACATGCTCGGCCACCTCACGGGCCGACTCTTGCTGGAGCGCAACCCGTATCCCGTGAACCAGCAGGCCGTCATCGACGCGTGCGCCGCGACCGGCACCTGGATTGAGCTGAACGCCAGCCCGTGGCGCTTCGACCTCGACTGGCGGCTCTGGCACTACGCGCGGAGCAAGGGCGTGAAGGGCGTCATCAACTGCGACGCCCACCGCCTCGACCACTTCGGCTACCTCCGCCTCGGCGCGGGCGTCGCGCGCAAGGGCTGGCTGACGAAGGGGGATGTGGTGAACACGCTCTCGCTGGCGGAACTGCGGAAGGCGCTCCGCTCCCCGTAGTCGCAACCTTCAGGTTGCGAATCAGAACCAGTAGCGGCGCTCTGTGAGCCCCGATTTGGGCGAACGGCGGTCACAGACCACCGCTAACAGAACGAAGCGCAGGCTGAAGCCAACGACTGGGTCGAGCTACTGAAGGCTCCTCAGTTGAGGCTGCGCCGTGGTCAACTCGATTGCCTGAATGGCCGCTTCCACCGAGGCGCTGCGCTGCTTCTTGGCCCAGTCAGGGAAGTCGGTGTCGGCGTTGGATTGCACGACGAGTTTGCGCAGTTCGGGCAGCGTGCTCTTCGCGGCGGTGCCGTAGCTGAGGAGGAGCTTCATGATTTCGCCCATGCGCTTTTCGCTGCCGTGATTGCTCTGCGTCCGCGCGAACTTCACGGCCACGGGGATGCCTTCCTTGAAATGGTATTTCGCCAGCGCCTTCAGCCCGGCCATGCGGATTTCGTTGCCGAACATCGTGTCCGCCGGGGCCGGAACATCGATGGCCGTGAGGATGTCGGGACCGAGCGCCTGCACGTCGGCAAGCGTGAGCTGGTTCGCGAGCGTGTGGTTCAACTTCGAGCGCGCCATGCCGTCGGCGTTGCGCGCGATGGCTTGGATGGCCGGGTAAAGCAGCCTGGTGTCAATGCCCTCGATGGAGCCGCGCAGCAGCCCGCCGAACAACGCCGCGGCCAGCTCACCGTGCGTGAGCTGCACCGGATCTTCCCACATCACCGGCAACGTCGGCTCGGCGGTCGCGACCACTGCGCGGAGCATGTCGGTGATGACGGGCTTGGCTTTGTCGCCCATGCCCTTGAGCGCGTTCGCGGCCTTCACGCGGAGCCAGCGGTCGGGATGCGTGAGCAGGCGCACGAGCACGGGCAGCGCGGCGGGGTCCTTGAGATAGCCTAGCGTTTCCGCCGCGCCCTGACGCGGCCAGGCGTCCTGGCCCTCGGCCATCACGATGAGCGCCGGGACCATCGCCTTCGCTTCGGGACGTTTGGCCAATTCCTCGGCAGCCCAACTGCGCGCGACCGGCGACCAATCGCCCAGCGCCGCGACCAGTTCCGTCGCCGACTTCTGCGTGCGTGCCTCGTAGAATTTCCCGGACGCGACGGCTGCCGCGACTTCCTTCGCGGGCAGATGGTTCGCGGGGTTCGCGTCCTTGCCGGTAATCCACAACTTCTTCAGCGGCAGCGAATAGGTGAGCACGTAGCACGCGGCGGGGCTGAGGCCGTAGTAGCCGCTCTTGCCGAAGTAGGTGTTGTCCTCGGTCTTGCCCGCGCCGTATTGCTCGCCGCCGTCGTAGGTGAACGAGCCGTCGCTGCGGCGCACGAGGTCGAGATGCCACGTCGCCTCGCGCACGAATGCCGCCGCCGCCGCCGGTCCGCCCGCATTCGCGCCGAGCGCGCCCCAGAGATAACTAAAGCCCTGGCCGGTGTGGCCGTATTCTCGGCAGTTGAAGGATGCCGTGACCATCTTCGCGTAGAACTGCGTTTCCTGCGGACACTTTCCTTGCACGGCGAACATCACCGCGGCCATCGCGTTCTTGCCGTTGTTGTCATGGCTCGCCCACGGCATGTGCTCGCCGTAGGGGACCGCGCCCTTGTCCACGAAGTAGCCGAAGAACTTCGTCGCGCGCTCGATGGCCGGCTCGACCTCCGGGTGATTCACGCCGCAGCGCCGCCCGGCGATGATGGAGAGATTCGCGACCAGCCCGGCGGCGTTCAGCGCACCGTAGGGCGCGATGGAACCGTGCAATTCACCCGCCTCCGTCCGCATCGAGACGCCGTGGCCGAACGTGCCATACAAGCTCTGCCCCTTCGCCAGCAGCGTGGTGTAAGCGATGATGCCAGCCAGCACCTCGGGGTCCCCAGTGGTTTGGTAATACTCGCAGAGGAACAAATTCTTGTAGCCCCAGTCCCACACGACCATGCCGGGGCGCAGCTCCAGTCCCTCGGTCTTGGCCGCCATCTTCCGCGCGCTCTCCTTCAATCTTGGCAGATACTCCGCGTTGCCCGTCGCGAGCAACGCGAGGCCGTTCACCGCGCCCCACAGGTCATCCTTCAGCGGCTCCTTCTCCAACACCTTGCACGCGTCGGCAAAGATGAGCGCGGACTTCGGGCAATCAAACGGAGCCGTCGTGCTGTAACTGCCGAGCGCGCGCAGCCGGAGCTGCACCTCCTCGGTCGTGCCCGCGCGCCACCGCGTGAGCTTGAGCACGCCTTTGCTCTCCACCTTCTCCGCCTCCGTAATCGCTACGCCCATCGCCTTGCGTGCGTCGTCGGAAAAGCGCTTCCCGCCGACGCCGAGAATCACATCGTCCACCTGCAACACGCCGTCCGCCGGAGTCTTCGCCCCCACGTGCGTCACGAGAATCTGCCGGCTGGCCGTGGTCGTCTTGCCCTGCTGGCTATCGGCGAAGTTGGCGGGCCGCGTGTAAATCCAGCCGCGCAGGCCGGTGGGCCCGAGATTGTAAGTCAGCTTGCGGTCCACGCTGCGGTCCAGCGTGAGGTCCGGCGGCGTCTTGGGTTGTTCGGCGGCGCGAACAGGGAGCGCGACGAGCAGCGTGCCGAGTGCGACTGGCAAGCACAGCCTGAGCAGAGGAGAGGTCATGGGATGGTTGATAATTGGCGAGGCGTCAGGGACGACTTACTTCTGACCCGCCGGGGTAGGTGGTTTGGCCGGCTGCTTCTGCGGTTCTGCGTTCGTGGCCGCTGCGCTCCGCGCCTGCGCCTTGCGTTTGATTTCCTCCTTCACGTCCTTGAGCCGGTCAGGCCACACGAACGTTGGCGCTGTCGCGGGGTCGTAGCCGGCCATGTGGCCGGTGAGGCGCGTGGTGGGCTTGGTGTATTTCAACACCGTGTCGCCGAAGACCTCGCGGCACAGCGCGGCCACGCCGGGGTCGTATTCGAGCAACTCGGCGCGGGTGTTGACGTGGTTGTGGTCGTGGTCGTTCTCGCGGTTGTTGTCGAACCACGACTGCACGGCCTCGGCGAAATACTCGTGGTGGTTCACGCTCGCGTATTTGCCCTTCCAGAGACCGGCCTTCATCGCGGCGGTGTAAGTCGCCTTGAGCCGCGTGTCAAACGTCGGGTCCACGTTCGCGAGGCCGCGCAGGTGGAGGTTGTGGGCGAACTCGTGGATGAGAATGCACTCGGCGGCGTAAGGGTCACCGGCGTAGGCAAGTATGTTTTCCTCGGCACAGGAACAGAACGGGTCGCGCTCACTGCCGCCGAGACCGCGTGCGCGCGCGTCCCAATAATCCTTCGGGGCGACGCCGGGATAGCCGGGCATCGGCGACTTGCCCAAGCGCACAAACTCCGGCAAGTCCGTGGTGTATTCGTTCTGCGCCATGATGCACATCCGCGCGCCGCTCTTAATCATCGCGGCGCGGATGTCCGGCCGGTGCGCGAGCATCTGGTCCACGAGGAACACGGCTTCCTTCAGCGCGTAAGGATTCACCTTGGCCGAGGCGACGATGGGGAAACCGTTCGCGCTCACGCGCTGGGTGTAAAACGCCGGGACCCCGTCCTTGCCCGCCGGGTCGAAGCGGAAACCCTGCACGCGCACCTCGCTGGTGACAGCGGCCTCGGCCTTGTCCACGCGGCCCACCAACACGAAGCGATGCCCGAGCGTGGTGGTGATGATGGTGTCTTTGCCCGCCTCGATGGACCCGTTAGGCACGCGCTCCGTGGGCGACTTAAGCCAGAAGATGTCGGCGACTTGCGTGCTGCCGTTGATGAGCTGGAGCTGGGGCCGGTCGGCGCTTTCTGCGGCGGGCGAATTCGCCGCGACGAGGCAGAGGGAAAGAATCAAGGATGAGGCGCGCATGAGGGAATGGAGCGGAGAACTTCGGTTGAGGCGCGCGTTGGGGACAATCACCAGTTTGGGAGCGTGCGGGAGGTTCATGGGTGTTGCCGATGGTTCAAGCGACCTCGAGGACGCGCGGGCCGAGCACGTCCAGCTTGGGCTTGATGCCCAGGCCGGGTTCAGTGCTGGCGGACATGAAACCATTCACTCGCTGCGGCGCGCCGGTGGCGGTGCTGACGGTGACGTAGCTGTTGAAATCAGTGGACGTGAAGCGGAACTCCTCCGGCGTGCTGTGCGCCAGATGTGCGATGGCTGCAGTGGTAATGTCGCCGCCCCAACTGTCCTCCAGCGTCATCGCGATGCCCATGCTCACGCAGAGGTCGCGCGCCTGCTTCGTCTTCGTGAGGCCGCCGAGCTTGCTGATTTTCAGGTTCACCACGTCCATCGCGAGGTCGGCCTTGGCGCGCAGCAGCATGTCGAGGCTGTCCACGTTTTCATCGAGCACGAACGGATGGTCTGTGTTCCGGCGCACGGCGAGGCATTCCTCGTAGGTGAGGCAGGGTTGCTCGATGTAAACGTCCACGTCCCGCACGCCACGCACGACGCGCATGGCCTCGTGTTGCGTCCAGCCGGTGTTCGCGTCGGCGACGAGGCGGTCGCTGGGCAGGAGCATCGCGCGGACGGCGCGGATGCGGACGATGTCAGTGTCCGGGTCGCCGCCGACCTTGAGCTGAAAGCGCGTGTAACCGGCGGCGCGGTAGCCGGCGACTTTCTTCGCCATGATTTCTGGGTCCTCCTGCGAGATGGCGCGGTAGAGCCGGATGCTTTCGCCGAAACGCCCGCCCATGAGCACGCAGACGGGCAGGCCGGTCGCCTGTCCGAGAATGTCCCAACACGCGATGTCGATGCCGCTCTTCACATACGGATGGCCCTTGAGCGCGGCGTCCATGCGGTGATTCAGCTTGGCGAGTTCGCGCGGGTCGAAGCCGAGCAAGTGCGGCCCCAGCTCACGCAGCCCGGCGCGCACGCCCTCGGCATACGCGGGCAAATAGAACGGCCCGAGCGGACACACCTCGCCGTAGCCGACGAGGCCGGTGTCGGTCTCGACGCCGATGATGGTGGTGTCGAAGACGGAGACGGACTTGCCGCCGGACCACTTGTAGGTGCCCTCGTGGAGCGGCAGTTCGACGCGATGGGCGAAGATGCGTGTGATTTTCATGGGCGCAGTTTATCCCATCGCGCGACTCAGTGTCTTGGTTTAGAAGTTCAGCCCACCGTGAAACGCAGCACAACCCACCGCCCCGCCGCGCCGGCGAAACCCGCGTCGCCGCCGGTGGACGTGGCCCTGTTGGAGAAGCTCTTCGACCAAGCGCCGGACGTCGTGTTCTTCATCAAGGACATCGCCGGGCGTTACCTCGCGGTGAACTCCTCGCTAGTCGAACGCCACGGGCTGCGGCACAAGTCGCAGGTGCTGGGGAACCGCCCGAGCGACATTTGCCCCGGCGAGTTCGGACGTCTCCCCGCCGCGCAGGATGCGGCGGTGTTGCGCACGGGCCGGCCGCTGCTCGACCACTTAGAGCTGCACTGGTATGCGCCGCACAAACCCGGCTGGTGCCTCACCACGAAGCTCCCGTTGCGCGACGCGACCGGCGCCATCACCGGCCTGATAGGCATCTCGCGCGACCTGCGAACACCCATCGCGACGAGTGAGATCCCCGTCGAGTTCGCGGCGGCCTTGGAGGACTTCGAGAACAACGTGGCCGCGCCCGTCACGCCCTCCGTGCTCGCCCAGCGCGCGCAACTGGCCCCGCACCGGCTCGCGCGCCTGATGAAACGGTTCTTCGGCCTGACGCCGAGCCAGTTCATCACCAAGACCCGCATCGCCGCCGCGTCGCGCCTGCTGCGGGAGACGGACCAGTCGGTGGCGGACATCGCGCTGGCCTGCGGCTTCTACGACCACAGCGCCTTCACCCGCGCCTTCCGCGCCGTGACCGGAGTGACGCCGACGCAGTTCCGGGTTGGGTGAGAACGGGCGAGTAGCCCGTTATCGCAACGGCCAGTATCGGGTAGCCGCCGAGGTGGAGGCAGAGTTTCTTGAGCAGATCGCAATCCGAGTCCGCCTCCTTGCCTCGGCGGCTACTTCTGTAACGAGCTGATTGAGAGGGTGGCTCGACGGAGTCTCGCCCGACCGCGTCACATGGCCGCGTCCAGCACGGCGAGCTTCTTGGCGGCGGTTTCCCAATCGGCGGTGAGGGTTTCCAACTGCTGCTGCACGCCCATCAGCTCGCGGTTCAGGTGCATCGCGGCCCCGGCCTTGGCGTAAGTCTCGGGCTTTTCCATGTCGAGAGCCAGTTGGGCTTGGCGGGTTTCGCAGTCGGCGATGTCCTTCTCCAGCCGGTGGACTTGCTGCTGCACGACCTTGCGTTCGCTAGCGCGAGCCTGGCGTTGCGCTGCATCGTTGCGCTTCTGGTCTTTGCGTTCCGCCTCGGGGACCGGGGCGGGGCGGGCTGCCTCGCGCGGTGCGGTGGGCCGGGAGTCGGTGAGACCGGCGGTGAGGGCTACCCGGGCGGAGGAGGATTTGGTCCGATCGAGGTAATACTGATAGTCGCCGGCGTAGGGCGTGAGGACACCGGCGTTGACGTGGAGAACCTTGTTCGCCAGCGCGCGGATGAAATAGACGTCGTGGCTGATGAAAACGAGCGTGCCGGTGTATTCCTTCAGCGCCTTGACCAGCGCGTCAATGCTGGGCATGTCGAGGTGCGTGGTGGGCTCGTCCATCAGCAACAGATTCGGCGGGTTGAGCAGCAGCTTCACCAGCGCGAGGCGGCTCTTCTCACCGCCGCTCAGGACGTTGACCTTCTTGAACACGTCGTCGCCCCGGAAGAGGAAGCTGCCGAGCACGGTGCGGATGTATTGCTCGGTGACGCGCTGGGGCGTGTCGCTGGCCTCGTCCAGCACGGTGCGGGACATGTCGAGCGTCTCGGTGCGATACTGCGAGAAGTAACCAGACTGAACGTTGTGGCCAAGCACGCACTCGCCGGCCTGCGGCGTGAGGACGCCGGCGAGCAGCTTGAGCAAGGTGGATTTACCCGCGCCGTTCGGCCCGACGAGCACCGTGCGTTCGTCGCGCTCCGCTTGGAAGTCCAGGTTCCGATAGACCGGGGCCGCGCCGTAGCTGAAGTCCACTTGCTTGAGGCTGACGACCTTCAGCCCGCTGCGCTGCGGCTGCGGGAAGCTGAAGCCGACGGTGGCATCGTCCGCCACAGGAGCCTCGATTTTCTCCATGCGCTCGATTTGCTTGAGCTTGCTCTGGGCTTGCGCGGCCTTGCTGGCCTTGGCGCGGAAGCGGTCGGCGAACTCCTGGAGGTGGGCGATTTCCTTCTGCTGGTTCTTGTAGGCCGAGAGCTGCTGGGCGTCCTTCGCGGCGCGCAGGGCGAGGTAGCCCTCGTAGTTGCCGCGATAGCGCGTGAGCTTGCCGTGGCGGATGTCGAGGATGCTGCCGCAGAGCTGGTTCAGGAATTCGCGGTCGTGGGAAATCATCAGCACCGCGCCGGGATAGCCCTTGAGATAGTCCTGGAACCAGAGCAGCGCCTCGAGGTCGAGGTGATTCGTCGGCTCGTCGAGCATGAGCAAGTCCGGCTCCTGCGTGAGCAACCGCGCGAGGTGCGCGCGCATGACCCAGCCGCCGGACATCTCACGCGCGGGGCGGTCGAAGTCCGAGTCGCGGAAGCTCAGGCCCTTGAGAATCTTCTTCGCGCGGGACTCAACCTGGTAGCCGTCCAGCTCGTTAAAGCGGTCATGAACGTTGTCGTGTGGGTCAATGTCGTCGGGGTGCGTCGTCTCCCAAGCTTTGAGCTTGCGACTCACCTCGATGAAGTCCGGCGTGATGGCCGTGGCCAACTCGACGACCGTTTCATCGCCCGCCGGCGCGCTCTCCTGCGGCAGAAAGCCCAGCGTGATGCCGCGCTCGAAGTTGACCTGCCCATCGTCCGGCGTGTCCTCCTGGAGGATGAGCGAGAAGAGCGTGGACTTGCCCGCGCCGTTCGGCCCGACCAAGCCGATGCGGTCGCCACGGTTCACTTGGAGCGACACGTCACTGAAGAGCGTGCGGCCACCGAAGGATTTGGAAATTTCAGAAAGTGTCAGCATTCGAGCGGCGGATGGTGCGGATGCGCGAGGCGCAGCGCAAGGGGAGTAATCGGAGTAATCGGAAGGCAGGCGCGAGAAGCCAGGAGCCAGAAAGGTGCGTCTGGCTGGCTGGACACGGAACACGGCCTGCCGCGTGGCGTGCGGGCCGCCAACTTCTCACCGGCAAAACCCTCACGCCGTCGCTGGCGCGTTCCGTCCCAATCGTGCCGCGTAGAAGCCATCGAAGCCTTCGCGGTCGGGGCGCAGGTGGATTTCCTCCTCCAGCGTCCACTCCGAGCCGTGCTCCGCAAGGAAGGCTTGCACCTGCCGCTCGTTCTCATCCGGCAGCAAGCTGCACGTGGCATAGACCAGCTTCCCACCGGGCTTCACGAACTTGGAGTAGTCGGCGAGGATGCGAGCCTGCACGCGCGTGAGCCGCGCGACTTCCTTCTCGGTGAGCTTCCACTTCCCGTCCACGTTTCGGCGCAACGTCCCGAGACCGGAACACGGCACATCCAGCAGCACACGATCGGCGGTCGCGAACAAATCGGTGTGCACCTGTTCCTTGTCGAGCACCCCGAGCTCGATGATGGAAACGCCCGCGCGTTTGGCGCGCTCGGCCAGCGCGTGCAGCGGCTTATCCCGCACATCGAGCGCGAGCAACCGGCCCTTGTTCCGCATCAACGCCGCGAGATGTAGCGTCTTACCGCCCGCACCGCAGCACGCATCAATCACGATCTGACCCGGCTCGACCTGCAGCAGCGGCGCGACATGTTGGGACGCGGCATCTTGAATCTCGAAGAGGCCGTTGCAGAAGGCGGTGGAGTTGCCGAGCTTCCGGCGCTCCCTCAACCGCAAGGCATCGGGCAGGCCGGGCACTTCCTCGGCCTCGATGCTTTGCAGAGCGAGGTCCGCCTTCACCGCGCCGGCCGTCGTGTGCAAGGAGTTGACGCGCAGAAAAACATCGGCGGGCTGGTTGAGCGCCGTCAGCAGGCCCGGCCACTCCGCACCGAACTCCTTGGCCCCGAGTTCAAACAACCAATCGGGAATGGAGGCGCGAATCGCGAGGGGAACGTCCTCACCTAGGCTGACGGGCTGCCCCTCGGGCGTCGCCTCGTGCCGCACCCAATAGGCCTCCCACAACGTGCGAACTTGCTCCTCCGTGAGGGCTTCCGGCACGAGACACTCGGCGTCGGGCAGGCCCGCGAGATACCAGTTCAGCCGCCACCAGCGGACATTCTCATAGACACTTTCGGCGAAGAGCCGCCGGTCGCGCGCGCCCCACTTGCGGTTGGCCTTGAGCCGCGCGTCCACGATTTGTTCCGCGTATTGGTTGCGCGCAAAGATGTCGCCGAGGGCGGCGAGGATTTCCGAAGTGATGTTGGGATGCAGAGTCACAGAGGCAGAGAGTAATTAGTGATTAGTGATTAGTCGCGCAGCAATTCGCGCCGCCTGGACAGCGTGCGCATTCGCGCTCGGCCCTCGGAGCGCGGCACTCCGGGCCGCAGCGTGTGATGCGCGCCAGGGTGTGAAGCTCATTGCCCACGCGCTTCGCGTGCGTGCTGCGGGTGGGACGCCCGCGCTCCGACCCGTCGGGTATCGGGGGCTGTGCGCGGGTGCGCCCCCCCGGCCAGCTCGATGGAGAACTAACCAGTAATTGCTAACCACTTCCGGCCCCGGTCACACCCGGTTCAGCGCGCTCAACACGGCCTTGATGGACGCCAGCTCGATGTTCGTATCCACCGCCGCGCCCCAGCGGACTTTGCCGTCGGCGAGCTTGATTTGGATGTAGGCGATGGCGACGGCTTGCGAACCGGCGCTGAGGGCGTGCTCCTTGTAGTAGGCGACCTCGAACTTCGGCGCGCCCGCAGCGGCCAGCGCGCTCACGAACGCGGCGATGGGGCCGTTGCCTTCGCCGTTGAGCTTCTGCTCCACGCCGTCCTTCAACAGGCTCGCGCGGCAGCGAAACACGCCGTCCACGCCGTCCGCATGGAAATGGATGAGCGACCACGGCGTCGCGCGCTCGATGTATTCCTTCCAGAACATCGCCTTCAGTTCCTCGCCCTTCACCTCGCGACCCAGCGCGTCCACGAGGTCGTTCGCGATGGGGCCAAACTCGCGTTGCATGTCCTTCGGCAACTCAATGCCGAACTCGCTTTCGAGCAGGTAAGCCACCCCGCCCTTGCCGGACTGGCTGTTCACGCGGATGACCTCGCGGTATTCGCGGCCCAAGTCGCGCGGGTCAATCGTGAGATACGGCGCGTCCCAGTGCGTGCGCCCGCCCTGCTCCCACTCGGCCAAACCCTTCTTGATGGCGTCCTGGTGCGAGCCGCTGAACGCGGTGAAGACCAGCTCGCCCGCGTAAGGTTGGCGGGGCGGAACCGTCATGCCGGTGCAGCGCTCATAGACTTCACGCACCGCGTTCAGATCGCTGAAGTCGAGCTGCGGGTCAATGCCGTGCATGTAGAGGTTCAGCGCCACGGTGACGAGGTCGAGGTTGCCGGTGCGCTCGCCGTTGCCGAAGAGCGTGCCCTCGACGCGGTCCGCGCCGGCGAGCAAGCCCAGTTCCGTGGCGGCGGTGCCGGTGTTGCGGTCGTTGTGCGTGTGCAGGCTGATGATGAGCGAGTCGCGATTGCGGATGTTCGTGCACATCCACTCGATTTGGTCCGCGTAAACATTCGGCATCGCCACCTCGACCGTGTCGGGCAGATTCAGAATCATCCTCCGCTCCGGCGTGGGCTGCCACACGTCCATGACCGCCTCGGAGATTTCCTTGGCATACTCGACCTCGGTGGCGGAGAAGCTCTCGGGCGAATACTGGAGCGTTACGTCCGTGCCGACGAGGCGGTGGAGCCGGTCTTTGATGAGCTTCGCCCCGTGGACGGCGATGGCCTTGATTTCATCCTTCGACTTGCCGAACACCACGCGGCGCTGCGCGGGCGAGGTCGAGTTATACATGTGGATGACCACCCGCTTCGCGCCGATAAGCGACTGGAAGGTTTTCTCGATGAGGTCCTCGCGCGCCTGCACGAGCACCTGGATGGTCACGTCGTCGGGGATCAGACCCTTCTCGATGAGCAGGCGGTTGAAGGCGAACTCGGTGTTCGAGGCGGAGGGGAAGCCGACCTCGATGTGCTTGAAGCCGCACTTCACGAGCGCCTGAAACAGCTCAAGCTTCTGCGCCACGTTCATGGGCACGGCGAGGGCTTGGTTGCCATCGCGCAGGTCCACGCTGCACCAGAGCGGCGCGTGGGTGAGCACGCGGCTGGGCCACTGGCGGTTCGGGAGATGAACGCCGGGGAAGGGGCGGTATTTGGTGACGGTGTCTTTCAACATGGGCGTGAGACGTTATGGTTTTTAGCCACAGATGGACACAGATGAAACACAGATGGGAAGGAAGCTGGAAGGTTGAGAAGTGTGGACGGGACAAACGCGGCGTGCGTCTGCCATCGCCTGCTTTCCTGATTTAAATCTGTGTTTCATCTGTGTCCATCTGTGGCTGAAATTAAAAAACCCACCGCCGGTCCGGGCAGTGGGGCTCTCGAAATCGTGGTGTTGAAATCAGAACCCGACGGCCGCGCCGGCCAGCAGCGCGCGAAGCGAAAGTCGAAGGTTCAGAGTGTCAGACACGGCGCGAGTTGTAGGCGGGCGGGTGCGCTGGGTCAACCGGTTTGTCGGCGGTTTGTCGGCTGTGTCCGTGGTTGAGTTTCAGCTCCGGTTGGTAGGCTGCGGAGACAAGGGCACCCGTTTCCTCACTGCCCCCGCCCGCCGTGACAAGTCCGCCCTGTGTGGCCTGCGCCGACTTGGTGATGATGTTGATGACGCCGTTCACCGCGTTGGCTCCCAGACCGTCGCGCCGGGTCCACGGACGACCTTGATGCGTTCGATGTCCTCCAGCACCGGGTCCACCAACCGCCACTAGACGCCGGAAAAGAGCGGGGTATAAACCGTGCGGCCATCCACCATGATCAGAAGCTTGTTGGCGAACTCGCCGTTGAAGCCGCGCGCGCTGACGGCCCAGCGCCGGGCATCAATGCGCGCCACCTGCAAGCCCGGAGCCAGGCGCAACACCTCCGGCAAGCTCGTCGCTCCGCTGCGCCGGATGCCCTCCGGCGTGATGACGTGGATGGCGATTCTCACCCCCGGCTAAGTTCCCGCATCCCTCCGGAACATCCGCCACCGAACCCGCCTTCAGCCGCCATCCATGCCACTGAGAGCAGCGCAGAACCGCAAAAGTAATAATACCGCAGCGCATCGGACTGCGGCTGCCCCGAACCGCCCAGTCTGACATAGCGACGGCCTGACTCGCTCGGCACGTTTGCCTTTTTACTTTCGCCTTGAGCCCCGTCTCAGCGCAGCCCCGCGAGCTGGCGGCGCGCGACATAGAGGTCCATGCGCGCGAGGAGGAAGTAGGCCCAGCGCTGCTTGAGCCGACTCCAGAAGGTCTGGGAGGCCCGCCACTCCGCCAGGCCAATGCGCTGGGAGTGGGCCAGGCTCTCGGCGAAAAGTTGCCGCCCGCCCTCGGCGACTTGTGGGTTCTTCAACCGCAGGCTCAACTCGTAGTTGATGTGCAAGCTGCGTGTATCGAGGTTCGCGGAGCCGACATAGGCGACGTCGTCAATCACGATGAGCTTCGCGTGGAGGATCTGCGGCTGATACTCGAAAATCTCCACGCCCGCCGCGAGCAGCGTGCGGTAGAACCGGCGGCTGGCGTGGAGCGCCATCGGCACGTCGGACTTGGCGGGGAGAATGATCTGCACCTGCGCGCCCCGGCGCGCGGCGAGTTGCAGCGCGCGCCGGAGATTCCACGTCGGGAGGAAATAGGCTGCGATGATTTGCACTCGGCGGGCCGTGCGCAGATCGTTGCGCAGAGCGCGCCGGAGGGTGCTGAAGCCGCGGCCCGGCCCGCTCATCAGCAGGTCGCCGTCCGGGTGCGCGAGCCGCGCATGAGCACCGGTCTTCATCACGCGCATGAAGGCGCGATGCCGCAGCTCCGCACGCGTGAACATCTTATCGAAGGAAGCTGCGAGTTGCCCGCCCAGCGGCCCGTCCAGGTGCAGGCCGATATCGCACCAGCCGCGCGTCACTCCGTCGCCGACGTATTCCGGAGCGAGGTTGAAGCCGCCGACGATGGCCAACTGCTCGTCGCACACCAAGAGCTTACGATGGTTGCGAAAGAGGAAGCCCCGGTGCGTCTGCTCATTGAACCAGCGGAACTCCCCGCCCGCCTTACGCAGCGGCTCCCAATAACTATTCGCCAAGTCCTGCGATCCCCACGCATCCACGACCACATACACGGGCACGCCGCGCGCGCGCGCCGCCAGCAACGCGGCCAGGAACTGGTCGCCCGGCTCGCCCGCGCTGAAGATGTAGGTCTCCAGCCGCACGGAATGCCGCGCCGCCCCGATGGCCGCAAGCATGGCGGCGAAGGCTTCGTCGCCATTGCGCAGCCAACGGAACGAGGTGGAGTGGACGGCGGCGGTCATGCGGTTACAAAGCGAAGGCTAGCAGTGCAGCGGGGCCACTGGCGAGCGTGGGAAGTGGGCTTTGGCCGGGCTCAGGCCTTCTTGCTCAACGAAATGCCGCCCACGGCCACGATGCGGCCGGACTTGTCGCGGATCGGAAATTTGAGCGTGAGGTAGAGCACGCGGCCCGTGGGTTGGTCTACAAATTCCTCCTCGCGCACCGGTTGCCCTTGCTCGATGACGAGGCGGTTGACCTCCAGAAAACGCTTCGCCATCTCCGTGGGGAAAATCGCGCTGCACGACTTGCCCAGCGCGGTGGCGCGGGGGATGCCGGTGGCTAGCTCCCAGCCGTGGTTGGCCATCAGCAACAGCCCGCCGACGGACCAGGCGTAAACCGGTTCCGTGACGGAATCGGCGACCGCGCGCAGGAAATCGCCCTCGTTGTCGAGACCCAGCGCCAGCCCTTTGAGCTGCGGCGTGACCAGCGGCGTGAGCGGGACGGGCGTTGGGCACGGCTCGCCAGCGGACGATGTCGTGGCCATCAAGGGGGGCACGGTGCGGCGATTACCAGCGGTTTTGGGTGAAGCTCTCAAACGCGGGAGAAGATGCAGAAAGCATGTTCAATTCCAAGCCGAAAGGCAGGCTGGAGAATGCCCTTCACGGCATTGGCGGGGAAAACCTGCTTGCGTTCCCCTTTCGCACAATTACGCTTGCCCTGCTTTTGGACGCTTAGCTCAGTGGTAGAGCATTACCTTCACACGGTAGGGGTCGCAGGTTCGAAACCTGCAGCGTCCACCACTTCAATCCGACGGAACCGACACCATCCGCCTTCTGAACTCTTAGCCATGCGAGGCTTGGAGTTGCCCGGTAACTGTTCACGCACAACTCCTTCGAGCGCATCCCTGATGCCCAGCGTCGAACGGCGCGATGTTAGCGTGGTCCGACTCCGGCGGCATGGGCGGCGCGCGCGGGCATCTCGTCAACTACTTCGATGCGCCGCCGGATGCCCTACCTGCACGGCCCGAAGGTGGACCCCTCCGATGCCCTGGCCGATGGCCGGGCGTTCCGCGACATTGACGAACTCAAGCAACTCCTACTCGCCGACACGGACAAGGTCGCCCGAGCGCTGGCCACGAAGCTCCTCACCTACTCCACCGGCCACGGCCTCGAACCCGCCGACGCGCCCGCGGTCACCGACATCGTGCGCAACGCGAAGGCGATGAACTACGGGTTCCGCTCACTGATTCAGGAAGTGGTCGCGAGCGCGACGTTTCAGAACAAGTAAGACTGAGCCGGAGGCATTCTTTAGCCACGGATGGAACCCAGATGAAACACGGATGGCGACGAGACGGAGAAATCCTGCGACGGAGGTGAGCGCGACCACCCAACGGTAGAGTCGGACACAGCAGGGCTGCGGCAAGACGTTTACCTGCGGCTCCGTGTTTGATCCGTGGCTCAATTCCCTGGTTCCGGCGTATTACTTACCTGTCACAGCCCGCGGTGTCACAGCCCAACGCTTGCCAAGCCCTCCGCTCCGCCCACATCCTCCCGCGCACATGGCATCGCTGCGAACCTTCCTGCTGCTGGGCCGCGTCTCAAACCTGCCCACCGTCTGGTCCAACTGCCTCGCTGGCTGGCTGCTCGGCGGCGGCGGCGAATGGGACCGGTTCGCTTGGCTCTGTGTGGGCGCGACCTTGGTCTATGTCGGCGGGATGTTTCTCAACGACGCGTTCGACGCGGGGTTTGACACGCAGCACCGGCGCGAGCGGCCCATTCCCTCCGGCGCAATTTCCCACACGGCCGTGTGGCTTTGGAGCGCAGCGCTGCTGGTCTGTGGCACCGGGATGCTCGCCTGGCTCGGGCGCGAGCCGGCCATCCTCGCGGTCCAACTCCTCGTGTGCGTCGTGCTCTACGACGCGTTCCACAAGCGCCTCGATTGGTCCCCCGTTTTGATGGCGTCGTGCCGCTTCTTCTTGCTGCTCACCGCCGCCGCCGCCGGCGTGCGGGGCGTGGAGGGCCTGGCGCTTTGGTCCGCGCTTGTGCTGGGCTGCTACATCGTCGGCCTGAGCTACCTCGCGCGCCGCGAGAGCGCGCCGGGGTTGATTCGTTACTGGCCGCTCGTCTTCCTCGCCGCGCCGATGGTGCTGGCGTTCATCGTCAACGACGGGTTTTACCGCGAGAAAGCGCTGCTGGCCTCGGCCATCGTGGGGCTGTGGGCTTTGCGGTGCCTGCGCCCGACCTTCTGGCAAACCCCGCCGGACATCGGCAAAACCGTCTCCGGCCTGCTCGCGGGTATTTGCCTCGTGGACTTGCTCGCGGTGGCGAACCAGCCGCCGCAGGTGAGCGCAGGTTTCCTCGTCTGCTTCGTGCTGGCGCTGCTCTTCCAACGCTGGGTGCCGGCCACGTGATGGGAGCGCGGACGCCCACGTCCGCAGTCTGCGACTCGCCGACACGCGCTGCGGACGTGGGCATCCGCGCTTCCCTTGCCCCGCGCTTGCCGTGAACTGCTTAAACCCCGTAGCCTGCCGCCGTGTTCCGCGCTCAAATTCTCCGTGTCCTCAGCGTGCTGGCGATGCTGGCTGTGCCCGGCAGTTTGCCCGCGCAAGCCCCGCTGCACCCCGGCCTCACCGCCACCGCCACGGATGGCCAGCGCACCGCGAAGTTCGCCCTACCCACCCCGAACTTCACACTGCTGGCGGACGATTCCATTCATCCCGCGCTCAAACCGAACTTCACAGTCGAGTGGAGCGGCGTGCTCAAGCTCGCCCGCAGCGGCCGCTACACGCTCTTCGCCGACGCGAAGGTCTTCCTCGACGGAAACGAAATCCAAGGCCAGCCGGCGCAACTCGAAGCCGGCGAGCGCGCGTTGAAAATCGAGTTCACTCGGAAGCCCGGCGCCACGGCGCGGCTGCAACTTCAATGGGAGTCCGAGCACTTCGCTCGTGAACCGGTGCCGCACACGGCGTTCGGCAATCGCGTGATCAGTTGGGATGCTTCCGTGACGGAGCAGCTCGCGGCGGCCTCGCTCTCGCCCGCGCCAGTGCAGGAATTTCACCGCCAGACGCGGAAGCTGAACTGCGCCGACTGCCACGAACTTTACGGGCCCGCGAAGCGCGCGCTGGAAGGCGCGGAAGCCCCGCCGTCCCTCACCGACGCGGGCAACAAGCTGCGCGCGAGCTGGCTCACGCAAGTGTTGGTGGAGAACAAACGCATCCGCCCTTGGATGAAGCTGCCCACGGCGCATCCGGGCGAAGCAGTGCGGCCGCTCGTGCAACTCTTCGCGCAACAGGCGGGCGCGGAATTGGGCGAAGGCGCGACCGCCCCGGCCCCGACGCCCGCGCAAGCCGCCGAGGGCTTGAAGCTGCTGGGCAATGGCGACGGTGGGTTGGCGTGCATCAACTGCCATGATTTCGCCGGCCATCGCTCCGCAGGCGACTTGCGCGGGCCGGACATGACCGAGATGCACGCGCGCATCCGCACGGACTGGTTGCTGCGCTGGCTCCGCGAGCCGAGTCGGCTCCAGCCCGGCACGGCGATGCCCGCGTTCTTCAGCGACATGCCCGCCGCGCAGGCACACGCGAAGATGTCCGGATTGGTCCACGCACTGGCCGCTGGGAAGTCGCTGTCGCTGCCGGAAGGCTTGCTCGACAAGCCGCAGGATTACCGGTTGCTCGTGCGCGATGAACCGATCGTGTTCCGCACCTTCATCGCGGACTCCAGCACACGGAGCATCGCCGTCGGGCTGCCGAGCGGAATGAATTACGTCTTCGATGCCGAGCAATGCCGCGTGCGTTACGCATGGAACGGCGAATTCCTCGATGTCGCGCCCGTGTGGACCGGACGCGGCGGCGGGCAGGCCAAGGTGCTGGGGAAACGCTTTTTCACCGCGCCCGCCGGCCATCCGTTGCGCATCGGCAATCCCGACGCCGAGCCGCAGCTCAAGTTTCTCGGCTACCGGTTGGTGGACAAGTTCCCCGAATTCAGCTTCGAGGTGAACGGCGTGCTGGTGCGCCAGCGGGTGAAGCGGGCCACGGCGGAGGACAGCCTCAATTGGGAGTTCCGACTGGGCGAGACGAAGGAGACGGTTTGGTATCTGACGCCAAAGGGGGTGACCACGGTTTTAGCGAGCGGCATCGGCGAGCTCGCAAACGGCAGAATAAAGCTGGTAGCTGGGACGCGGGGCTTCGAGGTGATGGTGAACACAAAGTGACCACTCGCACCGCCTCGAAACAGGCGCGAAGAGGGGAGACCACCCAACAACACTGACCGGCACGAATGAACAGCCACGTCCGGGATGCCCGGTGCTTGTGTGGACAGTCCGTGGGTTTCCCAATCGCGGATGGACGAGGGCCGCAGATTCCCATTAGTGCAGGTCAGTTCCGGTAAGCAGTTCAGTCGTTTAGTCCAAACCATGAATGAGCATTTAGTCAGCGCCGCGCGCGAATTGAGCACCGCCGTTGGGCGGCTGCGCTTCAAGCCGCCGGTGGCCTACGTCTATAACCCGCTCGACTACGCGTGGGCGGCGCATGAGCTGTTCCTGCGCAAGTTCGGCGGCGGGCGCAAGCGCGTGCTCTTCCTCGGCATGAACCCCGGCCCCTTCGGCATGGCACAGACGGGCGTGCCCTTCGGCGAGGTGGCGGCGGTGCGGGATTGGATGGGTATTTACACGCTCGTCGCCCAGCCCAAGCACGCGCACCCGAAGCGGCCCATCGAGGGCTTCGCGTGTCCGCGTTCGGAGGTCAGCGGGCGGCGGCTGTGGGGCTTGTTCGCCGCGCAGTTCAAGTCACCGGAGCAGTTCTTTGCCGACCACTTCGTCGTGAACTTCTGCCCGCTGGCCTTCATGGACGAAGGCGGACGCAACGTGACGCCAGACAAACTCGGCGCAACCGAGCGCGAGAAACTCTTCGCCATCTGCGACGAGCACCTGCGCCAAGTCGTGGCCGCCACGCACGCCGAATGGGTCATCGGCGTCGGGGACTTTGCGGAGAAGCGTGCGCGTGAGGCACTGGGCGAGGGCGGTGTGCGCTTCGGCAAGATTCTTCACCCCAGCCCGGCGAGCCCGGCGGCGAACAAAGGTTGGGCGGCGGCGGCAGAGAGGCAGTTGCGCGAGTTGGGCGTGTGGGGCGGGGCCGCCAACGCCGACGCACGTAACCCCTCACCCCAGCCCTCTCCCCTCATCCGATGAAGGGAAAGGGAGCCAGCGCGCGTCGGTCTTTCCTAAGCCATGCCACCGAATGTCGTTTGGAACTGGTAGAATCAGTCGGAACTGGTGCTCCGCGACTGAACCCGCGATTGCAGAAGTTATCCGGGGTGGCTTCGTGTGGTCGCGACTGCCGCACCCGTTTAAAAAGAAAAACCCCTTCCGGTTGCCCGGAAGGGGTGAAGGTCTAAGCGAGGCTTAGATTAGAACTTGTAGGCGATCTGCGCGACGAACGAGTGGCTGTTGTTGTTGCCTTGGCTGCCAACACGCGTGGCAGCGCCGTTGGCGCCGTTCAGATCGTGGTCCCAGCGATACTCAACGCGGGAAACGACGTTGGCCCAGAGCTTGTAGTCCAGGGTCAACGTGGTGGCGAGGACTTCAGCGGCGTTACCAGCACCCGTGCCGATGATGGCGTATTCAGCGCGCAGGTTGATGGAGGACTTCTCGCAGGTCTTGAGCGACAGGTAGGCAGCGAGCGCGTCCACATCGGTGCTGGACTTGTCGATGTTCAGGTGATCCCAAGCAAGGCCGAGGGTCAGCTTGTCAATCCCGGTGGGGAGAGTCGCGCCAACATAGACGAGGGTGTTGTCAGGAGCCAAAGCAGCGGCTGCGGAGTTGTAACCGTCGACGACGCCAGCGGTGAGCACAGCGCCCTTGAGGAACCCGAAGCTGTCAGGAGCGGTCAAGCTCGCGGAAGCCAAGTAGGTCAACTGGGAGTTGTTGAGGCGGGAGCCCGAGTTGAGGGCACCGGCACCGTCCATTGTATTGGCCACGCCAGCGTTGACGGACAGCGCGTCAGCCACCTTGTAGCTCAGGAGAACGCCGGTGTGCGTGGTGGGTTCGATGGTGAAACCGGCTGAGCGGCTGTAGTTGGGGTTGTCGATCGAGTTGGCGGATTCATAACCCACGACGGTGTCGAAGATACCGATCTTCGCCTGGATGCCGTTGCCGACGGGAATGTTCAGCGCGACGTTCGCGTTCTTGATCGCGATGCTGCCAGCGGTGAGGTTGTGACCGAGGCCAGCGGCATCAGGTCCGAGCCACAGCTCGACGTTGTAACCGGAGGCCCACTCGCCTTCGGCGAGGGCGCTGCTCAACTTGATGTCGATGACATCCAAGTTAAATCCGTCACCGGGCTTCGCGAACGAGTAAGGGACCGCGTTGACCGTGTTACCAGGCGTCCAGCCGACCGAGGTGCTGACGTAGCCGCTGAGAGCGGTGGAGGAGACGGCCGTGAGCACTTGGTGTGTGGGCTTCTCTTCCGCTTGAGCCACTGCCGCGAAGCTGATAACGCCCGCTGCGGCCAGCCCCATTGTCCATTGATTGACTTTCATGTGTGTTAGTTTCTCTTGCGACTTGTTTACTGTTTGTTTCTTTGCGTTTTGCTAGTGGGCAAAAATCGTTTACCCACACACCAAAGAAGGTGCATTGCCGGGGAGCCTAGCAAAGGGAGTATTCGTGACAACAGTTTTTTTTCGAATCAAGCATATCAAGTCAGTCTTCCTCGCTGAGTTCGAGGTCTTGAATGCGATGCATTTCCCAGGCCACGAGCCTTAATCGGCCTTAGAATTCACACAAAAGACCCGGGGAAAGGCCCGCGGTATCGGCACTCATTTCACCCGACGGGCGTAGGCCAACTGCCGTTGGATTGAGTAAGTGTTCCCCTTTGGATGTAACGGGCTTTGCCCGAGGCAATAGCGGTTTTAGGGCCATTCACGTTCCGCCGTAGACATCTTGCGGTGGAGGTAGGTAATCGTCGTCGTCGCTCAACCCGGCAGCGCTCTCGGGACGGAATCGCTGACGCCGATAGCCTGAGGTTGTAGTTGGATAGGTCCTTGGGCGAACATAACCCGATCGAGGCGCAGCCACTGTCCTCAATGAGCTGAAATTTTTGCGTGCGTTTTTAGTGCCTCCGCCAATAATCCACCTCAATGACGATTTGGATTTTGGCGGTATTACTCTTCGCGGGCGTCGGCGCGTTGGGGCGGCAGATTGGCGGCATCCGCATGGGGATTTCCCTCCTCGGCGTGGTGGTGGCGCTCCTCGCATCAGGGCCGCTCGCGCCGGTCGTGCGTTCCGCGCTGGGCGCGGTGGGCATCAAGAACCCGATTTTGATGTGGGCGCTGGCCGCGCCGCTGGCGTTTCTGGGCATCATGATGGCCTTCAACAGCGTCGCGGTGGCCGTCTACCTCAAGGTTAGTGGCTACTTCAAATTTCGCGCGCCTGACGACGTGCGGATGCGCTGGGAGCGCATCGACGCCGGCCTGGGGCTGAGCGCCGGGCTGCTGGCGGCGGTGTTCTATCTGATGGCGGCGTCTTCTTATCTCTTTCACGTCGGCTACTTCACCACGCAGGTCGAGTCGCCCACGGATAATCCGATCTGGCTGAAGCTGGTGAACAAAGTGAGTGCCGACCTCAGCGGCTCGGGCTTCGACCGCGTGGCCGTAGGCGTAGGGCAGGCGTCACCGGCGTTTTTTCAGACGGCGGATGTCGTCGGCCTCCTTTACCACAATCCCGAACTTCAGGATCGGCTGCACGAATACCCGCTCTTCATGTCCCTCGCGGAAAACGCCGACCTGCAAGCCATCCTGACCAACGCGACTTTCGCGCCGTTGCTCCCGGCAAAGACCAACGTCTCCCTCATCCTCAAGGACCCAGCCACGCCGCAACTCATCGCCCACGGGGAAATCCAGCGGATGATGAAAGAGGTGGACCTCGCCGACCTAGCGAACTTCCTGCAAACCGGCACCTCCGAGAAATACGCCAAGGAACCGCTCGTCGGCAAATGGCAGGTGGACCTGCGCGAAACGATGAATGCCTTCCGCCGGGCCAATCCGAAGGTGTCCGTCGTGGATGCCAACCGACTCGTCGTCTTGATGCGCATCGCGATCTCGGACTACACGCTGACCGCTACGCCCGACGATAAAATTTACGTAAAGGGCAAGCGCGACCCCTTGTCCTTCGTGGCCATGGCAACCCCGAGATTCGCTTTCCCGCCGCTCGATCCCGCCGCTCCCATCAAGAACGTGCTGACCGGCAGTTGGAAAAAAGAGGGGGACAACTACCAGTTCACACTCCAGTCACCGGCGGGCGAGAAAACTGCGGACGCCAAGCTGGTCGGCAACAAGATCACCACTCAGATCGGGGCGAACTCCGTGGTCTTCGCCCGGATGAACTGAGCTCGTAGCCGTCGCGGTAAGGACGTGGCTTCCCTGCCCGGGCCAACCTTACTCAGAAAATCCGCCTCCTCACCTCGGCGGCTACTTCTTGAACTCCGCTGGCTGGACGGGGAGCGAGGGGGTATGGAATAGGCCCGGCGGTGCGGCGTTGGAGGCGATGATCATGTTCGTCTCCGTTGCCCGCACCGGCACGGTCACTACTTGCACCTCCGCCTCGCTGCTAGGCTGCTTCGCTGACCAAACTCCTCCCACCACTAGAGTGACGACCACGATCGCGTAGCTCGTCGCGAGTGCGGGCGACACATCCCACGCCGCCAGCCAACGCCGCCACCACGACTCCGGGTGCGCCTGCGCGTGGGCGATGCGGGCGCGGACCTCGCCGGGGAGGCGATCGAAATAACCGGGCGGTGGCTCCTCGTGGCGCTTGAGCGCGAGGAGCTGCTTCACTGAGTCGAACTCATCGGGGTCTTGCGGGGCCGGTTTCATAATCACTTCAAGTAGTCGGACAGAAGCCCTTGCAATTGCTGGCGCGCGTAGAACAGCCGTGTTCGCACTGTCTGTGTGTTACAATCCAAAATCTTCGCGATCTCGTCGTGCGGGAGACCTTGAATGTCGTGCAAGGTCACCACGGTTCTGTGCTTTTCGGACAAGCGCTGCATCGCGGCGTTCAATTTTTCCTTCAGCTCCGCCAGCACCGCCGCCCGCCGCGGGGTCCGGTCGGTCACCAGGGCCATGAGTTCAGGATGGTGCTCGGCCTCCACGTCGAGGTCGTTGAGGCTCAGGGAATACTTGCCCGCGCGGACACGCAGGCTCTTGAGATGGTTGAGCGTGCGGTTGACGGCGATGCGGTAGAGCCAAGTGAAGAAGCTGGAGTCGCCCTTGAAGGATTTGAGCGCCTGCCAAGCCTTCACGAACGCCTCCTGAGTCAGGTCGTTGGCATCCTCGTGGTTCGAGGTCATGTGGTAGGTGACCCCATAAATCTGCCGCTGGTAGCGCCGCACCAGTTCATCGTAGGCGTCGGCATCCCCACTCTGCGCTCGGCGGACCAGCGTGAGGTCGTCGGGCAGCGGGGGCGCTTCAACCGGGGTCGACGTAGCTGCAGAAGGTTCAGCCATGCTGCCTCAGCCGCCCAAAGCCACCGTTTGCCGTCCCAAAAATTCGCCCAGCGTCGCTAGCGCCGTGCGGCCTTCCGACTCCGGCAGGACGGCGAGGGATTGGTTTGCGGTGGCGATGAATTGGAAGATGACACGGCGGGATTCCTTGAGCGCGTCATACTGTTGCAGCAGGACGAGCACCTTCTCCAAGTGGTGCGGACGCCACGCCTGCACCAGCTCGCGAAGCCGGGCCTTCTCCTCCGCGCTCGCGCGTTCCAACACCACCAGAATGGGGAGCGTGAGCTTGCCGCTGGCGAGGTCCGTGCCGAGGGACTTGCCCACGCTGACCTCGGAGCCGAACACGTCCACGCAATCGTCGTATATCTGATACGCCGTGCCCAACGCCATGCCGTAGTCGCGCAACGCCCTGCGCTCCGCCTCCGCTGCCCCGGAGAGCAGCGCGCCCAGCTCGCACGAAAGTGCGAACAGCTCGGCGGTCTTCATCCCCAGCACCTTAAAATACTCCGCGCGGCTCACCTCGAAATTCAGCCGGCGGTGCGTCTGGAGAATCTCGCCCGAGCAGACCGTGTTCGTGGCCGACGCCACCGCGCGGCAGATGACGGGCGTGGGGAAACTGGCCGCCAGCCGGAGCGAGTGCGCGAAGAGGCAGTCGCCCACCAGCACGGAAATTTCGTTGCCCCAGTTCGCCGCCAGCGTCGGGCGGCGGCGGCGGATTTCCGCCGAGTCCATCACATCGTCGTGGACGAGGGTGGCCAGATGCACCATCTCGATCACGACGGCGACGGTGACGTGGTCATCCGTGGTGCGACCCGCAGCATTGGCCGCGAGCGCGACGAGTGCGGGGCGGAGCTGCTTGCCCTGATTCGAGAGTGCGTAGCGGGCGTAGGCCGAAATCTCCGGGTCAAACGCCCCGACCTGCTCCTCCAGCCGACGCGACACCGCGTCGAGAAAGGGTTGCACAGGCTCCACGATCCGCTTCCAGACGGCGCGGGAATCTTCGGGAGTCGAACTGGGAGGCGGGGCAGTCGCCGTGTTGCTGCCGGCAGCGAGCATTGTGGCGCGAAGCTAGGTGGGCATCCGGGGCAAGTCAAAGCTTATGGCCACCACGGCGCCCAGCCAGCCAAGGCTGGCATTTTTAGCCACGGATGGAACACGGAATAAACACGGATGGGCACGCAGTGGTTGGGTTGCACGCCGGGTTGTTGGGCCGTGGAATCGGATTCCCCGCCGCACGCCTTGTCTTCATCCGTATCCGTGTTTCATCCGTGTTCCATCCGTGGCTAAAGAATCCTCCCGGGTAAGAATTCAGACTTCATTCCCCCTCGCCGCTGCCTCATCCTTCAGTCTATGACCGCCGAACAAGCCGCCTCCCTCCTCGACGCCTTCCGCGCTGGCACCACCAGCCGCGACGAGGCGCTCCGCGCCTTCCAAGCCGCGCCCGTCGCCGACCTCGGCTTCGCGCAGGTGGACACGCATCGCGCGCTGCGGAAGGGCTTTCCTGAAGTCATCTTCGGCGCGGGCAAGACGCCGGCACAGATCGCTGCCATCGCGGGCAAGCTCGTCGAACGCGAGCAGAACGTCCTCGTCACGCGGCTCACGCCGGAGGCGGCGCGGCTGCTCAAACGTAAGTTCAAGCACGCCGTCTGGCACGAGGCCGCGCGGGCCGTGACCATCGAGAAGAAACCGTTACCCAAACGCCCCGGCATCATCGCCGTGGTCTGCGCCGGCACCAGCGACCTGCCTGTGGCCGACGAAGCCGCCATCACCGCCGAGGTCATGGGCAACCGCGTCGAGCGCATCACCGACGTGGGCGTGGCCGGGCTGCACCGGTTACTCGGCAAGTTGGAAAACCTCCAGCGCGCGAACGTGCTCGTGGTCTGCGCTGGGATGGAAGGCGCGTTGCCCAGTGTGGTGGCCGGCCTCGTGTCGAAGCCCGTCATCGCCGTGCCCACCAGCATCGGTTACGGTGCGGCCTTCGGCGGCGTGGCGGCGTTGCTCGGGATGCTCACGAGCTGCGGCAGCGGCGTGACGGTGGTGAACATTGATAACGGCTTCGGGGGCGGCTACGCGGCGAGCCAGATCAACGCCCTGGCGGCCGCCGCGACCCGGTAGGGCGAGACTCCGTCGAGCCACCATTTCGAGCGCAGCAAGTTTCTCGCACGCACGGCACACGAAAGAAACTCGCTGCCCTCGCGCCTCCTTCGTCGGCAAATGGGGTTCGCCGGAGTCTCACCCTACCTCAGTGAATTCACCCTGCGACCTCGCGTCCTTTCTTCCTCATGTTCAAGCCGCTGCTTCTCTGTGTGCTCGTCGCCGTGCCCGCCTCGCACGGCGCGGCGGCGGACAAGTCAGCGGCGGCGGCGATGACCATTCTCCGCGCGCACTGCTTCAGTTGCCACAACGTCGAGAAGCAGCGCGGCCAGCTTGACCTGACTTCACGCGAAGCAGCGCTGAAAGGCGGCGAGAACGGCCCGGTGCTCAAGCCCGGCAAAGGCTCTGACAGCCCGCTCATCAAGTCGCTCGCGGCAGGCGCGGACCCGCACATGCCGCCCAAGAAGCAGCTCCCCGAGGCGCTCATTGCCACGTTGCGCGCTTGGGTGAACGCCGGCGCTCCGTGGGACGCGGGCGTGCTCAAGCTCCTCACCCGCGAGACGAAGTCCGACGAACTCAAAACCCTCCCCGCCAGCTACACGCCCGTGCTCGCCGTCGCGCTCTCGGCGGATGGCAAACGCCTCGCCAGCGCGCGCGGCAATCAGCTTCTCATCCACACGCTCGGCACCACGAACCGCACCCTCACCGCCACGCTCACCGGCGCGCGCGACGCCATCCAAAGCGTCGCGTGGAGCGCGGACGGGCGCTGGCTCGCGGCGGGCGAGTTCCGCCGCGTGCTGCTCTTCGATGCGCAGACGCTCCAGCCCTTCGGCACGCTCGACAAGCCGCTGGCTGGCCGCGCCACCGCCGTCGCGTTCACGCCGGACGGCAGCACGCTCGCCGTCGCGGACAGTCCCGGCGGCGCACCGGGGCAAGTTCACTTGTGGAAGCTGGGCGATGAAAAACCCTTCACCTCCTGGACCGCGCACAACGACAGCATCCTTGACCTGAAAATCAGCGCCAACGGCAAACTCCTCGCCACCGGCAGCGCGGACAAACTCGCGCGCGTCTGGAACCTCGCGACGCAGAAGGAAGTCGCGAAACTCGAAGGCCACACCAGCTACGTGCAAGCCGTTGCGTTCGGGAAGGACGACGCTGTGCTGGCCACCGGCGGTGCGGACAAGGAAATCAAGATTTGGGACATCGCCACCTCCGGCCGCGAGGGTTCCTTCTCGAACCGCAGCGCTGCCGTCACGGCGCTGCATTGGACCACCGGCGGCACCAACCTGCTGGCCGTGGCCGAAGACGGCACCGCCGTGACCATCACGGACATCAAGCGCCACTCGGGCGAGCAATCCTCCGCGCCCGGCACCGAGCGCAAGCTCTCCGCCATCGGCGACGTGCTCTACGCCGTCACCGCCACGGCGGATGCGAAGACCATCTTCGCCGGCTGCCACGACGGCAGCGTATATATCTGGGAGGGAGCGAAGGCGGCGACGAAGCTGGAGGGGAAATGATTCCTGGCCGCCGCAGCCAACCCGCGTCTCGCACGGCAAACCAAGCTCGACCGCACGGCCCTGGCGCGCGAACTTGACACCGAAGTGCAGCAGCTCCACGCACGCCGGCACCCGCTTGCTCATGAAAGTCATTGTCACCTGTGGCCCCAGCTTCGAGCCGATTGACGAAGTCCGCCGCCTCACGAACTTCTCCACCGGCGAACTCGGTGTGCAGCTCACTGAGCAACTCGCCGCTGCCGGGCACGAGGTCATTTGCCTCAAGGGCAGCGGGGCGACGCACCCCGGCCCCACGCCCAACCCGCGCGTCCGGCTCCGCGCCTTCGACACGAACGACGACCTGCTCGCGCAGCTTCGCGAACACAGCCAGGCGCGTGACATCGGGGCGGTCTTCCACTGCGCGGCGTTGTGTGATTATCGCATCGCCTCCGTGCGGAACGAAGCCGGAGAAACCTGTGACGCCGCGAAGATTGCCAGCCGCACCGGTGCGCTGACCTTGCAGCTCGCGCCCGCGACCAAGGTCATCCACGAGCTGCGCCCGCTCTTCCCACACAGCCAATTGGTCGGGTGGAAATACGAGCTGACCGGCACGCGCGACGAGGCCTTGGCCAAGGTCCGCCGCCAATTCACCGAAGCCCACACCGACTACTGCGTGCTCAACGGCCGTGCCGCTGGCGAAGGCTTCACGCTCTGCGACCCGACCAGCGCGCTCACGCACGCTGCGAGCAAAGCAGATTTATGCACCGCATTGGTGGCGTGGCTCGCCACGCTCGCACCCGTCCCCGGGCGGGCGGAGGGATAGCGACCGCTCCAAGTGAATCCCCTCTCTGGTCTCGCGTCATTCCTTGCCATGCTCACTCGCCAACCCCTGCGCGCCCCGTTTTTCGCGTGTCGCCACGGCGGCGGGCATGACTGTGAAAACTGATTTTTTGCCACTGATGAAACACCGATTGAACACCGATAGAGAAAGCGGCGAAGGCGTTGGCCGTTTTCATCTGTGTTTCATCTGTGTTTCATCTGTGGCTAAAAACGTCTTCCTCGGTGGCCTGCTGGCTGCGCTTCTCACCGCCTGCACGCAGCCGCAGAAGTCGTCTTCACCGTCCGCCCCAGCCCCGCTCCGCGCCGTCACTTCACTCGCCGCCTTCCCGGCGGAACTGCCACTCCTCGCTGGCTCCGCGCCGCATCGCATCCTCGTGACGGGCACGGACAAGGACGGCTTCGAACGGCCCGCGCCCGCTAAGTTTTCCTCCGACAATCCGGCGGTCGCCACCGTCGGGCCGGACGGCAAGGTGCGCCCGCTCGCCGCCGGGGCCGCGAACATCACCGCGAAGTTCGGGGGCAAGTCCGCGAGCGTGAAGGTCACGGTGTGGAGCGCGGGACTTCGGCCCGCAGTAGCCACGGCCATCGGCACGGCCACGAACTCCGCGACCGCCTCGCCCAGTCAGCCGCGCTCCGTGGACATGGCGGGCACAGGCCCCCACGTCAGCTTCATCAACGACGTGATGCCCATCCTCAGCAAGGCCGGCTGCAACTCGGGCAGTTGCCACGCGAAGGCCGACGGGCAGAACGGTTTCAAGCTCACCATCTTCGCCTACGACCCGCGCGCGGACTACCACAGCATCATCAAGGGCGCGCGCGGCCGTCGCGTGTTCCCAGCCTTCCCCGAGGAGAGCCTGCTGCTCAAGAAAGCCACGCTCGCCGTGCCGCACGACGGCGGCCTGCGCATCGAGCGCGACTCCGAGGAGTTCCGCACGCTGGCGAACTGGATTGCGCAGGGGATGCCCTACACGCGCACGAACGAACCGTCGCTGCTGGGCATCGAAGTCTTCCCGAAAGAGCGCCGCTACCGTCGCGAGTCGAAACAACCGCTCCTCATCCAAGCCCGCTACTCCGACGGCGCGGTGCGCGACGTGACCGACTTAGCGGAGTATCTCTCGAACGAAAAGTCGCTCGTCACGGTGGACGACGGGGGCGCGCTCACTGTGGGGAAGTTCAGCGGCGAAGGCGCGGTGGTCGCGCGCTTCCTCGGACGCGTGGCCGTGAGCACGGTCATGGTGCCGAGCGACCGCTCGTTGCCAGCGGAACAGTTCGCCGCGCTGCCGGTGGG
This sequence comes from Klebsiella pneumoniae, assembly GCA_943330855.2. Classification (GTDB taxonomy): domain Bacteria; phylum Verrucomicrobiota; class Verrucomicrobiia; order Limisphaerales; family SXTU01; genus SXTU01. The sequence continues at coordinate 38,609 of CALQJI020000033.1, forward strand.
CAACGACATTGACCGCCTCGTCTATCAACGGCTCCAGAAGCTCGGCCACTTACCGTCCGCTATTTGCACCGACGCCGAGTTCCTCCGGCGCGCGTCGCTCGACACCATCGGCACCCTGCCCACGGCGGACGAAGCGCTGGCCTTCCTCGAAGACAAATCGCCGGACAAGCGCGCCAAGCTCATTGACCGTCTGCTCGACCATCCCGCGTGGGCCGACCATTGGGCAGTGAAGTGGGGCGACCTCGTGCGTGGCAACCCGTTCCGCGTCGGCGTGAAACCGGTCTTCCTCATGGACCAGTGGCTGCGCGATTCCTTCCGGCAGAACAAGCCTTACGACCAGTTCGTGCGCGAGCTGCTCACCGCGCAGGGCAGCACGCACAAGACCGGCCCGCCCGCGCTCTTCCGCGACAAACGCACGCCGGAGGATGCCAGCGGCTTCGTAAGCCAAGTCTTCCTCGGCGTCCGGCTGGAGTGCGCCAAGTGCCACCACCACCCGAACGAAAAGTGGGACCAGAAAGACTACTACCAGTTCGCCGCCTTCTTCAGCGGCACGCGCCGCAAGGGCCAGGGCATCTCGGCCCCCATCAGCGGCGAGCCGGAATACATCTGGGCCACCTCCACCGTCGCGATGAAGCACCCTGTCACCGGCGAAGACCTAAAACCCCGCGCGCCCGACGGCCCCGAGGTGACTATCGCGACCGGCGCCGACCCGCGCGCCGTGCTGGTGGACTGGATGGTTGCGCCGGAGAACCCGCTCTTCGCCCGCGCCGCCGTGAACCGCGTGTGGAACGCCTTCTTCGGCCGCGGCATCGTGGACCCGGTGGACGATTTCCGCGCCTCGAACCCGCCGACCAACGAGCCGCTCCTCGACTGGCTGGCGAAGGACTTCGTCGCGCACCAGTTCGACCTCAAGCACTTGATGCGAACCCTCCTGCGCTCGCATACCTACCAGCTCAGTTCCGCCGCCAACGAAACCAACGTGGGCGACACGAGGAACTTCTCCCGCAGTTACCGCCGTCGCCTGCCCGCTGAAGTCCTGCTCGACGCCGTCGCGCAAGTGACCGGCACGCGCGAGAGCTTCACCGGCCTGCCGGAAGGTTCCCGCGCGCTCCAGACGTGGAACCACATGTTGAGCAGCGAATTCCTCGACGCCTTCGGTCGCCCGAACAGCAGCGCCGAGTGCCCCTGCGAGCGCGACGCCCGGCCCAGCATGGTGCAAGCGTTGCACATGATGAACTCCACGAAGCTGAACACGAAGGTCATCGCCAGCGATGGCCGCGCGCGCTTGCTCGCCGCCAGCAAGGCGACCGAGGAGGACATCGTGCGCGACCTCTACCTCAGCGCCTACAACCGCAAGCCCACCGCCGAGGAACTCGCGCTCGCGCTGAAAGCCTTCACCGCGAAGGACGCCACCCGCCAATCCGCCGCCGAGGACATCCTCTGGGCGCTGCTCAACTCGGCGGAGTTTGTGTTCAATCACTGAGCCCGCAGTTTTCTCAAGCCAACACGACACCCCATGAAACCATTGTTCCTCGTCACGCTCTTGTTCGCCACGCCGCTGCTCGCCCAGCAGCAACCCGCGCCGAAGCCTCCGGCTGCTAAGCCCGCCCCCATCGAGGTCGCGTGGCACGATGTCACCAAGTGGGGCGTGGAAGGTCGCGGCTGGGGCGACCAGGAGCGCAAGCGCTGGTTCGACCGTCTCCCCGCGAAGGCCGAGGGCAAAGTCACGCCCGCCGTGTGGAGTTTGAGCCGCGACAGCGCAGGGATGATGGTGCGCTTCCAGACCGACGCGAAATCCATCCACGCCCGCTACACGCTCTCGAAGACCAACCTCGCCATGCCGCACATGCCCGCCACCGGCGTCAGCGGCCTCGACCTTTATGCACGCAACGACAAGGGCGAGTGGCGTTGGGTGCAAGTCACGCGGCCCAACTCGGCGAAGGTCGAGGCCGTGATCATCAGCGACCTCGCCCCCGGCCTGCGCGAATACGCCGCCTACCTGCCGCTCTACAACGGCATCGAGTCGCTCGAGATCGGCGTGCCGGCGGGCGCGAAGTTCGAGGGGTTGGCCCCGCGCACGGCCAAGCCGGTCATCTTCTACGGCACCTCCATCACGCACGGCGCGTGCGCGTCGCGACCCGGCATGGTGCACACGGCCATTCTCGGCCGCCGATTGGACCGCCCCGTGATGAACATCGGCTTCTCCGGCAACGGCCGCATGGACACCGCCGTGGGCGACCTGCTCACGGAAATTGACGCTGCCGTGTATGTGATCGATTGCCTGCCGAACATGCAACCCGCCGACGTAACGGCGAAGTGTGTGCCACTGGTAAAACAACTCCGCGCCGCGCGGCCGAACACGCCCATCGTGCTCGTCGAGGACCGGCGCTTCACGAATGACTGGATCACCCCCGCGAAGAAGAAGTTTCACGACGACAATCACGCCGCGCTGCGTGCGGCCTTCGAGCAATTGAAGAAGGAGGGGGTCACCAAGCTGCACTACATCGCCGGCGACCATCTCTACGGCGACGACACCGAGGGCGCCACCGACGCCTCGCACGCCAACGACCTCGGCTTCATGCGGCAGGCGGATATCTTCGAGCCGGTGCTCCGCACGGCGCTCAAGTAGCCAGGGGCTTCAGACTCCCGTCCGTCTCAACCGCTTTGGCGGCGGTTTGTGCCTCGGTGGTTAAGGCGCGCTCTTCACCATCTTCCAAATCTTGCCGCCCTTGTTGCCCAGTGCGCCGGTCTGGTTGGTGAGCACGTAGAGTTCGCCGTCGTGGTCTTCGCCGAAGGCCCAGACGAAGGCCCCGAGATGGCCGGCCGAATGCGATTCCGGCACGAGGTCGCCTAGGCTCCACTTGCCCTCCGCGCCGCGCGTGGCGGTGTAGAGGACGCCTTGGGGGAGACTGAAATGCTTCGACCAGTCGGCGAAGATGTATTTGCCCGCGAGCTGTGGCAGCGCCTTGCCGCGATACACATAACCGCCGGTCACGCTCTTGCCTTTGCCGGTCTGCGGGAAGGCAGCGAGGTTTTCGTAAACGAGGATGGGGTCTATCAGCTTGGCGTTGCCGGGGTCGAAGTAGGGCTTGTCCAACGGCGCGAGTTCCTTCTTCGGGTTGAACCACTCGGCGCCCTCGCGGAGGTTCCAGCCGTAGTTGCCGCCCTTGACGATGATGTTGACCTCTTCCCATCGGCTCTGGCCGACCTCGACCTCGAAGAGCTCGCGTTGACCGCCGCGGTCGAAGCTCATGCCCCACGGGTTGCGGATGCCCCACGCGTAAATCTCCGGCCGGCCACCGCCCTTGGCGAAGGGGTTGTCCTGCGGGATGCCGTAGAGCTTGCCCGCCGAGGGCTTGTCCACGTCAAGGCGAAGAATCTTCCCCAGCAACGTGTTCAAGTCCTGACCGTTGCCGTGCGGGCCGCGGGCCTTGTCCTTATCGTCCTTGTTGAGGTCGTTCTTGTGCCCGCCATCGCCGCTGCCGAGGTAGAGAAAACCATCCGGCCCGAACGCGATGCGCCCGCCATTGTGGTTGAAGTAAGGCTCATCAATCTGGAGCAGGATGCGCTCGGTGCCGAGGTCCGCCGTGTCCCCCTTCGCGGTGAACTCGGAGAGGTTCATCGTGTGGTCCCAGTTGGTCGGGGCGGAGGCGCGGAGGGCGGCGCTGTAGCAGACGTAGAACTTGTGGTTCGCGGCGAACTTGGGGTGGAGCGTGATGCCCAGCACACCGCGTTCATCGAACTTGCCGACGTTGATTTTCAACTTGCTGGTGAAGTCGGCGAAGGGCTTGAGCTGGCCGTCCGGCGACATGAGGTGAACCGGCCCGACCTGCTCGGCGACGAGCACGCGCTTGCCATCGAAGTGCGTGAGGACGATGGGCGCGGTGAGATTGGTGGCGAGGAGCTGGAGCGAGACGCCGCTCTTGCCGTCGGCGGCAAAGGCGGTGAACGACGCGGCAACCAAGGCAGCGCCAGCGCACAGCCAGCGGCAGTAAAGAGATTTCATGCGCGGCAGTGTAAGCAGGGAGTCACTCGTGACAAGCCTGTTGAACCTTGAATCATCCGTTGAGCACGCGAGCGATGAAAAGCCACGGATGAAACAGGGTTTCCTGCTGGGCTGAAACGCAGGGCTTCACCCCCTTCGTCCGGGTTGCATCCGTATTTCATCCGTGGCTCCACTGCCGCTTTGCCCCCACTCATCCCTCCGACTCGCGTGTTGGCAAACGCCCTCCGGCCCACCATGCTTCGCCCATGTCCGCACCGTTTCGCCACCGCCACCGTGTGACCTACGCCGAATGCACCGTGGGCAACCACGTTTACCACGCGCGCTATCTGGACATCCTGGAGGCCGCTCGCGGCGAGTTCCTCCGCGCGGCCGGCGCGCCCTTATCCGTCTGGCAATCGCAGGAAGTCATCTTCCCCGTCGTCGAAGCCGTCCTGCATTACGAAGCCGCCGCGCGTTACGACGACGAACTCCTCATCGAAGTCGTCGTGACCGAGCTGGACCGCCTCAAGCTCGCCTTCGCCTACGGAGTCTCCAACACCCGCAACCAAATCATCCTCACCGGCCACACCCGGCACGTCTGCACCGGCGTCGACGAGAAACCCAAACGGATGCCCCCCGAGCTCTTCAACAAGCTCAACCAAGCCTTCACCGGCAAGCCCCCCGCCCCCGTCATCCTCGCGCCCCGCGCCCCGAAGATGCCCTCCTTCCCTGTGTGAACCTGCGCCGCCTATCATTCGCCCCCCTCTCGGAGTCGAGTGTTGCTGACACTGAAGCAATCCGTGTTGAGCCCTTGTTTCATCCGTGGCTCTGCATCACTTCCACCCTCAACTTCCGATGCTAGATTGAAGCCCTCCTGGCTTTCCGACCCGACTCCCAACCGCCTGCAAGTAACCAAGGTGCGCCCGGTGCCGGGGCTGGCTTGGCGGGAGGGGGATTGCTAGCGTTCGAGGAAATGCCAGCCACACCGGATAGACAGACGTTTGCTCCCGCGCCGCGCGGTGGCGTGTGGCCGGGGCTGGCGGGTCTGTTTTTTGCCTTCGTCCTGCTGAAGCTCGGCAATCCCGTCATCCTCGACCACATCGCGGGGCCGCCGGAGGGTTGGGAGGAAATCCTGTTCGATGCTTGGCCCGCGGCTTGGGGCTACGTGGTGCTGGCGGTGGTGGCCGTGGTCGGGGCGGTGCAATGGCGGCGTCCGGCGGGCGTGCCGGTCTGGGCGCTGGCTTTACCAGGGGTGTGGTTGGGGTGGCAGTTCGTCGCGGCGATGAGCACGGTGGATGCGTCGTTGACGAGGATGGTGTTGCCGCAGTTTGTCGCGGTGGTGGTTTGTTTCGCGGTGGGTCTGAGCGCGGGCGGGGGCGCGGGGGCGCGTCGAGTGTGGCTGGGTTTGCTCGTGGGTTTGTTGCTGGTGCTGGGGGCTGGCTTCCGGCAGCAATACGGGGGCTTGGCGGCGAGCCGGGAGTTTTTCTACGAGAACGAAAAATCTGGTTGGAGGGAGTTGCCACCGGAGGAATTGGTGCGGCTGGAGGCAAGCCGGCTCATCGCGCGCAGGCCGGACGGCAGCTTCACCATCAACCCAGACTTGCTGCCGAAGTTGGCGAAGGACCGCATCATGGGGTCGCTGGTGTCTCCGAACGCGCTCGCCGGCGTCGTGCTGCTGCTGATGCCGGGCGCGTTACTCACGGTCTGGAGCGCCAGCGGGCGGCTGCAAAACGTGACGCGCGGGGTGCTCGTGGGACTGGTGGCTTACATGGGGCTGGCGTGTCTGTATTGGTCCGGGTCGAAGGCGGGGTGGCTCATCGCGTTGGTGGTCGGTGGAGTGGCATTGCTGAATCTGCCTTTGCCCAAATCGCTCAAGACCGGGCTGGTGGTCGCGGTGGCTGTCGGCGGGTTGGTGGGGTTCGCATGGAAATATCAGGGCTACTTCGCCGATGGGGCGCGGAGTGCGAATGCTCGCTTCGACTATTGGTCGGTCGCCGGGCGGACGGCGCTGAACCAACCGCTCCTCGGGACTGGGCCGGGGACATTTTATGCGGTGTATCGTCGGGATAAGCGCCCGGACGCGGAGATGACCCGGCTCACGCACAATGACTACCTGCAACAGGCGTGCGACTCGGGCGTGGTCGGGTTGCTGGCGTTCGGCGGGTTCATCTGGGCATCGATCGTAGGGCTTTATCGGATAACGCGCGGTGATTGGATGCTCTTTTCGGTTTGGTTGGGCTTGCTGGGCTGGGCGTTGCAAAGCTTCGTCGAGTTCGGCCTCTACATCCCCGCCCTAGCTTGGACGGCGTTCTTTCTGTTCGGTTGGCTGTGGGCGGTGGCGCGAAATGAATTCGACACTCCCCGAGCGCAAACTTAAGCTCCGCTCCCATGAACATCCTGTTCCTGAACGGTCCGAACTTGAACCTCCTCGGCCAGCGCCAACCGGAAATCTACGGTCGAACCACCTTGGCGGACATTGAGGCCAAGCTCCGCGAGCTGGCAGCGAAGGCGGGCGTGACCATGGACTTCCGCCAGTCGAATCACGAAGGCGAACTCGTCACCTGGATTCAACAGGCGCAGGGAAAGTTCTCCGTTATCGTGCTTAACGCCGCTGCTTACACCCACACCAGCATCGCGCTCCGGGACGCTCTCTCGGCTGTAGGGGTGCCGACGATTGAGGTCCACCTGTCCAACATCCATGCGCGGGAAGAGTTCCGGCATCGGTCGTTGATTGCCCCGGTCTGCAAAGGCCAAATCGCCGGGTTTGGCGAAGACTCCTACTACTTGGCCTTCCGGGCGGCTTTACAGTTAACGGCTTCTTAAGCGGGGCCTTCAGCCGAAGGAACTGCACGGTTTACCAGCGCTGACTTCGAGCTGAATGTCCGCTTGACGCTCCCGGAGTCGCTCCCTACGCTCCGCCTCCACTGAAATGTTGAACGTGCAGCCAGCCTTGAACCGACGGAGCTTCAGCCGCTTTAGCCGCCATTTTCAACCCGTCTCAAAACCCTCAACCTGGAGGACTCTGTGGACCTAAAAGACATCAAAGCCATCATTGACCTGATGAAGAAGAACTCCATCGCGGAGTTCGAGCTCGAGAAGCAGGAATTCAAAATCCGCCTCAAGCGCGGAAACCTCGGTGGGGTCGCTGCCTACGAGGACGCCCCGGTCCTCCAACAATACGCCGCCCCCGCCGCCGTCGTCGCCCTCCCTGCCGCCAGCGCTGCCTCCGCCGACGCCGAGATTAAGTCCCCGATGATTGGCACTCTCTATCGCTCCCCCTCCCCCGAAGCCGCAGCCTACGTGGAAGTCGGCACGGAAGTCGGCCCCGACACCGTCGTCTGCATCATCGAGGCGATGAAGGTGATGAACGAAATCAAGGCCGAGACCCGCGGCATCATCACCGCCGTCGTCGCCGAGAACTCCAAGCCGGTGGAGTTCGGCCAGACGCTGTTTAAGATTCGCCCGCTCTGAGCCGACTGTTTTGAGTTTTGAGTTGAACGAACCGAGACTCCCAACTCGAAACTCAACAGCCGAAACCCAAAACTACCCTCGCCATGTTCGAGAAAGTCCTCATCGCCAACCGCGGCGAAATCGCCGTCCGCATCATCCGCGCGTGCAAGGAACTCAACATCCGGACCGTCGCCGTCTATTCCGAGTCCGACGCCAACTCCATGCACGTCCAGATGGCCGACGAAGCCATCTGCATCGGCAAAGGCCCCAGCAAGGAGAGCTACCTCCGCATTGACCGCCTCATCAGCGCCGCCGAGATCGCCGACGTGGACGCCATCCACCCCGGTTACGGCTTCCTCTCCGAGAACGCCCACTTCGCCGACGTCTGTGAGAGCTGCAACATCCGCTTCATCGGCCCCAGCTCCCGCGCGATGAACGCGCTGGAGGACAAGCAAGTCTCCCGCGCCCTTGCCAAGAAAGCCGGCGTCGCCACCCCGCCCGGCTCCGAGGGCACCATCGAGAACGAACAGGAAGCCCTGACCGTGGCCAAGCGCATCGGCTACCCCGTCATGATCAAAGCCGTTGCTGGCGGCGGCGGACGCGGGATGCGCGTGGCCCACAATGACATCTCGATGATCAAGGGCTTCCACACCTGCCGTTCCGAGGCCGAGAAAGCCTTCGGTAACGCCGGCGTTTACATCGAGAAGTTCATCGAGAACCCCCACCACATCGAGTTCCAGATCCTCGGCGACAATCGCGGCAACCTCATCCACCTCGGCGAGCGCGACTGCTCCATCCAACGCCGCAACCAGAAGCTCATCGAGGAATCCCCCTCCCCCCTCTTCGAGCGCAAAGAGTTCCGCGACCTCCGCAAGAAAATGGGCAAGGCCGCGCTCAAGATCGCCGAGGCCGCCAACTACACCAGCGCCGGCACCGTCGAGTTCATCGTGGACGACAAGGCCAACTTTTACTTCCTCGAGGTGAACAAGCGCATCCAGGTCGAGCACCCCGTCACTGAGGAAGTCACCGGCGTGGACCTCGTGAAACAGATGATCCTCATCGCGGCCGGCGAGCAGCTCCGCATCAGCCAGAGCGACATCGTCGCGCGCGGTCACTCCATCGAATGCCGCATCAACGCCGAGGACCCCTTCGACGACTTCCGCCCCTCGCCCGGACGGATTGATATGTATTACGCCCCCGGCGGCCCCGGCGTCCGCATTGATAGCCACGCCTACGCCGGCTACACCATCCCGCCCTACTACGACTCGATGATCGCCAAGCTCATCGTCTGGGGCAAAGACCGCCGCGACGCGATGGAGCGCATGAGCCGCGCCTTGAGCGAATACATGATCACTGGCATCAAGACCACGATCCCCTTCGAGCAAGCCATCCTCCAGGACCCCAACTTCCGGCGCGGCGTCTATTCCACGAACTTCGTCGAGCAACTCCTCAGCGGCGGTCGCCGCGAGCTGATCGAAGAGAAGGCCTAAGCCAACCAGTTGGCCCCCGTTGTGGCCGTAGACCGGTCACACCGTCCCCAGGCCGGGAGTTGAGGCATCTCGACTTCCTCGATGCTTGTTTTCGATGCGCCGCAGTTCAAGTCTCACAGCATGAACCTCCTCGCACGGCTGCTCTTCAGTCTGCTCTGCATCACGCTCTCGTCACCCTCTGCCGCGTCTGCCCCGCGCCCGAACATCCTCCTGATCCTCGCAGACGACCTGGGCTACTCGGACCTCGGCTGCTACGGCTCCAACATCGCCACGCCCCACTTGGACCGGCTCGCGGCGGGCGGGCAGCGCTTCACGCAGTTCTACAACGCGGCGCGCTGCTGCCCCACACGCGCATCACTGCTCACAGGGCTTTATCCCCATCAAGCCGGCGTCGGGCATATGCTCGGAAATTTGCGCCCACCGAGCTACACCAGCGGCCTCGGTGAGAACACCGCGACCATCGCCGAACTGCTGCGTGAAGCGGGCTATCGCAATTACCACGTAGGCAAATGGCACGTCGGCGGTGTGGGCGGGAACCTCACGGCGGACAACCCGGCAGCGCGCAACCATCCGATGAACCGCGGCTTCGACCGCGCCTTTGGCTCTGGCGGGGGCGGGAATTACTTCGCGCTGACCCCTCTCTATCTCGACCGTGAGAACATCAAGGCTGGCGAGAATTTCTACGCCACCGACGCCTTCACCGACAACGCGGTGAAGTTCCTCGAAGCCCACGGTCGTGAAGCGAAAGAGAAGCCGTTCTTCCTGCACCTTTGCTACACGGCGCCGCATTTTCCGCTCCACGCCAAGCCGGCAGACATCGCCAAGTATCGCGGCAAGTTCGCGCACGGTTGGGAGGCCGAGCGCGAGCGGCGCTTCGCCAAGCAGAAGGAACTCGGCCTTTTCCCGCGCGACGCGCAGCTCTCACCCCGCGCCCCCGAGGCGAAGGCGTGGAAGGATTTGCCTGCCGCCGAGCGCGCCGAATGGGACCTCCGCATGGCCGTGTATGCCGGAATGATTGACTGCATGGATCAAGGCATCGGACGCGTGCTCGACGCGGTGCGGAAGCTCGGCGCGGAGGAGAACACGCTCGTGCTCTTCCTCTCGGACAACGGCGCGAGCGCGGAGTTCCTCGACTCGTGGCCGAACCCAGCGCGCGGCCACAAACCCAACAGCGAGGTCGGCACACGCGAGTCACACAAGTGCCTCGAAGTCGGCTGGGCCAACGCCGCGAACACGCCCTTCCGCGAGCACAAGATGTGGAACCACGAAGGCGGCATCAGCACCCCGCTCATTGTGAATTGGCCAGCGGGCAAAGTAGGTCAAGCGTCCCGCCTGCCCGCTAACCCTTCTGCGGGTGGCATCACACGCGAGCCGGGCCACATCATCGATCTCCTCCCCACCTTCCTCGCCCTCGCCGGCGCGAAGTATCCAGAGAAGTTGAAGGATCGCACCCTCACACCGTTGCCGGGCAAAAGCCTCCTGCCCGCGTTGCTAGGCAGCCCCCTCGGGGCACGCACGCTCGCGTGGGAGCACGAAGGCAACCGCGCCGTGCGCATCGGCGATTGGAAACTCGTCGCGTCCTTCCGCAGCGATTGGGAGCTCTACGACCTCAGCCGCGACCGGGCCGAGCTAAACAACCTCGCCGCGCAGCAGTCCGCGAAAGTGAAGGAACTCAGCACCGCGTGGCAGCAATGGGCGGACAAAGTCGGCGTCGTGCCGTGGGAGCAATTGCCCGGCGCAAACTACAAGCCGGGGGCGACCTATCGGAAGAAGGGCGAAGCGGAAAAGTGAGCGGGTTCCCACTGCGGCTGTAGCGGCGCTCTGGGAGCGCCGAACAAACTGTCGAAAGTGGCCCAAACTCGGCGGTCACAGACCGCCGCTACGGTTTCATGGGGAGTGAAACGCGGAGGTTAACCTGCGTGCTTCGTGTTTCATCCGGGGCTCAACTGTCACGAACGGGAACAACCCGGCCAACGCCTGTTACAGGACATTGGCCGCCAGCTCGGCGAGGTCGGAGCGCTCGCCCCGTTGCAGCTCGATGTGCGCGGCGATGGCGTGGCCGCGGAACTTGCTGATGATGTAGTTAAACCCATTCGAGGAGCTGTCCACGTAGGGGTTATCGATCTGATACGGGTCGCCAGTGAAGATGATTTTGGTGCCACTGCCGACGCGGGTGACGATGGTCTTCACCTCCAGCGGCGTGAGGTTCTGCGCCTCATCAATGATCATGAACTGATTGGCGATGCTGCGCCCGCGGATGTAGCTCAAGGCCTCGACGACGATGGTGCCGTTGCGGAGCAGGTCGCTGCTGCGGCGGTGGTCGTTGCCCATGTTCAAATCGCTGAGCAGCTCAAGCGCGTCGTGGATGGGCTGCATCCACGGGCCGAGCTTCTCTTCGAGCGAACCGGGGAGGAAGCCGAGTTCCTTACCCATCGAGATGGTCGGACGCGCGACGACAAGGCGGCGGAACTCGCGGTCCATCACGGTGCGTTTGAGGCCGGCGGCCATGGCCATTAGGGTTTTGCCCGTGCCCGCTTTGCCCATGAGGGTGATGAGTTTGACCCGATCGTCGAGCAACGCGTCGAAGGCGAAGTGCTGCTCGCGGTTGCGCGGTTTGATGCCCCAGACGCCCTCGCGCACGTCCACGATGGGGATGAGCTTCTTGCCCGTCGCGTCCACCTTCGCGAGCACGGTGCGCTTCTGGTTCGCCACCTCCGTGAGCGTGCAATACTCGTTCGGGAAATACTGGCGGTTGGTGGGCAGCACCAACTCGTCCTCCGCACGGAACTTCACGATCTGTTCCGGCGTCACGACCATGTCGAAAATGCCGGAATACAAGTCCTGCAACCGCACGCGGTCGGTCTCGTAATCCTCGGCGGACAATCCGTGCGCGTCGGCTTTGATGCGGAGGTTAATGTCCTTGCTGACGAGCACCGTGGGCACTTCCGGCGTGCGCTGCTTCACCGCCAACGCGTGCGCGAGAATGCGGTTGTCCACGTTTTGAACCGTGGTGTGCAGGCCCCCGTCGCCATTGCCAACGCTGCCCTTGCTGTCGAGCAGGATGCGCAGGTGCCCGCCGTTCTGCAGCGCCACGCCCTCGCTCAAACGCCCGGTGCCGCGCAGGCTGTCCAGCATGCGCGAGACCCCGCGCGCGTTCTGCCCCAACTCGCTGGGATCACGCTTGAAGGTGTCCATCTCCTCCACGACCTCGATGGGGATGAGGACGTTGTTTTCCTTGAAGCTGAGGAGCGAGTTCGGATCGTGGAGTAGGACGTTGGTGTCGAGGATGTAGTTTTTCACAAGTGAGACAGTGGACTTTACCGCCGCGCCTTTCCCCGGTAGCCAATCCGGAGTCGGGCGGACGATGTTTGGTTTTTGGAAAGCGCCATCACTGAGTGATGTCAGCGGCCCGGGCCGTGGTCATGTGCGCATACCACGCGCGGATCTGCGGGTGCGCGGCGGGCAGTTCGTATTTACCGGAGGCGAGGAAATTACCAAGCATCCCATAAAGGTCGAAGTCCACGAAGCGCGGTCGCTCGCCCAGCAGAAAGGGCTGCTCCCGCAACATCTGCTCGTAGGGCCGCAGCCGCACCGCCAGCGCCTCCAGCATGGTCCCCTGCTCCGCGCGCCACTGCTCCAGGCAGCCGCGCCCGAACTTCCGCTCCTTGTGCCGGACAAACGCCAACCGCTCCTGCGCCGGGATGACCTCGCGGTAGTGAACATCGTTGAGCTTGAACCCGAGCACCTCGATTTCAGCCTCAATATGCCGCCAGAGAATTGTCTGCAAGCCGCGCAAGTGAGCTGGGAATAGGCCCAAACCCAGTTTGGTATCCAGATACTCGGCGATCACCTGGGAGTCCTCGTCCGCAACGGTGTCCAGTGAAGGTGTGTCAAAGTGAGGCATAGAGAGTGGTCAGGCGGGGCACGGCGGCGGCTTCCGTGAGGTTTTCTTGCAGCGCATGGCGCAACCACCGGATGAACTTTACCGAGCGCTGGCTGGCCCGCCGGGCGCTG
>CALQJI020000034.1 GCA_943330855.2 Klebsiella pneumoniae
AGCGCCCGGCGGGCCAGCCAGCGCTCGGTAAAGTTCATCCGGTGGTTGCGCCATGCGCTGCAAGAAAACCTCACGGAAGCCGCCGCCGTGCCCCGCCTGACCACTCTCTATGCCTCACTTTGACACACCTTCACTGGACACCGTTGCCTCCAAGGACGGAGGCACCGTCGTGGTGCAAAGCCGCTGGACACTTTTCCGCGACGACGCAGGCCGCCCTCAATCCCTGCTCGTGGTCAGCTCGGACGCCCTCAATCTCCAGCTCAACGAGGCGCAGTTCCTCCGCGCGCAACAAGCCGCCAGCCTCGCCACCCTGTCGGATGTGCTCGCCCGCGAACTGCGTGCGACGATCGAGCCGCTGCTGCTCGCCTCGCAGCTCCTCCGCGTGCGCACGCAGACGGACTCCCCGCATTGGCCGGACGGGCCGGACGCACAGCCCAGCGCCATGTCCGACCTGATGCGGCAAGTCGAGGCACTCGCCCGGCCCGCCCGCGCACAGCGCGTCGAGCTGGCCGTGAGCGCGATCCTCGAAGAGGTCGGAAGACACTTCCGCCAAGCGATCACGCCCGGCATCCCGATCACCACCTCCGCGCCCGAAGATCTGTGGGCGGTGGCTGGAGACCCCGATGCGCTGCGCCAAGCCCTGCTGAACCTGTGCGTCAACGCACGCGAGGCCATGCCCAACGGTGGCCTGCTCCAAGTCTTCGCCGAAAATCTCCTACTCAAGGAATTCGACCAGCGCCTGCGCAGCGGCGGACGGCCCGGCCCGCATGTCGTCATCACCGTCACCGACAACGGCTCCGGCATCGCCCCGGAAAATCTGGCGCACATCTTCAAGCCATTCTTCACCACAAAAGCCCAGGGGCAATCCGTGGGAGTGGGACTCACAGCCGTGCAGGCCGTCGCACGGTCGCATGCCGGCTTCGTGACCGTGGACAGCGAAGTGGGGCGGGGCAGCCGCTTCCGCATCTACCTGTCGGCCACCAGCAGCACGACCTCACCGGAGAAAGTTCAACCCCGCCGCTCCTTCCCTCGCGGCAACGGCGAGTGCATCCTGCTCGTGGACGACGAACTGGGTTTCCGCGAGATCACTCAAGTCACCTTAGAAAAATACGGCTACCGCGTCCTCACGGCCAACGATGGCTCCGAGGGCATGACCCTCTTCATGCGACACCGGCAGGAAATCCAACTGGTCCTCACGGACATCGTGATGCCGGTGATGGACGGCGCGGCCCTCATCCGCTCGCTCCACAAAATGGGCGCACCCATGCGCTACCTCGCCGTGAGTGGATTAGTGGAGCGTGAGAAGATCATCGTCGCCACAGCCGCTCCCGATGTTCATGTGGAATTCCTCGCCAAACCCTTCACCACGGAAAAACTCCTCACGCTCGTGCGCGAGCTGCTGGCACGGCCCATCGCAATCTCCGGCTAGCAGCCTGCTGGTGGGGGTGCCCACCGCGCCCTGCCCCGCTCTAGTTCATCGGCATCCCGCGGCGCACGAACGTCGGCACATCGAGGTTCACTCCGTTGTGACGCGTCGGCTCGCTGTGCTGGAAAGGCCCCGTCGTCACCGTCTCCAATCCGAGTTCAGGATGCACGGCCTTCACCTTCTTGCGCGAACGCCACGACCGTGACACGGCAACGGGCGCCGGAGCCGCCACGACCGTCTCGGTTTGGGCCACCGCCACGGCGACTTGTTCCGGCTCCGGTGACGCCGCGACACTGCGGGCAACGGGCTTCGCCGCAATAGCAGCAGCAATAAGGTCGAAATCTGAACCGCCGCGCGACTCGGGAGTCAGCTCCGCTTGCGCCACAACATTCGGTAACTCAGCGACGGGCGAAGGCCGACGTGACGCGACGACCGTCACCGTCAGTCGGTCACCCAACACGTCCTCAATCGCCGCGCCCATCATCAAGTGCGCGTTCTCGCAGTGCCGGTTGATCTGATCCATCACACGGCTGACCTCAGCCATCGTCAGACTAGGCCCGCCCATGAGACTCACGAGTAACGCATCGGCCTCCCCCAGCGCTGCGCCACCGTCGAGCAACGGATTCGCCAGGAGTTTCTCGATGACTTCCTTCGCACGGTGCGGCCCGCTTGCCTCCGCACTGGCGAAGGAACTCTCCGAGTGCCGGTCGCGCACCACGGCGCAAAGGTCGCCGAAATCGAGATTGATGAAGCCGGGCCGCGTGACGAGCTGCCAGATACCGCGCACGCCCTGGGCCAGCAATTCATTCGTCGTGGCAAAGGTCTCCACGACGCTCGTATGCTCATCAATCAGCTTGAACACCATTTGGTTCGGCAGGCAGATGACACCGTCGGCGGCGGCTTTGAACTCTTCCAATCCCAGCCGCGCCTGCCTCATCCGCCTCGGCCCCTCGCAATCGAATGGCAGCGTGACAAAAGCCAACACCAGTGCCCCGCACTCCTTCGCCACGCGCGCCAACACCGGCCCCGCGCCCGTGCCCGTGCCGCCGCCCATGCCGGCACAAATGAAAACCATGTCCACACCGGTGCAGAGCTCACGCAACCGCGCCTCGTCCTCTTGCGCTGCGGCTCGCCCGCGCTCCGGGTCACCGCCCGTGCCGAGGCCGCCGTTGAGGGTCAGGCCGAGGTTGAACTTGAACGGCAGCGGACACTGCGCCAGCGCCTGCGAATCCGTGTTCAGCACAATCACCTGCGTGCCGTCGAAGCCTGAACGGTGAATCTGCGCCGCGACGTTTCCGCCGCAGCCGCCCACGCCGAAGACTTTGATGGCGAGCTGCTTTTTGACCGGCGCCGAGGCGAGGTTAGTTTCAATCGAGGTCATGGCGGATGGCGAGTTGAGTTCCCGACATTAAATCAAAATAATCCCAGTGAGCCGGCGAAGCTCTTGATCTTGCCGACCAGGCCGACTCCTTGCCTGCCCTTCTGGCGCATCGCCCCGTATTTCACGAGCCCCACGGCGGTCGCAAGTTCCGGGTCATCCGTCGCCGAACGCAACCCCCCGACGGCATTCGCGCGCCCCAATGACGCGGGCAATCCGAAGACACTCCCCGCCAGATTTTCAATCCCACGGATGCGCGCCCCACCACCGCAAAGGCACACACCCGCGCGAAGTTGGTCATGAAATCCCAGTTCACCAATCTCGTCGTCAATGAGCTGAAACGTCTCCTCCAGCCGCGCCACCATGATGCGCCGCAGGTCATGCAGGTCCACACGGCGATCAGGAAAACCATTCTCATTCGTGAGCGTGAGGGTCTGGCCCGCCGCTCCCTCGATGGTGGCCGCGCCGTGCTCGCGCTTGAGCAACGCCGCGCGCGCCGGAGCCATGCGCAGGCCGTAGGACAAATCGTTCGTCACATGGTCACCGCCTACCGCGATGACGCCCGAGTGCTTGATGACGCCGTCCGCATAGACCACGTAATCCGTGGTGCCCGCGCCAATGTCCACGACGAGCGCGCCCATGTGCTTCTGCTCGTTGTCCAGCAACGCGAGGGACGAGCACAGACCGCTGAAGACTGTCTCCTCAATTTCCAAGTTCAGCCCTGTGACGACCCGCATGTGATTGTGTAGCCGCGTCGTGACCCCGTGGATAATGTGCATATCCACCTCCAACCGCTCCCCGAGCATCCCCACCGGGTCCACGATGCCCGCCTGCCCGTTCACCGTGAAATGCTGGCGGACCGAGTGCAGCACATCGTTCTCCGACGGGCGGTTGAAAACCTTTGCGTTGGCCAACACCTCGCTCACGTCCTGTTGGGAAATCTCGTGGTCCAGCGAAACGGATGCAAAGACGCCGTGAGTGTTAAGGCTCGTGAGGTGTCCTCCCGTCACGCTCAGAAACACGCTACCAATTTCCACGTCGGCGGACTTCTCAGCCTCGACCATGGCGTTGCGCACGTCCTCAGCGGCATGCTCGGCGTTGACCACCTCGCCCTTGCGCACCCCGCGCGACGGGCACTGACCGATGCCGATGACGTTAACCCCGCCGGCCTCGGTGACTTCACCCACGACAACGGCGACCTTCGCGGTGCCGATTTCGAGGCCGACGATGACGGTGGTTTTTTTGGGGAAGAAGAGGTTAAGCATTTTTCCTCCGATAGGGTGCAGGTTTAGCAGGCTTGGCAGGCGGCGCGGGGACAGCGTTTGCATCCACCAAAACAGTTGGCAGATAGTCCGAGATGGAGACATCGAAAGTCTTAATCACCTTGCCCCGCTGGGTGAACACGTCCTGCACCGCGCGCCAGCGGCGAAGCTGCGTGTCGAAATCACGCTGCGAGGCGAAGGTGATTTCGCTGCCGGCGGAGGTCGTCGCGGTGAGTATCTCCGCAGACCTCACGTCCACGCGCCGAATGTCAGCGCGCCCGAACATCACCGAACGCTCGTAGTGAGCCAGCAACCGGAGCGCGGAGCGGACCTGCGCGGACTCGACCTGGTGGCCCAGCTTGAGATCCACGTCGTTGACGCCGGACAACTCGGGCAGCCAATCCATCTGCAACGCCGTCGGGTCCGCGACCATCGTCCGGTCAGGCGGCAGCATCACATGGCCCGTGGCATCGAGGAGATGGATGACGGTTGTGTAGCGACCCGCCGCGTTCGGACGAAGCGCGGCAACTTGCGCCACCGGCACGCGCTCGATCACGCGGATGCGCAGCGTGTCCGGCAGCACGCGCTCGACGGCGGCGGATTGGATGAGCGGCACCAGCTCGAGGTCGCGCTTGATGCGCGCGAGGTCGAGGCTCATGAGGTTTTCACCCACGCGCACGCCCGCCCATTTGCGCAATGCCTCCCCTGTCAGCACACCCTCGTTCTGCAAATCAATCGTCTTCGTGGCAAAGGCCGCATTCTCCGTGACGAACTCCCGAACCGCCCAATCCACCCCGCGCCAACCGAGAAAAACCACCACTGCCGCGCCGAAGAGCACCGTGAGCACCTGCATCGCGAAGCGCGTGCGCGCCGCATGGAGCTGATCCGTGCGCAACTTCACGCGCAGCAGGTTCTCGCCGTCGCGGCGGAGACGGCGGTTGCCTTTGAAGAGCCGGGCTAGTTTACGGAACATGGCGACAAGGAATACGGATTAGCCACAAAGAGGCACAGCAAGCACAAAAGGAAATCGAGGCGGAAATTCTTTTGTGCCTTCCGGGCCCTTTTGTGGCAGCTCAAGTTGTTTTTCTGCGCAGTCATTTGTGCTCACGCCCCACGCCGCAGCGCGAGGTCCACCATCATCTGGCACAGCTCGGCGTAACTCAGCCCGGCGGCAGCGGCGGCCTTGGGCAACAGGCTTGTCGCGGTCATGCCGGGCAGCGTGTTAACTTCGAGCACCACGGGGGCGCCATTTGCCCGCACCATCACGTCCACGCGCGCGTAGTCGCGGCCACCGATGGCGTTGAAGGCCGCGTAGGCCGCGTCCTGGATGCGGGCGCTCGTTACGCCGTCGAAGTCCGCCGGGCAGAAGTATTCCGTCGCGCCGGCGGTGTATTTGTTCGCGTAGTCGTAGCTGCCTTGCTTCGGGCGCACCTCGACCACCGGGAGCGCGCGGCCCGCGAGAATGCCCACCGTCGTCTCGCGGCCGACGATGCGCTCCTCCATGAGCACCTCGGTGTCGAACTTCAACGACTCCGCGAGTTTCGCGGAAAACTCCGCCGGTGAATCCACGAACTGCAAGCCGACGCTGCTTCCCTGCCGCACCGGCTTGAGCACCACGGGCGTCTCCCAGCCCTCGGGCCACTGCGCGTCCGCCGATATGAAGGTCATGAACTTCGCCGTTGGCACGCCGAGCGCGACGCACTTCTGCTTCGTGAGCACCTTGTCGAACGCGAACCGGCTCGCCTCCGGGTCGCAGCCGGTGTAGGGCACGCGCATCAGTTCCAGTTCGCGCTGCACCGTGCCGTCCTCGCCGTAAGTGCCGTGCAGCGCGAGGAAGACAACCTCCGTGCCCGCAGGCAACGCCCACTGGCCCGGCCCCTTGGGGTCAAGCTCGTGAACAGTGTGGCCGTTCGAGCGCAACGCGGCGGCGACGGCCGCGCCGGTGCGGAGGGAGACATCGCGCTCGGCAGACGGGCCGCCGAGCATGACGGTGATATTGAGAGGGTCAGACATGATTCAATCCTCGCCGACGATTTCCACTTCCGTCTCCAACTCGATGCCGCGCTGCTCGCGCGCCGTGGTGCGGATGATTTCGATGAGCGCCAGCACGTCGCGCGCGGTGGCCTTGCCGACGTTGATGATGAAGTTGCCATGGACGTCCGAGACGACCGCGTCACCGACGCGCGCGCCCTTGAGGCCGAGTTCGTCCACGAGCTTACCGGCGGGAACGGTCTTCGTGTTCTTGAAGATGCAGCCGGCGCTCGGCTCCTTGGGCTGCGAGGTCCAGCGCTTCTGCTGACACTCGGCGAGCTTCGCCTCGATTTGCTCGCGCGGCGCGGAACGACCCTTCAACACCGCGCCGAGGGCGACGGCGGACTTGAGCAACGGGCAGCTCCGGTAGGTCGTCGGCACGTCGCGCGCGGCGCGGTCGTGGGCGAGGCCGGTGTAGTCCATGAAGCGGAGGGTCTCAACCGCCTCGAAGGTCCAAGCGTTCATCGCGCCCGCGTTCATGTGGAGCGCGCCGCCGAGGTTGCCGGGGATGCCTTCGAGAAACTCCAAGCCGCCGAGACCGTGGCGCTTCGCGGTGAGCGCAATGTCCTTCAGCTTCGCGCCCGCGCCGCAGCGGAGTTGCTCGCCGTCCACTTCGATGTGCAAGAAGGCCGGAGCGCCGAGGTGGATGACGACACCGCGAATCCCGCCGTCGCGGATGAGCAGGTTCGAACCGCGCCCGAGCAGGAAGAACGGCACATCTTGGTCGTGGCAGAAGCGCAGCACGGTCGCCAGCTCGGACTCGTCCGCCGGCTCAACATAAATCTCCGCCGGCCCGCCGACGCGCAGCGTGGTGCGCTTGGCAAGTGGTTCATCGCGCCGCAGCACGGTCGCGGGCGTGAGCAGCGCGCGGAGTTCCGCCGCGAGGTCGGCGGGCGTCGTGATGGGTTCTGGAGCGAGGGCGGTCACGGGTTTGCCGATTGCCGATTGCCGATTACCGATTGAAGCGGGCGGGCGGAGTCCAGACGGGCCTCGGCAGTCCCTGGCTGGATGGACTTCGCGAAGCGCGCGGGCGGCTGCCACTCGGCTTCGGCGGAGTCGGCGACCGTCGCAGGCAATCCACAGGCGCGAAGGATGCGCTCGGCGATGTCGGCAGCGGCGGTGGGCTGGTGCCACTGGGCGAGCGCGGCTTGCATCTGCGCACGGGCGGCGGCGTTCGTGAGCAACTCGGAGACGAGCGCGGCGAACAGCGCAGGCGAGGTGGCGCGCTGATTCACCAGCCGGGCCGCGCCGGCGTCGGCGAAGGCGCGGGCGTTGTGGAGCTGGTGGTCGTCGGCAGAAGTCGGCAACGGGACGAGGATGCTGGGCACGCGCATCGCGGCGAGTTCCGCGAGCGAGGAAGCGCCGGCGCGGCTGACGACCAGCGTGGCCGCGCCGAGGGCGAGTTCCATCTCGGTCAAAAACGGCTGCACGAGGGAGCGGCTGACCGCTGACCGTCGACCGCTGACCGCTCGGTAGGCTTCGCGCGCCTTGTCCACATCGTTCGCTCCCGTGAGATGGATGAATTGGAGCTCAGGATGACGCGCCGTGAGTTCAGCCAGCGCGCCGAGCGCCAAGTCGTTCAGCCCCGTCGCGCCCTGGCTGCCGCCGGTGATGACGAGCGTGGGACGCTTGGCATCGAGGCCGAGCGCCAAGCAACAGCTAGCGGCGTCAGCGGGTGCGAACTGCTCGCGCACGGGCGTGCCCGTGACGGCGTGACGTTGTATCCACAGCCGACTCGCGGCTTGCGGGAACCCGACGAACGCCTCGTCCACGACGTGCGCGAGCCAGCGATTCGCGCGACCGGGGATGGTGTTCGAGTCGTGGAGAAAGGTCTTCGCGCCGAGCTGTTTTCCAGCCAAGACCGGCGGTGCGCTGGTGAAGCCGCCCATCGCGAGCACGGCGCGGGGCGGGCGCGGGGCGAAGGTTTTCCTCGCGGATTGATACGAAGCAAGCGAGGCGCGGGCGAAGGCGAGCGGGTTGCCTTGCAGCGCAACGGCGGGGAGCGTGGCCACTTGCAGGTCGCGCACGGCGCGGACGGCTTGTTGGTCCACTTCCTTGGGCGAGACGAGCAGGAGCACGTCGCAGTCCCGGCGCTGCAATTCCTCCGCGACGGCCAGCCCCGGAAAAAGATGGCCACCCGTGCCACCGCAGGCGATGGCGATGAGAGGTTTGTCCGGGACGGGTTGCATCAGGCGGGGCGCGGAAGGGCGGTGAAGGGGTTGTCGTCGAGCGGCGCGGCGATGACGAGCGGCTTGTCAGTGGCGCGGCGGGCGACGCTGAGAATCAGGCCAGTGGAGGCGAGGAGCATGACAAGGTTCGAGCCGCCGTAACTGATGAAGGGCAGCGAGAGGCCTTTGTTCGGCAGAACCATGGTGGCGACACCGACGTTAATAAAGACTTGCACGCCGATTAGAAAGGTCAGGCCGATGACAAGAAGCTGGCCGAAAAGGTCGGTCGCACGCCATGCGATGTTGAGCCCGCACCAGCAGAGCAGGCCATAGGTTGCAAGCAGACCAAGTGTCGCGATCAGGCCGAACTCTTCAGCGATGATGGAGAAGATGAAGTCCGTGTGGTGTTCAGGGACGAAGCCGGTTTTCTGGCGTCCGCTGCCCAGGCCAACGCCGGAAATCCCGCCGGAGCCAATGGCATACACGGACTGAATTTGCTGATGTGCAACGGTGCGCTTGAAGTTTTCCGGGTGCAGCCAGGCTTCGATACGAGTGCGGCGGTTCTCATTGCCCATCAGCAGGGCGCAGATGACGGCGAAGGCGGCAAGGCCGAGTGGAACCAGAAAGGCCGGCCGTGCACCAGCCACCAAAAGCATGAGCCACACAACCAACCCCAACAGCATGGTGGTGCCAAAATCCTTGCCCGCCAGCACGAGCGCGAGTGCGCAGCCCGCCAACAACCCCGGAATCAAAATGCCACGCCCGAACTCCTTCATCCGGTCGCGATAGAGGCAGGCGTAGTGGGCGAGCATCGCGATGACGACAATCTTGGCCAACTCGGAGGACTGAAAGCTGAAGCCGCCGAGTTGCTTGAAAAAAATCCACCGCGTCGCGCCGTTCACTTCCTTCTCCATCCGCCAGGTCCAGAGCAGCAGCAGGCAAGAGATGATGAGACCCGGCCAGACGAGCTTGCGCAGCCAGCGATAGTCTATCGCCGTCGCCGCGACGCACGCCACCAATCCGATGGCAGCAAAGATGGATTGTTTGATAAGGAACGCCTCTCCCTGCTGCGTCATGCTCGCGCTATAGAGCATCACCAAGCCGCTCGCGAGCAGCACTGCGACGGAAAATGCAAAGAGCGTGGATGTGCGGCGGAGTGTCATGATAAAATGCGAATAGGATTTCCGGCAGGCAAAGACACGGCGTAGAGACACCTGCTCGTCATCCCTCTCCACGGCACCCAACCGACGGACGGAGGTAAGGCGCTCGGCGGCATCAGGTGCCGTGCGCCCGTCCCATCGTCGCCAGTCAGCCGGTGCATCGGTGAGTGGGGTGGTTGGTTGCGGAAAGGGTCAGCTCAGAGCTGGCCGGGGGCCTTCGGGGCCGGAGGCGGCTCGCCGAATGACGGCAGCGCCGGAGGCAGTGCGGGCACGGCATCCAGCTTCGGCGCCAGAGCCGCACCTGCGGCCGGCTCGCTGGATTTCTTCGCCCCACCTGCGGGCACTTTGAGCTTCTGCCCGACTTTGATCTGATCGGTCTTGAGGCCGTTCGCGTCGCGGAGCTTGGCGACGGTGGTGCCGTGGCGCTTGGCGATGCTGCCGAGATTGTCGCCGGACTTGATCGTGTAGGTGCCATCGGAGTCTGCGGCGGCCGCAGAGCCAGCGGGTGCCTTCACGGCCTTGGGGGCGGCGGCAGGGATATTAATCTTCTGCCCAATCTTCAGCTTGGTGGAATCCACGCCGGGGTTCGCGGCCTCAATGGCCTTCGTGCCGACGCCGTGTTTCTTGGCCATCGTAGAAAAGGAATCATTCTTGGCGACGACGTGAACTTTCGCCTCGCCAACCGGCGCGGACGGAACTGGCTCGGGTGGCACCACTACTGGCGGCACGATGGGCGCGACCGGCACTACAGGGGCCGGAGCAACCGGCGGCGCGATGGGCGTGGTCGGCAGCGGGGCAGGTGCCAGCGGCGAACCGCTACTGATGGGCGGTAAAATCCCTGGCACGGCGACGCCTCCCAGCGCGCCCGGCGCAGGTGCAACCGGCGAGCCGAAGTCCGCAGGCGGCGTGATCGGCGGCAAGATTGGTTCGGGAGCTTTCTTCGCCTCAGACTTTTGCTCGGGTTTGCACCCAGCCATCATGATGCCGCCGAAGACGACGGCGTGGATGCCGACAAAAACGGCGACGATGACGGGGAGGTTGGTCTTCCGCTTGGCGTTCTGCTCCAAGCGAGAGCCTTGCGGGTTTAACTGATTTTCAGTGCTCATGGTGTGTGGTGTTCGCTGCGTTGTTTGGCTCGCCAGAGCGGTCCGGCCCCCGGCGAAATTGTTTTGTTAAAATCGTAAAATTGTTTTCGTTTCGACTCGCGACTTGGCTTCCCGTCTCAGTCGGCTTTCCTACCGCTTCCATTCGTGGGGGCGGCGCTATTACTGGTGCACTTTAACTGCTCGACCGCTTGTCGAAACACTTCACCCCGGTGGCGGTAATCACGGAACAAATCGTAGCTCGAACAGGCGGGCGAAAGCAAAACCACATCGCCCGGCACTGAATTTTTGACCGCTTCTTCAACCGCTTCTAGCAATGAATCTACGAGGGTGCAAGGGGTAAACAGGCTCCACGCCGCGCGGAGCTTTTCGCGCGTTTCGCCGAGCAGGAAAGTGTGCTTCACACGCTGCGCTAGGAGCGGCCCGAGGTCGTGGTAATCAAGGGCCTTGTCGCGCCCACCGGCGATGAGCAAGACGTTCGGTTCCCCGGGCTGCGCGGCGGGCATGGTTTGGAGCGCCTTCGCCACGGCATCGACGTTCGTGGCCTTCGAGTCGTTGACGAATTTGACTCCGTTAATTTCGCCGACCAACTCGCAGCGATGCGCTCTGGGCTGGAAGCTGGCGATGGCCGTGACCATTTCTTCCAACGGCAAACGCAGCACGCGGCCAACGGCGAACGCGGCCATGACGTTCTCCGCGTTGTGCGGGCCGCGCAGTGGCGTCTTCTCCAAATCAATCAGCGGCCCGACCCAGCCCTCGATGCGGCTGATGATGAGCGAGCGGTCGAGGTGGATGTCCGCGCGGCGGTTCTGCGCGCTGAAGGTGATGAGCTTGGCGGGCACCTTCACGCCGAGCGCGCGCAGCATCGCCAGCGCCTCGGTCTGCACGATGGCCCAGTCGAACGGCTGCTGGTTCTCGAAGAGCCGGGCCTTCGCGCGCGCGTAGTCCGCCATCGTGTGGTGGCGGTCGAGGTGGTCGGGCGTGATGTTCAGCAGCACCGCGACGGCGGGGCGGAAGAAGCGAATCGTCTCCAACTGGAACGAGCTGACTTCGAGCGTGAGGTAGTCGAGCTGCTTCGACTCGTCCGCGACGGAACAGAGCGGCTTGCCGATGTTGCCGACCGCGAGTGTGCGCTTGTGGCAATGCGTGAGGACATGCTCGATGAGTTCGGTCGTCGTCGTCTTCCCGTTCGTGCCGGTGACAGAGATGTTGAGGCAGACGGCCTGCTGCCAACCGAGTTCCAACTCGCCGATGACGGGGATGTCGCGCTGGCGCAACTCCTTCACCAGCGGCGAGTCCAGCGGCACGCCGGGACTGACCACTGCAAAATCAAACTGTCCGGCGGGCGGAAGCCTCAGGTCCAGCTCCACGCGCACGCCGAGGTCGCGCAACTCCTCCGCCTCGCGCCGCAACGCGGGCGTGTCGGAGTTGTCCATCGCCGTCACGCGCGCGCCGCGCGAGACGAGCAGGCGCGCCGCAGCGGCCCCGCTGAGGCCGAGGCCGATGACCAACACGACTTTGTCTTGGAGCCGAAACATTTAACGCAACTTCAAGGTCGCCAGTGCCGCCACGGCACACACGACGCACAGGATGTAAAACCGCGTGACGACTTGGGATTCATACCAGCCCAGTTTTTGAAAGTGGTGATGCAACGGAGCCATGAGGAACACCCGCCGCTCGTTTCCCTTGCCGTAAAGCCGTCGTGTGTATTTGAACCAGCCGCGCTGAATCATGACCGAGACGATTTCCACCACGAACACACCGCCCGCGATCACCAGCACGAAGGGCTGGTGAATCAGCACCGCCATGATGCCCAGCACGCCGCCCAGCGCGAGCGACCCCGTGTCGCCCATGAAGACTTGTGCGGGATGACAGTTGAACCAGAGGAAACCCAAACTCGCGCCAATCATGGCCGCGCAGAACACTGCGAGTTCCCCCGCACCCGGCACGAACGGAACGAAGAGGTAGCGCGCGATGATGGCGTTGCCCGCGATGTAGGTGAAGATGAGGAAGACCGTCGTCACGATGAGCGTGCAGCCGATGGCCAGCCCATCCAGCCCGTCCGTGATGTTGACCGCGTTGCTGCTGCCCACGATGGCGCAGACCGCGATGAAGCCGCCGACCCACGCCGCGTCTGTCAGCACCGCGTGCTTCAGGAACGGCACATGAACCTCCGAGATGAGAGTGGTCGTCTCCGGCATCAGCCAGAGCGTCCAGGCGATGAAGCCCGCCAGCGCGAACTGCACGACCAGCTTCACGTTCTCCGCCGCGCCCGCGCTCTTCTGCTCGGTGAGTTTCTTGTAGTCGTCGTAGAAACCGAGCGCCGCGAGCACCAGCAGCGACACCAGCGTCAGCACAATGAACTCGTTCCACTGCGCCCACATCAGCGCGGTCAGGTCCACCACCAGCACAATCAAAATGCCGCCCATGCCCGGCACGCCCTTCTTCGTGAAGACTTGGTTGCCCGTCGTCCCGGCCTCCTGCGCCTTGTCCAGATACTCCTGGCCAAACTTGAGGTCCTTCAGCCACGCGATGACGAGCGGCCCCAGCCACAGGCTCAACAGCAACGCCGAAATCGCCGCGCCTGCCGTGCGCACGGTGATGTAGCGGAACACCCGCAGCGCCGACAGCGGGTCGGCCCAGGCGGTCCCAGCAGCCTGCTCCTGAATCCATTGGCTGAGATAGAAAAGCATTCGTCATCGAACCTCGGTCATTCAATCGCGCCGGTGCTGAAGTGTGAACTTCCCATGCGTCGCCCGCGCCTGCTCCCAGCCGCACAAGCGGCCAAGGAAGCCCGACCCGCGCACGTTGGCCTTCAATTCCTGCACCAGCTTCTTCGCGGTGCGCTGCTGTTGTCGGTCTGATTTTGCACTCATGGCAGTTCAGTTCAGTTTCGGTGTGTAGTCGCAGGCTTCAACCTGCGAATTCGCAACCTGAAGGTTACGACTGCGAAGCACGTCGGCGACGCGCTCTAGGCGCGTCGAGCGCGAGGCCTTCAGCAGCACCACATCACCGGGCAGCAGCTCGCTCCGCACCGTCTCGCCCGCGCCTGCGACTTCGGCGATTTCCGTGACAGCGCTCAAGCCAGCGGCCCGCGCCGCGCCGGCGAGATGGCCCGCCATCTTGCCCACGGCGAAGAGCCGGTTCACGCCCAACTCCGCCGCGCGACGCCCGACCTCGATGTGCGCCGCGATGCTGTGCGCGCCGAGTTCTGCCATGTCACCAAGCACGGCCACGCGGCGACCGACGCACGGCAGGTCGTGCAGCGTTTGCAGCGCGGCGAGCATCGAGTCGGCGTTGGCGTTGTAGGCGTCGTCGAGCACGCGGAAGCCGTGTGCTTCCCAAAGTTGCAGGCGCATCTTTGGCGGGGTGCATCCCGCCAAAGCGCGCCTGACTTGCTCGCTGGAGAGACCAACCTCGGTCCCCACAGCCCCGGCGAGCAGAGCGTTTAAAACTTGATGCCGTCCCAGCAGCCCGATGCGATACGCACCGCAACTGGCCGCGAACGAGCTGGTGACTTGAAAGGTCTGTCCGTGTTCGTCGTAACGCACGTCACTCGCACGCCAGTCGTTCTGTGGTCCGAAGCCCACGCGCACGACGCGGGCGCGGGTGCGGCGCACGACGAGTTCCATCTCCGGGCAATCACCGTTCACGAAGAGCACTCCGTCGCTGGGCAAAAGCTCGGCCAGCCAGCCTTCCTCCTGCGCGACGCCGTTCACATCGCCGAAGAATTCCAAGTGCTCACGGCCGATGCTGGTGATGACGGCGATGCGCGGCTGGATGAGCTTCACGAGCGGCGCGAGTTCGCCGGGATGGTTCGTGCCGACTTCGAGCACGGCGCTGGTGTGCTGTCGCTCCAACCGCAGCAGCGTGTGCGGCACGCCAATGTCGTTGTTGAAACTAGCCTCGCTCCACACCGCGGGACCGCCCTCGCGCAGGACGGCGGCGATGAGTTCCTTCGTCGTCGTCTTCCCGTTCGAGCCACCGACGGCGATGACTGGGAGGGTGAAGTCCTGGCGGTAGCGTGCGGCGAGCTGGGCGTAGGCCGTGCGGGTGTTCGCGACGGCGATGTAGCCGACGAGGGGAGGAGGCGGATGGGCCGCATCGTCGCCGATCCGCCTCCCTAACTCGGCGGCTACA
This sequence comes from Klebsiella pneumoniae, assembly GCA_943330855.2. Classification (GTDB taxonomy): domain Bacteria; phylum Verrucomicrobiota; class Verrucomicrobiia; order Limisphaerales; family SXTU01; genus SXTU01. The sequence continues at coordinate 14,669 of CALQJI020000034.1, forward strand.
GGTAATTTGTCACTCTCGACCATGATGGCCGCGACACCTTTCGCGGCAACTTCTGCGATGAACTTGTGCCCATCAAACTGCTCACCCGCGAGGGCGACAAAGAGGTCGCCCGCTTGCGCTTGCCGCGAGTCCGTGCAGACGCGGGAGACGACCGTGTCCCCTGCCCCGTTGAGGATTTCTCCCCCGGTGGCGTCAGCGATGAACTTGAGCGAGCGCGGGTCCATTTACTCGGCGAGAGACCGGAAGGCATCCCTCGGCGACAGCCACGGGACAGTCACCGGGCGGCGGAAGAGTTGGCGCAGACCGGCGTCTGCGTTGACCGCGGCGGGCACGGAGTCCGCGTCGGGGAAAACGGGCTGCGCGGGGGCGGGCTGGGGGCTGCGCAGCGCGTTGATTTGTTTGCACAAGTCAACGTTGCGGAGCGGACGAGTCGGGGCCTGCGTGGTGGAATTCATGTTATGGGTGAGTTGACTGCGGGACGCTGCGGGGTTTTTTCCTACGACCGCGGCTCCCAGAGAAGCACGGCGAATTTCGATTTCTTGGGTGGCTCAACGGCCTCCGGTGCGACTGCCGAAACACCGCTCTCGTCACCCGCGAACACCCCACTCACAGGGAAGGGCAGGATCAACTGCGCGTCCGAGCTGCCGGTCTGCGCTTCGAGTTTCCGCTGACTGCGCGGTTTCCAACTGATCTCGTGGGTGACTTGACGGGCCATTGTTTAAGCAGCTTTCGCTAGTTGTGGCTCCCCCCAGCCGAGTTCCTCCAATGCCTCCTGCGCGTGCACGCGGTCGTCAAACGGGACAACCGTGTCTTCAAATTCCTGGTAAGTCTCGTGCCCCTTGCCCGCGATGACCACGGTGTCACCGGGACGCGCGAAACGGAGCAATTGACGGATGGCTTGAGCGCGGTCCAGCTCCACCGAGAACCGATCTGAGCGCACGGAGAGAAAGCCTGCCTCGATCTGAGCGGCGATGGACGCGGGCGATTCGCGGCGCGGGTTGTCGCTGGTGATGATGGTGTGGTCGGCGAGGGACGCGGCGACTTTGCCCATCTTCGCGCGCTTGTCAGTGTCGCGCGCACCGCCACAGCCGAACGCCAACAGCACACGGCCCGGCGTAATTTCGCGGACGGTGCGGAGGACGTTTTGAAGCGCGTCATCCGTGTGCGCGTAGTCCACGAACACGTTGAAGGGTTGGTCGGCGCTGATGCGTTCCAAACGGCCCGGCACGGCGGGCATGGTGCGCAGCGCGGCCTGAATCTTCGTGATGGGCACTTGCAGTGCGAGGCCCGCGCCGATCGCGGCGAGTGCGTTGTAAATGTTGTGCCGACCGATGAAGGGCATGGTCACGGGGAAGTGCCCGGAAGGAGTCTCCGCCGTGAAGCGAGTCATGCCCGATCCCAACTCGATGGCGGTGGCGCGGAGCTTCGCCAACGCGTCCATGCCGAAGGTCAGTTGAATCTCCACGTCCGTCGCGCGGGAGAGGCGCAGGCCGTAGGTGTCGTCTATGTTCAAAATGGTCGCGCCCCGCTTGCTGCCGCGCGCCGCAGCGGTGAACAGTTCCTTCTTCGCGTCGAAGTAGCTTTCCATGTCGCCGTGAAAATCGAGATGGTCCTGCGTGAGGTTCGTGAAGACAGCGAGGTCGAATTCGACGCCGTGGACACGCTTCTGAGCGAGCGCGTGCGAGCTGACTTCCATCACGCACGCCTGACACCCCGCGCGGACCATCTGCGCCATAAACTGCTGAATTTCGGACGACTCCGGCGTGGTGCGCTGGGCGGGAAGCACACGGTCGCCAATCTCATAACGCACGGTGCCGAGCAGCCCGGCATGAATGCCCGCAGCCTCGAGGAGGTGCTTCACCATGAAGCTCACGGTGGTTTTTCCGTTCGTCCCGGTGACCCCAATGACTTTCAGTTTACGGCTGGGATGGCCGTGGAAATTCGCAGCGGCAACGGCGAGCGCCACCCGAGCATCAGTGACCCTGATTTTCGTCGCGCGACCGGAGGAGAAGCCGTTTCGTTCGCAGATGATGGCGGCGGCACCTCGGTCAATCGCGGTGCTGATGAAGTCGTGGCCATCGTGATTTTCTCCCGGCACGGCGACGAAAACCATGCCCGGCGAAAGGCGGCGGGAGTCAGCGGTTACTCCCGTCACCGGTCGATCAAGCGGGCCCTCCGCACGCAACAGCGGCAGGCCATCGAGAAGTTGATTTAATTGCATGGCGTCAGGCGGTGAGTGGTTTGCTCTCGACCCGGCGTGTGGCGAGTTCGCTCGACAAGAGTGAGAAGGCTTGGGCGGCGCGGAGGGCGCTCTGGCGCACGCCAACCGGTTCGCGCTGGGAGACGGAGAAGGGAACCCAGCTCTGCGCAAGGACGAGAGAACGCCGGGACGCGGTAGGATGAGACTCCGTCGAACCCCATTTGCCGACGCAGGAGGCGCGTGCGAAGCGAGCTTCTTGGCTGGGTGTGATTCCGATCGAAACGCTCGCTGCGGTCTGCTCGAGCTGGGGATCGACGGCGTCTCGCCCAACCGGGGTGGTCATCGTCAGTTGTTCGTTAGCGCTCACGTTCAGTTCGTGCGGTTCGTGGTCCGAGGCCCTTCGGCGACACCAGTGACGGGTTCGCCCACGGCAGTTTCGGGACGGATGTTCAGGTAGTTTGCAGAGCGCAGAGCGATGTTCTTGAAGGCCGGTCCAGCGACCTGGCCGCCGTAGAAGCCCTTCGGCTTCTCGGGTTCATCCACGCACACGTAGATGAGCAGCTCCGGGCGGTCCGCCGGGAAGAATCCGATGAAGGACGAGAAGTATTTTTCGTGGCTGTATTGGCCGTTCACGAGCTTCTGCGCTGTGCCAGTTTTACCAGCGGCCGTGTAGTAGCCGAGGCGGGCCTTATCCGCCGTGCCGTCCGTGGAGACCACGCGCTTGAGCGTCTCGACGACTTGCTTGGAGACTTCGGGCTTGAAGACTTGGCGGACGACTTGCGGGTGGTTCTTCAAGAACACGTTGCCGTCCGCGTCTTCCAGCCGGTCCACGAGGATCGGGCGCATGAGTTTGCCGCCGTTGGCAATCGCCGCCATCGCCATCGCCATCTGGAGCGGCGTCGCGGCGGCGGAGTGGCCGATGGACACGCGTGAACCGGTGATGCCGTCCCACTTCTTGACGGGAATCAACTGGCCGCGCGCCTCGCCCGGCAACGGGATGCCGGTGCGCTCGCCGAAACCGAAAGCGGTGAGGTAGTTGAACAGTCCCTGATCCCCGAGGCGCAGGCCGATTTTAGCCGAGCCGATGTTCGACGATTTCATCATGACCTCCTCGACCGAGAGGACGCCGAGCGGGTCGTGGTCGTGGAGCACCTTGCCTTTATAGAGCCACCGGCCGCGCTCGCAGTCCACGCGCTCGCCGAGGGTGGCCAGGCCTTCGTTCAGCGCGGCCCCGATGGAGACAATCTTGAAAGTCGAGCCCGGCTCGTAACTGTCCACGGTCATGCGGTTCTTGAGCGAGGCGATGGGGGACTTGCCCGGCTGGTTCGGGTCGTAGGTCGGGCGAGAACCCATCGCGAGGATTTCACCGGTGCGCGGGCGCAGCACGATGGCAGAAGCGCTCACGGGGTTGAACTTGGACATGATTTCCGTCAGCTCGGTTTCGAGGATGTGCTGCATCGCGGCGTCGATCGTGAGCACGGCGTTGAGGCCGTCCTGTGCTACGACTTCCTGCTGACGATTCATCACCAACTCCGTGCCCTTGCCCCCGAACTCGGTCTCGCGCCAACCGCGCACGCCGTCGAGTTTCGAGTCCAATTGCAGCTCCAGGCCATCCAGCCCGGTGGTCTCCGTGGTGACCACGCCGGTTGTCTTATTTGTGCGCGTGACCGGCCCCATGAAGCCGAGCACGTGCGCCGCGAGGGATTGGTTCGGGTAGATGCGAATCTGGTCGTCCACCGGGTCGCTGTTGATGGCCTTGGCGCGGAGCTCGCGGTAGAATGACTTGTCCTTGCGCGGGAGTTTCTTCTCGTCCACGCCGACGAAAGTGAGCTTCGACATCGCGGCGGTGATTTGCCCCCACTGCTCCAACGGCACTTTGTGCGCGAGCACGACGTGGCGGTTCGTGACGATCACGAGTTGGTTGGTAATGACGACGTAGCTGTTCGAGAGGACGAGCGGGGCGTTGGTCGTGACCGAGTAGTAGTTAGTGGTGATGGCCCCGTTCTTGAGGGCGAGGAAACGATTCGTGTGCAGCACGCCACGCGGCGCAAGCACGTAGCCGTCCACGACGATGATGTGGCGGTTTGTGAGCAGCGCACCGTCGAGCGAAGCAACGGGGTTCGTGCGAACGGTAATTTGCGGGAGCAGGCGCTTGTGCAGCTCGGCCTCGGGGACTTGGAAGATGGGCGCAAGCGCGCGAGCGATTTCGGGCTGGCGGTTGCCGATAAGCACGGGGTCGGCGAAGACGGTCTTCACCGGTCGGCTGGTGGCTAGGAGCGTGCCGCGCGCGTCGCGGATGTCGCCGCGGCGGGGTTCGATGAAACGGGTGGTCTGGACTTGGGCTTTGGCTTTGGCCTTGAGGGCCTCGTGCTGCAGGACCTGCAAATCCACGAGTCGGTAGCCGAGGCCACAGAAGGCGACGAACAACAGAAAGGCCATCAGCACCAGCCGCCGGTTTTGAAACGGCTGGAGCGTAGCGTCCTGCATGGTCGCGCGCGCGGGCATCAGGCGGCGAAGCTCAGTTCAAATTCAGCTTCTTCCTCTTCATGGCGGATGGTGGTGTTCATGATGTGGCTTTGCTTCAACGTTTCCTGCTGGGCGGAGGCAGAGGTTTGGTGGCGTAGGCGAAGTAGGTTTTGTCCGTCGGGAAAGCCAACGCGGCCATCGCGGGCACTGCGGCATTGCGCGGCGCAACGCGGGTGACCTGGCCTTCCACGAGCGTGAGAATTTGGTCAGGCGTGGGCACGCCCAGTCCGAGTTTAAGTTCCTTCACCCGCGTGTCGAGATAAGGGAGAGAGTGCAGCATGGCCATCTGCTGGCGGCGCGTTTCGTTCTCGCGTTTTAGCGTGGTGAGGCGTTTTTCGAGCTGCTCGGTCTTCACACCGAGCGAGTAAATCTGGCGCTTCTGCCAGACGAAGGTCACGCCGAGCGAACCGAGGACCAGGCAGATGAAGAAGGCCTTCACCGCCGGCCCGAACCGGACGCCGCTGCCCGCACTGTTCTTTCGATTCTTCGCCATAACCGATGTCGTTAAACTTTTTCCATCACCCGCAGTTGCGCGCTGCGCGACCGAGGGTTCGCCGCGACTTCCACGTCGCTGGCGCAAATCGCCTTCCGCGTCACCAACCGCAACACCGGGGCTCGCGGCTGCCGCAACTCTGGCACATCCACTTCCCCCGCCACCACGTAGTCCCGCGCCAGCTCGCGCCCGAATTCCTTCACCACCCGGTCTTCGAGCGAGTGAAACGTAATCACCGCGAGCCGCCCGCCGGGCTTCAGCAACCGCACCGCGCCCGTCAGCCCGCGCCGCAGCGAACCGATTTCGTCGTTCACCGCGATGCGCAGCGCCTGAAAGACCCGCGTGGCCGGATGCGCCTTGCGCCCGTGCCGCGGAGCGATGCGTTCCATCAACTCCGCCAACTGCCGGGTCGTGGTAAACCGCTGCATCTGCCGGTCGTGCTCAATCGCCCGCGCCATCCGCCGCGCTTCCGGCTCGTCACCGTAGTCCCAGAAAATTCTCATCAACTCTTCGGCGCTCGCGGAGTTGACCAACTCCGCCGCCGTCAACCCCTGCCGCGCATCCATCCGCATATCGAGCGGGCCGTCCTGCTGGAAACTGAACCCGCGTTCCGCCCGGTCCAGTTGCGGCGAACTCACGCCCAAATCCAACAGCACCCCGTCGCAACCGCCCACCGGCACCCAGTCCGGCAGTTCTGTAAAATTCCCGCGTCGCAGCTCGAACTGGCCGGCGAACTCCGCCGCCAGCCGTTCACGCGTAGCCTCAAGGGCGTCGCCATCGCGATCGCAACCAAAGAGCCATCCAGTCGGATTGCTGGCCCGCAACATCGCCGCCGCGTGCCCACCCGAACCCAGCGTGCCGTCGGCGAATTTCCCGCCCGGCTTCGGCCCGAGTGCGGCCAACACTTCCTCCAGCATCACCGGACTGTGGCTGAAGTTTGTCACGGTTCATGGGCCAGTTACGCCGCCACGACCAACAACCGCGCCGCCAACGGACCGCGCGGCACCCGCCGCCGCACCGCCGCCGCTCGCTCGCCAAAAGCCTTCGCCAGCCGCGCGGGCACCTTCAGTTTGCGGCCCACCGGACGTTTCACCGTGTCGCGCACCGAACGGAGCCGCGCCGCCCAGCTCTTCCCTGCGGAAGGCGGCACGAATGTCGGCCAAAACGTCGAGGCCACGACCGGCTCGGGCTGCACTTCGAGCGCTTCGTCGGTCTTGGGCTTGCGCCGGGGAACCACCGGCTTCGCGAAAGGGTTCTTGGGTAGCTTCGGGTCCGGCGCGACCGTGCTGCGGATTTTCGGCCCGCCCGAGCGCATCGCCAGCCGACCTTCGCCCGCAAACGGGTCGCGACGACGACCACGCGTCACCGGCTCCGCCCGTTCCACTCGGCTCATCGCGCCCAGCGGCGAGCCGAAGTTCGGCACCACCTCGCCCAGCGGCACCTGGGTGACGAGCTTGCTGGTCAGCCCCACGAGGCTCTTGCCGGTGTTGAGTAAGTTGAGCAAACCCATGACTAAATCAGTTTGATGGCATCGGGACGCGCCACCTCGTCGGAGACTTGGGTGTCCGCGTAGAACTCCGGATGCCAGATTTGGAAGCGGTCGAACAAGCCGACCAAAATCACCTTCTTGCCAATGCCGGCCTTCGTCGCCAGCTTCTCCGGGAGACAGATGCGTCCCGCCGAGTCCAACGTCAGGTCATCGCAATCCGCGCCGAGCAGGCGCCGGAGCGATTCGGCTTTGGGGTCGCTGAAGGACATCCCCTCGAGCTTCTCTTCCAATTTCCGCGCCGTTGCCGGGGGCAAAACCAGCAGACATGGATGCCGCTGGCCCTCGGCCTTCCAAAAATGCACGGACAACGCCACGCCCTCAGCCGGACGCCACTTCGCCGGGACCTGCACCCGCCGCTTGTCGTCCACGCCAAAGTCGTATGCACCCTTGAAGGTGACACGCGCGTTGTCAGTGATGGTGGACATAAGAAAACTCCGGAACAAACCAATTAACCCACATCGCCCCAGAGCGCTACATTTTTACCCACTTCACCCCACTACGGTCAACTGGTAAGACACAGATTTTTAAATTTTGTCGTGACTTGTTGATTTCCAGCTAGTTACGCACGAAGAAAGTTCGCGTTTTTTGTCCTCCCCAAAGCTCAAGTCAGGTGATCCCCGACTTCAGTCCGACAGCTTTAACGACATTCCTACCGAAACCGCACAGATTCCTTTGCCCAACGAGGCGTTCCAAAGAAATACCGCCCCACTTTCCATCGCGCCCGTCCCCCCCACCGCCGTCCCACTCCTCCCCCACGGACACACCCCTCCGCGCCCCACTTCTCCCCCCCCCCGTGCGCACCGCTGACTTCGATTACCCGCTTCCACCGGAACTCATCGCGCAAGCTCCCGCCGCCACGCGCGACGGCTCGCGACTCCTCGTCCTGCACCGAGGCGAGCCGCGCACCGAGCCCCGGCAATTCCGCGACTTGCCGGACTACCTCCGGGCTGGCGATGTCCTGGTCTTCAACAACTCCCGCGTCCTCCGCGCCCGGTTGCGCGGCCAGAAACTCGCGAGCGGCGGACAGGTCGAACTGCTGCTCGTGGAGGAAGTCGCGCTGAACGAGTGGTGGACCCTGCTCCGCCCCGGCAAACGCGTCCGCCCCGGAACGGAGATTCAGCTCAAGACCAACGCCGGGGCCGCCTCCCCCGTGCGCGCCGTCGTGTTGGACAAGAACGCCGAAGGCCACTGCCGCGTGCGCTTCACCGGCACGCCGAACATCCTCGACGCACTCGAAACCCACGGCGAAATCCCCCTACCGCCCTACATCGAGCGCGCCGCCGGAGCCGAGGACGACGCGCGTTATCAAACCGTCTTCGCACAACCCGCCGGCTCCGTCGCAGCGCCGACGGCGGGACTTCACTTCACCCCCGCGCTCCTCGACGACCTCCGCGCGCGCGGCGTGCAAATCCACTTCGTCACGCTCCACGTTGGTCTCGGCACCTTCATGCCAGTCAAGGCAGACACCCTCGCCAACCACGTGATGCACGAAGAACGCTTCGACCTGCCCGCCACCACCGCCGACGCCATCAACGCCGCCAAGCGCGAATGCCGCCGCGTCATCGCCGTCGGCACCACCACGGTGCGCGTGCTAGAAACCGCCGCCCTCTCAACTCTCAACGCTCAACTCTCAACGCTCCGCAGCCGCACCCGCATCTTCATCCACCCACCGTATCAATTCCGCGTCGTGGACGCCCTGCTCACCAACTTCCACCTCCCGCAATCCACGCTGCTCATGCTCGTCAGCGCCTTCGCCGCGCCCGGCGAATTGCGCGGGCGCGAACTCATGCTCGCCGCCTACGCCGAGGCCGTCCGCGAGCGCTACCGCTTCTTCAGCTACGGCGACGCGATGCTCGTCGTTTGAGTTTTGGGTTCCGAGTTTTGGGTTTTGAGTTTCTAGTTGGCACGTCCATGCGCCAGCGCCCCCAACTCAGAACTCAGAACTCAAAGCTCGGAACTGCTCCCCTCCCCTTCGTCCTCATCAACATGGCGATGTCCGCCGACGGTAAAATCGCCACGGCCAACCGCGCCGTCGCCACCTTCAGCAGCGCGCGCGACCACGACCATCTCTACGAACTCCGCGCCACCGCCGACGCCGTGATAAGCGGCGCGCGCACGGTGGACCTCAACCACTACACGCTCGGCTCCGGCACGGAACGCTTCCGCAAACTCCGGCTCCGACGCGGCCTCGCGGAATGTCATCTCCGCGTCCTCGTCTCCGGCTCCGGCTCGATCAATCCCGATGCGGAACTCTTCCGCCACAAGTTCTCCCCCATCCTCGTGCTCACCAGCGAACGCGCGCCTGCGGCTGCGTTGAAGCAACTCCGAACCGTCGCCACTGAAGTGAAAATCTGCGGCGACCGCGAAGTGGATTTCTCCGCCGCGCTGCGCTGGCTCCGTGCCGAGTGGAACGTGCAGCGCCTCCTCTGCGAAGGCGGCGGCGAGCTGAACGACGCCCTCTTCCGCGCCGGCCTCGTGGACGAACTGCACCTCACCCTCTGCCCCCGAGTCATCGGCGGACGCCAAGCCCCCACCATCGCCGACGGCCTCGGCTTCCCCCACTTGAGCGAGGCCTTTCCACTCCAACTCGCCTCCTCAAAACGCGTCGGCGACGAGCTGTTCTGCGTCTTCCGCCGCACGCCCCCGTCGGCGGTCAGCAGCCGTTCGGATGCATTATCTCAACCTTGAACCTGCGATCGGTGGGGATGCTCAGTGATTTTTCAAATTGAGAGCGGGAATGCTGGATGCGACAGCGCGCGGGACTCCGACCCGAAACACCACTCGGAGTCAAATCTGTGGGCCGCGCGCACGGCACGCTTGCACGCATCAGCCCGGCGTCGTGGCCGTCCGATTTCTCCTACCCTCCTGCGCTCCTTATAAATTTTCCCCGTCCACTGCCCGCCTGCTCACAAAGCCACGGACCACTTCCAACTCCTCCTCGCCCGCGATGGTGTGATCCTTCGCAAACTCGCTCCACTCGATCTGCAGGCCCGCCTGCCGGAGCACACGGACTTGGTCCCGCACCGGCGCTATCGGGATGAGCGGGTCGTGGAGGCCGTGCGTGAGCAGTAGCCGCTGTTCATTTGCCATGGAAGATTTCTCCCTCAACAACCGCTCTGGGTCGTGCGTGTAACCGCTCACCCCCACCAGCCCGGCGAAACGGTGCGGGTAGCGCAGCCCCGTTTCGATGGTCATCAAGCAGCCCTGCGAAAAACCAAACAGCACCGTCTGCCCCGTAGGAAATCCGCACTCCCTCTGCGCGTCCAGCAACTCGCCCAAGAGCCGTGTGCTCCGCGCGACCCCGGGAGCTGCATCGCCGGGGAAGTCATACCACGAATAGCCGCCGTAGTATTCGTCCGGCGCATTGACCAACAGGTAGTTCATCCACGGCAGGCCCATCGCCTCCGGAAGCCAGCGGTAGCCATCCATACTGTCGCCCAGCCCATGCAGCACGATCATGAGGTGGTGGGAGTTCTTCTCCGACGCGGGAATGAGTTCAGAAAACAGCATCGCGCTGGTGTAGCCCACCCACGCGGCACAGTGAAGCGAGGAAAGCGCAGAGTTTTGAGAAGGAGGGCAGGAAGGTGGGGGAAATCCCGAGCCTTCTCGTGTTACCGTTTATCCGCACTGCCGCACCGGCTGAAGCGGAAATCGCATTGCCAAAAAGCGGCACTTGTTTCTAAGGTGGCAGAACATGAAGCACGTTTATTTGCTCCTCTGCGTGGTGTGTCTCGCACTGGCCTGCCCCAGCGCCCAGGCGGCCGCCGCCGATGAGCTTTATGTCAAGGTGTTCAACACCGTCTTACAGGGCGATTCACTCCAAGACGCCGGACAAGGAAAGCCGGCCCTCGAAAAATACCTATCTGCCCAAGAGGAGCTAAAGAAACTCCAGGCCGCTTATAAGACTTGGGAGCCAAAGCTCGTCGCCTTCCGCCTCGTCTACCTCGACGACCAAATCAAAAAACTCAACGTCCAGTTCCCCGGCACCACCGCCCCCAAGCCGATCATCCCCACCAGCCAAGCCGGCGACGAGGCCGGTTCGGAAAAGCTCACCGGCCTGGAAAAACAAATCCGCGACCTCAACAACGACCTCGTCAAAGCTCGAGCCGAAAGCAGCGGAGCCCAGCAAAAACTCAAGGAAGCCCTCGCAGCGCGACCCAAAGATGTGGACCCCGCCGAACTCGCCAAGGCCCACCAGAAAGCCCGCGACCTGCAAAAGGCCGCCGACCTCAAGCAAATCGAGGTGGAGGACCTTTCCAAGCGAGTTGCCGGCATCGTCAAAGAACGCGACGACCTCCAGAAGCGCGTCGCGGTTCTGAACGACAAAGCCGAAGTCCCCGTGCTCAAGAAAGAAAACTCCGCCCTCAAAGCCCGCGTGGATGAACTCGCCAAGCTCACCGTTGGAAACAAATCCGAAGAACTGGCCCGCTCGCTCGCGGCCGCGCAGGCGGCGCTGAAAGCCGAGCAAGACCGCGTCAACACCCTCGCCAAGGCCAACCAAAAGATGGAAGCCATCCTGACAGACCCCAACAACGCCACCGGCATCACGACCGATCAATTCAAAGCACTCGAAAAGAAAAACAAAGACTTAGAGACCTCCGTCAAAACCCTCGAAGCCCAAGTCCAGAAAGGAACGGCGGACGCCCCCAAACTCCGCCAGATGGAAAAGGAGCGTGAGGAATTACAGAAGCAACTCATCGAGCTTCAAAAGCAATTGAACGACAAGAAGAAGGTGTCCAGCAACGCGACCGAAAAGCTGGGGCAGGACCTCGCCTCCGCCCAGGCCAGAGTCGCGGCACTGGAGGCCCGACGAACACCCTACTCTGCGGAGGATCTCGCCTTGTTGAAAGGCTCCTCCGCTCCGGTCGCGGCTCCCGCGCCGGTCGCCAAGTCGGCAAAGAAAAACTCTGCCGACCTGCCGCCCGGTGCTGCGAACGTGGCCCTCGAAGCCCAGCGCGCCTACGCCGCCCAGCGCTTCGGTGAAGCGGAAAAGAAATACCTCGAAGTCCTCTCGCTCGACCCCGGCAACATTTACACCCTCGCCAACCTCGGCGCAGCGCAGATGGAGTTGAACAAACTCCCCGAGGCCGAAGCCCACTTAAAACGCGCGCTCGCACTCGACTCCGACGACGCCTTTTCCCTCGCCCTGCTCGGACTGCTCAAGTTCCGACAGGAGAAGCCCGACGACGCCTTCGACGCCCTCAGCCGCGCTGCCAAGCTCGACCCCGATAACGCGCAAACCCAGAATTACCTTGGACTCGTCCTCAGCATGAAGGGCCAACGCGAACCCGCCGAAGCAGCCTTCCGTAGGGCCATCCAGATCGCCCCCGGCTACGCCGTCGCGCACTACAACCTCGCAGTTTACTACGCCACCCAGCAGCCGCCCACGCGGGAATTGGCCCGCTGGCACTACCAAAAGGCCCTCACCGTCGGTCATCCCAAGAGCGATGAACTGGAGAAGCGACTCGCACGGAACTGACGTGCCGGGCGCGGCTTGGCGAAGGGATTGCGATCAATCGTAGAACCAAGCTGGCGAGTCCGCTGACCTCCCCACCAGAATAGCGGCATCGGCCACTGCGCAGTTTACCACCGACCCATTTCCGCAACCTGACCTCAGCTACCGATACGGCTGGTGCAACTCAACCTTCGTCGCAGACTTCCCGCGCATCTTCACGTTCAGCATCTCGACGCCCACGCTGAAGGCCATTGCGAAATAGATGTAACTCTTGTTCACGTGCTGGTGGCAGCCCTCGGCCACGAGCATCGTGCCGATGAGAATGAGGAACGACAGTGCCAGCATCTTGATCGTCGGGTGCCGGTCCACGAAGCGACTGATCTGTTCCACGAACACCAGCATGACGATCATCGCCAGGACGACGGCGGTGATCATCACGCCGATCTGCTTCACCATACCAACGGCGGTGATGACCGAGTCCAGCGAGAAGACGATGTCGATGAGAAGGATTTGAATGATGACGCTCGCGAAGTTCGGCGCGAGATGATTCGTCACGGAACCATCCTCACCCTCGAGCTTCTCGTGGATTTCCTTCGTGCTCTTGGCGATGAGGAAAAGGCCGCCCGCCAGGAGAATCAAATCCTTGCCCGACACCGCCAGGTCCCAACTGAAGATGCGCGCCTGCCAAAACGGCTTGTCCAGCGAGACCAACCACGCCAGCGAGCACAGGAGCAGGATGCGAGTGATGAGCGCGAGGCAGAGGCCGACCTTGCGGGCCTTCGCCTGCTGCTCCGCTGGCAGCTTGCCGCTGAGGATTGAGATGAAGATGAGATTGTCGATGCCCAGCACGATCTCCAGCAGGGTGAGCGTGAAGAGACTAATCCAAATTTGTGGGTCCGAGAGCCATTCCATAACTCTTCAAAGATTAAACAGCGGCGGAAGTTTTGCAAACCCCGAACCCCGGGCGCGGCGCTTTGGGCACAACTCAAGACGCGGCCGGCTACCTTCGCCCCTGCGGCAGGCAGAGCGACATCAATGCCGTTGCTTCCAGAGGTCGGGCATTTTCTTGAAGCGATCGAGGGAATCGCGCTTCGCTTTGGAGACGGCGGCTTTCGCTGGCTCGGTGGGGCGGGCGGGGGCGGCGGATGCTTCCACTGGCTGGCGGGTGGCCGGAGCCGGGGCGGTGCGTGGTTCGAAGTAGGAGTTTTGGGCGAAGGCGGAGGCGGCGGGCGAAGGCGCGGGCTGGGGCATCGGAGCGGGAGCCGGCGCAGACGCGCGCTGCTCATGGCCGGGGGAGAATCGTAAGCCCCAGCGGGGCGACAGAAACGCATTGCCGACCGACTCCCGATGTCAGTCGGTGGAATGCCAACCGGACGCCACGGCGCGCGGTGTCTTCCTTGTTGTGGAGCGGATCGGCGATGATCAGGGCGTTGGCCAGTTCGACTTGCGGGTCGGCCAGCAGCGCGCGGGCTTCGGAGACTTCGCTGTCTTACTTCTTGCCCCGGGCCACGGTCATGGCCACGGGGCGTCCGTCCTCGTGGCGGCAGAGTGTGCCGATCATGCCGAAGCGTCCGTTTCCCACACTCTTGCCATCCAGGGCGAGGCTGCGGGGGAGCAGTCCGGCGTGGGCTTGCAGATAGGTCGTCAGCGCCCGGGCGTAGGCGGCGGGTTCGATCGCTCCGAGCAGATCGTTGAGGGCGTCGTAGCCGGGCATCGTGAGCCGCCGGCTTTGCTTGTCCCGCACACGCAGGCCCAGAGCTTGGCGCTGGCTCTGGGAGAGGCAGGCCACTTTGCGCCAGATGTCCAGCACGTCCCGCGCGCCCATGAGCAAGGCCAGGGCAACCAGTCCGAGCATGGCGGCCAGCGGGTGGCGGCGGCGGGTGGCACTGCGCGGATCGGGCACTTCCCGAAAGGCTTCCCGCAGGGTTTGGAGCTGGCTGACTTTGAGCGGGCTGCGCGTCCCGCCGCCCTCGCCCTGGGCTCCTTGGCAGGCGGCCGGCAATTCCCGCGCGCACATCAGCACGCACGCCTTGGGGGCCAGTTCTTTGAGCCAGAGCTTCTTGGGCCGCCCGTTGGGAACGAAAAAGTCCGTGTGATCCTGCGAGTAGCCTTTGGTCAGCCCGGCCGGCCCCCCAGTTGGTCGCCTTGTAGACGGTGCCGGCGTGGCTTTCCGGGTCGCTGAAGCTCTCGGCCAGCAGCGGGCGATAACCGTGCTGGCTTTCCCACTGGCCGACCAAGGCACGCAGCCCCGCGCCCAGGCATTGGCTGGCCAGGTTGGGTCGCCGCGTCGCTTCCAAGACCAGAAAGCGCCGCAGTTACACCACCAGTTTCAAACGCTGGGAGCGCGTCACCGCATCCCAGCCCACCGTTTCATCCCGCGCCTTCAAATGCCAGGCCGCCGCGCACCACACCAGCACGGCCACCAACTGCCCGTCCTCTCTGATCAACTGACAGAGCCGATCGCCGGCTTCCCGGCCAGCCCCCAGCCCGTGTTCCTGTCCCAGCGCCGCCTTGGCCTGCCGCCATTGCGCTGCCGAATGCGCCGCTGTTGCTTCCAGTGCGCCCGGGCGCTCTGCTGGGGATTGGTTGTTGGGCTCGTCAGGTTCTTTCACCAGCGTAGGGAAGCCTTTTCGTGGGTGTGTGTTTAGTTGTTTGTTTCCCCCCCCCTGCCTGACTGCGCTCTTTAACTGCCAACCAAACACCCTACCGCGCAGCTCCACCCATCCGATTGCGGATTGCCGATCAGCCTGCGCCCCGCCAACCTTCCTCCCTATGCTCGCGTTGGAATTCCTCGCCGAACTTGTGGAGAAGAACCGTTCTGCCACGCACGCGAACGTGCGGGAGTTTGCCCTTGGCGGGCGTGAGTTCCGCTTCAACTCCGAACCGGCCATCATGGGCGTGGTGAACCTCTCCGCCGGCTCGTGGTATCGCGAAAGCGTCTGTCTTTCCGCCGACGCCGCAATCGCGCGCGGCAAGGTCCTCGCCGCACAGGGCGCGGCTATCGTGGACATCGGCGCGGAATCCACGCTGTCCAACACAGAGTTGGTCGGCGCGGAGTTGCAGAACTCCAAACTGCTGCCCGTCGTGAAGGAACTTCGCGCGGCTGGCGTTCTGGTCTCCGTCGAGACCTACCACCCCGAAGTCACCCGCGCCTGTCTCGCCGCCGGGGCCAACATCCTCAACCTCACCGGCACCGAGCGTAGCGAAGCGATGTATCGCACCGTCGCCGAGCACGACGCCGCAGTTATCCTCTGCTACGTCCAAGGCACCAACGTCCGCGCCGTCCGCGACTTCGCTCTCAACGCCGACCCGGTGCCCGCGATGTATGAGTTCTTCGCCCGCGAGATCGAGACGGCGACACGCTGCGGCGTGCAGAAAATCTTCGTGGACCCCGGCCTAGGCTTCTACTACCGCAACTTGCAGGACAGCACCGTCCGCGTGCGGCACCAGATGACGACCTTCCTGAACACCTTCCGCTTGCGCACGCTGGGCTTCCCCACCTGCCACGCGCTCCCGCACGCCTTCGAGTATTTCGGCGAGGAAGTCCGCAGCGCCGAACCGTTCTTCGCCGTGCTCGCTGCGCTGGGCAAGACCGACCTCTTCCGCACGCACGAAGTGACCCGCATCAAGGCCGTGCTGGAGACGATGAAGGTGTTCTGAGCTCCTTGCTGAGCAAGTCGAACTCAGCCACCCAGCGTCGTCGGGTCCGTCACATCGCCCTTGTTGTAATCCACGTAAGCCTCGGTGAGGTCGGCGGCATACATCAGGGCGTCGGCCTTGCCGAGGTTGAGGCGGATGTGAAGGTCAAACTCCTTCGGCGCAGCGGCGGTGCAGAGTTCCTTGAACGTGGCCTTCGTCGGCTGGCCGCGCTTGAGGCTCCAGAGAATCTTCCGGCTGCCCGGCGCGCTGTAGCCAATGTCCACGCGATCCTCCACCACCGTCGCGGCGCTGTAGCCGAGCGCGTCAATGATGCGGCCCCAGTTCGGGTCGCCGCCGTGCCAGCTCGTCTTCACCAGCGCACTGTTCGCCACGGCGCGAGCGGCAGCATCGGCATCCTGGATCGTCTTCGCGCCCGCCACCCGCACCGTCACGACGCGGTGCACGCCCTCGCCATCGCGCACAATCATCTTGGCGAGTTCGAGCGTTACGTGCTGAAGCGCGGCTTGGAAAATTCTGACTTCTGACTTCTGACTTCTGACTTCTTCGTTCCCCGCCAACCCGTTTGCCAGCACCAACACCGTGTCGTTCGTGCTCATGTCGCCGTCCACGGTGATGCGGTTGAAGCTGTTGGCCACCGCTTCCTGTAGGCACGCGTGGAGCGCCTTTGCTTCGACCGCCGCGTCGGTCGTGATGAAGCACAGCATCGTGGCGTGCAGGCCTTGCGGCAGCGCGGCGGGCCGCGCGCCGGTCGCGCTCATGCCGGGCTGAATCATCCCCGCACCCTTGCACATCCCGCCGATGCGCACGGTCTTGCCTCCCAGCTTGAACTCGATGGCAATCTGCTTGGGCCGCGTGTCGCTGGTCATGATGGCCTCGACCGCTTCGTCCGCGCACACCACCTCATTCCCCAGCAACTGAGCGGCGGCGAGGATTCCCTCGCGCACGTTCGCCATCGGCAGGGTCACGCCGATGCGCCCGGTGCTGCCGACGAGAATGTGTTCATCGGGAATGTGAAGCTGCTTCGCCACCAGCGCGGTCATCGCGCGCGCGTCCTTCATACCCTGCTTGCCGGTGCAGGCGTTGGCGTTGCCGGAGTTCACCACGATGGCTTGCGCGGTGCCGGCTTGCACGCGCTCGGCGCAGACCTTCACCGGCGCGGCGCAAATTTGGTTGGTCGTGAACATCCCCGCCACGGTCGCGGGCACCTCGGACACGATGAGCGCGAGGTCGCGCTTCGGACCTTTGTTCGACCCCTTGCCGGTGCCGAGGCGTTTGATGTCGCAGAAAACTCCGCTGGCGAGGAAGCCCTGCGGCGCGACCACGGAACCCGGCACGACTTTGAATTTCAGTTTGCTCATGTTTTGGCACGCGAACGGAAACAACTCGCCGCGCGGGTGTCAACAGCGGGTCTTGGTAGGGACGACCTGCTGGTCGTCCGCAGGTCGGCCCTACCAAGTCTCACGCTGCCACGCCCAGCCGGTCGCCCATGCGCGCGTAGAGTTCGCGGCGCTCCGCCGTTTGCGTCAGGAGGTCAGCATCCAGCTTCACGCGGCCCGGCTCGAAAAGCGTGATGGTGGAGGAACCGCCGAACTTGAAGTAGCCCTTCTCCGCGCCCTTCGCCACGCGCGTGTTCGGCGGGAAGGTGTATTCGAAGCTGCCCACGTTCGTCGCGCCGACCTCCAGCATCAGCACCGTGCCGAACTCCGGCGACTCGATGCGCGTGATGGCCCGCTTGTTCTCCGTGAAGATGCGGATGTTCCGCCGCAGCGCGATGGGGCTGACGGAGTAGAGCCAGCCGTTGAGCACGCGCGGCTCCGTCGCGAGGCCGCCGACGGGAAAGTGGTAGCGGTGATAGTCCACCGGGCAGAGGCGCGAAAGCACCATCGCGCCGCGCTGGAAACGCTCGGCCAGCTCACGGTCACGAAGCAGTTCGCCGAGGCTGAACACCTCGCCCTTCACGAAGATGCCTTCCATGCGCGACACGTCCGCGAAGCCGAGGTGCCGCCCATCCGCCGGGAACACCGCCGTCCGCGCATCGCCCGCGACGGGCCGCGCATCCGGCTTGAGCTTGCGATAGAAGAACTCGTTGAACGTGCGGTAGGAGTCCGGCGCGTCGGCGAACTCGCCCGGGTCCACGCGGAAGTCCTGGATGAACGGCGCGACCTTCGCCCGGCTCGCCGGGCGGTCCATGCGCCAGCCATACCATTGGGAGAAGAACCCGCGCTTCGCCACCGCGTGCAGCGCGATCCGGCCCGAGAGCGAGCCGTAAATCCACCGGAGGAAACTCTCGCCGTAAATCTGCTCCGTCTCCACGGTCTGCGTGTAGCGGTTGAAGAATTGGATGGCGTCGTGGTGCATGGATTTTGCGTGCGGACTGTCGGAAAGCAGCAGACTCAAGTCGAGTGGGTTTTACGTTGAACGCTCCGGAGTTGCGTCCGCCACGCGCCGCCCCACGAGCAAGGCTGGCTTGCCTCACATCCCAATTTCAGGAACGCTCCTCCGCACATGAAAAAGAAAGCCGCCGCCAAAACTTCCTCCCTCGAACGTCAGTGGTCCTCCATCGTCGTCGACGGAGCGGAACGCGCCGCCAGCCGCGCGATGCTCCACGCCGTCGGGTTCCAGCGCGCGGACTTCAAGAAGTCGCAGGTCGCCGTCTGCTCGACGTGGAGCCAGGTCACGCCCTGCAACATCCACATTGACCAACTCGCCGTGAGCGTCGCGATGGGCGTCAACGAGGCCGGCGGCAAGGCGCTGGTCTTCAACACCATCACCGTCAGCGACGGCATCTCGATGGGCAGCGAGGGCATGAAGTATTCCCTCGTCTCGCGCGAGGTCATCGCCGACTCCATCGAGACCGTCGTGGGCTGCGAAGGCATGGACGGCCTCGTGGCCGTGGGCGGTTGCGACAAGAACATGCCCGGCTGTCTCATGGCGATGGCGCGGCTGAATCGCCCGGCGGTCTTCGTCTATGGCGGCACGATTCTCCCCGGTGACTTCCACGGCAAGCCGGTGGATGTAGTGTCCTGCTTCGAGGCCGTGGGCCTGCACGCAGCGGGCAAGTTCTCGGACAAAGACCTCGCCGACCTCGAGGCGGTCGCCATCCCCGGCGCGGGTTCCTGCGGCGGGATGTATACGGCGAACACAATGGCCAGCGCGATTGAAGCGCTCGGCATGAGCTTGCCCAACTCCAGCGCCCAAGCCGCCGTCTCGCAGGACAAGACCCGCGATTGCGAAGCCGCCGGAGCCGCTGTGGTGAACCTCATCAAGCGCGGCATCACCCCGCGCGACATCATGACGCGAAAGGCCTTCGAGAATGCCATCACCCTCGTCATCGCGCTCGGCGGCTCGACCAACGCCGTCCTTCACCTCCTCGCGATGGCCAGCGCCGCGAAAGTGAAGCTGACGATTGACGACTTCACCCGCATCGGCAAACGCGTGCCGGTCCTCGCCGACCTCAAGCCCAGCGGCAAATACGTCATGAACGAGTTGGTAAAAATCGGCGGGACCGTCCCGCTCATGAAGATGCTCTTGGACCAGGGCCTCATGCACGGTGACTGCCTGACCGTCACCGGCAAGACGCTCGCGGAGAACCTCAAGAACGCGCCGAAGTATCCCGCCGGTCAGGACGTGGTGCGCGACTTCACCAACCCCATTAAGAAGAACAGCCACCTTGTCGTCTTCCGTGGCAACCTCGCTCCCGGCGGTGCGGTCGGAAAAATCAGCGGCAAGGAAGGCCTTCAGTTCAACGGCAAGGCCATCTGCTTCGACAGCGAGGAGAAGGCCCTCGCCGCCATCCTCGATGGCCGCGTGAAGAAGGGCCACGTCATCATCATCCGCTACGAAGGGCCGAAGGGCGGCCCCGGC
Organism: Klebsiella pneumoniae; assembly: GCA_943330855.2. Lineage (GTDB taxonomy): Bacteria > Verrucomicrobiota > Verrucomicrobiia > Limisphaerales > SXTU01 > SXTU01. The sequence continues at coordinate 34,416 of CALQJI020000034.1, forward strand.
ATGCGCGAGATGCTCTCGCCCACCAGCGCCATCATGGGCAAGGGCCTCGGCAAGGACGTCGCGCTCATCACCGACGGGCGCTTCAGCGGCGGCTCGCACGGCTTCGTGGTCGGCCACGTGACGCCCGAGGCTTACGAAGGCGGCCCGCTCGCTGTCGTGAAGAACGGCGACCCCATCACCTTCGATGCCGAGCAGCACGAGATAACGGTCGGCATCCCGGCGAAGGAGTTGAAAGCCCGGCTCAAGGCGTGGAAGCGCCCCGCCCCGCGCTACACCCGAGGCGTCCTCGCGAAGTATGCCGCCACCGTGAAGTCCGCCAGCGAAGGCGCAGTGACGGATGTGGATTTGAAGGTGTAGCGGCTCCTCGGTCATCAATCCCACTCCATGGCGAACGTGGTTCCCACTGCGGGCAACAAGCTTCCCATGAACAAACGCACCCTCTTCAAAGCCATCCTCGTCACGTTGCGAGAGGAACTCGGAACATTCACCCGGGCGGCAAATGCAGCCCGGGCGGAAGCCACTGATCCGCAGAGCCGCGCAGAGAACAAATACGACACGCGCGGTCTCGAAGCCTCCTATCTCGCCGCCGGGCAGGCGCGGCAGGCCGCAGACTTAGAGACTGCTATTTCTGCATTCGAGATGCTACCCGCACGGCAGTTCGCGGCGGACGAACCCATCAGCCTCGGCGCGCTGGTGGAGTTGGAGCAGAACGGCGAGCGGATGTTTTACTTCATCGGCCCCTGCGCCGGCGGCACGGAGGCCGTGTGTGGCGAGCACGAAGTCCTCGTCATCACGCCGCAGTCCCCGCTCGGGGGCCAGTTACAGGGGCGGAAGCAGGGCGACCGGTTGGAACTCACGCTGGGCGGTAAGCAGCGGAAGGTTTGCGTGGTCAGCGTCGGGTAGGCACGGCTCGGTTCTTGCCCATGGCACCACGGAACTCCGGACGCCATCGCCCGCGTTGCGAAGTCGAATTCAGTTCTCCCTCGAAGCCCGACTTGGTAGGGTTGGCGCATGAAATTTTTCTTCCTCGTCATGCTGCTGGTAGGTGCGGTGACCTCGTCGGCGTGTCGCAAACGGCCGACTCCGCCACCGGCTGAAAGCCAAGCCAAGACGGAGTCGGCACCTGCTCCGGCGGGCGGAGCGGCACCCAGTGCCACTGGAGTCGCGTTTGCACCGGAAGTGGTGGCCGCTGCCATGAAGCCGTTCGAGAAAGATCTGGATAGCAAATCATCCAATGACCATCTGCGGGTGCTCAACGAGGCGCTGTCGTTCTGGCAGGCCTCTGGCCGTCCGTTCCCGAAGGACTTGAATGATTTGGTGGCGTCGAAGCTCTTGAAACACCTTCCCACGCCGCCGGCGGGAAAACAGTTCGTCCTCGATCGCGCCGGAAACCGTGTTGTGTTGGTCCCGTGAGGCGCGGCTACTGGGTGTCCCAGATGTTGTTAGGATGCCCCTCGGGGAACTGGTAGAGCGGGGGGATCTGGAGAAGTTCATACCGTCCGTCCAGGAAGATTGACCCTGCGCCCTTGTGCCGGTTGGCGAAGAACCGCACGAAGCCCGCAGAGCCGAACGAATTCATGCGATGGATGTGGCTTGTGCCGAATCCGGTGAGCTCCGACGTCGCTAGGCCGTTGGTCAGGTTGGCGAGTGCGCCGGCGGTGACGTCCGCCCAAGAATCCGCCAAGTAAACGCTTTCGTTGGGTCTGGCCCACGCGGATTCGATCGGCCAGCCGTAGGCATCCCCCGCGTTCACATTGTTGCCCGAGGCGGTCCGATACGAGTTGGATGACTGGTAGATGTTGCCCATCGAGCCGGCGTTCATGATGCCAGTGTTAACGGTGTCCTTCGCCTCGGTCTGAGTCACTTGGAATTTGGAACTGGGGCAGTTGACGAGTTTGGAACCGTCCGCGATGTAAGGCATGATCAAGGGACGCCACCAGAAGATATGGTTGGCCACGAAGCCGTTGTAATCCTGCGCGTAAAGCGAGCCGGCCAAACCCATCTGCTTGAAGCCGGTCATGCACATGGTGGACTTGGCCTTCCGCTTCGCGCTGGCCAGCGCGGGCAGCAAAAGCCCGGCGAGGATGGCAATGATCGCGATGACCACGAGCAGTTCGATGAGCGTGAAGGCCGTGTGACGGGTGGCTGCTGAGGAGGGAAGGCGCTTGGAGGGCGTGGGATTCATGAGCGTAAATCGGACGGCGGCTCCGGGCCGAGTCATCAGCAGCAGTTCACGATCTTGCAGCGTGGCGAAATTGCTTTGAAAGCGCTCGCCGACTCGTGGGGCGGGACGCGACGCGGTTTCTCGCACGGTGGGGTGAGGCGCTGCGCGAACCCCGGCGGGGTTCACCCTCGTGTGGACACGCGGTGCGGCTGCGGGGGCGGACGAACCACGCTTGCTTGAAACGGAGATGCGCCCGTGCCGGTTCCCCGCCTTGGTGTTTGTGGCTCGGTAGCCACGAAAAACGGCGGACTCTTGCGAGTCCGCCGTTCGAGTAATTTGCTTTGCGCTTAGGCTTGAGGAGCGGGGGCGTCGGCACCGGGGGCAGCCGGAGCTTCGCCGCCGCCTTGTTCCTTCTCGCGCTCTTCCATCGCCGCCTTGCGGGAGAAGCGGACGCGTCCGCGCTCGTCGGTGCCAATGCACTTGACCAAGATGTCGTCGCCGACCTTGACGATGTCCTCGACCTGCTTCACGCGGAAGTTGGCGAGTTCGCTGACGTGCACGAGGCCCTCGGACTCGGGCATATATTCCACGAAGCAGCCAAAGTCCTTAATCGAAACGACCTTGGCGCGATAGACCTTGCCGTCTTCGGCAGGGGTGGCGGGGTCCTTGCGGCCCGGCTTCTCACGGCGTTCGCCGCCGCGTTCGCCACGGCCACCGCGATCTCCACCGCGTTCGCTGCGCTCGCCGCCGCGTTCACCGCGACCACTGCTTTCGCCACGGCCGCCGCGTTCGCCACGACCACCACGGTCGCCGCCGGAGCTTTCGCCGCCGCCGGTGTTCCCGTTGGGTGCAGCGGAGGTTGGGGATTCGGGGGTGCTGTCGCCGCCTTCGCTGGGGATGGCTTCGCCACGATCTTCCATCGCGGCCTTGCGGGAGAGGCGCACACGGCCCTTCTCGTCCACGCCGAGGCACTTGACATGAATCTCGTCGCCGACATTGACAACGTCCTCGGTGTTGTTGACGCGCTTGTTGGACAGCTCACTGATGTGAACGAGGCCGTCCTTGCCGGGGAGGAATTCCACGAACGCGCCGAATTCCTTGATGGTTACTACGCGGCCTTTGTAGATTTTGCCAATCTCAGCCTCGGCGGTCATGCCTTCGATGGACTCGCGGGCGATCTTCATGCCGTCCTCGCTGACCGAGTAGATGTGCACGGTGCCGTCGTCCTCGATGTTGATTTCGCAGCCGGATTCTTCGACGAGGCGCTTGATGTTCTTGCCGCCGGGTCCGATGAGCGCGCCGATCTTCTCGGGGTTGATCTTCACGGTCACGATGCGCGGGGCATACTTGTTCAGCTCCTTGCGGGACTCGGGGATGACCGCGAGCATGGAGTCGAGGATGGCGAGCCGCGCAATGCGGGCCTTCTCGAGGGACTCGGCCAGAATCTTGTGCGGCAGGCCGCGAAGCTTGAGGTCGAGCTGGAAGCCGGTGATGCCCTTGGTGGTGCCGGCGAACTTGCAGTCCATGTCACCGAAGGCGTCTTCCCAGCCGATGATGTCGGTGAGCATTCGGTAGTCGCTGATGACGTCGTTCTCATCGGTCTCGCAGCAGAGGCCGATGCTGATGCCGGCGACGGGGCGGGTGATGGGGACACCGGCGTCCATGAGCGCCAAGGTGCCGGCGCAGACGGAGGCCATGGAGGTGGAACCGTTGGATTCCATGATCTCCGCAGTGACGCGGATGGCGTAGGGGAACTTGTCGAAGGGAATCACCGGCTCGAGCGAACGCTCGGCGAGCGCGCCGTGGCCTATTTCGCGACGACCGGGGCCCATAATGCGGCCCGTCTCACCGACGGAGAAGTTCGGGAAGTTGTAGTGCAGGAGGAACTGCTTCTTCGTCTGACCACCGGTCCAGGCGTCGAAGTTCTGCGCGTCCTCGGTGGTGCCGAGGGTGGCGAGGGCCATGGCCTGGGTCTCGCCACGAACAAATACGGCGGAACCGTGCGCGCGGGGGAGCATGCCGACTTCGCTGCTCAAGGCGCGAAGGTCATCGCAACCACGACCATCTAGGCGCTTGCCCGTGGTCATGATCATCTCACGGGCGGCTTCCTTCTGGATGTAGTAGAAGGCTTGGGAGATGGTGAACTTGGTGACCTTCTCCGCGCCATATTTCTCGACGAGCTTCGCGCCGATCTCGTCTTGGATGGCTTTGCACGCGGCTTCGCGGGCGAGTTTGCCGGGGGTGAGCAACGCGGTGGCGATGCGGCTGCCGGCGAGTTTCTTGGCGTCTTTGAGGACTTCGTCGGGGACGAGAATGAGCGTGATGTCGCGCTTTTTCTTGCCGATCTTCGCGGCGAGTTCCTTCTGGGCGACGATGAGCGGTTGGCAGGCCTCGTGGGCGAAGCGCAGGGCGTCGTTCAAGTCCGCCTCGGTGATCTCGTCGGCACCGCCTTCGATCATCACCACGTCTTTTTCATTGCCGACATACACGAGGTCGAGATCGCTCTCGGCCATCTGCGAGTGAGTGGGGTTGGCGATGAACTCGCCGCCGACACGACCAACGCGCACCGCGCCGAGCGGCCCGGCGAACGGGATGTCGCTGACCATCAACGCCGCGCTCGCGCCGAGGATGCTGAGGATGTCGGGGTCGTTCTCGCCATCCGCGCTGAGGAGGATGGACTGGACCTGGACTTCGTTGAACCAACCCTTGGGGAACAGCGGCCGGATGGGCCGGTCCGTGAGGCGCATGGTGAGAATTTCCTTCTCGGTGGGGCGGCCTTCGCGCTTGAAGTAGCTGCCGGGGAACTTGCCGCAGGCAGCGGCCTTCTCGCGGTAGTCCACGGTGAGCGGGAAGAACTCCTGCCCTTCCTTGGCCTTCACTGCGGCGACGGCGGCGGTGAGGATGATGGTTTCGCCGAACTGGACGATGACGGCGCCGTCGGCTTGCTTGGCGATTTTGCCGGACTCAATGGAAAGAGTTTGCCCTCCGACTTGGGCTGTGACTTTGGCTGACATGTTTCTTACTGGTGTTTCGGTCCGTTCACTTGGAGGAACTTCAGTGAGCACCGCTGTGGTGCGGGTGCTGAATGAAATTTCCCCTTGGTGACGGGTCGGTTTCTTAGCGGCGGGATGGGTGTGTGTCGGAGCCGGGCGTCGCCGCAATGGCCGCCCGGCTCCGAAAGTGAAAAGCCCGGCGTTTACTTCCGGAGCTTGAGCTTCTTGGTGATGCCCAGATAACGACTATTGTCGGTCTTCTGGAGGTAGTTGAGCAAGCGACGGCGCTGGCTGACCATAATCAGCAACCCGCGACGGGAGCTGTGGTCTTTGTTGTTACCCTGAAGGTGCCCGGTCAGGTGATTGATGCGCTCGGTGAGAAGGGCGACTTGCACATCGGCGGAGCCGGTGTCCTTCGCGTGGAGCTGGTGGTCGGTGAGGATTTTCTGCTTAATCTGTGCTTCCATACTTTCTTTTTTCGATAATTAAGGCGGCAGCGTAGGAGCCTGCAGGCGTAGTGTAAAGCCGTATTTCCCGTCAGCGTCACATAAACCCGACCGGAGCTGTCGCTGCTGCTGCCAGTCGCTTCAAATACAGCTCTCTCGGAATCTCAGTCGCCCCCAACTGCCGCGTCACCGGCGTGACCATCTGCGTGTCAAACAGCATGAAACTCCGCTCCCGCAGCCGCCCGACCAGATGGAAAAGGGCTACCTTCGAGGCATCGTCGGCCCGGTGGAACATTGACTCGCCCGCGAACAACCCACCCACCGCCACGCCGTAAACCCCACCAACCAGCTTCCCCGCCTGCCAGCACTCGACGCTGTGCGCGTGCCCGGCTGCGTGCAGCGCCGTGTAGGCAGCGATAAACTCTGGTGAAATCCATCCGCCGGGTCGCCGGGTCTTGGCGCACGCCGTGATGACTTCTCGGAAAGCGCGGTTGAAAGTAACATCAAATCCGCCCTTCCGCAGCGTGCGCGCGAGGCTGCGAGAGACGTGGAACTGGTCGAGTTCAAAGATGCCTCGCGGGTCCGGCGACCACCACGTCACAGGATCCGCCGTCCACGGAAACAGGCCGCTGCGATACGCCAGCAATAAACGCGGCACAGACAAATCCCCCCCGACCGCCACCAAGCCCGCGTGGGCGCCCCGTTTCACCGCGTCGCGCGCATCGGGGAAGTTGAGAGCGTCGTCGAGGAAGGTGGGCGGGGCAGGCACAGGTTTCAGCAATCCGTGTTCAGTAATCCGTGTCCAACGTTCAGAAAATCTTCAGCTTCGAGTTGAGGCAGGCTCATGTTGATACTCGGCTGTGACGGGGCGGAGCTTGGCGGACATCAGGGATGCGGTCCACATGGCACTCGGGGCCACAGCTGACGCACCAGCCAACGATGTCCAGAATTTCACTGTCGTCGAAACCAACCTATTGAATCGCAGTCACGGCAGGACCGCCGCGGAGGCGAAGCTCGACACTCTTCCGACTCAAATCGGCGCGGGCGCGGGCGCACCAAGGCCGGGTGGAAGGGGAGGCGAGGCCGGACGCGGCGGCTCAGGAACGGGCGTGCCAGCGGGCGCACCGGACAGCGGGGGGGGCGTGAGCGCGGCGGGCGGGGGCGGGTTGCTCATCTTGCCAGTGCTGACGATCTCCTGAACCTGCGCGCCTTCGAGGGTCTCGAACTCGAGCAACGCCTTGGCGATGGCTTCAAGTTTGTCACGATTCTCAGTGATGATGCGCTTCGCGACGGCGTAGCTCTCGTCAATGATGCGCTTCACCTCAGCATCAATCTCCATCGCCGTGTGCTCACTGTAGTCGGAACGACGGGTGATTTCTCGACCACCATAAAACTCGCTTTCGCCCGCGTAATTAATCATGCCCAGTTTGTCGCTCATCCCGAGTTGGCAAACCATCGCTCGCGCGATTTGCGTAGCCATCTGGATGTCGCCAGAAGCACCACTCGATATGTCATCAGCGACGATTTCCTCGGCGATGCGTCCGGCCATGGCGACCGCGAGATCGTCCATCAAGTGTTTGCGGCGCTGGCTGAACACATCCTTCTCCGGGAGCATCATCGTGAGGCCCAACGCGCGGCCACGAGGGATGATGGTCACCTTGTGGAGCGGATGCGTGTGCTGGAGCAGAACGTTGACGAGGGCGTGACCCGCCTCGTGCCAAGCGGTGTGCTGCTTCTCCTCGTCGGTCATGGCGAGGCTGCGGCGCTCACGGCCCCAGCGGACTTTGTCGCGGGCCTCGTCGAGTTCCTTGCTGCCGACGGCCTTCTTGTTCTGCCGAGCAGCGAGCAGGGCGGCCTCGTTCAATAGGTTCGCCAACTCCGCGCCGGAGAAGCCGGGCGTGCCGCGCGCGATGACGGAGAGGTCCGCAGCGGGATCGAGCTTCACGTTACGCGCGTGGACTTTCAGAATCGCCTCGCGGCCGCGGACGTCGGGGAGGTTGACGGTGATCTGGCGGTCGAAGCGTCCGGGGCGCAGCAGGGCGGGGTCGAGCACATCGGGGCGATTGGTCGCGGCGATGATGATGATACCCTCGGTCGTGTCGAAGCCGTCCATCTCGACGAGCAGGGCGTTGAGCGTCTGCTCGCGCTCGTCATTGCCGCCGCCCAAGCCAATGCCACGGCTGCGGCCCACGGCGTCAATCTCATCAATGAAGATCAGGCACGGCGTGGTCTTGCGCGCCTGCTCGAACATATCGCGGACGCGGCTTGCGCCGACCCCGACAAACATCTCCACGAAGTCCGATCCGCTGATGCTGAAGAACGCGGCGTCTGCCTCACCGGCGATGGCCTTGGCGAGCAACGTCTTGCCGGTGCCCGGCGCGCCGATCATGAGGATGCCCTTAGGAATGCGCCCACCGAGCTTTTGAAATTTCTTCGGGTCCTTGAGGAACTCGACCAACTCGGAGACCTCGTCCTTGGCCTCCTCTACGCCGGCCACATCCTTGAACGTGGTTTTGTTTTTGTCCTTCGAGAGCATCCGCGCCTTGCTCTTGCCAAAGCTCATTGCGCTTTTGCCAGCCATCTTGAGGTTACGGATGAAGACGAAGTAGATGAAGGCGCCGATCATCAGGATCGGCAGCAGGCTGATCACCACGGACCAGAAGAGCGTGTTCGGCTCCTTAGTCACGAAGTAGCCGGTCGTGAGTAGTTTCTCGACGAGTTTGTCGGTGACGGGAATCTTGATAATGAACGGCGTGATCTTGTCCTTACCATCCACGACCACCCGTTTGCCGCTCTCGCTTACCTCGAAGAAAGTTCCGGTGATCTCACGCAGGTCGGAGGTCTGCGGATTGTAAGTGATCTTTCCGTCCCGAATCAGTTCGGCATCCACCATTTTGATAAACTCGGGGTAACCCAATGTCTTCGGGACGACCTGACCAGCATTCTTGAAAGTGACGAGCGCCACGATGGCCAGCACGATGGCTAGCCAGACGAATAGGGTTTTTTGCCCCAGTTTCGTCTCCTCGTTTGGGTCGTTCTTGCCGTTGTCCGGGGTGCGTTGATTGTCAGACATTATTCAAAAGTGATGAACCGTATCATCCGACAGGGTCCGAGGCAACAGCGGGTTCAGCCTGAAAAGTGGTTGGGCGCTTCTCCATTTTGTGCAATCCGGTGCTGCGCTCAGGGCCGGGATCCCCGCCCCACCCGCTCCCGTCGCGGCGTCTTCATTCGCGCAGATTCGCGTCATTCGCGGGCCAGCTCCCCGCCTTTTCCCTCGCCTCCCGCGCACCCCGCTTCCCATAGTCCGCGCGCCTGTGATTGCCGCCATTGAACACCAACCCGCCGGGTCCGGCACCGACCTCGTCCAACAGGTCGCGGAAATCTTTTCGCCCACCGGCCTGCTCTCCAAGGCCAGCAACTTCGAGTTCCGCCCCGAGCAGCAGCAGATGGCCGTGGCCGTCGCTCGCGCGCTGACCCAGCGCGAGCACCTCGTCGTCGAGGCCGGCACGGGCGTTGGCAAGTCCCTCGCCTACCTCATCCCGGCCATCCTCTTCGCGCTCGCGGAGAAGAAGAAGGCCGTCGTCTGCACCCACACCATCAATCTCCAGGAGCAGCTCACGCAGAAAGACCTGCCGATGCTCGACGCCGTGTTCGGCGCGCTGCCGACGCCGGTGCGGTTCAACTACGCGATGCTCAAGGGCCGCGCGAACTACCTCTGCTCCCGCCGCCTGCACAAGGCCCTCCAGCACGCCGACCAGCTCTTCACCTCGCCCGAGATGGAGGAGTTGAAGCGCGTGGCCGAGTGGGCCAAGCAAACCAAAGACGGCAGCCGCTCCGACTTCGAGCTCGAGCCGGACCCGAAGGTTTGGGCGCAGGTCTGCTCCGAGCGCGGCCTGTGCTCGCCGAAGATTTGCGGCCACCAGTCCGACTTCGCCAAGGACCACGGCCTCTGCTTCTTCCAGCGCGCGCGCAAGAGCATCCTTGCCGCCGACGTGCTGGTGCTGAACCACACGCTCTTCTTCACGCTGCTCGGCGGCGTGGACGAGGAGCAGGAGGGCGGCGTCCTCTTCAAGAACGATTTCCTCATCTTCGACGAGGCGCACACGGTCGAGAACGTCGCCGCCAAGCACATCGGCTTGAGCGTGAGCAGCGGCCAGCTCCGCTTCGCGCTGAACCGTCTGTGGAACCCGAAATCCGGCAAGGGCCTGCTCGCCACGTTGCGGCAGGGCAAATCGGTGAAGCTCGTGGACGAACTGCTGGCCGAGTCCGAGACGTTCTTCCAAAGCGTCGAGCAGGTCTGCGACGAACTGAACACGCAGGGAGCCGAGGCCGGCGGCAAGCGCTTCGGCAGCGGCGACGGCCAGCGGCGCGACTGGAAGGAACTCCGCATCCGCCAGCCCGACCTCGTGAAGGACAACGTGACCTTGCCCATCCAGCGCCTGCGCGAGTCCGTGAGCGAGTTGGTGAAAGCCTCCGACGACGTGGACACCGGCCAAGAGTTGATGGAGTGCAACCGCCGCCTGCTCGAACTGCGGCAAGCCGTCGCGACGTTCCTGACGCAGGGCGGCGAGGACTGTGTTTACTGGGTCGAGCGCGGCGGCAAGTCGCAGCGCAACCTTTCGCTGAACGCCGCGCCCGTGGACGTGGCGGAGTATCTGCGCCGTCGCCTCTTCGAGAGCGACACGAGCGTGGTGATGACCAGCGCGACCCTCGGAATGCGGAGTGCGGAAGGCGGAGTGCGGAATGAAGGCGCTTCGGAAGGAGCGCACTTGGCCAAGTCGAAATCCGCGTTGGCCTACTTCCAAAAGCGCGTCGGCGCAGAGAAGGCCACGCCCCTCCAGCTTGGCTCGCCCTTCGACTACGAGCGGCAGATGACCGTTTACGTCGCCAACAAGATGCCCGACCCGCGCGACGCGGGGTATCGCGACGCGTTGGAGCATTGGGTGAAACACTTCATCCGGCAGACGCACGGCAAGGCCTTCGTCCTCTTCACCAACTACAAGCTCATGCAGGAGCTAGCCGAGCGGATGCAGCCCTTCTTCGAGGAGCTGGGCCTCGAATGCTTCGTGCAGGGCACCGGCACGCCGCGCTCGACGATGCTGGAGAAGTTCAAGGACAACGTGGACAGCGTGCTCTTCGGCACCGACAGCTTTTGGCAGGGCGTGGACGTGCCGGGCGAGGCGCTCTCGAACGTCATCATCACGCGCCTGCCCTTCGCCGTGCCGGACCACCCGCTCATCGAGGCACGCATCGAACGTATCGAAGCCAGCGGCGGCAATGCCTTCAGCGAGTTCAGCCTGCCCGAGGCCATCCTGAAGTTCCGCCAAGGCGTGGGCCGCCTCATCCGCACCAAGTCCGACCACGGCATCGTCGTCGTCCTCGACAACCGCGTGCTGAACAAGCGCTACGGACAGGCCTTCCTGGATGCGATTCCCAAGTGCCCGGTGGAAGTGGTGTAAGCCGGGCACTCCTGTCCCGCAGTCGAGTGCATCGCGGACAGGAGTGTCCGCTTCACGAAGTCAAAGCCACTTCACCCGCAGCACCTCCGGCGAGTTCGGCACCTCGAAGAGAATGACGCCGAGGGTCGGGTCGAACGCGCTTTCCACTCGCTTTCCGTTCACCCACACGCGATGCGCACGGCCTGCCGCCCGCACCACGACGCGCCACATCTGCACGCGACTCGCGAACGCACCCGTCGCCGCGCCCAGCAAGAGCTCGCGGTTCGTGCCACGGTCCAAGAACTCAATCTGCCGCATTAAAAACTCACCGCGTTCGCAGCCCAACGACTCGCCGTCGTCCTCGTGCCACGTGAAGGAACTCCGGCCATGCGGCCAGACGTGGAGGTTCACCACCGAGTCAGGCTCGCTCGAAGTGAACTGGCGCGGCACAACCGTGGGCACCACCGCCCCCGCGCGCACGAACACCGGGATGTGTTCGGCAACAGCTTCCACGACGATGTGTTGCCCACCCTCAAAGAGCCCACCGCTCCAAAAATCAAACCACAGCCCGCGCGGCAGATAAACGCTCCGCGCCGTCGCGCCGGGGCGGAGGATGGGCGCGATGAGGAGGCTTTCGCCGAGCAGAAACTGGTCGTCGCACGCAACACACGCGGGGTCGTTCGGATGGTGCCAGAGCAGCGGGCGCATGATGGGCGCGCCCGTGCGGTGAGCCTCGGCGAAGAGGCAGTTCAAGTACGGCAAAAGCTGGTAGCGTAGCGTTATGGCGTCACGGCACTGCGCCTCGACGCGGGGGCCGAACGCCCAGGGCTCCTGCGGGCGCGAGTCGTTGTTCGCGTGGTTGCGGAAGAACGGGGTGAAGGCCGCGAGCTGCGTCCAGCGCGTGAGGAGTTCGCCCGTGCAGTGGTCGAGGAAGCCCCCCACATCCGCGCCGCAGAAGGCGACGCCACTAAGGCTGAGGTTCAGCAGCATCGGGATGGATTCGGCGAGGTGCTCCCAAGTGGAACTGTTGTCGCCGGTCCAGACGGCGGCGTGGCGCTGGATGCCGGCGTAACCGGAGCGCGTGAGGATGAAGGGACGCTGGTCGGGGGCGGCGAGGAGTGCGCCGGCCCGCGAGGCGGCGGCCATCGCGGAGCCGTAGAGGTTGTGGACCAGGGCGTGCGGCGTCTCGCAGTCGCAGGCTTCAGCCTGCGCGTCGGTCGGATTCGCAACCTGAAGGTTGCGACTAGGGTGAACGCACTCATCCGGCAGCGTCTTCCCCGGCGTGTCGAAGAGCGCGGGTTCGTTCATGTCGTTCCAGATGCCGGCGAGGCCGAGGCGTTGGAAGGCGGCTTGTTCCTGCGCCCACCAGTGGCGGACGGGCGCGCTGAGGAAGTCGGGGAAACGGGATTTGCCGGGCCAGACCTTGCCGATGAAGTCGCGCTTGCCGCCGGGGGCTTTCACAAAGGCGCGTTGGGCCAGGCCGCGTTTCAGCACGCCGAACTTGGGGTCGTCCTTCACGCCGGGGTCCACGATGGCGATGGTCTTAAAGCCTTGCCTTGCGAGCTTCGCCAGCATCTCACGCGGGCGAGGGAAGCTCTTGCCGAAGGTGAAGACGCGGTGCTCATCCATGTGGTGGATGTCGAGATGCAGCACGTCGCAAGGAATCTCGCGGCGGCGGAACTCGCGGGCGATGCGCTCCAACTCCGCGCGGCTACCGTAGCTGTAACGGGATTGGTGGTAGCCCAGCGCCCAGCGCGGCGGCAGCGGGATGCGCCCGGTCAGCTCGGTGAAGCGCGCGACGACAGCGGCGGGCGTGGGGCCGAGGAAGAGGTAGAGCGAGCCATCGCCCGTGCCGGCGGCTGGAAGCCGCCACTCCATGCTGCTGGACGCAACCGACGGCGGCTGAAAGCCGCCGGCACGGGATGCGGCACGGAGGCGAAACTCAGTCGGCGCGGTGCAGCCGATGTCCCAAGTCTGGCGGGCGGGGTTGTCCCAGAAGAGCCCCCCTGCTCTGCCCTCGCGCAGCGACAGCGCGAAGGGAATGGAGACGTAGAGATTGCGGAGGCTGGGGTGGATGCAGGAGGCGTGTCCGAGCACGTCGGCGTTCCAGAACTCGCGGATGAGGCCGCGCTTGTTGAGCGGGCCGGTGGACTCGCCGAGGCCGAAGATGCGTTCTCCCTCGGCGAGTTGGAGGGTGAGTTGCGGCTGGGCGGCAATGCAGGAGAAGTCCGAGCAGCGGAAGACTTCGAGGCCCGTGTGGTCGTGGAGGGTCCACGCGCCGGTGCGGCGGTTCAGGGAGAATTTGCCGGCCGCAGTCGTGAGCACGACCCGCCCGGTAGGGTAAGACTCCGTCGAACCCCATTTGCCGACGGAGGAGGCGCGAGCGGAGCGAGTTTCTTGGTCGGGTGTGACCTTGCCCGAGATGCTCGCCGCGCTGCGCTCGAGATGGGGCTCGATAGAGTCACGCCCTACCGGGCTGCCGACACGCAGTCGCAGCACCTCCGGCGCGAGCGCGGTGAGTTCGATGGGGGTTTTTCCAAGGCGAAAGGAAACCGACGGCCCCGTTGGTTGCATTTGTTTCATCAGAGATTCCCCCGATGCCTCATCATTTCGAGTTCTGGTCGCGTTCGTGGAAACGAAAAAGCCGCCGGCTCGCGCCGGCGGCTTGAGAGTGAAGCAGCATTAAGCCTTCGGCAGGAGGTCGGCCACGAGAGACTTCTCTTCCTTCAGTTCGTTCTCCGTCGCGGTGATTTTCGCGCGGCTGAACTCGTTGACGGGCAGGCCTTGCACAACTTCCCACTGTTTGCCGTCGGTGCGAATCGGGTAGCTGAACATCAGCCCCTTCTCGATGCCGTAGCTGCCGTCCGAGCAGACCGCGACGCTGAACCAATCGCCCGCCGCCGTGGGCGTGGTGAGGCGGCGGACGGTGTCCACCACGGCGTTGGCCGCGCTGGCGGCGCTGCTGAGGCCGCGCGCCTCGATGATGGCCGCACCGCGCTTCTGCACGATGCTGATGAAGTCCTTCTCCAGCCACTCGCGGTGCCCGATGACGTCGGTGACGGGGCGGTTCTGAATCTTCGCGTTGAAGAAGTCGGGATACATCGTGGAGCTGTGATTGCCCCAGATGGCCAGGTTGGTGATGCTCTCGACGGGCGCGCCGGCCTTCTTGGCGAGCTGGGTGCGGGCACGGTTTTCGTCGAGCGCGGTCATGGCGAAGAACTGCTCGCGGGGCACGCCGGCGGCGCTGTTCATCGCGATGAGGGAGTTCGTGTTGCAGGGGTTGCCGACGACCAGCGTGCGGACGTCGCGCGCGGCGTTCTTGGCGATAGCCGCGCCCTGGCCGGTGAAGATTTTGCCGTTCGCGGTGAGCAAGTCTTTGCGCTCCATGCCGGGGCCGCGCGGACGGGCACCGACGAGCAGCGACCAGTTCACGCCACGGAAGCCTTCGTTCAAATCGCTCGTGGGCACGCAGCCTTTGAGCAGCGGAAACGCGCAGTCTTCCAGCTCCATGATGACGCCGCCGAGGGCCTTGAGGGCCTTCTCGTCGGGGACTTCGATGAGGTGGAGGATGACGGGTTGGCTCGGTCCGAACATCGCGCCGGAGGCGATGCGGAAGAGGAGGGAGTAGCCGATTTGGCCGGCAGCGCCGGTGATGGCAACACGAATGGGTTGGTTCATAAGTTCAAACTGCGACTGGAGTATGGGAAGTGTGTGGAGGTGTGGCAAGCGCGGGCTGACGGCCAAACCAAGGCGCCGAGCGCATCTTGAAATGGGTCCACGACACGACGCTGACTCCATGTTTGCAATTTGTCGGGGCCGCTCAACAATACAACCATGTCCTCCGCCACTGACTTGAGCCGCCGCGCGTTTCTCGGTTCCGCCGCTGCCGCTGCCGCTTCGCTCGCCACCGCCGCCACGCCGCGTGATTGGACAGGCGTGAACCCGATGCGGTATCCCGACCCCGACATCGTCTCGCTCGACAAGCGCTTCAAGGCCAAGCTCGGCAACACGCCCATCCAGCGCCTCTATCACAACCCCACGATGCTCTGGGCCGAGGGTTGCGCGTGGAACGGCGGGGGCCGCTACCTCGTGTGGAGCGACATCCCGAACAACCGCCAGTTCCGCTGGCTCGAGGAAGACGGCCATGTGAGCACGTTTCGCTCGCCCGCCGGCAACAGCAACGGCAACACCTTCGACTTCGAGGGCCGCCAGCTTGCCTGCGAGCACGGCAACCGCCGCGTGGTCCGCTACGAGCACAACGGCGCGATGACGGTCATCGCCGACAGCTTCAACGGCAAGCGGCTCAACGCGCCCAACGACATCGTGGTCCATCCCGACGGCGGCATCTGGTTCACCGACCCCGGCTACGGCGCGATGATGAATTACGAGGGCAACAAGGGAATGCTCGAAATCAAGGAGGCCGTCTATCGCGTGGACCCGAAGACCCGCCAACTCGCGATGGTGAGCGACGAACTCAGCAAACCAAACGGCCTCTGCTTCTCGCCCGACTACAAGAAGCTCTACATCGCGCACGGCAACGTCTTCGCCTGGGACGTGGTGGATGGCGTGTCGCTGCGCGGCAAGCGCACGCTCTGCACGCTGGCGCTCGGCGAGAAGAAGGGGGGCGCAGACGGCATCCGCTGCGACGTGGACGGCAACATCTGGGCCGCCGCCGGCTGGGCGGGCGACGGCTTCGATGGCGCGCACTGCTTCACGCCGGAGGGCGAGCGCATCGGGATGATTCATGTGCCAGAGATTTGCGCGAACCTGTGCTTCGGCGGCACAAAGCGGAACCGCCTCTTCATGTGCGGCAGCTCCAGCCTCTACGCAGTGTATGTGGAGACGCAGGGGTCGCACATTTGTTGATTAGGAAAGGGACGGTTTTTATAAAGGACGCAGGCGGGCATGAAAAGTGAACCGGGGCTTTCGCAGGGCGATCGAAACGTGGGCACCGCACCGCTTTGTGAAAGATGGTTAGGCAACGGACGAGGGCCAACGGAGCCGCCGGGCTCAAGCAAAGCGAGCGGTTATTTGAACACGGCGGAGATGCTGCCGCCGCGGCGCTTGTGCGAGGGTGATTTTCCGCACGCGGCTTCGGGCTGTCAAAACTCTTTAGAAATGTCCCCTGTTTAACTCACGAGAGAATGTCCCCTTTGTTGTTTGTTCTTCGTCTTCCACGGCTGGGGGTGCGGGACGCAGGGAGGCCGGAGCGTAGCGTAGGCTGACCGGAG
>CALQJI020000035.1 GCA_943330855.2 Klebsiella pneumoniae
GAGTTCAATTTCATGACGGAAAACAAAAACTTCACCGGCTAGGCGTCTCAAAACCCCTTCCTACACTTTCACTGCGGTTTGTAGGTCTATTATGGGCCATAATGGAGAGTCACAAGTGACTCAACGGGCTGATGTGTAGGGTGCAATCGGTCTGAGCATAGGCCATAGGAGTTCGCTGACCATACCGCAAACGGGTGAGATGAACCTAAAAACGGCGGTTGGAGACACGCCAAATGCGATTTCTAGGCGCATAATAGGCCATAATGGAGAGTCACAAGGTTCCCCGCTGTTTTCGGTGGAATGGAAACCACCGAGTGCTCGGCTTCATCCCGGAGGGATGCGGGAACATAGCCGGGGGTAGAGCGTGATCGACGCCCCCGGTAAGCTGGCTTATTACCCCACCGCACCCCGGAGGGGTGCTGCAAAGGCCAAGCTCCATCCCGGGTTTCCGCGACCCCTTCAGGGTCGGAACCGAGCGGCGGCGGTTCCGGGGGTAGCGTCGCTGGCGCGCCTCACCCCCGGCTAAGTTCCCGCATCCTTCCGGGATGCCCGCCACCGAACCCGCCTTCTGCCGCCATCCATTCCACTGAAAACAGCGGAGAACCTCGGTTTGCCACTGATCCAGTTGACCCGCAACGAGTCGGCTGGCCCTTTCAAGGACGAGCGGTCATCCAATCAAAGCTTCAGGCAGACGGCTGATTACTTCACCTCAATCGTCAGACCGGGCCGGGCTTGCTTCAAGCGCTCGATACCGGCCGGAGTGACCTTTTTAAGACCGCTAAGGTAAAGACGCTTGAGGGACTTGGCGGCGGCGAGGGACTGCAGGCCTTCGTCGTCCACCTGGGCGCTGCCGAGTTTGAACTCCTCCAGCAGAGGTAATTGCACGACCAGCTTCAGCGCGTCGTTACCCACGGTGGGGGCGTAGGAGACGTCCAGCTTGCGGAGCGTGGCGATCTTCGCGGCGTGGGTGAGACCGGCGGCGGTGGCCTGGTTGTCGAGCAGGGTGAGGTCTTCGAGCGGGAGTTTCGTCAACGCGGCCACGGCTTCGCCGGAACTGGCCTTGTCCGCACTGCCCATGCCGCAACGCTTGAGCTGGGTTTGTTTCGCGAGGCTGGCGGCCCCGGCGTCGGTGAACCGGCTGTGAGCAAACCAGAGGCGGTCGGAAATGGGCACCTCCGCGATCGCCAGCAACCCGGCGTCGTTGAGCGGGGTGAAGTGGAAGTTCACGTTCTCCAGCTTGCGCAGGGCCTTGAGATGCGCGAAGCCGGTGCCGGTGCACTGGGTGGAGGCCAGCCCCAGAAACCGCAACTCGGTCAGGCCGGCGAGATGTTTCAGGGCATCGTCCTTGACGGGGGTGAGCGTGAGATTGAGTTCCCGTAGGCCGGTCAATTTCGCGAGATGCTGCAAGCCGTCGCCTTGGATGGCGCAGTTCGCGAGGTCGAGCTTGCGCAGGGTGGTGACGCCGGCGAGGCGTTTCAACCAGTCGTCCATCACGCGTTCGTTGCGGCCGCCCTTGCCTTTCAGCGGGTTGTTGCCGTTGTAGAGGTCGATCGCGGTGGGCACCTCAAAAATCTCCATGCCGGTGTCTCCGGTCGCGAGGTAGAGCCACTGCGGGGCGCTGGGCGTGCAGACGAGCTGGCCGCCGAGCTCCTTGATTTCCGCTTCCAGTGCGAGCGTCTGCGGCCGGGCATTGGCGGCCCGTTCAATTTCGGGCAGGAAGACCGTGAGCCGGCGTTGCAAGTTCGGGTCAGACACCTTGGCGATCAAAGCAGAGCGGTTCACGGCTTCGCCGGGTGAAAGAATTTGCGTCAGCAAGGTCTTGTCCGCCGGAGCGGTTTTCAACTGGGCCAGCACGCCGTCCAGATACTGTTTCATCGCGGGCTCAGTCTGCTCGAAGCCAACGGCTGATGGTGGCTGGCCGAGCGCGAGCCGCATGGCATTGTGCATCAGGTATTTTCCGCTCTCGGGCTTGAGGTGGATTTCGTCGCGATAGAGGGCCACGAGTTTCTGGAGCGGGGCCTTTCCCGCGGCGATGTCTTCGGCGATTTGGGCGAGGAGGTTCTGTGCGAACGTCTGCCGCAGCTCGCGACCGGGATGCTGGCGGCGCAGCTCGGCGAGCAGGGCGCGGAAGTAGGCAGGGCTGTGCTCCATCGCGTTCGGGGCGGTGTAGCTGGCGAATTCGTCCGCGCGTTGAACCTCCTTGGCCCAGCCGGAGTGAATGACGAAGACCGCCCGGGGCTGCCGCTTCATCCAGGCCCCGATGGTTTCGACGTCCTGCGCCAGCGTGGAGCCGTAGTGGGGCTGCACGGAGATGACGTCATATTCTTTGTCGCGGAGGGCGGTGGGCCAGAGCGTGGAGTTCGTAACGCAGGGCTTGCCGGGGTGCTCGTAAACGTGGCGCAGATGCGTGCCACAATCCACATGCCACTGCACGTCGCCCGACAACCGGGACGGCACGGTGTCCCACGTCAGCGAGTTGCCAATCAGGTAGAAGCTGGTCTTGGTTGGTGCCTGCGTTAGCCCGTCGGTGGGGGTGGCGATCGCGAGGAGCGTGAGCAGCAGCCAAGTCTTGATGAAGTGCGTCATGTGATTTCCCAGCTAGTTTCGGCAAGAGGGTTCCGAAGTCGAATGAATTTTCGGACACCATCCTTGCCACCGCAAGGTGTGGCACCCACGTCGACCTCACTCCGCGACTTTACTACCATAGCAGTGCAGGCCGCACTCGACACCCTGCCATTCTGTGCGCGGTCACGCGCGGGGTGGCTGCCACCGGGCCACCCGAACCCGGTCACGGACACCCTGCCCCCCGGCATCCTGACCGTGGCCCAACTCTCGGCCCTACTGGCTGCCGCCGATGTCGTGACGCTGCGGTGGCTGGTTTTCGGCGCGTTCGCCGGGCTGCGGACCCCGGAGGTCGGGCGGCTGCGGTGGGAGGACATTCGGTGGGACGAGGGGCAGCTCTACGTTGAGCCGGGGAAGACGCGGAACGCCGAGCGGTGGGTGACACTGACGCCTCCGGTGATTGCCCTACGCGCGCGACTCGCCGACCGGACCCGACGGTCCGGTGCTGCGAGGCCTCGCGGCATCACAGCAGCTCACCTACCGCTACCGAAGCTACAAGCTGGCGGGCGTGACGCCACCGCCCAATGCGCTGCGCCACTCGTTCGGCTCGCCGTGTTGGTCCTTCTCTAGTGGTTTCACAGGCTCGGGGGGGGCGGGGTTTTACTGGGCTTTTGCTGGCATTCCCGTGCGTTTCTGCCAAAACAGCACTGTCTCTGAAAAAAAGTGGTCGAAAACGGTCATGCTCTCAGAAAACCTCGTTTTCATTGGGAAAGTGGTGGAGGCGGCGGGAATCGAACCCGCGTCCTCGGCAGAGTTGCCAGCCGCGACTACATGCTTATTCCAGGAATATTTGTCGGCTACGGGGTAGCGCCTGAACTCGAAACCCGCTGCTTAGTCCGCATGAAATTTCTCGGCTGCTGGCGCGCGGTCCCCGCCCTCAACCATGCCTGCTAATGGCGTTCACTCGACGTAGCAGGTGTCTGCCGGTGAACGTCGCGGCTGTTTAGGCTGCGAGGGCCAACTCTTCGTTAGCTCTTATTTTTTGGTTCGATGATTAACGAGGCTAACGGACCATCCTCGGCATGCCGCCTCTGGCGCATCTCCCAAGTCGAAACCAGTGCGCCCCCGATCAGCAGCCGGACTATCCGTGTCTCCCGTCGGCCCGTCAACAAGCGCGTTCAACAAGCGATAGCGGCGCACTGTGAGTGCTGGCCTCGCATCTCAAACCGGCGGTCTCAGACCGCCGCTACAGGGCCGCGCGCGCGGCTACTTCGTAAATCCCTGCACCTTCAGCCACACTGCCAAGTCCAGCGACCACGGGTGCAGCGCGGACACCGGCGTCTTCTCCGGGTCCCAGCCTTTCACGCCCAGGCCGATGCCGTGCGCGCCCTTTTGATACACGTGCAGGTCGAAGGGCACTCCGTTGCGCTGCAAGGCGGCGGCGAACTCCATCGCGTTTTCCACCTTCACGCCCTTGTCCTCCCACGTGTGCCACACGAAGCACGGCGGGGTTGCCTTCGTGACTTGTAGCTCGTTCGACAAGAGTTTCACCAACTCTTCGGACGGCTCCTTCCCGAGTAAATTGTTCTTCGACCCGTTGTGCGTGTGCACGCCCATCGAGATGACGGGATAGCAAAGGATGCCCAAGTCCGGTCGGCTGCTGGCGCGCTCGATGGGGTCGATGGCGTCGGGCTTGCCCGCGTCGAAATGCGTCACCGCCGTCGAGGCCAAATGCCCACCGGCACTGCTGCCCATCACGCCGATGCGTTTGGCGTCCAGCTTCCACTCACCTGCGTTCGCGCGCACGTAGCGCACCGCGCGGTTCACGTCGTTCATCATCGCCGGGTGTCGGTAGCCCGCCGAGCCGAGGCGATATTTCAGCACGAAGCCCGCGATGCCGTGGGCGTTCAGCCACAGCGCGTAATCCTTCCCCTCGTGGCCGGCCAACCCGCCGTAGCCGCCGCCGGGACAAATCACGACTGATGCACCCGTGGCCTTGTCCGCCGCCGGGAAGAACGGCGTGAGGGTGGGAATGTCCTTCACCGGGTCCGCGCCCAGCGCGCCGGGAGTCTCTTTGGCCCAGAGCGGGAAAGCTTCCTTCGGTTGAGCGAGGAGCGAGGCGGTGGAGGCGAGAACGAGGGCGGCGAGGGCGAGGAGTTTCATAGTGTGCTTCAACTTCGGAACTGGCCGCGACAATACCGGGCGTGGGAAAGCGGCTTCAACTTGAATCCTATGATCCACCACTGATCGGCAGTCATCCGGAACGATTCCATTCGAACCACAAAGGACACAAAGGCCCGCTAGGGAAATCGAACTCCTACTTCTCAATGCGCAGGATGCGGTCGTTGTAGCTGTCGGTGATGTAGAGCGTGCCGTCGCGGTGGACGGTGACGCCGTGCGGGCGCGCGAGGTTGCACTCCAACGGCGAACCGCCCAGCACTCCCCTGCCCTGCTTCCCGGTGCCAGCGATGCGGATAATCTTGCCGTCCTTCGGCGTGAACTTGCGGATGAGATGGCTCTCCGCGTCGGCGATGATCACGTTGTCGTCGAGGTCCACACAGAGATGTTTTGGGCCATTCAGGGTCGCGGCCAGCGCGGGGCCGCCGTCGCCGGTGCCACCTTTCGCACCGCTGGCGTTGACGACCGTTTTGATTTTGCCGTCGGTCGAGACGACGCGCAGCGCGTTGCCGCCGCGTTCGAGAATGTAAATGTTGCCCTTGCGATCGACCGCGACAGCTCGCGGGTCCGAGAGCGGAGCGTCGGTCGCGACCGCGCCATCCTCGGGGCGACCCTTCTTGCCGTTGCCCGCGACAATGCGCGACTTGCCGCTCGCAACATCCAACTCGTGGATGCGAGTGAGGTCGGCGATGAGGAGCTTCGTGCCAGTGAAATCCAGCGTGATGCAATACGGCCCGCCGCTGCGCGCCTTCTCGGCTGGGACAGAATAGCCAGCGAGGCTCGTGACGATGCCGGACTTCACGTCCACCTTGCGCACGCGCCCGGCCCATGTGTCGCCAATGAGCACGCTGCCGTCAGGGAGCACGGCGAGGTTGTGGGGGCCGTTGAATTCCGCCGCGAGGGCGGGTCCACCGTCGCCGCTGGCACCAGCTTTGCCAGTGCCCGCGAGGTGCGTGAGCACGCCCGTGGCGTCCATCTTGAGCAGTCGGTTTCCGGAGGCCATCTCGATGATGAAGAGATTGCCCGCGCGGTCAAAGTCCACGCCGAACGGCTCCTTCAGTCTCGCCTCGGCAGCTGGAATGCCGGTGGCGTCCTTCGCTCCGCCCGCGACGAGAACAATCCTTTCGGCGCGCAACGGCAGAACGGCCAGCAGTGCTGCAACGAGAATCAATAAACGAGAATTCATAGCGTGCGATTTTCTACGGGATCAAGCCTGCGACGGCGAGGGCAAATGCGGCGCAAAGCTCGATGCAGTGCGAGCCACCCCTCGCTTCACGGCGGCGGGAGGTCGGTGGGGGTGAAGGTCGAGACCGGTGGCTCGGCGGCGCGCTTCACGTGCTTGTCGAACCAGTGGAGGGTTTCCCAGAGGACGTGCTCCACGCTCTCGCGGGCTTCGTAGCCGTGGCTTTCGTGGGGGAGCAGGACCAGTCGGGCGGTGCCGCCGTTGCCTTTGACGGCCTGGTAGAGGCGTTCGCTTTGCATCGGGAAGGTGCCGGGGTTGTTGTCTGCTTCTCCGTGGATGAGCAACAGCGGCTCGTTGATGCGGTGGGCGAACATGAAGGGCGACATGCGCGAGTAAATCTCCGGCGCTTCCCAGAGGGTGCGGCGTTCGTTTTGGAAGCCGAAGGGCGTGAGCGTGCGGTTGTAAGCGCCGCTGCGGGCCACGCCAGCGCGGAAGATGTCGGTGTGCGCCATGAGGTTCGCCACCATGAACGCGCCGTAGCTGTGGCCGCCCACCCCGATGCGATGCGGGTCGGCGATGCCCATTTCGACGGCTTTGTCCACGGCGGCCTTGGCGCTGGTGATGACTTGTTCGAGGAAGGTGTCGTTGGCTTTCTTGGGGTCGCCGATGACGGGCATCGTGGCGTTGTCGAGGACGGCGTAGCCTTGCGTGACGAGGAAGAGATGGCTCGCGCCGGTCAAGGTCGTGTAACGGTTCGCGGTGGTGGTGACCTGGCCGGCGGTGTCGCTGTCGCTGAACTCGCGCGGGTAGGCCCAGAGGATGGTCGGCAGGCGCCGGCCGGGCTGGTAGTCGGCGGGCAGGTAGAGGGTGAAGGAGAGCGGGACGCCATCGACCCGCTGGTAGGTGACGAGTTGTTTGCGGATGCCCCGGAGCTGCGGCATGAGGTCGGGGAAGTCGGTGAGGGGCTTGCGCGCGCCGTCGGCGAGAGTGCGGATGAAGTAGTTCGCCGGGCGGGTCGGGGATTCGCGGCGGGTGATGAACTGGGAGGCGTCGGGTTTCAGCAAGGCGACGACGGACTCGTGCCCACCTTCGTCGGTCTGGTAGAGGCGCTCGGTGCGGAGCGAGACAAGGTTGAAGGTGTCGAGGAACGGCCGCTCGCCGTCGGGCGTCGCGCCCGCGCCGGTGAGGTAGAGGCTGCCTTCGTGCACGCGTGCTACGCGGAAGCCATTGGTCAACGGGCGCAGCAGCGGCGAGCCGGGGTCGCCATAACGGTCTTGGGCGGAGACATCCCAGAGCAGGCGGGACGGCTCGGCGGGGGCGTTGGGGTTGATGAGCCAGGTGCGGTTCCAGCGGCGGCTGGCTTGGTGTTCGCGCACGAGCGCCACGTCGGGGCGCTCGGTCCAGGTCAGGGCTTGGAAGCGATGCTCGGTCTTCTCCAACTCGACCGGGGTGTCCGTGAACGGCGCGTCGAGCATCAGGATGCGATCGCGGTGCGCCACCTTCTTCCGTGAGTCGCCGCCGTCAAGCGCCTCGACCCACGCGAGGGTCGCGGGATGGGTCGGACGCCACTGGTAGCCACGCGGGCCGGGGCGCACGCCGCCGATGGGAATTTCCTCGGCCAGCGGCAGGTTGGCGAGGGTGAACACGACCTTGCCATCGAGGCCGATGACTTCGACCGCGCGCGGAAACATGGCTGAGGGCAATTGGTAGGAATAGGGCCGCTGAATGCGGGAGGCGAGGAGGAGTTGGCCGTTGGGCGAAGGGTCAATGGTGGAGTAGATGGCGGGCGCGCCGATGGGTTTGGGGTCGCCGTTCTTGGCGTTGATGAGGGCGAGTTGGGACGTGGCGTGGTAGTCAAAGAGTTCCTCGTGATAGGGCGAATCGAGCAGGTCTTGGAAGGTGCGGGCGGGGGCGACCTTGCCGGTGGTTTCCTGCACGAGCGGGCCGCCGGGAACGCGGGCTTCGATGGGCGGCTTGGGGCGATTGGCCGGAATGGTTTGGCAAAGGAGCGCCTGGCTGTCGGGCCTCCATTGGAACGGCTCGCCGAGGGCGGCGTTGATGCCGCCGCGCAGGCGACGGGGGCTGCCGCGCTTGGCTTCACATACCCACAGCTCCACTTCCTTCGAGCCAAAGCGAAGGAACGCGAATTGTTTCCCATCCGGCGACCACGCCGGCGGTGTGATGCGGGCGCCGGGGGGGATGGCGATGGGGCGTTCCTTGCCGTCGGGGATGAGGTGCAGCGTCAGCTCGACGCAACGCGCGGTGCGATGCGGGCCGTTGTTGAGCGGGTTGATGCGGAGGCCGGCGAGGCGCAGGACGGGTTCGGCCAAGTCCGCGACGGGCGGGTGCCGCTCGGCGCGATAGATAATCATCGCGTCGCGTTGGGGATTGAAATGCACCGTGGGCGCGGCGGGCGTGGAGAGGAGTTCGCCGATAGGAGCGGGGGCCTTCTGATAACCGTCCGCAGCGGCGAGCGGAGCGGGCGCAAGGACACCGCCCACGAGCAAGAGTCCGAGGACTGTTGCGCGCCACTGAAACCGGTTGCGGAGAATGCCAAGCATCGGGTCTGGGCTGAAAGTAGAGAGATTGTGACAAAGCCCGAGGGGCGGGGCAAGGGAAGGATTGGGGAGGGTTGAAGAATTGAAGGGTTAAAGAAGGGCCGACTCCTCGCACTCTTCCACTCTTTAACTCTTCAACCCTTCAACCCTTCAACCCTCTCTTGCACCAAGACCGAGAAACTCCGCCCCAAGTGGTCCGGGTGCGAGAGGGTCTGGAACTGCCGCACGCGCTCACCGTGCCATTCGCCGAAGACGGCGGATTGCTGCATCGTGCGGTGGGCGATGCTCGTGAGGAAACGGCCTTGGCCCACCAAGTCGGTTGTGACGAGTCCGGTGCGCTCGCCCGCGTGCTGAATGGTCGCGAAGTTGACGTGCGCTGTGATGTCCTGCGTGCCAGGCGCGGCGAGGATATCGTCCACCTGATGGTGGTCGCGGTAGGCGCGGAGCGTGCCATGGGGCTTGCTGGGATTGATGACATCGCCGGTGGTGTGGCCGTAATCGAAGGTCAGCAGCTTGCCGTGACGCAGACTTTGGGCGGCAAGCTCCCACCAGAATTCTGCGAAAGGGGTTTGTTCAAGGATGAAGCCATCGGGCATCACCGGCGCGAGGCTGGCCCAAGAACTGGGGCGCATGGCCGGGGCGAGATTGCTCAAGGCGGCGGACGGCTCCATGAGCGCGGCGACGTTCAAATGCAAGGCGGGCAGTCGCGCCCAGATGAAGCGATCGCCGACTGACCGCACGCCCCACTCAAACCACCGCTGTTCCGCCGCGCTCCACGCGACGCGGTGGACGGGGAAGGCGTCGAGCAACTCATTGGCGAAGATGACGCCGGTGACGCCGCCGGCTTGCTGAATCTCTGCCCAGTTCGAGAACCACCGGACGCGCGGGGCGAACATACTGAGCCGCCCGCGCTGCCATTCCTGCCGGCGGCGCGAGGGGTCGAGAATCCAATACTCGATGCGCGCGTGGATGTCGGGGCGGTGGCGCAGAAGCCAGTTCAGAATATCCTCGGCGAGCTGCCCGTCGTGCGCGCCCGCCTCGACGATTTGGAGAGTGCCGGGGGCCGGTTGCTGATTGCCGAGTTCCACGATCCACTCGGCAAATTGGAATGCGAGCAGTTGGCCGAAGACCGGGCCGACGCTGACGCTGGTGTAAAAGTCCCCACGTTGCCCGACCACGTTGCGGTCGCGCTCGTAGTAGCCATGCTCCGGCTCATAGAGGGCAACTTCCATGAAGCGCGCGCAGGGCACAGAACCACCGCAGGTAATTTCAGCGCGGAGAATTTCCTCCACTTGCGGCGATGGCTTGCAGTCGACCTCGCTCTTCGTTATGACACGTTGAAACACAAACTGAGAGACTTTCGAACCGAGACCCCCGCTTATGGCCAAGATTGACGCGTTCTTCAACCTCATGATGCAGCAGAAGGCATCCGACCTGCACCTCGCTTCCGGTAGCCCGCCCATCCTGCGCATCAGCGGCGAGATGCGCCGCGTGGACTACCCGCCGCTGGAGAGCGACGCGCTCAAGGCGATGCTCTACGAGATCGCGCCGGAAATCAAAGTGAAGCAGTTCGAGGAAACCGGCGACGTGGACTTCGGCTATGAAATCCCGAACGTGGCCCGCTTCCGCGCCAACTTCTTCAACCAGAAATACGGCTGCTCCGCCGTGTTCCGCCAGATTCCCAGCACGGTGCTGTCCTTCGAGGACTTCGAGAAGTTCGATGCGCCGCTGCCCGCCGTGTTGCGCAAGTTCCCGATGATGCACAAGGGCCTCGTGCTCGTCACCGGCCCCACCGGCTCCGGCAAGTCCACTACGCTCGCGGCGATGATTGATTACGCGAACAAGAACCGGCACGACCACATCCTGACCGTCGAGGACCCCATCGAGTTCGTTCACCAGAGCAAGGGCTGCCTCGTCAACCACCGCGAGGTCGGGATGCACACGAAGTCCTTCGCCTCCGCGCTGAAGGGCGCTCTGCGCGAAGACCCGGACATCATCATGGTCGGCGAAATGCGCGACTTGGAAACCATCGAGCTGGCGCTCACGGCGGCGAGCACCGGCCACTTGGTCTTCGGCACGCTGCACACCTCCAGCGCCGCGAAGACCGTGGACCGCATCATTGACGTATTTCCGGCCGACCAGCAGAACAAGATCCGCGCGACGCTCTCCGAGGCGCTCAAGGGCGTGGTGGCGCAGAACCTCTTCAAGCGCATTGATAAGCCGGGCCGCGTGGCCGCGCTAGAGATTCTCGTCTTCACCACCGCCGTGGCGAACATGGTGCGCGAGGGCAAGACTCACCAGATTCCCGGCATGATCCAAGTCGGCAAGAAGCTAGGTAACACGCCGCTCGACGACTCGATCATGGAGCACGTGCGCATGAAGCGAATCGCGCCCAAGGACGCCTTCGACAAGTGCATCGACAAGAAAAAATTCTTCCCCTTCCTCACGCCGGCGGAGCAGGAAGAGGCGCGGTCGAACGGCGACGTGGATTGAACAGCCCGCCCGGCCAAACCTCCCACTGACCCATGCGCACCAACGAACTCGACTACGTCCTCACCACGATGTTGGACTCCAACAAGGACGTGTCCGACCTCAACATCACCGTGGACAAGGCGCTTCAGGTGGAGTCCTCCGGCCAGCTCGTCGCCGTGCCCATCAGCCCGCCGCTAGACCGCCTCACGCCCTTCCAGACCGAGCAGATCGCGCTCAACCTCATCGGAGGCAGCCGTCGCTTGACCGAGGACCTGCTCCGCACCGGCTCGTGCGACTCCTCCTATGCCCTCGGCCAGAAGGCGCGCTTCCGCGTGAACATCTTCTCCCAGCGCGGCAACTACTCCTGCATCCTGCGCAAGCTCACCACCCAAATCCCCACGCTCGAACAGCTCAAGCTTCCGCCCATCTTCAAGGAAATCGTGAAGGAGAAGACCGGCCTCGTCCTCGTCACCGGCGCGACCGGCTCCGGCAAGTCCACCACGCTCGCCGCGCTGCTCAACGACCTCAACGAGAACAAATCCATCCACATCGTCACGCTCGAGGACCCGGTCGAGTTCGTGCATCCGCAGAAGAAGGCGACCTTCAATCAGCGCGAGATGGGCACGGACTTCGACCGCTTCTCCAGTGGCCTGCGCGCCGCGCTGCGCCAGGCACCGAAGATCATCCTCGTCGGCGAAATGCGCGACCGCGAGACCGTCGAGTTGGGCCTCTCCGCCGCCGAGACCGGCCACCTCGTGATGAGCACGCTGCACACGATTGACTGCGGCCAGACCATCAACCGCATCCTAGGCATGTTCGAGACCAGCGAGCAGGACCAAATCCGCGAGCGCCTCGCGGACACGCTCCGTTGGGTCGTCAGCCAACGCCTCGCGCCCAAAGTGGGCGGCGGTCGCCAAGCCATTTTGGAAATCATGGGCAACAACGTCCGCACCAAGGAATCCATTCTGCAAGGCGAGGCGGAGGGAAAGACCTTCTACGAAATCATCGAGGCCAGCTACACCTTCGGTTGGAAGAGCTTTGACCAGGCTTGTATGGAAGCCTTTGAGCAGAACCTCATCACCGAGGAGAACGCCCTGATTTATTGCGGTAAGCGCGGCCCGACCTCACGCGGCATCGACAACATCAAGAAGAAGCGCGGTGAGGTGACCTCGAACGTCACCAGCTTGGGCATGAAGAAGGAAGTCGCCCACGGGGCACCGAGCGCGCCGCCGCCGCTGACGTTGAAGCTGAAGTAACCATCCGACCTGTATTTCCCATGAGCCAGCTCTTCGCCGACTACGAATTCATCAGCCCCTCGGACAAACCCGCGCTGCTCGCCCTCAGCAGCATGGAGGCCCTCGCCAACGTCCAGACCATCGTCCTGGAATGCGGCTACAAGGTCCACGTCGCCAGCAGCCACGACGACTTCGGAAAGCGTTTCTCCGCGCTGAACTACCACCTCGTCGTCGTGGAGGAACTCTTCGCCGCTGGCACTCCGGACGAGAACACCACTCTTCGCACGCTCCAGTGGCTGCCCATGGCCAGGCGCCGCCATGTCGTCGTGATTCTCGTCAGCGACCGGTTCCAGACGCTGAACCCGATGCACGCTTTCCAGCAAAGCGTTCACGCCGTCGTCAACACGGTCGATCTCAGCAGCCTCGGCGGCATCATCACAAAAGCCGCCTCGGATAATGATCTCTTCCTCCACAACTACCGCGAGGTGCAGGCGGCGATGGTGCAGGGTAAAATCTAAAACCACCTCTGGCTGCGACGGGGCGATGATGGCTTTTCAAAACACGAAACACGTTTCCGATTGATGGGTTTCGGTGTGCCCCCGCTCCTGGCGAGGCGAAAAACTGAGCAGAACGATGCCGTTGGAGCGCCGGCTTCCAAGCCGGCTTACCGCATTTGGAAAGGGCTGGAATGTGTTTTGCCAGTTGCGTGGCGAACCACCGAAGGGTGCGAGGTAACGTCCGGCTCGCCACCGCGCTCCCAACTCCTCACCACCAAAGCCGGCTTGGAAACCGGCGCTCCGTCAACTGCATCATTCCGGCTCAGTGTTCGTAGTTCCGCAGCCGGCGTAGCGCGAGCTTAAGCGGCACATAGCCCAGCGCGATGGAAAGTGCAACGAACCCGGCGAAGCACGACAACACAGGCGGGTCGCGCAGCTCATTATTCCAGCGCCAAGGCGAACCCCACGCGAGGAGCAGCACACTGGCGACGATGTAAAGGAAGCTCATCACCAGCGCGAAGGTGCCGCCGAAGCCGCTGACGATCTTGCTGGGATTGTCCTCGCGGAGGTTCGGATAAAGCACGCCGATGCCCAGCGCCAGCGCGTTGAGCGTGAGCGTCATCACCGTAACAGCCCCGGCGAAGTAGGCGGTGCGCTCCAGCGGCATTTGCAGCATATGGCAGGACAGCGCGATCATCCCGAGCGTGACGACGAGCGACACGCCCGTAACGAGGAGGAATTTCGCCTGCACCACGCGCGGCAGGCCCAGCGGCGCGCGGCCCACGATCCAGAGCCGCTTGCCCTCGAGCGAGAACTGCGGAAAGACAAAACGCGTGGTGAGCGTGGCGAGGTTGAGCGAACACGCAGCAAGGTTCAGGTAGGAAATCAGGTGCAGCCAGAATGGGCTGCTGATCTGCGAGGTGAAGTGGCGGAGGTTCAGGATATAAACCCCCAGCAGGCCGAAGAGCACGAGCGACTGGCCCCATTGCGTCGTGTCGCGCCAAAACATCCGCACATCCTTGACCATCAGCGCCCGCACGTCCGCGCGCAGGGGCAGCAGGCGGAAGAGGATTTCCATGAAGCCTGCGCGGTAGTGGAACTTCCGACGCCGGTCCTGCCAGTGACGGAACCATTCCCATTGGCCGAACGCGCTGGCGCGGCAGTGAACCACGGACGTGGCGTCATAGAAAAGATTGCCCATGCGCGTGGCCGCCAGCGCGCCGAAGAAGAGCACATGGCTCAACAGCACCAGCACGTAGAAGCCCGCCGCCGCGCGCGCGCCCTCGGCCCATTGCTGCACGCTGGCGGAGAGCCAATAGCTCGGGAGGAAGGGAAATTGCGAGAAGCGCGTCTTGGCCAGCAGGCGGTCCAGCACGGCCAACACCCGCGTCTCCAGCGACTCTTCGTCCACCAGCTCCGGGCGCAGGTAATACTTCACCGCGAAGATCAGCCCGCCCGCGGTGATGAGCGCCACGATTTGAAACACCCGTCGATCCAAGAACCGCGCGAGATTCACCGCCGACCACGCTCCGAGCACCGCCGGCAGCACGATGAACAAACCCACCAACACAACCGTGAGTCCGTAGAAATGCCACGGCACGTTGCGCCACATCCCGTAAGCCCCGAGCAACGGCGCGATGAGAAAGAGAAACGCCCACGACGCGAGCACCGTGGACTCGACGAACTTCCACCGGAACACCGTCTGCGCCGGCACCGGCATCGTCAGCAGAAACGCAGTCTCACGGTTACGGAAGAAGTTCGAGTAACTGATGACCAGATTACTAAAAAGCAGCAGCACGAAGAGGAAGGCGAAGAGTAGGAAGAGCAGCCGCTCGATGAGCAGTTCCCCGATGCCGGGGAATACACCGATGAACTTCAGTCCGCGATAGAACAACCCGAACGCCATCACGATGTAGCCGCCGATAAACAGCACGATGATGCCCGTGAGCAGGCTGGACTGTTCGCGCACAGAGCACAGCCGCCGCCATGACTGGAGCAGATTCACCCGCAGGAGGAGCAGCAGTGGGGAATTCACGTCGGAAACCGGCCGGACCGGAGAAGCGGGACTGGAATTGGAGGGAGCCGACTGCACTACCAACACTGCCAAGAGATGGTCGGGACGGTGAGATTTGAACTCACGACCTCTTGGACCCGAACCAAGCGCG
This sequence comes from Klebsiella pneumoniae, assembly GCA_943330855.2. Taxonomy (GTDB): domain Bacteria; phylum Verrucomicrobiota; class Verrucomicrobiia; order Limisphaerales; family SXTU01; genus SXTU01. The sequence goes on from CALQJI020000035.1 coordinate 14,851, forward strand.
CTACCAAGCTACGCTACGTCCCGAACCACAGGGGCGTGACGCTGCCGGGCAGCTAATGGAATTGCAACGAAGTTTTTGCACGAAATTTTTGATCGCACGAACACTTTTCGCCCGCGCACCGCTCCACCGCGACACAGTCCCGTTCAAGCTTGGAACATTATGCGCCACACACCGCCCGCGCCCTAAAGCCCATCGCCCCTAAGCCCACACGCATCACCGCCGCGTCCCGCAGCGCAGCAGCGAAGCCGGGGGCCAACTCCAATTCTTCCACGCGAAAATCCGTCAGTGCCGCCCCCGCCCGTAAAGCGTCGGCCCGAATCTAACCCCGATTCCGCGTCCGGCGCTCACCGCCGATGGCGTAGTCACTGGATTCGGGCGGTCGCAATAATCCCACCCCTTCGGTGCATCTGCGCACTTTCCGCTTTTCCCATTCCCCGCCACCGGGCATAACCCGCGCCCATGCATTCATTTCGCTACGTCGGAAAAGAACTCAGTTGTGAGAGCGTCACCATCGCGTCACTCGTAAAGAAGCACGGGACGCCGCTCTACGTCTATTCGCAGTCCACGCTGGAGGACCACTTTGGCAAGCTCCACTCCGCGCTCGCGCCCCTGGACCACCTCATCTGCTACGCGATGAAGGCCAACTCCAACCAAGCCGTCATGCGCGTGCTCGCCAACGTCGGCGGCGGCTTCGACACCGTGAGCGAAGGCGAACTGCGCCGCGTCATCGCGGCTGGCGGCGACCCCGCCAAGTGCGTCTTCGCCGGCGTGGGCAAGACGGACGCGGAGATCGAGTTCGCGCTCAAGGCCGGCATCTACTGCTTCAACTGCGAGTCCGAGCCGGAGTTGCAGCGCATCAACAAAGTTGCCGCGCGCCTCAAGAAGGTCGCCCCCGTGGCCGTGCGCGTGAACCCAAACGTGGACGCTGGCACGCACGCCAAGATCACCACCGGCACTTACGAGAACAAATTCGGCATCGCCTTCGAGGAGGTCGAGAGCGTGTATGCCCGCGCCGCCAAGCTCAAGAACCTCCGCCTACGCGGCATCCAGACGCACATCGGCTCGCAGCTCACGAGCGTGAAACCGTTCGAGCTGGCCGTGAAGAAGCTCCTGCCGCTCGTCACCAAGCTGAACGCGAAATATCACTTCGAGTTCTTCAGCATCGGCGGTGGCCTGGGCATCATCTACAACCCCGCCCTCGCCAGCAGCGACGCCAAGTGGTGGCAGTCAGCCGCCGCGAAGGACATCCTCACCCCCGCCACCTACGCCGCGACCGTCGTGCCGCTGCTGAAGCCGTTGGACCTGCGCATCCTCATCGAACCGGGCCGCTTCATCGTTGGCAACGCGGGCATCCTCGTCACGCGGGTCGAGTATGTGAAGCGGACCGGGAAGAAGAACTTCGTCATCGTGGACGCCGCGATGAACGACCTCATCCGCCCCGCCTTCTACGACAGCTTTCACGAAATTGTCCCGCTCACGAAGAAGGGCGGCGCGACCGTCAGTTCCGACGTCGTCGGTCCCATCTGCGAGAGCGGCGACTACTTCTGCAAGGACCGCCCGCTGCCAAAGGTCGGCGAAGGCGACTGCCTCGCGCTCCTGAGCGCCGGCGCCTACGGCTCCGTGATGGGCTCGAACTACAACTCCCGCTCCCTCCCGACCGAGGTGCTGGTCCACGGCAAGAAATCCGCCGTGGTCCGCGCGCGCCAACCCGTCGAGGCCATCTGGGCCAACGAGAGCGTGGCGGACTGGCTGAAGTAGCCTTCGACCGCGCCGACAGAGTGCAGCGGTCCGAATTAACGCACAGACGCGAGGACGCAATAACGCAGGCGGAAACGGCGAAAGAATTGGTGCGGGCGTTTGTGCCAGTGCGCTGGCGCGATCCAGAAGTCCCCAACCAAACCCCACCGTCCAGCCTTCTCAACCCTGTGCGCGGACATGACGCCCGCACAACGCGTCGAAAGCGCGTGCCAACAGAGCCACTCGCTACAGCGTCGCCGGCGACACGCCCACGCTCACGATGCTGCACGCTTGGATCACGTTCAGCCCCAGTTGCTCCGCTTCCGACAGCACCTCGTCGGACTCCGTGCCGGGGTTGAGCCACAACTCGTCACAGCCCTTCGCAGCGATGGCAGGCAGCAGCTTGAGCGTCACCGGCGGCGGGAGATAAACGCTCACGAGGTCGGGCCGAGCCGGCACGTCGGCGATGCTCGCGAACGCGGGCAGGCCCTCGACGGTCGCCTCCTTCGGATTCACCGGCCACACGGTGAAACCCTGCTGCTGGTAAGCGCGCACGGCCTTGTTGCCGAACTTGCTGCGGTCAGTGGAAGCCCCGATGACGGCGACGGTTTTCATGGTGTGATTGTCCGCGTGCCGAGGCCCCCTACTTTGCCCCGTAACTGAAGTCGTCGAAGAGCGTCACGCTGTCGGCCTTGGTCCAGAGGCCGACCTTGCCGGCGTCCTTGTGCGTGGCGTCCTCGGCCTCGAAGAGCGGCTTGCCGTTGAAGACCACCTTGAACTGGCTGCCCGCAAAATCGACGCGCAGCGTGTGCCACTGGCCGGTGGCGACCGGGAGGTTCGCGCCCTTGAACTGCGTGCGCTTGCCGTTGAGGAAATGGTAAATGCGGACGTTGCCCTCGATGGCGTTCGCGCGGGCGATGTAGTAATTGCCCGCGTCCTTCACGCGCCAAACGATTCCTCCAGCCTGATCTTCGTCGCCGCTCACGGGCTTGAACTTCACTTCTACGAAGCCGTCTTTCAGAGCCGTTCCCTCCTTGAGTGAGAGCGGATAACTCGCCGTGCCGGACTGCTTCAGCGCGTTGGGCTGGCTCGGTGCGGAGGTGTCCGCCACGACGGCCCACACGGGTTTGCCTTCGCCGGTTAGAGTGCTGGTCCAACCGGGCGGCAGCGCGCCGGGCTTGGCCTGGTCAAACGACTCGCGCTCGGCAGCAGCGGCAACGGTGACGGATAAACTGAACAACAAGGCAGTAAGTGTTTTCACGCGCGCAAGCTATTGGGCGCTCGCTCGGAGACAAGGAATTTAATGAGGATCTTTATAAGGAGAGCCGGAGGGTAGGAGAAAGTCCCGCCGCCGTATTTTCTCCTGCCCTCCGGCTCTCTTTATTAAAACTTCCTCCCCTCCTGCATTGAAATCCCGCCGCAGCTCCGGTTCCATCACGGCACCGCATGGCTATCACCATTAACCTCGCTGACAAGGTCGCTCTAATCACCGGCGCGTCGCAGGGCATCGGCGCGCAGATGGCGCGCACCTTCCACGCCGCCGGTGCGGTTGTCGTGCTGAACCACCCTGACCTCGGCCCCACGCGCGCGGACGCCGAGGCGTTGGCCGCCGACCTGAATGCACTGCGCCCCGACAGCACCGACGTGCTCGCCGCAGATGTCTCGGACGCCGACGCCGTCCGCGCGATGATGCTGGCGGTGAAGGCGCGACGCGGCGGACTGGACTTCCTCATCAACAACGCCGGCATCCTCCGCGACCGCACCATCGCAAAGCTCTCGCCCGACGATTGGCAGGCCGTGCTGGACGTGAACCTCACCGGCGTCTTCCACTGCTGCAAGTTCGGCCTAGAAGTTATGCGCGACGGCGGGGCCATCGTGAGCATGGGCAGCATCGCGGCCATTCAAGGATTCTTCGGTCAGGCCAATTACGCCGCAGCCAAAGCCGGCGTGCAGGCGATGATGCGCGTGCTCGCCCGCGAGTGCGCGCGACGCGGCATCCGCGCCAACACCATCGCGCCCGGCGTGATTGACACCGCGATGGCCGCGACAATTCCCGAGGCCGCGCGGGTCGAGATGCTCAAGAACATCCCGCTTGCCCGCCTCGGCGAACCGGCGGAAGTCGCGAACGTCGCGCTCTTTCTCTGCTCCCCGCTCGCGAGCTACGTCAGCGGCCAGACCATCGAGGTGAACGGCGGCTGGCGCGGCTGATTTTTAGCCACCTATGGAACACAGACGGAACACAGATAAGGAGGGGAGGAAAGCAGGAGGTGCTGCGCTCTCTTTCTCCTGCCCCCCTGCCCTCCTCATAGAATCCCCGTCGCTTCCCATCTGTGTTTCATCTGTGTTCCATCTGTGGCCAAAGAATCCTTCTCCACGGCCATGAGAGCTGCCGCCCGCATTGTCTCCGCCGCTGAGGCCGTCGCGGCGATTCCCTCCGGCGCGACGGTCGCGGTCGGCGGCTTCGTCGGCGCGGGACACCCGGAGATACTTTCGTCCGCGTTGGAACGGCGCTTTCTTGAGAGCGGTTCGCCGCGCGACCTCACGCTGCTCTACTGCGCCGGCCAGGGCGACCGTGGCGAACGCGGCCTGAACCACCTCGCGCACGTCGGCCTTTTGAAGCGCGTCGTCGGTGGCCACTGGAACCTCGCGCCCAAGCTGGGCCGCATGGCGCTCGCGGGCGAAATCGAAGCTTACAATCTCCCGCAAGGCGTTCTCTGCGTCCTGCTCCGCGAAATCGCCGCGAAGCGTCCCGGAATGTTCACCAAGGTCGGGATGAACACGTTCATTGACCCAGCCCACGGCGGCGGTCAGCTCAACGCGCGCACGACCGAACCGCTCGTCGAGCGCGTCTCACTCGACGGTGAGGACTGGCTGCGTTATCGCACCTTCCCCGTCACCGTCGGCCTCATCCGCGCCACGACCGCCGACGCGCGCGGCAACCTCACGCTCGAACGCGAGGCACTCATCGGCGAGGTGCTGCCCATCGCGCAGGCCGCGCGCAACCACGGCGGCATCGTCATCGCGCAGGTCGAGCGAGTCGTCGAGCGCATCACGGACCCGAAGGCCGTGCGCGTGCCGGGAGTGCTGGTGGATTTCATCGTCGTGTCCGCCGGCACGCAGCACGACCAGACCTTCGCCGAGCCGTTCAACGAGGCCTACGTCATGAACTCGGGACGTGACGCCGCCTTCCAACCGATGCCGTTCAGCGAACGAAAAATCATCGCTCGCCGCGTGCTGCGCGAGATTCGCGCCGGCGACATTGTGAACCTCGGCATCGGCGTGCCCGAGGCCGTCGCAGCGGTCGCGGCAGAGACGGGGCGGCTCGCGGAATTCACGCTCACACTGGAGAGCGGCCCCATCGGCGGCGTGCCAGCGGGCGGCTTGAGTTTCGGTTGCAGCACGCACCCGGAGGCGGTCGTGGACCAGCCGTCGCAGTTTGATTTCTACGATGGCGGCGGGTTGGACATTGCCGTGCTCGGAGCGCTGGAGGTGGATGCCGAGGGCAGCGTGAACGTGAGCACGCTGGGCGGCGGGCGCTTTGCGGGCGTGGGCGGCTTCGTGAACATCACGCAAAGCGCGAAACGCCTCGTCTTCGCCTGCCCGTTCCGCGCAGACGGGCTTGCGGTGGACGCGAGCAACGGCGAGCTTCGCCTCACACGCGAAGGCGCGAAAGCGAAGTTTGTTCGAAGCGTCGCGCAAGTCTGCTTCCACGGCCCATCCGCCGTGGCGCGCGGCCAGCAGGTGCTCTACGTAACCGAGCGTGCCGTGTTCGAGTTGAAGGCGGATGGCCTGCACCTGCGCGAACTCGCGCCGGGCGCGGCCCTCCACGCCCATGTGCTGCGCCTGATGGAATTCGCTCCACACGTCAGCACGCCGCAACAAATGCCAGCGGAGTGTTTCGCGAAGTGAACGGAGCGCCGCTCTCCAACCCAGCGTTTACTGCCGGGCGCGGCCGGGCGCGTCATCCAACGCCACGTGATTTGTCTCCTGCGCGCACCACACGGACACGAGCGTGATGGCCGACATCCCGACGAGGTAGAGCGCCACGGGCCACGGGTTGCCATCGGCCCACTTCAGCAAAGCTGTGGCGATGAGCGGCGCCAGTCCGCCCGCGAACGGCGACGCGAGCTGGTAGCCGAGCGAGACCCCGCTGCACCGCACGCGCGTGCTGAACAGCTCGGAGAAGAACGCCGCCTGCGGCCCATACATCGCGGAATGCACGACCAACCCGATTGCGATGGCCGCCCACAAGCCCGCTGTCGTGCGCGTGTCCACCAGCCAGAAGAACGGGAACGCAAACAACGCCATGCCCGCCGCGCCCGCCAGATACACGGGCCGCCGCCCCACGCGGTCCGACCACGCGCCAAACAGAGGTATCGCCACGAGCTGCACGGCCGAGCCGAAGAGCACCGCGTGCAACACGTCGCTCTTCGTCGCGCCGAGCTTCGTAGTCGCGTAGGTGAGCACGAAGACGGTGAAAACGTAGAACGAAGCGTTCTCCGCGAAGCGCGCGCCCATCGCGACAAGCACGCTGCGCGGGTGCAACCGGACGGCCTCCAGCACCGGCAGGCGCGGCCCGGTCTCGGTCGCCGCAACCTTCGCCGCCTCGAACAGCGGGCTCTCCAGAATCTGCAACCGGATGAACATGCCGACCGCGAGCAGGAGAATTCCCAGCAGGAACGGCACACGCCAACCCCACGCGAGAAAGTCTTTCTCCGGCATCGAGGAACACGCGGAGAAGACCGCGTTGGCCAGCAGCAGCCCGACCGGCACGCCGGCCTGCACCCAGCTCGCGTAGAAGCCGCGTCGTCCGCGATGCCCGTGCTCCACGGCCATCAGCACCGCGCCGCCCCACTCGCCACCGACGCCGATCCCTTGCACGAAACGCAGCGCCACCAGCAGCACTGGCGCGAGCACGCCCGCCTGCTCGTAAGTCGGCAGCAGGCCGATGCAGAAGGTCGCCACGCCCATAAGCATGAGCGTTGTGACGAGCACGGACTTGCGCCCGAGCTTGTCGCCGAGGTGGCCGAAGATGACGCCGCCCAGCGGCCGCGCGAAGAAGCCCACCGCGTAGGTGGCGAACGCGGCCATCGTGCCCGCGAGCGGGTCCACGTTGGGAAAGAAGAGCGTGGGAAACACCAGCGCCGCCGCCGTGCCGTAGAGGAAGAAGTCATACCACTCGATGGTGGTGCCGATGAAGCTGGCGAGCACGACGCGGCTCACGGGCGTGGTGGCTGGTGGTGAAGGGGGCGGATTGCTCACGGCTGCGGCCCGCAGATTGCGCCGGTGTCTGTGGGCAAGGAAATGAAAAAGCCGTTCAGCCTATCCGAAGCGATTTGGCTGTGGCGTCGCTCTGTGAGCGACGAACGGGCCGGCGGTCACCGACCGCCGCTACAGGAAGCCACGACGCGCGCCTTCTCCCTTCCTCGGAGGAGGGGTGGGGTTGCCAACGCCGACGCCAGCACACCCCTCACCCCAAACCTCTCCCCTCCTCCGAGGAAGGGAGAGTGAGCCAGCACGCGGCGTGGTTCCTGGCCATTCCATCGAATCTCATTCTGGAATGGCATTATTCTCCCGGCGACGCAACTGGCCACACGCCGCATCGATGTCCTTGCCGCGCGAGCGGCGGAAGTGCGCGACGAGCTTCCGCGTGCGCAGCACTTCTGCGAAAGCTTCGGACGTCTCATCGGAAGACGGTTCGTAGGCGACGCCGCGAAGGCTCAGGCCGGTGGGATTGTAGCGCAGCAGGTTGATGTGCATCCGGCGCGCACCGAGCAATTCGGCGAGCACGTGCGCTTGCTCCAGCGAGTCGTTCACGCCCGCGAGCAGGCAATACTGAATCGTCACGGGCCGGCCGCGACTTGCCTGGAAACGGTCCGCCGCCGCGAGGATTTCCGCGATGGAAAAGCGCTTGCCCATCGGCAGCAGCCGGGCGCGCGTGGCGTCGTCAGGCGCGTGCAGCGAGACGGCGAGGTGGATGTTCAGCCCCGTGGCCGTGAGCGCGTCGATGCCCGGCACAATGCCGACGGTGGAGACCGTGATCTGCCGCCAGCCGAGCGCACCGAGCGCGTTGTCCGCGAGTCGGCGCACGGCCGTGAGGACGGCGTCGAGGTTGAGCATCGGCTCGCCCATGCCCATGAAGACGAGGGTCTGCAGCTTGCGTCCGACGGCGTTGGCCTCCCGTCGCAGCGCGAGGAACTGCTCGATGATCTCTCCGGCGGTGAGGTTGCGCTCGAAGCCGGTCTTCGTAGTGGCGCAGAAGTCACACCCCATCGCGCAGCCGACCTGCGAGGAGAGGCAGCCCGCCGCCCGGTCCGCGCGGAAATCCGGCATCAGCACCGACTCCACCGTGCGCGCGTCGCCGAGACGCAGCAGCAGCTTGGTTGTCCCATCCGCCGCGACCTGCCGCGCCGCGAGCTTCGCCGCACTGGTTGGAAAGCTCGTGCGCAACCGCTCCACCAAGCCCTGCGGCAGCCCATGCGCCGAAGAGCTGATGATCTCGCGGCCCTTGTAGAAGGCGCGGAGCACGCGCGGCGCGTGGCTGGGCTTGTAGCCCCACTCCGCGAACTGTTGCGCGAGCGTGGCGGGATCGAGATCGGCGAGGGCGGGCATACTAACGCACGCCGACCACGACCACCGGTTGGAGAAGGGACATCACGACGTCTGGCTTATCGGAATGTGAAGTGGTGCGCACGAAAAAAGCCGCCCCGGTTTCCCGAGGCGGCTGATTGATGACGTCGCTCTGAGAGCGAAAAAAGAGGCGGCGGTCACAGACCGCCGCTACAGGTTACTTCTTCTTCGCGGGCTTGGTGGCCTTGCGCTTCTCCTCGATCGCAGCCTGCGCGGCGGCGAGGCGGGCGACGGGGACGCGGAAGGGCGAGCAGCTCACGTAGGTGAGGCCGATACGATGGCAGAACTTCACGGAGTCGGGGTCGCCGCCGTGTTCGCCGCAGATGCCCAGCTTGATGCCGGGGCGGGTCTGGTTGCCCTTCGCGATCGCGATCTCCATGAGCTGACCGACGCCGGTCTGGTCAATGGAGGCGAACGGGTTCTTCTTCATGATCTCGGCCTCTTGATACGGTCCGAGGAAGGAGCCGGAGTCGTCGCGGCTCATGCCCATGCAGGTTTGAGTAAGGTCGTTGGTGCCGAAGCTGAAGAACTCGGCGGTCTCGGCGATTTCGTTGGCCGTGAGCGCGCCGCGGGGGACTTCGATCATCGTGCCGACGCTGTAGCGGATCTTGACCTTCTTCTCGGCCTGCACCTGCTTGGCGGTCTCGTGGACGATGGCGGTCTGGAGGTCGAGTTCGCGCTTGAAGCCGACGAGCGGAATCATGATCTCGGGCTTGCACGGGATCTTGGCCTTCACGCAGAGCGCGGCGGCCTCGAAGACGGCGCGAGCCTGCATGCGGGTGATCTCGGGATACTTGATGCCGAGGCGGCAGCCGCGGAAGCCGAGCATGGGGTTGAACTCGTGCAACTCATGGACGCGGGCGCTGATGCGCTCGGCTTTCACACCGAGCTTCTCGGCGAGGTCGGCCTGCGCGGCCTGGTCGTGGGGGAGGAACTCGTGGAGCGGCGGGTCGAGGAAACGGATGGTGGCGGGGTAGCCATCGAGCGCCTTGAAGATGCCGAGGAAGTCCTCGCGTTGATACGGGAGGAGCTTGGCCAGCGCGACTTCACGGTCGGCGAGGCTGTCGGCGAGAATCATCTCGCGCATCGCGTCAATGCGGTTGCCTTCGAAGAACATGTGCTCGGTGCGGCACAGGCCGATGCCAGTCGCGCCGAACGCGACGGCGTTGCGGGTCTGCTCGGGGTTGTCGGCGTTGGTGCGGACCTCGAGGCGGCTGAACTGCGCGCACCACTTCATGAGCTGGTTGAAGCTCTTGAACTTCTCGGTGGCTTGGGCGGCCTTATCGTTGTTGATGAGGCCCGCGATGATCTCGGAGGGAGCCGTCTTGATCTCGCCCGCGTAAACGGTGCCGGCGGTGCCATCAATCGAGAGGAAGTCGCCTTCCTTGAACGTCTGGCCCGCGATGGTGACGGTCTTCTTGTCGTAGTCCACGACCAGCGCCGCAGCGCCGCAAACGCAGACCTTGCCCATCTGACGGGCGACGAGCGCCGCGTGCGAGCTGACGCCGCCGCGCGCGGTGAGAATGCCTTCGGCGGCGATCATGCCGCGCAAGTCTTCGGGGGAGGTCTCGACGCGGACGAGGAGCACCTTTTCGCCGCGAGCCGCCGCGGTAACAGCGCGGTCAGCGTTGAAGTAAACCTTACCGGTGGCAGCGCCGGGGCCGGCGGGGAGGCCGGTGGCGATGACCGTGGACTTTTTCACCGCAGCGAGGTCGAAGATGGGCGCGAGGAGCTGTTCGAGCTGGTCAGCCGGGTTGCGGAGGACGGCGGTCTCGGGCGTGATGAGCTTCTCCTTGACCATGTCCATGGAGAACTTGAGCGCGGCGGCGGCGGTGCGCTTGCCGTTGCGCGTCTGGAGCATGAAGAGCTGGCCTTCCTGCACGGTGAACTCGATGTCCTGCACGTCCTTGAAGTGCTTCTCGAGCGTCGCGCGGACCTTCAGCAGCTCCGCGTAGGACTTGGGCATTACGTCCTTGAGCTTAAGCACGGGCTCGGGCGTGCGGACGCCGGCGACGACGTCTTCGCCCTGCGCGTTGATGAGGAACTCACCGTAGAACTCGTTGACGCCGTTGGCCGGGTTGCGCGTGAAGGCGACACCGGAACCGGAGGTTTCGCCGGTGTTACCGAACACCATCGCCTGCACGTTGACGGCGGTTCCCCACTCGGAGGGGATGTTGTATTTGGCGCGATAGACCTTGGCGCGGTCATTCATCCAGGAGCCGAAGACGGCGCCGGCGGCACCACGGAGTTGGTCCCAAGGATTGTTCGGGAACGCCTTATTCGTGCGCGCCTTCACGAGCGCCTTGAAACGCTTCACGAGCTCCTGTTGGTCGGCAGCGGTCAGCTCGGAATCAATGATGTCCCGATGATAGGTCTCGTGCTTGAAGGTGTGGATGGTGTGCTCGAACGGATCGTGATCCTCGCCCTCGCGCTTCTGCACGCCCATCACCACGTCGCCATACATCTGGATGAAGCGGCGGTAGCAATCCCAGGCGAAACGCTCATTGCCGGTCGCCTTGACGAGCGCGACCACGGACTGGTCGTTCAAGCCGAGGTTGAGAATGGTGTCCATCATGCCCGGCATCGAGTCGCGCGCACCGGAGCGCACGGCGACGAGCAAGGGCATGCCGGCGGTCGCGCCGAACTTCGTGCCCATGATCTTTTCCATGTTGACGACGCCCGCTTCCATCTGGGACTGGAGCTCCTTCGGGTAGGAACGCTTGTTGGCGTAGAAATACGTGCAGACGTCGGTGGAGATGGTGAAGCCGGGAGGCACGGGGAGGCCGATGCGGGTCATCTCAGCGAGGTTCGCGCCCTTGCCGCCGAGGAGGGCCTTCATGGAGCCGTCGCCGTCCGCCTTCTTGTTGCCCCACGTGTAAACGTATTTCAGTGCTTTAGCCATAATCAGGATGTGTCGTGTCAGTCTGTTGTTTTCGGGAGAGTCCGCGAAAAATGAGGCGCGACCCTAACAAGGAGCGCAATGGTGTCAACGGGGGAGATGGGCCAACAGCTCGCTGCGGACGTGGGCGTCCGCGCGCTCCTCACACGAGCGGCAGCTTCTTCTGCTGGTTCAGTTCGAGGCGCTCTTGCAGGAGCGCGTCGAGCGAGGGTTTGGCCAATTCGGGCAGGTGCATGTCGCGATCAATTTCGCGCAACCGTTGGTCCAGAAAATCATTTCGCAACCGCTTGAGCACATCGCGCAGCATCGCGACCCGGGCGCGCTCGCGCTCACCTTGGATGCGCGCGGCCCGGGCGGCGTCGGCGCCCTCGCGCGCTGGCGGTGTGGCCAGCATCCGATCGCTCTCGGTCATTGCCTGCGTGCAGAGTGAGCGCGCCGCGTCGTCGGGCAACTCCCCCAGCAACTGCGCGGGTCCGGTCCATTCACCGCTTGCGTAGGCGGCGAGGCGGAGCGCGACGATTTGCCGCACGCCAAGGTGGGTGAGCCACTCGAGTCGGAGAGTGTTGGCGAGCCATTCCATTTGGTCGTCGCTATGGAAGAGCGCATGAAGCAGCCAAAATTCTTGCTTCGAAGGCGGGGCTTCCGGTTCCGGCTCCGGTGCTTCCTCCGGCGACAAATTCGGTGAGGGTTGGGAGTCGTAGTAATCGTCCGGCGGCGAGTCGCCATCCGCGTGACCAACGCTGGTGGAGGGCTCGGGGCGCGCGGCTTTGGGTGCCCCAAACGGCGACGGCGAGCCTCCGGAACGGGGGACCGATGGCGCATCCGGACGCAAGACGAACTTCGGTTTTGCAGCGGCGATTTTCTTAAACTCCGCACGCATGGACTCGGGCGCGACGCCGAGGCGGGCGGCCGTCTTTTGCGCGTATTTATCCACCGTCACAGCGTCGTTAGTCTTCTGCGTCGCCTCACCCATGGCCTTGAGAACGGCGGTGCGGCCCTTGTCGGTCGCGAGGTCGTGGGTGACGCAGAGGCGATTCAGGTAGTAGTCGAAAAAGCCTTCGGCGTGCGCGATAAGCTGGTCGAAGGCGGGGCCGCCGTGGGCCTTGATGAAGCTGTCCGGGTCGTGCGGCGCGGGCACGGTGGCGACGCGGATGGCGAGCCCGCTGGCAAGCAATATGTCCAGCGAACGCACGGCGGCGTTCTGGCCGGCGTTGTCGGAGTCGAAGCAGAGGACGACCTCGTCGGCGTAGCGCTTAAGGATGCGGCAGTGGTCGGCGGTGAGGGCCGTGCCCTGCGGCGCGACGACGTTCTTCACGTCGGCCATGAAGCAGGCGATGAGGTCGAGCTGACCTTCACAGATGATGGCGCAGTCTTTGTCAGCGACGGCACGCTTTGACTTGTCCAAACCGAAGATGACGCGGCCTTTCGTGAAGATGGGTGTCTCCGGTGAGTTGACATACTTCGCCGACTTTTCGTCGCCCGCGAGGATGCGTCCGCTGAAGGCCACGACGCGGCCCTGCTCGTCACAAATGGGGAACATGAGCCGTCCACGGAAGCGGTCGTAGAAATGGTCTACCCCTTCCTTGCGGATGACGAGGCCGCCGCGCTCGACGAGCGCGAGGTCGAAGTTTTTGGACTTCGCCCAGTTCACCGTGTCGTCCCACAAGTCGGGCGCGTAACCGAGGCGGAAGAGTTTTACGCCCTCGGCCGAGACGCCGCGCTTGGCGAGGTAATCGCGAGCGATCTGGCCAGCGGCGTCGTTGGCCAGCGCGGTCTGCCAGCGCTTGCAAATTTCTTCGTGGAGATGGAGGAGGGCTTCCTTCTCGCCGCGCTGCTGCCGGGCGTGAGGGTTGTCCTCAAATTCGAGGACGATGCGCGCTCGCTCGGCGAGGCGACGGACAGCTTCGATAAAAGGAAGGTTCTCGTGTTCCTTGACGAAGGTGAACACGTCGCCGCCTTTGTTGCAGCCGAAGCAATGGAAGATTTGGCGCCCCGGATTGACGTTGAAGCTCGGCGACTTCTCGCTGTGAAAAGGGCACAGGGTGACAAAGTTCGCGCCAGCGCGCTTGAGCGGGCCGAGGTAGCCGCCGATGACATCCACGATGTCGCTGGCGGCGCGAATTTCCTCGAGCTTCTGCGGTGAGATCAGGCCAGCCATCGGCGGAATTTTCCAATGTCCGATGCCCAATGTCCACTCAATGCCCAATGCCACAGTAGCTGCGAGGTCATTGGGACTTGCTCATGGATTGAACCTTAGGCGTTGGGCCGTTTCCGCCGCTGGCCGTTACTTCTTCTCCGGCGGCAGGGCTACGGGCTTGGGGCCGGAGGACACCTCGTCTAGGACGCGCTGCTGCTGCTTGCCGATGGTATTCTCGTTCGGTACGGCCTTGACGTAGCCCACGGGGGTCATCAACTGATGGGCGAGATACTTGCGGATGTAGGGGCCGGAGAAGCTGTCGTAAAAAGCCATGCGGTTGAGCATCCCCCAGGACGGGACCAAAACGACGCCGACCTCCTTTTCCTGATACTTGCGCTCGGCCTCAACGGTGGCGGCGTCGAAGTAGCGCGCCGAGAGCAAGGCCAGCACGGCCATCCACATGAAAAAATAGCGCAGCGCCCCGGCCAGCGAACCCAGTCGGTATTCCCAGCCGCCAAAGAAATCACTGTCCACCAGCTTGTTGCCCACGCTCTTCTTGATGAAGCTGAAAAGGATGGAGACAGCAATCATCACCAGTATGTAACCACCCATGTTGGCCCACAGGCGGGGCAATTTGCCCAGAACCAGCAGATCCCCCACCATGATGTGAAGGAAGCCCGCCGCGAGGATGATGCCAAGCCATTGCAGGAACTCGATCAACTCCTCCGAGATGCCACGCACCTTGCCGCGCCAAGCTCCCGCGCCGAGGACGATGATGAGCAGAACATCGAAGAGGCCGAGTGACGGGCCGGGGACAGCGGACTCCCCTGCCTTGCTCGCGGCCTTCGTGACCGTCTCGGCAACGGCAGCGAGCATCGGAGAGAGTCCGTTCAGCCAAGTTCCAGCTTCAAATTGCATGGCGACAACCTGCCGCCTCACGAGGGGAAAAAGAAGTGGAAATGTCGGTCAGAAAACGACAGTCCACCCAAAGGCGCACTGCGGCAGAACGACAACCAACCGCTGAAACAAAGTCAGCGCCGAGCCACAAGCAACACCGCGCCGAGCTCTCAGCCGGAACCCTGCAGTTGCCCCACGGATGGAACCACGGAAGAGCGGTTGAAAATCTTGCTGCTGTTCTTCCGTGCTGGTCACAACCCCACGGTGGCTGCGCTCAGCTTCCTCGCAGCATGCCTTCATCTCGCCCCCATCCGCGTTTCATCTGTGTTCCATCCGCGGCTAAAAACTTCTTCGGGATCAGAGGCTCTCTCTCTTTCCCTCGCGTGCGGCTGGGTTTTGAACTGACCGAGTTGAACTGTCCGATTCGACTACTCAAATCTGGTGGCAGAACATCGCGTCGCGGAGCTTCGGCTCAAACCACGTGCTCTTCGGCGGCATAATGCCGCCCGCGTCGGCGATTTCCATCAGATCCACGATGCTCGTCGGGAACATCGAGAAGGCGCAGGCGTAGTCGCCGCTGTTCACCAACTTCTCCAGCTCCGCTGTGCCGCGAATGCCGCCAACGAAGTTGATGCGCTTGCTCGTGCGCGGGTCGGTGATGCCGAACATGGGGGCGAGGACCAACTTCTGGAGCAGCGTCACGTCCAGACGCTCAATGGGGTCGCTCGTCGCGGTGAACTCCGGGCGGACGTGCAGCGTGCGCCACAGACCACCGAAGTAGAAACCCAACTCGTGCTTGCGCGTGGGCTTCGGCGCGCCGTCGGGCGTGAGGGTGAAGACGGCGGCGAGCTTCGCGAGCAGGGCTTCGGGCGTGAGGCCGTTCAAATCTTTCAGCACCCGGTTGTAGGGCAGGATTTGCATCTGGTTGTGCGGGAAGGTGACGGTGAGGAAACCGCCGCTGTTCCCCTGCCCCGCCCGCGCCGTGAAGACGCGGCCCGCCGCCGCGCTGCGATGATGTCCGTCCGCGATGTAGAGGTAGGGAATCTTGGCGAAGGTATCGGCGATGAAGGCAAGCTCCGTCGCGTCCCGCACGCTCCACGAAGTGTGGCGCACGCCGTCCTTGCCCGTGAAGTCCACGTCGGGCGTCGTGGCTGTCTTCGTGGCGACGAACTCATCCATCGCCGCGACGGCCTTGTAGGTGAGGAAGACGGGCCCGGTCTGGGAGTTGAGCGCCTCAATGTGGCGGACGCGGTCGTCCTCTTTGTCGGGCCGCGTGAACTCGTGTTTCTTGATGATGCCGTCGAGGTATTCCTGACAGCTCGCGGCGGCGACGAGACCAACCTGCGCATGGCCGCCCATGACTTGCCGGTAGAGGTAGAAGCACGGCTGGTGGTCTTGAAAGAGCGAGCCGTCGGCGATGAGCTTGGCGAAGTTCTCCTTCCCCTTCGCATACACGGCGGGCGAGTAGAGGTCGGTGCCCGGCGGCAAATCAATCTCCGGTTTCGAGACGTGGAGAAAGGAGAGCGCGTTGCCCTCGGCCATGACGCGCGCCTCCTCGGAGGACATCACATCGTAAGGCAGCTCGCAGATGCGCGCGGCAAGTTCGGGCTGCGGTCGGAGGGCAGAGAATGGTTTGAGTGTCGCCATAAAAGTGAGTGGGAAGATAGGAACGGACGGCAGTGATGGCACGCGGAAAAGTAAGCGGGCCGGCGAATGAACGGGTGATATCAGGTGCCGGGAAAAGCGGCGCTAAAACCGCCGCAGTCCAAACGCTCCGCGCGGTTCATGGCCGCTTGAAGTCGCCCCAGCATCTGGACTGCGGCGTCTTCAGCGCCGCTTTTGTCACCGCCCCTTCACCCCGTCCCCCAACGACTTCACAAATGCCTCCAGCTTCGGCACGAGGTCCGGCGATTTGCCGAGCTTGGCAATCTGGTTCACCACCGCGCTGCCGACGACTGCGCCGTCCGCTGCCGAAGCGACTTGCCGAGCTTGCTCGGGATTCGAGATGCCGAAGCCGACGGCGATGGGCAGCGCCGTGTGCTGGCGGATGAGCGCGACGCGTTCGGCCAAGTTGCCCGCCACGCTCGTCTGCATCCCCGTCACGCCCTCGCGCGAGATGTAGTAGATGAAGCCGGTGCCGCGCTGGACGATGGTGGCGATGCGTTCGTCCGGCGTGGTGGGTGCGACGAGCCAGATGGCGCAGAGGTCGGCGTTGCGCATCAACTCTTCGTAGGCGTTGGCTTCCTCGGGCGGCAGGTCGAGCACGAGCAGTCCGTCCACGCCCGCGTTGGCGGCGTCGGCGATGAACTTCGCCACGCCGCAGCGGTGCAGGAGGTTGAAGTAAACGTAGAGGACAATCGGGATTTCCGACTCGCGCCGGACTTCAGCGATGGTCGCCAGCAGCTTCGGCGGCGTGGTGCCGCTCTCCAGGCCGCGCTGGGCGGCGAGTTGGTTCACGAGGCCGTCCGCCAGCGGGTCGCTGAAGGGGACACCAAGCTCGAGGATGTCCACACCCGCGCGGTCGAAGGCGAGCGCGAGCTGGCGCGTGGCCTCGAGATGGGGGTCACCCGCGCCGATGTAAACGACGAGGGCCTTCTGGGCGTCCTGCTTGAGCCGGGCGAAGCGGGCGGTGATGCGGTTCATGAGGTGTGGATTCTCCGGCTGGCGGGGATCGTGGCAAGATTGTTCGACAGCCAGACCAGACGCAGCCCTTCCAGAGTGAGGTTCGGCTCCACGGCGGTGATCTCCGGCAGCTTGGAGGCCATCAACTCCGCGTAGCCGCCGGTCGCGACCACGGGCAGGTGGCGGCACTTCAACTCGCGCTTGAGCTCCATTATCAACTCGCGCACCAGCCCGCGGTAGCCATGCACCGCGCCGATGAGCATCGCCTCGCGCGTGCTCTTGCCGATGACGGAACTCGTCTCGCGAATGGTGATGCGCGGCAGCAGCGCGGTCTTGTCGTGCAGATAATCCGTCATCGCCGCCAGCCCGGGCGCGATGATGCCGCCGACGTAATCACCG
Source organism: Klebsiella pneumoniae (assembly GCA_943330855.2). Taxonomy (GTDB): domain Bacteria; phylum Verrucomicrobiota; class Verrucomicrobiia; order Limisphaerales; family SXTU01; genus SXTU01. The sequence continues at coordinate 32,172 of CALQJI020000035.1, forward strand.
TGCTTATCCACCACATCGAACGCGAGCGCGGTGCCGAACGCCACGGCCACCGAGGGCGCGCCGAAGTGGTGTCGCAGCGCGACGGCGTTGGCCAAGCGGTCGGGGCCGATGCGCTTCGGCTGGGGATAATTGATGCCCACGCCGGTGAGGGTGCGCGGGGTCAGCTCCAGTGCGGCGATGGCAAACTCCTGTTTCGCGAACGCGATGGCCTTGCCAGTCACAGCAGGGACCACGCTGCACAAGGCCACGCCTTCAATCGTCGCCTGGCCGACGAAGCGGCGGAGCGGAGCGGAGGCGGTGTCCGTCGCCCACAGCGCAGTTTTGATGTTCGCCTGCTTTTGCACGCCGTGTTCGTCCGCAAGGCCGAGGTGCGTGTGCGTGTTGCCGATGTCGAGGAGGAGAATCATAAGAAGATGGCGCGGCTCATGATTTCTCCACCGTCACATCACCGCCAAGAATGCGCTCCAAACGCCCGTGCTGCGTGCGCAAGAGCAGCGCGCCCTCGGCGTCGAGCGACTCGGCCACGCCGCGTTGCACGCGGTCTCCGATGCGGATAGTCACGCTGCGACCGATGGTGGTGCATTGCGACTCCCACTCGTCGGCCAGCGCCTCGAACTGCCCGGCGCGCAGGCGCGCGTAGTCGGCGTCCAGTTCGCGCAGGATGGCGGCGGCGAGGTCGGGTCGCGACACAAGTGCCCCGCTTTCGATGCGGAGGGAGGTGGCAATTTTGCGCAAGTCGAGCGGCAGGTCGAGGCTCGTCAGGTTCACGTCCACGCCGATGCCGATGATGACATACTTGATGTGGTCCAGCTCGGCGCTGAGTTCCGTGAGGATGCCGGCAACCTTCTTGCCGCGCAGGAGAATGTCGTTCGGCCACTTGATTTCCGGCGTGAGGTTCGTCTGCCGGCGGATGGCGCGGGCCAGCGCGGTCGCGGCAACCACGGTGAGCTGCGTCGCCGACTGCGGGCGCAGGTCGGGGCGCAGCAGCACGGAGAACCACAGGCCTTTCCTCGCGGGTGAAAGCCAATGCCGCCCGAGCCGTCCCCTGCCCTTCTTTTGCGCTTCGGCAAAGACGACAACGCCTTCCTTCACCCCGTCGCGCGCGAGTTTCTCGGCCACGTCGTTGGTGGAGTTCGTCTCCTCGAAGACGCGGATGTCGCGGCCCACGATTTGGTTGTCCGGCAGGCGCGCGAGCAAGTCATCGGCGTGGAGCGCGTCGGGCGTGCTCAGGAGCCGGTAGCCTTGATGCGGGTTGGCGGTGATTTCGTAACCGAGTTTGCGCAGATCCTCGATTCGCGCCCACACGGCCGCGCGGCTCATGCCGAGCTGCTGCGCGAGGTCCGCGCCGGAAACCGAGCCGGCTCCGGCCTGACGCATCGCGGTGAGGATTTGGGCGTCAGCGTTCATGAGAATGCGATTGGGCATCAACTTGCGAAATCCAGCGCGATGTCCACGGCGCGGGCGGAGTGCGTGATGGCTCCGACGGAGATGAAGTCCACGCCGGTCTCGGCGATGGCACGCACGGTCTGCAAGCTCACGCCGCCGCTGGCCTCGGTCTGCGCACTGTCGCCGACCAAGGCCACGGCAGCGCGCAGGTCGGTCAGGCTCATGTTGTCGAGCAGGATGATGTCGGCGCGTGCTTCGACAGCCTGCCGCACCTGCTCCAGCGTGTCGGCCTCGACCTCGACCTTGAGCTCGGGATACGCCGAGCGGGCGCGTTGCACGGCGGCGACGATGGCGTTGGGCTGCTCGTGGCGCAGCGCGGCGAGGTGGTTGTCCTTGATGAGAACGAGGTCGAAGAGGCCGACGCGGTGGTTGGTGCCGCCGCCGCACGCCACAGCGTATTTCTCCAAGCGCCGCCAGCCGGGCGTGGTCTTGCGGGTGTCGAGAATCTTGGCCTGCGTCCCTTGCACCTGCGCGGCGAACTGCGCGGTGAGTGTGGCGACGCCGGAGAGCCGCTGGACGAAGTTCAACGCCACGCGCTCCGCCGTGAGTATGGCGCGGGCCGAGCCGGTGACGTGCAGGAGGACTTGGCCTTTCGCACACTGGCTGCCGTCCGCCGCGTGTGGGGTGATCACGAGTTCGCGGTCCAGCTCGCGGAACGCCGCCTCAGCGAAGCCCAACCCGGCGAGCACGAGCGGCTCACGTGCGACCATCTCGGCACGCGTCGTCACGGACTCCGGGACGGTGGCGAGCGTGGTCACGTCGCCCGGCCCGATGTCCTCGGCGAGCGCGGCGCGGACGGCGCTTTGGATTTCAGCGGCGGACAATTCCATGCGCGGAAGATGGGGGAGCGACGGGGAAGGCTCAATTCCCAATTCCCAATTCCCAATGAATGACCAATCACGAATGCCCAATGGGGCAAAGTCTTCAGTCGAACAACATCTGCGAGACTACGGGCTGCCAAACACTTCTCCTCGCCCATCGAGCCGCAAGCTCTCGCTGGTCATTTGTCATTGGAGGCATTGGTCATTTTTGAGCCGCCTCATCCGAAACCCACCCGCGCAGCCGATAAACGAACCAACCGATTTGCTCGTGCATGTAGTTCTCGATCTTGCCGAATCCGCCCGCGCGGGGAATGAGGTCCAGAGAATCGGTGGTGACAATGCTCACGCTCGTGAGAAAGGCACTCGGCGCTGGCACGATCTCCAGTCCCGTCGTCGTGCGGAAGACCGCCGCGGCCCGCCTCATGTGGGTGGCGGAGGTCACGAGCAGGACGCGTTTCCACCCGCGCTCCTGGGCGAGCCTGGAGATTTTTTCGGCTTCGTGCCGGGTGTTCTTGCAACCGCCAAGGCTGATGACTTCCGGCCCGCCGAGCTGCCGCGCGACGAGGATTTCCCGGAACAAGTCCGCCTCGACGAACGCCTCACCGTTGATCGTCATCGCGCTGCCGCTGACGACGAGGGTCTTCGACTTGCCGAGGCGCACGAGTTCCAGCGCCACCACCGCGCGGTCAACGCTCCCGTTGAAGTGCAGCCCACCGACCTCTTCGCGCGACGGAGTGGAGTAGCCGCCGAGCAGCACGATGACATCGGCCTCGGGCAAGTCCGCGCGCTTCACGCCCACCCAGGGTCGTTCGAGTGAGCCGAGTAGGCTGCCGGGCACAGACGTCGCGCCGATGATCCAAATGAACACCGCCAGCCCGGCGGGCAGGACGGCGAGGCGCGGCTGCTTCTTTCGGAGGAGCAGCGCGGTCAGAACGAGCAGGCACGCCCAGATGAAACCCACAGGTTCCATGAGTGTCAGCGCACTGCGCAAAGCGAGGTCGAACATCGGCGAAGACTAGCGAGTGGGAGGAGTGATCACAACGCCCCCGTTCAGAACTTCACCGTCAGTTGCGCTGCCAAAAGCTGCTCTCCCTGCTGCACTGGCCCATTCTCATGGGCATAGCTGTATTGCAGCTTGCCTTGCAGGTGGCGCGTGAAGCGGTAGCCCAGCGCCGTGTCCACGCGGAAGATATTGCGGTCCCAGTGCTCCGTGCCGCCCGCGCCATCCGGCACGGTGTCGAAGAGTTGCTGATTCCAGCGGACGGCGGCGAAGAGGTTCGGGGTGAACTTGTATTTGGTCTCGATGAAGTAGGTGAACGTGTCCGCGTTGCCGACGTTCGGCACTTGGAAGCGAGCGACCATCGCCTCGCCCCAAACTTGCCAACCGTGGTGCGACCACGAGAGGTCCGTGCCCAACGTCGTCTGCCGGTAGCTGCTGCGCCCCCGGCCCGTCGCCACCAATGAAGCGTCCGCCGCCGGGAGCAGATACGCGCCGTGGCTGACGGAAACGCCGTAGTTCCACGCGGCGTTGGGCGTGTGCGCGAGGCGCGCGGAGACGGTCGGGTTTTTCCAGCCCAAGTCCTGCGCGTCCCACGCGGTCGGACGCGAAGAGATGGAAGCGTTCTTGAACTCGAAGGCGTAGTCGAACTCGCCCAACTGCCCGAACGCGCTCGCGCCGCTCGTGTAAGCCGGCCCCCAAATTACCGGGAGCCAGGTCGCCTTTTGGTCGGGCAAATTGCGCCGCGCCAGAAAGCCCGCGCGCGTGCCGGGCGCGGCTTGGTCGGTGATGCCGGTCACATTCTCGTAGGCCAACGGCGCGGTGATGAACGCGTTCTGCCAGGAATCGTGCCGCTGCACCCACTTGCCGAAGACAGTGGCAAATTTCCCCGCCTGCACGTTAAAACGCCCGTCCGCCATCGGCGTCCAGCGCAGCAGGTATTCGTCGAAACGCGCGGCGCCATCGGGCGCGGCGCGCGGGTCGAAGCCGCGGTCCGCACGGAACTGCACGAGGCTGTAAAACTGCGTGCCGAGATGCGTGTCGAGGAGCAGCGAGAGGCGCGGGTTGAACATATCCGCGTTGCCGAAGAGCAAGCCCGGCGGCCGCTGGTCAATGAAGTAGCCCTCGATGTCCACCAACCCGCTGAGTTCGGAGCGAAAGAAGCCGCTCGGCGATTGATAACTGAACGAGTCGTCGAGCCGCTGAAGCAAAGCCTCCTGCGCCGAGAGGGGCTGCGCGGCCAGCAGCAGCAGGAGCAACGCGACGATCGAAAGAGATTTCACGTGGCCCAGTATGCGGTGCCCAATCGAGTCAGGACAAATTCAATTCCCAACGACACGCCTCGTGCGGCTCGCCGGGCGAGGGCGGCTCACGGGACAGACGATTCTCCGCGCGGCCGCCAGCGGCGCTGACAGCCCCCACCCAGAGCCAGTTTCTTGCTCGCCAAGTTCACGTTTTATTCCACACCCTGCGCCTGTCTCAACCGCATCTGCCATGAGCCACACCGACAACTATCTTCAGTCTCTCGACTCACTTCTCAAGGCCGACGTCAGCACGCTCGTCGACTACATCGTCCGCGACGCCGTGGAGGGCGGCGCAAGCGACATCCATTTCGAACCGTGGGAGGAGTCCATGGCCGTGCGCATCCGCGTCACCGGCCAACTCATCGAGATGGTCCACCTGCCCAGCGAGTTGAAAGACAAGGTCGCCGGGCGGTTCAAGGTCATGGCTAACCTCGCCTCCCACATCACCGGCCTGCCGCAGGACGGCAAGGTCAACATGGGCCCGGAGTTTAACAACGTGCAGCTCCGCGTCTCCATCTTCCCCACCGTGCTCGGCGAGAAGGTCGTCTGTCGTATCTTCGACCCCAGCACGCGGTCCTTCGACATTGATCGCCTCGGCCTCGACCCGGAGACCAAGGAGAAGTTCATCAATCTCGTCAACAAGCCCAACGGCCTCATCCTGCTCACCGGCCCCACCGGCTCCGGCAAGACCACCGCCATCTACTGCGCCCTCCACTACCTCCTCTCCAAGCACGGCACCGCTGTCAGCATCGCGTCCGTGGAGGACCCGGTCGAGGTGCCCATCCCGACCGTGAGCCAGGCGCAATTGAACCCCGCGATGGACTTCACCTTCGCTGGCGCGCTGCGCTCCCTCATGCGGCAGGACCCGCAGATCATTATGGTCGGCGAGATTCGCGACCCGGAGACGGCGGGCATCGCCGTGCAGGCCGGCCTCACCGGGCATCTAGTCATCAGCACCGTCCACAGCGGCACCACCGCCGGCGTCTTCGCGCGCCTCATCAACATGGGCATCGAGCCCTTCCTCCTCTCCTCGAGCATCCTCGGCGTGATGGGCGTGCGGCTCGTGCGAAAGAACTGCACCTTCTGCGCCGTCCCCTACGAACCAGAAGCCGCGCTGCTGCGCTCGCTCACGGCGGATGAGATTGAAAACGCCTCCTTCCGCAAAGGTGCTGGCTGCCCCGAGTGCAAGGAAACCGGCTACAGCGGGCGCTTCTCCATCACCGAGTTGCTCGAAGTCAGCGAACCGGTCCGCGACGCCGTCATGGAGAAGCGGGCCACGCGCTACATCCAGCAGATCGCCGCCGAACACGGTATGAGGACGCTCTGGCAAAACGGCCTCGCCCGCGCGCTGGCCGGCGAAACCACGCTGGAGGAAATCACCCGCAAGGTGGCGTCGGATCAGATTTGAGTCGGAGCGAACTGTGTTCCTGCACCTCCTCCTCACCGCGCTCGCGCTCCTGAGCCTCGCCATCACGCTCTGGCAATGGCTGGCCGCGCGCCGCTTCCCGCTGCACCACCGCGCGGTGGACATCTCCTTCGCCCCCGGCGTCACGCTCCTCAAGCCGCTCAAGGGCCTCGACCCCGAGACGCGCGGCTGCTTGGAGAGTTGGTTCCAGCAAGACTATCGCGGCCCCGTGCAACTCCTCTTCGGTGTCGCCGCAGCCGACGACCCGGTCTGCGAACTCGTCCGCCAACTCCTCGCCGAGCACCCGCAGGCCAACGCCCAGCTCGTCCTCTGCCCCGAGCAGCTCGGCCCCAACGCCAAGGTCTCCACGCTCATCCACCTCGAACGCCTCGCGCAGCACGACCACCTCGTCGTGAGCGACGCCGACACGCGCGTGCCGACGGACTTCCTCGCCCAAGTCCTCCAGCCCCTCCGCGACCCGCAGGCTGGCCTCGTGAACTGCTTCTACGCCCTCACGAACCCGACCACGCTCGCGATGCAGTGGGAGGCCGTGGCCGTGAACGCGGACTTCTGGAGCCAGGTGCTCCAGTCCCGCACGCTCAAGCCGCTGGACTTCGCCCTCGGCGCGGTGATGGCGACGCGCCGGCAGCAGCTCAATGAGATCGGCGGCTTCCGCGCGCTCGTGGACTACCTCGCCGACGACTACCAGCTCGGCAACCAAATCGCCCAGCGCGGCTACCGCATCGAGCTGTGCCCCGTGGTCGTCGAGTGCCGCGAGCGGGAGCAAGGCTGGCGCGAAGTCTGGGCGCACCAACTCCGCTGGGCGCGCACCATCCGCGTGTGTCAGCCGGTGCCGTATTTCTTCAGCATCCTGAGCAATGCGACGGTGTGGGGATTGGCAGCCGAGGCGATGACCTGCTTCAAGCTTGGGGAGTTCATGGATTATCTGCCAAACAGTAATACCACGCCCCTCGAATCCTTTGTGCTCAGTGCGAGCTTCGTGCTGCTCGTGATGGGGCTATTTGTCCGAATCGGTTCTTCGTATGATTGCCAGCGATGGTTAACCCGGTCGTCAGTGCCGCTGCTTCAGGCGCTGAAGAGTCCCCTTAAAGACCTCCTCCAAGTCCCCATCTGGGCACTGGCCTTCCTCGGCAACACCGTCGTCTGGCGCGGCCAGCGCCTCCGCGTCCTCCCCGGCGGCAAGCTCGTGCCCGTCGCCGCCAAACAACCGTAAGCGCAACAAAACGCGAACAGCATTGAGCCTGTGGCGCGGGCTGGTAGTTTCCGCGCGCATGAGTTTTTCCCAATGGCAACCGGGACACGTAGCGCGCGCGCTGGCGCTGTGGCTTGGAGTTGCCCCCGGGTGGCTGGCGGCAGCCCTGCCGGCGGGTGTGGGCCAAGGTGAGTTCCTCGGCTGGACCAATTCCTTGAGCCTGCGCGATGACTACGCCAAGACGATGGCCGTCGTGGTGCCGGCTGTCGGCGGGCGCGTCGTCCAATACAGCCGCAGCGGCCTGAACGCGCTGCTGGAGAACCCCGACAGCAACGGCAAGACGCTCACGCAATTCCCCGGCGGCTTCTGGGTGGGCGGCTATCAATGCGACTTCGGCCCCGGCTTGCTCGGTTCCTCGGAGAGGTTGGCAGTCTGGCTCGGGCCGCACGCCTCCACCGCGCCGCGCGACCAGACAGCCGAAACGGCCAGCCCGCAAGACGTCGTGACCGGCCTGCGCCTGCTCAAGAGCTTCACGCTCGCTCCGGACACCGGCTCGCTCGGCGTGGTGCAGCGCATGGTGAACACGTCGCCCAACACGTCACGCCACAGCCTGCACGACCGCACGCTTTGCCCGGCGGGCGGCTTCTTCTTATTCCGGTTGCCGAAGCAGAGCGTCCATCGTGCGGGTTGGTCGCTGCTGCGCGCGACGGAGAGCGGCTCGATCTTCGACGGAGAGCAACCCGCTGCGCCGAACGTGCGAGTCGGCGGCGATTTACTCGTGGTCCACGCGGCGGGCACGCCCGGCAAAATCGGCTCGGACACGGACAGGGGCTGGGTGGCTTACGTGCGCGGACGGCTGCTCTTTGTGAAGCATTTCCAAACCTGGCGCGGCGCGGCGTATGCCGGCGCGGGGCACACGCTGGAGTTTTCTTGGAACGACCAGATGGCCGCGCTGGAGCTGTTCAGCCCGGTGACAGCGTTGCAACCGGGGCAGGCGTTCGACTTCCCGGAGCTGTGGCAACTCATCGAGTTGAAGGAGCCGGTGGAGAGTTTCGAGGACGCGCTCGCGGCGGCAAAAAAGGTTCCGGCCTCTCCCTTCGCGCCGAGGCCGTAGCCAAGCGACGCTCTTCCACACGCGACAAATCCACCGCAGCTCCTACACTCCGCCCGTGCCATCGCAGCGCCAGACCCTCCCGTGGGTCGAATACACCGAACTGACCGCGCTGTTCTTCATCCAAGGCGCGGCGATGGCGATGTGGTTCGTGCCGCTCACCAACGTGCTGGATGCTCACGGGCTGCACGCGATCAAACCCTTCGCCTTCGCGAGCACTGCGATAGCCGCGTTCGTCTCTCCGCTCTTCTTCGGGGCGATGGCGGACCGCCACGCCGCGCCGGTCAAGGTGTTGCGCGGCCTGTCCCTCGCCACCGCCGCCGCGATGGCGCTGGCATCCCTCGCGATTCAACAGGGCTGGAGCCCGTGGCTCGTCCTGGCGCTCATCCAACTGCACGCGCTCTGCTCCTCGCCCACGTGGAGCATCGGCTCCACCATCGTCTTCGCGCGGCTGCGCAACGCGAAGCACGAGTTCGGCCCCATTCGCGCGGTGGCCACGGTGGGCTGGATGAGCGGCTGCTGGCTCGTCAGCGCGCTCAACGCCGACGCCTCGTCGCTGGCCGGCTACAGTGGCGCGCTCACCTGGCTGGTCGTGGCCGCGTTTACCTTCCTACTGCCCAGCGTGCCGCCACCCAACCCCACCGGGACCATCACCCTCGGCCAGCGCCTCGGCCTCGACGCACTCACGCTGCTCAAGAACCGCGACCACCGCGTCGTCTTCATCACCGCCGCGCTCTTCAACATCCCGCTCGCGGCGTTCTATCCCTACACCCCGCCGCACCTGAAGGATCTCGGACTCACGCACACGACCGCGTGGATGACGCTCGGCCAGGTCACGGAAGTCCTGGCCATGCTCTGCCTCGCGCGGCTGCTGACGGCTTGGCGGATTAAATGGATTATCACCGTCGGGCTCGTGTTCGGCGTCCTGCGCTACGCCCTCTGCGCGCTGGATGGACGGGCGTGGATTCTATTGGGCGTCACGTTGCACGGCTGTTCCTTCACCCTGGTTTTCATCACCGCGCAAATCTACCTCGATGAGCGGATAGCCCCCGAGTGGCGCGCGCGGGCGCAGGCGCTCATGTCGGTGATGACCGGCGGGGTGGGCAACCTCCTCGGTTACCTCGGCACCGGTTGGTGGTTCGCTGCCAACGCGCGGCCCGGCGGAGAGAACTGGCCGGTCTTCTGGAGCGGCCTCGCCGTGGCCGTGGCGGCGGTGCTGGCTTACTTCCTCGTCGCCTACCACGGGCGAAGCGCTGCTCCAGTGCCAACGGACAAGCCCCCGGCTAACTGACGCCCCCGTTGCGAACGGATTGAAGCGCGGCATTCGAAGCCGCAACGGCGTGAATGCATCAAGCTGTGATACCAATTCCAAAAGAGAATCGGTGCCTTGCCGTCCTTTGAGCCCTTCCCCTCACCCCAACCCTCTCCCCCGAGGAGAGGGAGAAAGCCTGCCAGCGCTCGAAGTCACCACCGCGTTGGGCAGCTCGCACGCGGACCACGTCGATCCTTCTCCGCTGGGGAGATGACCGGGGGGAGGGGGAAAGCGTGCGGACTCCCACCGAACGCTTCTTACCGAGACTCGTTGGGACTTGGTATGAGCTGCCACAACCTCGCGCCAATCACCCGCTGCGGCCTAGAATTCCGCGCGCCGAGACGGCATCAAGGTGCGCCTCCCCTCCATCTCACCGACTACGCCTTGGAAACTGCCGACCACTCCTTCATGCTGCACCCATGCGACAGGACAAGAATAGTTCCCCGGTCTTTCTCGGCATCGAGGGCGGCGGCACGCGCACGGTAGCCCTGCTGGCGGATGCGCAAGGCCACTTGCTAAAACGATTCGAAGCCGGTCCGGCGAATTTCCGACTGCTGACCGAGGCTCAACTGCTTCGTCGGCTGCGCGAGGTGCAGGCCAGCTTTGCGGATTTCCCCAAACCAACCACTGTCGCCATCGGCCTCGCCGGCGCGCGGGGCGAACCAGAGTGGCAACGCATCCGCGCAGTCGCAGCCAAGGTCTGGCCCAGCGTGCCCTGCCACGCGACGCATGACCTGGAAACCGCACTCGCCGCTGGCGCGACAAGGCAAAAGACAAAAGGCAAAAGGCAAAACGGGACGGCCGAATGCGCCACTTCACCCGTCCGCCTGCCCGCTGCACGGCTCACTCAGATTTTGCTCCTCAGCGGCACCGGTTCCTGCTTTTTCGCGCGCACGGCGGACGGGCGGACGGCGCGGTTCGGCGGCTGGGGACACCTTCTCGGTGACAAGGGCAGCGGCTACGAAATCGGGCTGCGTGCGTTGAAGGCGTGCGTGTTTTACCTCGACCGCGATGGCGAGTGGTCGCGGCTCGGGCAACGGATTTTGCGCGCTCTGCAACTCAACGAGCCGAACCAGTTAATCGCTTGGGCGCAGGCGGCCAGCAAAGCGGACATCGCGGCGCTGGCGGAAGAAGTCTTCGCGGCAGCGGCGGAGCGCGACGCGATTGCGAAGGACATTCTCACCGGCGCGGCAGCGAGTCTGGCGAAGGACGGCGTGGCCTGCGCCCGCAAGCTGGCGAAGGCGAGTGAGCCGGTGCAGTTCGTCTTGGCCGGGAGCGTCCTACTCCAACAGCCGAAGTTCGCGCGCGCGGTGGGGCGGCATCTGGCCAAGCACTGGCCGGACTGCGTAGTCACGCCGCTCGCACGGGAGAGCGCGTGGGGCGCAGTCGAGCTGGCGCGGGAATTTAACTCCGTAGTCGCAGGCTTCAGCCGGCGCGTCGAGACGGGCGCCCAGCGCAACCTAAAGGTTGCGACTACGAACGCGGCGCCCGCGCTTTCGCCGACCGAGCAGCGGCACCCGCGCTCAATGAAATTGGACAAGCTCTCCATCGCAGAAGGCATCGAGTTGATGCTCTCCGAGGACGCAAATCTTCCCGCCGCCATCCGGCGCGAGGCTCCGAAGATTGAGCGCGTCATCGGGAAAATTGCCGCCGCGTTCAAACTGGGCGGGCGGCTCTTCTACGTCGGCGCAGGCACCAGCGGGCGGCTGGGCATCCTCGATGCAAGCGAGTGTCCCCCGACGTTTCGCGTCTCGCCGGAGCTGGTGCAAGGCATCATCGCCGGCGGGCAGACGGCGGTGTTCCGCGCAGTGGAAGGCGCGGAGGACGACCGCGCGGCGGGCGAGCGGGCGGTTCATTTTCGAGGCGTGGGCAAACCGGATGTGGTGGTGGGGATCGCCGCCAGCGGTCGGACACCCTTCGTTCACGGCGCGCTAGCGGCGGCACGGAAGCGCGGCGCGTTCACGGTCCTGCTGTGCTTCAACTCGGCGATGACGCAAGAGCGCGGCGTGGCGCACATGGTCATCGCGCCAGAGATTGGCCCAGAGATTCTCACCGGCTCCACGCGCCTGAAGTCTGGCACGGCAACGAAGCTCATCCTGAATCTGTTCACCACGCTGGCGATGGTGCGCACCGGCAAGGTTATCAGCAACTTGATGGTGGATTTGAACCCGTCGAACGTGAAGCTGCGCGATCGTGCGGTGCGCATCGTGCGCGAACTGACGGGCGTGGACTACGCGACGGCGAGAGCGGTGCTGGAGAAGTCCGACTGGGTGGTGAAGGCGGCGTGGAAGCGGCTTGGTGCCCCCCGAGGAGGCCAAAGTTAGTCTTCACATGCCCATTTTGAATTCAGGCCGCCGGTTTCAGCCGCTTGGTCCACTCCAACGCCTCCTTTACCAGTGGACGTTCTGCCTGCACCTCAGCGCAGATGCGGGCGTGCAGCTTGATGTATTCTTCGAGAACCCTCAGCGCATCCTCGCCCATTTCGCGGCCACCAAACAGCTCCGAAACACCCACTGTGAAGTTCAACCCGGGCTGCAGCATGCGCGTGTGGATTTCAACCCCAAGATCGTGGTTGGTTAGTAACAATCGCCGCTTCATCTGGGTGGTCTGCCCGCACGAGTCCAGAAACCAGGTGGGCGAACCGGTGGAATCCACATGCAGCAGTTGCAGGAGCTTCTTCTCCAAGTGCCAGAGGTCGCGCAAGGTCTCCTCCGCCACGTCGAAAGTGCGCAGCGCAGTTAGCCCACGCAGGAACGCCACGTAGGCAGGGGGGTAAGCCGCACCACTGCACACCGGCAGTTCAAAGCGCTTTTGCAGGCCAGCTAGGTAAACCGTTGAGCGGTGCAGGCTCGCCGCCATATCCTTCAGGGTTTGCGCGTTGGTTTCCATCGTCAGCCAGCGAGTTCGTGCAGCTTATCCGCCAGCCACACCATCGCCAGCGTATCGAGCTGGCAGTATTCCTCCAGATGCCGGCGCACCTTGGCCCGCTCCTCGGCGCTGACGTCTGTGAACGTCACCCGGACAAACTCCAAACTGGCCGTGCCGCCTTCACCGATGGCCAGGTGGCTGTAATCCTTGCCGGTGAACGCTGGCAACACCGCCTTGATGGAGGCCGAGCCATGCTGCGCCGGGTGGTAGCAGTGAAACTTCCGGAAAGGTTCCAACAGGTCGATGATCCGTGGTTGCAGCGACTGCACCCAAGCGGCGTGCTGGGGCAATACGTTCGCGCAACCCGCCAACACCCCGCGCTCGAAAGGCGCGTTGTAGGCGATGATGCTGCCCGCTGGCCCGATGCTCTCCGTCAGGGCAGCCATAAAACGCGGGCGCGGATCGTCACGGCCTTCAGCGAGGAACGAGTGGTGCAACGGCTCTGCTCCCAGGTAGCGCACGATGTGCAGCGAGAACTGAAACGGGATCTGCTCGAACGGCCGGGCGCCATCGAACAGCGGCACGGCTGAACCCATGGTCTCGAAGTCGAGGTAGTGCAGCGGGTATTGCAGCCGAGCGAGGAACGCATTGATCTGCGCTGGGTCAATTTGAGGGGCGTTGGCGGCGATGGCTCGCTGTTGGATGCCCTGCGCCTTGCTGAGACGCGCGGTGTCGGCGGGAATGTCGGTGATGGCAGTGATGCCTTGGGCGAGTAGCTGAAAGCCTCGCTTGGTGCCGCGCGTTAGCGTCATGACGTTATGCTCGGGGAGGAACGCCCAACACCGATGGGTGAGCGGACACGCGTAGGGGCTGTTGCAATGCGGTCCAATGTTCACCACGGGATGCACAGCAGCTCCGATAACACGGGCGAACTCGGTGACGCGCTCCTCGATCTTTGCACTCAACGTGGAGATCTGGCGCGTCACGTCCACTTGGGTGAAAAGCTGCTGCGGCTCCACGTCACCCTGCCGCTCGTAGTTGGAGTTGATGTGGAGCACATGGCAGCGGCGGATGTTCAGGCCTGCGGCGGTGCAGACGTGGGCTTGAAACGCCACGTCTTCCAGATACACGCCCTTCACGCTGGTAGAACTCTTCACCTCAATAATGTCCCAGGCGTCGCCATCAACCGGGTTCAGGATGTCGATGCGGGCGTAACCACCTGCTGCCCGGAAGGCGGGTTCGAACAGCGGTTGGCGTAAGGTGAGGTGCTGTTGACTCTCCGCGCAAACGACATCGAAATCGGCGGTTCCACGTCCGATCTCGATTCCAGAGGGATACAACCGCTTCGCCCAAGCCCCTACCTCATGCCCTTGGTCGAAGATGGCCTGTGCCAGCGTGCCGGGTTGCTGGAGTTGCTCTTTTGCGTTGTAGCGGTGCCAGAGAAGCTTCGGGCACTGCAACCCCATCAGGTAGGTGGATTTGGAGAGCGAGGCCATCGGTTAGCCCATCAACTCCACGGCCGCCTTCAACACCGCCAAGTCCCGCTTACGGCCAATCTGGTTGGGCGTTTGCTGGATCAGTTTCGCCGCCTCGTCCGCAGTCACCCACGCAACGCTCTCTGTTTCGTCATCCAACTCTCCAGTTTCGCGTTCCACCGTCATCAGGAAGTAGATCGTCTTGCTGGTGCCGCCCTGGAATTCGCCGGGGATCCGCTTCGCGATGTTGCCCACCACGCCGGTCTCCTCCCAAACCTCGCGAAGGGCAGTTTCCTCTTCGGTCTCGCTCGGCTCCGGCTTGCCCTTGGGAAAGGTCCACACGTAACCGTCGAAGTGGCCCTTTGGCTCCCGCAATAGCAATCGACCAGCAGCGTTGAGCACCACCCCGCCGTAAGTCATCCCTTTGACCGCCGGTTTGCTCAGGGGGGTGTGCTGGACGGGTTCATTCTCGATGCGTTTCAGCGCCGACCAGACGTGGTGATAAGTGTGCGCCCGCTCTGCCCCCATCGTCTCCGCCACCTCATCTTTGAAGTTGTGATAGTCGATGGACTCGCCAATCAACGCCATGCCCTTCGCGAACGCCTGCTGGCTGATCGTGGCGCGGAAAGGGTAGTCGGTCCCTGCCTTTGAAATCGTGGCCGACAACTCGGGCATGAAGTTGGTGCGTAGCCGGTCGAGATCAGCGGAGGAACGGGCACGAACGGTCAGGTTTGGCTCGCCGTCCTTCCTGACGACGCTGAAGAAGCCGATGGTTGTGAAGAGCCACATTGGGTGCTGAGGTGAGGTTAGCTGTTGCAACGAGGCGGGATCAATGCTGGTCCAGTCTGCGGAAGAAATACGGCTGAAGCAATTCAGCAGGCCCAGTCCGCGCACAGCAACTCCGCTTCGGCCAGCATTGTCTTCGTTGCCTCCTCCTGCAAGTCCGGCAGGTAGCCGTGTTTGTTCAGCATGCGCTTCACCATCACCTTGATTTGGGCGCGGGCGCTTGCGCGGAGGGTTCAGTCGATGGTGAAGCTTTTCTTCACCTGGGCTAACGTGACTTTGTCATCGTGTGCGCGGATATGACAACAGGCGCAAACACAACGCCGTCAGGCTCTGCGGCCCGCGACGTGACTTCTCACTCTGGCTTGCCCGGGTGATGCTCTCGTTTGCCAAGTCAGGCCGGGTGGAGTTCCTGGTGGATGGCGGTGAGCAGCGCCTCAACGGTGAACGGCTTGTTGAGGTGATGGCGAATCCCTTTGGCCTGGAGTTCGGTGTGGCGCTCAGGCTGGCCGGGCTGATTAGACAAGCCGCTCACCGTGATGATGCGGACCCTGGGATCGAGGCGTTGCAACGACCGGATGAGCGCCACGCCGTCCATCAGCGGCATCATGATGTCCGTCACCACCGCGGAAATCTGCTGCGCATGCTGCGCGTAAACCGCCACCGCCGCCGCGCCGTCCTCCGCCACCAAAACCCGGTAGCCGTTGGCTTCGAGCATGCTGCTGGTGACGGCGAGCACGGCGGGTTCGTCATCCACCACGAGGATGGTTTCTCCGTGCCCGGAGCGCAGCGGCTCCGCCCGCGCCGGCCCCGCCACCGTGGCGCTGGACTGGTCGGCTGGCAAATACACTTCAAACGTCGTGCCCTTACCGGGCGTGGACTGAACCTCGATGAAGCCGCCGTGACTGCGAATAATCCCGAGCACAGTTGGCAATCCCAAGCCGGTCCCTTGACCTTGGGGTTTCGTCGTAAAAAATGGCTCGAAGATACGGTCAATCACTTCGGGTGGCATGCCCGTGCCAGTATCCGTCACCTTCAGCAGCACATAGTCACCCGGCTTCGCGCCCAGATGCAGTTTCGCCGCTGCCTGATCCAGATGGAGGTTTTGGGCTTGGTAGAGAATGCTGCCACCATCAGGCATCGCATCGCGCGCGTTGACGCTGAGGTTCAACAACACTTGATGGAGCTGCGAAGGATCCGCCATGAGTGGCCAGAGGTCAGCGGCCACATCGCTGCGCAGGCTGATGTTCCGCGGGAAGGTCTCCTCCGCCATGCGCTTGATGTCCTTGATGAGGTGGCGTAACTGCACGATGGCCCGCTCGCCGTCGGTGCCGCGGGCGAAGGTGAGCACCTGCTTCACGATGCCCGCGCCGCGCTGCGTGCTCGTGAGCATGGATTCGATCACCGAGTGGAACTTGTCTGGCAGGGGCACCTGTTGCAGCAGCTCCAAGCCCATGCTGATCGGCGCGAGCACGTTATTCAGGTCATGCGCGATGCCGCCGGCGAGCATGCCCACGCTCTCCATGCGCTGGGCGCGGAGGAATTGCTTTTCCAAGGCCTTCTTCTCCGTGATGTCCTGTTTGATCGCGATGTAGTGCGTAACCACCCCCGCTGCGTCCTTCACCGGCGTGATCGTGGCATCCTCCTCCAACGGCGTGCCGTCCTTGCGCTGGTTGTGGATTTCGCCGTGCCATACCTGGCCGGACGAGATCGTCCGCCACATTTCCTGATAGAACTCCGGCGGATGCTGGCCCGACTTGAGCACGCGTGGGTTGTTGCCGATGGCCTCTTGGCTCGTGTAGCCAGTGATCCGGGTGAAGGCGTCGTTCACCCACTCGATCGTGCCTTTGGCATCCGTAATGACGATCACATTGGCGGCCGCATCCAAGGCGGCGCTTTGGAGGTGCAATCGAGCCTCGGTGGCCTTGCGCCCCGCAATGCTGCGGATAATTCCGCTGTAGAACTTGTCAGCGCCGATTTGCCACCCGGAGATTGCGAGTTCGATGGGAAACTCCCGGCCGTCTTTATGCAGTCCCGCCACCTCCACGGCAGCGGTTAGCCGCCGTTCGCCTCCGGACCCCACGCGTTGGATGCCGGCGCGGTGCGCTTCGCGAAAACGCTCCGGCATGAGCAGCGTCATGGGCTGCCCTTGGACCTCGGCTTCGGCATAGCCAAACATCTCCGCAGCCGCTTGGTTCCAGCCGATGATATTTCCCGCGCCGTCGGCGGTGACGATGGCGTCAAAGGCCGACTGCACCAGCGCCTGGATTTTCTGCTCACTATGCTGCAGCGCGGCCTCCGCCCGCTTGCGCTCGGTGACATCCATGGCCAAGGCATAGACCAGCCCCTCCAAAATAACGGCGGACCATGACAGGGTCTTGAACTGGCCGTTCTGGTGCTGGTAGCGGTTTTCAAATTGGAAAGTCGTAATCCCCTGGGCGAGCTTCGCCAGCTCCGCCGTGGTGGCTGCCTTGTCGTCAGGATGAATGAAGTCAAGGATGTTGGCTCCGATGGCGGCTTGCCGGTTGCGACCCAGCACCAGCTCCCAGCCTTGGTTTAGCCGGCGAATCTGCCCGTCCGAAGCGCAGATCATGTTGATCGCCAAGGGCAGCTCGAAGAACGTGGCGAACGCCGCCTCCGCCCGCGTGCGGTCGGAGACATCGCGGATGTTGCACTGGATCACTTTCCGGCCATCCACTTCATAGACATTGCTGACGAACTCCACGTCGACCCGCCGTCCGTCTTTGGACTCCAGCGGCAATTTCTCATAGCGGACGTATCCCTGCTGCTGTAGCTCGGCAAACCTCTCCTGGTTGGCGACCAGATTCCGGAAGAAGCCCACTTCCCAGAGCTTCTTCCCGAGGAATTCCTCCTTGGAGAAGCCCAGCAGTTGGATCAGGAAGGGGTTCGCATCCTCGATCATCCCAGTCTCGGCATTGAGAATGAAGATGCCGTCCTGCGCCGCCTCGAAGAGCCGGCGGTAGCGGCTCTCGGAGGCTTCGATCAAGGCCGTGTCCCGCTTCCGCTCGGAGATGTCCTTGTGCGTGCCGATCATGCGCAACGGTTGGCCCGCAGAGTCCCGGCTGACCACCAGGCCGCGGTCGAGAATCCACAGCCAACTGCCATCTTTGCAACGGAGGCGATGCTCGTTGGCGTAATGCGGTGTGGTTCCGGCGAGGTGCGCCTGCACCTCGGCCATGACCTGCGCCAGGTCATCGGGATGCACGCGTTTGCTCCATTCGTCGAGGCCGCTGCCGATCTCGTCATCCGCGTAGCCGAGCATGGCCTTCAAGCGCGGGCTGAAGAACACCGTGCTCTCCGGCACATTCCAGTCCCACAGTCCGTCGCCGGAACCCTCGATGGCGAACCTCCAGCGGAATTCTCTTTCTGCCAAGGACTGTTCAGCGACTGTCGGAACTCCATGAGAATGTCCCCATCGTAACTCGATAAGAATGTCCCCCTGTTGGCGGGTTAGCGAAAGCAACCCGCCAACAACATGGAGACACTGACAATGAGCCGGAAAGAGCGGGCGCGACTGACGATCATGACAGGCGTCA
>CALQJI020000036.1 GCA_943330855.2 Klebsiella pneumoniae
CTCGAAGCGCGGGACACCCGCACGCTGCAACGGCTGCACAAGCAACTGGAGCGGTTGGACCTGCTCCTGTTGGATGAGCTGGGCTACGTGCCCTTCTCCAAGGCCGGGGCGGAACTGCTCTTCGAGGTGGTGAGCCGGGCGTATGAGCGCACCAGCCTGCTGGTGACCACGAACCTGCCCTTTGCCCAATGGACCGAGGTGCTGGGCAGCGAGCGGCTGACGGGAGCGCTACTGGACCGACTTACGCACCGGGTGCACATCCTGGAAGCCAACGGCCAGAGCTACCGGCTGCAAGATGCCAAGGGGCGACTGAAGCGGAAGTGAGTCCAACGAACCTTTGACCGCAGGCGGGCGCGAGCTGGGGGCTCGCCGCTCGCCCGCCTGCTCGTTCTACCTCGCGGCGAACTTCCCGGACTTGACCTCGAAGGCGAGAAACCGTTCCCTTCGGCCGGAAGGTGTCTCACTTTTCGAGCGCCACCCGCCGCACTTTTCAACCGGCGTTTACACTTTCGCAGCACATTTCGCCTTCAATTCCAATAGTAGCCATGCTCTCCTAGCCCCATGATCCGACTGCCTCGCCGCTCATTCCTCAAAGCGCTTTCCTTTGGTGCCAGTGCTCCTCTGCTCTCGCCCTTGGTTGCCCGCCTTCAGGCCGAGAGCCGCGGGGTGAAGCCGATGCGCTTCGTCTTCGTGGTCGAGGGCAACGGATTCCCGGCGGTGCAAGCGCAGCCGGTTGGCATCGTCCGGCCCGAGATGCCGAACCTGCGCAACGCGGGGGCTTCGAAGCAGAACGGCGCGGAAGCCTTGGTTGACCAGCCTCTGTCGGCACCGGGGGTCAGCCTGCCGGAGGCGCTCGCGCCCTTGAGCCGACACCTCAGGCGCCTGACGATCTTGCAAGGCCTCTCGGGCCGCGTTTGCGGCGGCGGGCATTCCAATGACTTCGGCGCGCTGGGTGCGTATTCGGCGC
Source organism: Klebsiella pneumoniae (assembly GCA_943330855.2). Taxonomy (GTDB): domain Bacteria; phylum Verrucomicrobiota; class Verrucomicrobiia; order Limisphaerales; family SXTU01; genus SXTU01. The sequence continues at coordinate 968 of CALQJI020000036.1, forward strand.
GCGCTGGAGCGAAGGACATCACGATTGACGCCGCGCTGGCGCGTGCGAATCCCGGCATTTTCCGGCACGTCGCGCTGGCGATTGCCAGGGATCCGAAGCCGAGCATCGTCTATTGCTGCTCGGCTTCCGGGCCGGATCAAAAGGTGCCGCATTATCAGGATCCGGCGCTCGCGTATAACATGCTTTTCGGCAGGATTCTCGGCGGCAACACGAAGGCCGAAGTGGGCACGCAATCCATGGTGCTCGACTTCATGGCCGGAGACGTCCGGCGGATCAAGGGCCAGTTGCCTCGCGAGGATGCGGACAAGCTGGAACGGTATGCGGAGGCCTTCGCGAGCATCGCGCGGCGGCAGTCCAAACTGGCGGACGTGGACCCGCACCGTATTCCGGCCTTGCGAGAGGAGATCTACAAATCCGAGGTGGAGATCAAACGGTTGGAAGCTCACTTCGACATGGCGGCCACCGCGCTGATCACCGGGCTCACCAACACGGTCACGCTCGCATCGGGCGCGGGCAGCCCGAACTTTGAGGTCACGTTCAAGGGCCTCGGCATCACCGTGGACAAGCACCAGATCGGACACCGCTCGGTGGAAGGTGCGGAGAAGATGGAACTCAGGACGCGCCAGTTTCACATGGAGCTGATCGCGAGGCTGGTGGACCGGCTGGAGGCGGTCCCCGAAGGCAAGGGAACGATGATGGACAACACGGTCGTCGTGTATCTGAGCGACAGCGCGGAGAATCATCACTCGACCTGTTACGAATGGCCGATGCTCGTGCTGGGCAATCTGGGGGGGAGGCTGAAGGCGGGCGATCGGTTCATAAATGTGCCCAAGTATGGCGAGAAGGGACATCGCACGGTGGCCGGGTTTTACACGACACTGCTCCATGCCGCCGGGGTGCAGGTGAATCATTTCGGCCAGCAGGATCCGGAGTTGAAAGGCGCCGTGGTTCAGGCCGGGCCAATCGGCGAGTTGCTCGCGTGAGCCGGCTTTTCCTTTGGTCGTTGTTGCTCGCGGGCGCGCTTGCTGGCGTCGCGCGTGGCGAGCACCGTCATGCCTTGCTGATCGGCAACGGCAAGTATCCGAAGGCGGAACTCGTAACTCCGCCGAATGACATCCGCGCGATCGGCGAGGCATTGGCGAAACGCGGCTTCGTGCTGACTCAACTCGAAGATCTCACTGCGGAAAAGATGCGCTCGGCCTTCGATGCCTTCGCACGGTCGGTGCCCACGCGCGGCACGGCACTCATCTACTTTTCGGGCTACGCGCTGCCGAACAGGAATGCCGGCGATCCCAATGCCGACAACTCGCTACTGCCGATTGATGGCAATCCCGCGAATGCTGGCGCGGTCAACAACTCGCAGACCGGCGTGGTGCAGTTGTTGAACCGGCTCGCGGCCGAGGGCGGCAGCGCGCGCACTATCCTGATCGTGGACGGTTGCATTCGTCATCCGAGCCGGGCCGCGGACGCCCCGCTCGGGCTGGTGAAAACCGCCACCAGACTCCCGGCGGACACCCGCATCATCTTCGCCGCGTCGATGGGCGAAGCAGCCGCGCCGGAGCGTGAGGGACTCTCGCCATTGGCCAGGAAACTGAGCGCCGATTTGAACTCACCGAAGCCGCTCCACGCGTTCCTCGACGGCCTCGCGCCGACGCAGGAATCCACTCTGGCCGATCTCGCGGCCCTCGCGCCGCCCGCCTCGCGAGTCATCGCGCTGCCCATGAATTTTCGGCCGGGGAGTAAAGCCGGCGACGAATGGGTGAATCCGCTGGGCATGGTGTTTTGCTGGTGTCCTCCCGGGAGATTCACCATGGGCAGCGCCGTGACTGAAGTCGGCCGGGACGAAGATGAAATCCCAGCGGAGGCCGCGATTCCCGAAGGCTTCTGGATGGCCAAGTTCGAGTTCACGCGCGGCGAACTCAAGGCCCTGACGAAACAGTCCGGGACGTATCTCTCGACCGGCGATCACAAACTTTACCCTTTGAACAAATTTCGCGGGGACTTTCCCACGACCTTGCTCGCGAAGCTCAACGAGACCGCCCCCGCCGGCTGGCAATATGCGCTGCCGACCGAGGTCGAATGGGAATACGCCGCGCGGGCCGGAACGAAGACGGCCTATTACTTTGGCGACGAGGCCGCCGAACTCGGCAAGCACGGCAACTTCGCCGATCGCACCCTGCGTGAAAGCACGTCTGTCGGCGAAGTGGGAAAGACGATGAAAATCAAGCCGTTTCTCGGCGACACTCAGGCCGGACTGTTCACATACGCGCACAAGACTTGGAGCGACGGCATCGCGAACATGGCGCTCGTCGGCAGCTATCGGCCTAATCCGTGGGGCCTGCACGACATGTGCGGCAACATGTCGGAACTCACCTCGACGCCCTATCACCCGCAACGAACGCCGTCAGAGAAGTTCGACGTGAGAAGCGGCTGGCTATGCAAAGGCGGTAGCTGGATCAGCCCCGCGTCCAGCTGCCGTTCGGCGGCGCGCGGGCAGTTCACTTTCCTCGCCCGCGAAAACCAGACCGAGAACTATCTCGGGCTGCGGTTCATTTTGAAAAAGAAATAGGCCAATGACACGTCCTTTGAATCCATGGCGTTTTCTCACCGCGCTTGGTGTGGCGATTTGCTTCGGAGCGCACGCGGCTGAAATCGCGCCGGGGCCGTTCTTCGATCGCTATTGCGTGGACTGTCATGACAAGGCCGAGAAAAAGGGCGGCGTTTCCGTCGAGGGAATCACGACATTCAAAGCCGCCACCCCGGAGGCTTGGGCGTCGGTGCGCGAGCAAATCCTGCTCGGCCAGATGCCGCCGAAGAAAAAGATGCAGCCCGGCGCGGAGGAAAAGAAGCAGATCACCGAGTGGATCGCAGCATCGCTGCGGGCCGAGGGGCACCATGTCGTGAACTGGCTCGATCTGCCGAACTACGCCAACCGTGTGCCTCACGAAGCGCTGTTCCGGTCGCCACCCCATCCTGCGCCCGCCACGGTGGTTCGCATCTGGCGCAAGCGGCCCGCAGCCTACGTCGCCAAAAATCCGGCCGGCATCCAGCCATTCTCGATGCTGCCCGGCCAGCAGATCAGCGACTTCAGCACGCTCTACGCAGTTGATGAGCCGTCGGCTGAAATCGTCCTGCGCAACGCACAGCAACTCATTGATGCCAGCACGCGGACCGAGCTGCGCGACGGCAAGGTGGTGGCCGCCAAAGGTGCGAATGCCCAGGGTGTGTTCTTCCCGTTGTTGCATCCGGAAAAAGCGCCGACGCCGGAGGAGTTCCGGCAGGTGTTGAACTGGCAGTTCCACCAAGTGCTGCAGCGCGCTCCCACGGACGAGGAATTCACCCGCATCCGCAAACTCCACGACGGCGTGAACGCCGCCCACGGCCGGCTGCAAGCCGCGCGTGCCGCCTTGATCATCCCGCTACTGATGCCCGAGTCCCTCTACCGCTTCGAACTCGGCGCTGGCCCGCTCGATGCGCACGGCCGCCGGCGTCTGACCAAGCCGGAGATTCTATCCGCGCTGCATCACACGCTGTTCACCGCGCCGAGCCACCCCGTGATTGATGCCGCCCGCCGCGGAGACGAGCTTGCGACCCGCGAAGCTGTGTCCGCACTGGTGATGTCCCTGCTCGATGGCAAACGGCCCAACGCGCGTGTGCTGGAATTTTTCGACGAATACTTCGACTACCGGAAGGCCACGGGCGTGTTCAAGGAACCGCCCGCCAACGCAGACTTCAATGCGGGCGGCTTCGTCCGCGACACGCAGCGGCTGATTGAAACGATCGTCGGCGACGACCGGGACGTGCTGCGCCGCCTGCTCACCACCACGCAGACCTACATCAGCGACGACAGCGACCTGCCCCGCGGCCATCGCTCATACAATCTGCCTCCCGATTGGAAGTGGCGCGACGGCCTCATTGACCTCCCCGCCGACGAACGCGCCGGCATCCTCACACAGCCCGCCTGGCTCGTCGCGCACTCGGGAAATTTCGACAACGATCCCGTGCGCCGCGGCAAATGGATCCTCGACCACCTCCTGGGCGGAGTCGTCACCGACATTCCGATCTCCGTCTGCGCCGTCGTGCCCGAGGACAGGCAGAAGACCCTCCGCGAGCGCTTCGAAGTCATCCGGAACAAGGCCTACTGCTGGCAGTGCCACTACCAGATGAACCCGCTGGGCATGGCCTTCGAGAGCTACGATCATTTCGGTCGCTACCGCCTGTTGGAACTGGACCGCCCCGTCAACGCCACCGGCGCCGTCGTTGATATCGGCGACAAAACCGTGGACGGCGAAGTGTCCCATCCCATCGAATTGATTCATCGCCTCGCGAAATCAAAGCGCTCGCAGGAGATGTTCGTGCGCTACGCCTTCCGTTTCTTCCTCGGCCGGAATGAAGCTGTCCGCGACGCGAGGACGCTTCAGGAAGCAGACCGGGCCTACGAGAAAAGCGGCGGCAGCATGAAGGCGCTGGTGGCGTCGTTGCTCAGTTCGGATTCATTCCTCTACCGCGCGCCGGAGTTATGACAGCCGGGTCAGGCCCAATCGCGAGCGCGTCGAATGGCTTCGTCACCGCCAGGGCCGCCGATGGCGACGCGCGGGAGGTCACGGCCACACCCGACGGCGCGGTCTGGAAAATGGGCGCAGTTCGGTTAGTAAAGTGAATCCACGAGCCCGGCAGACCAATCACACATCGCATGAATCAGCACACATCCGCCAATCGCCGCCAGTTTCTCACCAGACTCGCCGCCGTATCGGGCGCAGCTTCCACGAGAGTCTTTTCAGCCGAGCCGCCGCAAACATCGTCCCTCCTGTTTCACGAATCCGCCCGCGACCTCCCGCTCAACACCGACGCCGATGTCATCGTCTGCGGTGCGGGACCGGCTGGTGTCACCGCCGCCATCACCGCTGCGCGTGCGGGTGCGAAGGTGCGCTTGTTCGAGCTGCACGGTTCACTCGGCGGTGTGTGGACTTCATCGCTGCTGGGTTACTTACTCGATTTCAACAAGCCCGGCTTCAATGTGGAACTCGTCCGCCGTTTGCGCGAACGTAATGCCGTCAACGGCGGCGGCATGAACGGCCTCAGCTATCAGCCGGAGGAAATGAAGCTGCTGCTCGAGGAACTTTGCACCGCAGCGGGCGTCAAGGTGCAGCTTCACACACGAGTCGCTGCCGCGTATCGCGAGGGGCGATCGCTCCGCACCATCGTCACAGAGTCCAAAAGCGGGCGGCAGGCCTGGAAGGCCCGCGTCTTCATCGACACCACTAAACCTCGTGCTGCTCATGGCAAATCACGAATACGGCATCAACGCCACCGACGCCGCCCAAGTCACCGAAGCCACGCTCCGCGCCCGCGCTGAGTTGCACCAGATCGTGCGTGGGCTTCGAAAACTCGGCGGTCCGTGGGACGGGGTGCAAATCGCCGCCACCCCGGAGCAAATCGGCATTCGCGATGGCCGCCGCATCCGTGGCCGCTACGTGATGGGTAAGGAGGATCTCATTGAGGGCCGGAAACAAGCGGACGCCGTGGTCCGCGCCACCTTCCCTGTGGATATCCATGCGCTGTCCGCTGAGGACAACAAGAAGTCTGCCTATAGCAATGGCGGCGTGAAAATGAAGCCCTACGACATCCCGCTGCGCGCGCTGATCGCCAGAGACGTGGACGGCCTCATGATGGCGGGTCGCTGCATCAGCGGCGACTTCATCGCCCACGCCAGCTACCGCGTGACCGGCAACGCCGTCGCCATGGGCGAAGCCGCCGGAGCCACCGCCGCAGTGGCCGCAAAGAACAAATCCGCTCCGCATGAAGTGCCGTGGAGTGAGGTGCAACCCGTGATCGAGAAGTCGCGAAATCAGGGATGAAAGTGCATGCTCCCGCTCCAATAACGAACCGGTATTCGACCCGAATGAAGTCCATCATCATCCTCGGTCTTGTCCTAGGCACCGCGACTCTTGGGGCGGCTGATTTCAGTCCCGCTTCCCGCAGATTCCTCGATCGCCACTGTGCGGAGTGTCACGACGCGGATGTGCAGAAGGGGAACTTGCGCGTGGACCGGCTCTCGCTCGCGAAACCGGACCGTGATCAATTGAACCGGCTCGTGCTGCTGTTTGATCGTGTGCAGACGGGTGAGATGCCGCCGAAGAAGGCGGAGCAGCCGTTGCCCGCGGAGCGTGTGGCGTTCTTGCGTGAGCTGCGCTCGGGCTTGATTGACGTCGAGAAGAAGGTAGCCGTGGAGGCGGGTGGGCGCAGCACCGTGCGGCGCATGAATCGCGTCGAATATGAAACTGCGCTGCGCGATTTGCTCGGTCTCCCGTTGCTGCGCGTGAAGGATCTGCTGCCCGAGGATGGTCAGCAGTTTGGCTTCGACAAGGTCGCGGGGGCGCTCGACATCTCGCACATTCAGATGACCAAGTATCTGCAAGCTGCGGACGCGGCGTTGCGCGAGGCCATCGTGAGCGAACCGAAGGCGCCCGAGACAAAAATCTGGCGCGAGCCCGCGGCGCGGCAGGACACCGCGAGGGGAGCCATCGCGGTGCATTGCGCGGTGCCGCTGAAGGGCCGCGAACTGGCTCCGGGCCTGGCGACTCACATCGTCGGGAACCCCGACAAGGATTACGGCAACACCTACCGTGCGGCCACCTTCAAGGGCGAGGCGGACTCGGTGGCGCTGCTCACCGGCGTGATTGGTGCGCATCAGCCGGAGGGTCTGCAAATCGATCACTTCAAGCCGTCCGTGCCGGGATGGTATCGCGTGAAACTTTCCACTTGGAGCCTGCGCTGGATGCGCACAAAAGCCGCGCCCGCCGTGCGGGGGCTGGTGCGCAACTTCACGATTTTCGGTCCGCCCTATTTCAAGAACCCGGCGGGCAAGTGGGAGTTCACCAGGCTGCCGGAGGAAAAGCCGGACGCGGGGTGGATGGAAAATGTCGAGTTCTACGGCGATGCACCCGTCACGCAAATCGTGCGTGCATCGCTGAAGGGCGAACCCATCGGCTACTTCGACGCGCCGTCGCTGGAGCCGAAGGTGCATGAGTTCCGGACGTGGCTGAATCCCGGCGAGAAGGTTTCGTTTCACGCGATGACGCTGCCCGCCAGGGGCGCGCGCAACGGCGGTCAGAGCGAAGGCATCCTCAGCTACGAAGGGCCGGGCGTGGCCTTCGATTGGTTCGAGGTGGAAGGGCCGCTCGTCGAACAATGGCCGCCCGCGAGTCAGCGACGGTTGTTCGGCGAACTGCCGGTGAGTGCGTATCCGCGTCCGATGCTGGATGGCGTGCCCACCGTCGCGGCGGGCGCGGCGGAAAAGCTGCCGCTCGCGGATTTCAAGGACGCCGGGCAAGCGCTCGGCACCGAGCGTTTGCTGAACCTCTCGGGCACCACCACGGCGCGCTTCAACTGCACGGCAGCCGGCGAGCATGAGGTCGCAGTAACCGCGTCCGAGACTCATGCCGGCGATGAGCCGGCGAAGATGCGCGTGCTCGTCAATGGCAGCGAATTGCCGCACGCGCGATTCGCGGTGAATGCGCTGCGCACGGAGCCGAAAACTTTTCGTGCGAAGTTCCGCGTGCAGAGTGCGGGGCCGATCGAACTGGGCATCGAGTTCCTGAACGATTTCCTCGATGAAAAAAATCCCGACCCGAACCTTCGCGACCGCAACCTCTTCCTCGCAGGCGTGGAAATCATCGCGCCTAAGCCCGCGTCCAGCACTGCGCCTGCGCCCGCGGCGGACTCGCATCGCGGCCTGCTGCTGAGCTTTGCCAGCGCCGCCTTCCGTCGACCTGTGACCAGCGAAGAACTCGCGTCCTACGAGGCCATCATCGAGGCCGAGTTGAAGCGCGGCGCGAAGTTCGACGAAGCGATGATTGGCGGCTACAAGGCCATTCTCTGCGCGCCGGATTTTTTGATGATCGGCCTCGAATCGGGAGTGCCGCAGCGCGCGAAGCTCGGCGATTTCGCGCTGGCTTCGCGGCTCTCGTTTTTCCTCTGGAACTCGATGCCCGATGCGACGCTGCTCGACCTCGCGAAGCGGCAGGAACTCTCCAAGCCCGCGACGCTCACCGCGCAGGTCACGCGCATGCTGGCCGACCCGCGCTCCAATCGCTTCATCGCGCACTTCCTCGATGAGTGGCTGGAGCTGAAGAAAATTGATTTCACCACGCCGGACCCGAACCTTTATCCCGAATACGACCCGTGGCTGCACGACTCGATGCTCGCCGAAACCCGTGCCAGCTTCCGCCGCATGCTCACGCGGAACCTCGGCGTGCGCGAAGTCATCGCGTCGGACACGCTGCTCATCAATCAGCGCCTCGCAGAACTCTACGGCATTCGCGGCGTGGCGGGCTCGGATTTCCGCGAGGTGAAGGTGCCCGCCGGCACTGCGCGCGGCGGCTTTCTCACGCAGGCCGCCGTATTGAAAGTCACCGCGAACGGCACCGCGACCTCGCCGGTGCTGCGCGGCGTGTGGGTGATGGAGCGCATCCTCGGCATTCCGCGCCAGCCTCCGCCGCCGAACGTCCCGGCCGTCGAGCCCGATGCCACGGGCGCAGTCACCATCCGCGAGATGATTGAGAAGCATCGCGCCGACGCCGCCTGCGCGTCGTGCCATGCGAAGATGGACCCGCCCGGCCTAGCGCTGGAAAATTTCGACGCCATCGGCGGCTGGCGCGACCGCTACCGGCTCGCAGGTCAGCCGAAGAAAATTCGCGTGGGCACAGGCAAGGATTCCAAGGTGGTGGACGAGCCGTTCATCGAGGTCGTCAGCGACGCTGCGCTCGCGAGGAACCGCACGAAGCTGCGCCTCGGCTCCGCCGTGGATGCCACGGGCGTGCTCGCCGATGGCCGCACTTTCACCGACATCAACAGCCTGCGCGAACTCCTGCTGAAAGACGAGGACGCGCTCGCCCGCAACATCGCGCGGCAGCTCATGATTTACGCGACCGGCGCAGGCATCCGTTTCTCCGACCGCACGGCCATTGACGCCATCGTGGCGAAGACCAAAGCGACGAACCACGGCCTGCGCTCGATCTTGCAGGAAGTCGTGGCCAGCGAACTGTTCCAAACCAAGTAACCGCACACGCCCATGACTCACATCGCCGCGCCCGCCATGAACCGCCGCACCTTCCTCCGCGCCTCCGGTGCCGCGCTCGCCCTGCCGTTGCTCGACGCCATGCGCCCCGTCTTCGGCAAGACCGCCGAGGCCCCGCGCCGCATGATTGCCATCTGCACGAACCTCGGCATTCTCGATCGCAACTTCTTCCCCGCCGAGGCCGGGCGCGGCTATGCGCTCACGCCGTATCTCGAAGCCGTGAAGGATTTCCGCGACCAGTTCACGGTGGTCTCCGGCAGCTCGCACGGCGAGGTCACCGGCGGTCACTCCGCTGAGGTGACGTTCCTCACTGCTGCGCCGCATCCGGGCACCGCATCCTTCCGCAACAGCATTTCCCTCGACCAATTCGCCGCCGAGCAAATCGGGCACTTCACGCGCGTCTCCGCGCTGCCGCTCGTCGTCTCGAAGGCCGGCAACCAATCGCTGTCATTCACGAGCAGCGGCGTCATGCTGCCCGCTGAACGCAGCCCCGCGCAGGTTTTCAAAGCCCTCTTCGTCGCCGGCGACGCCGCTTCCGTGCAGCGACAGCTCGAGCAACTCCGCACCGGCCGCAGCATCCTCGACGCCGTCGCCGACCGCGCCGCCGCCCTGCAAAAGCAACTCGGCAGCGGCGACCGCGAGCGGCTCGATCAATACTTCACCTCCGTCCGCGAAGTCGAACGCCGCCTCCTCATCGCCGAGGATTGGGAGCGCAAACCCAAGCCGAAAGTGGACGTCCCCGCGCCGAAGGACGGCGAATACCTGCTCGAAAAACTCGGCGCGATGTATGACCTCGCGCACCTCGCCCTCGCCACCGACAGCACGCGCCTCATCACCATTTTCATCAAGCTCGACGGCTTCAGCGAACACATCCCCGGCGTCGGCACCGAGGCGCACAACCTCTCCCACCACGTCGGCCGCGAGGACAAAATCAAGGAACTCAAAAACCTCGAACTCGCCGAATTCCAGCAGCTCAACGCGCTGCTCACCAAGCTGCAATCGAGCAAGGAAGACGGCTCCACGTTGCTCGACCGCACGCAAGTCCTCTACGGCAGCAACCTCGGCAACGGCAACAACCACGACACCAAAAACCTTCCCGTGCTGCTCGCCGGCGGCGGCTTCAAACACGGCCAGCACCTCGCCTTCGACAAGAAGAACAACGAGCCGCTGCCAAACCTCTTCGTCTCCATGCTCCAGCGCCTGGGCATCCCGGCGGAGAAGTTCGCAACATCCAAAGGGACACTGAAGGGGCTGGAGATGGCGTGAGGGGAATTGTCGCGCAACTGCATCGCGTGATTTCCGCGAGCATCCTCCTTACTACCCTGCTGCTCGCGCCGAAGAAGTGAGCCTACCGGAGCTTTCAAACACCATGAAACCCGCCCTCCCCCTCCTCACCGCCCTAGTGCTGTTGCCGCTGGCTGCGGTCCACGCTGCCAACTCTCCGTCATTGCAACCGCCGCAGCATCTCGGTCCGCCGCGGACGGAGCATGCGGTGACGAACCGCGCCTTCAGCGGCATCCCGAGCATGGCGGTCGCGCCGAAGGGACGGCTGTGGGCCACTTGGTATGCGGGCGTGACACCGGGCGAGGACCTCAACAACTACGTCGCGCTCACCACCAGCGGCGATGACGGCGCGACGTGGACGGAAGTGCTCACGGTCGATCCCGATGCAGGCGGACCGGTGCGCAGCTTCGATCCCGAGCTGTGGGTGGCGCCGAATGGGCGGTTGTATTTCTTCTGGGCGCAGATGGAGAAAGGCCGGCGCGATGCCGAACTCGGCGTGTGGTTCATCGAGACCACCGAGCCCGATGCCGCGCAGCCGAAGTGGTCGCAACCGCGCCGCATCGCTGACGGCGTGATGATGTGCAAGCCGCTCGTGCTTTCCTCCGGCGAATGGGTGCTGCCGATTTCCAAGTGGAAGGAGCACGACGGAAGCGCGCAGCTCTTCGTCTCCACCGATGCGGGCAAGACGTGGACGCGACGTGGTGGCTGCAACGTGCCCAAGGACGTGCGCCAGTTCGACGAGCATATGTTCATCGAGCGCAGGGACGGCTCGCTCTGGCTGCTCGTGCGCACCACTTACGGCATTGGCGAAAGCGTGAGCACGGACGGAGGCAAAACGTGGCCCGAGTTGAAGCCATCAGGCATCCTGCACACGCCCTCGCGCTTCTTCATCCGCCGTCTCGCCTCGGGAAATCTGCTGCTCGTCAAACACGGTCCGCTAGAATCGCGCACCAGCCGTTCGCATCTCACCGCGTATCTTTCCAATGACGACGGCAAGACGTGGGCCGGCGGACTGATGCTCGATGAACGCCTCGGCGTGTCCTATCCCGACGGCCAGCAGACACCCGACGGCCGCATCCGCATCATCTACGACTACAACCGCGTCACCGACCGCAACATCCTCATGGCCGCGTTCCGCGAGGAAGACGTGGCCGCAGGCAAGGACGTTAGCGGCGCAGTGAAGTTGCGTCAGCTCGTCAGCAAAGCCACCGGCGGCCAGGAGAAGCCCAAGACCTCCACCGCGCCGGTCCACGCCAACGCCGACGGCAAGCCGCTGCGCACCGCGAAACCCGGCTCGCTCACCGGTGCCGATGTGAAACCGCAGCCTCTTCTCCCAGGCGCGAAACTCTTCACCGACCGCACCTATCTCGCCGCCGAGCTTCCCGCCGCACTGAAGAGCGCGCACTTCCTCCCCATTGCGATGGACGGCCAGAAGACCATCAAGTGCGAGCGCCCCGGCACTGTCTTCTTGCTCACCCCCGTGCTCGACCGCAACCGCGACTCCGCCGCGCAATCGCTGCTAAACCAAGGCTTCGAGAAAGTCGCCCTGCCCGAAATCCGGCTCTTCAACCCCGTCTCGCCCGCGAACTACAGCACGCTCTTCCAAAAAGACTGCGCCGCCGGCGAGACCATCCTCATCGGCAAATGGGCGGTGCCGGTGCTACTTCCATGAGACTTGCCCTCCTCACCGCCCTGCTGCTCGCGCCGCTGCCGATGTTGGAGGCCGCTGCGTTGGATTTTGAAAAGGAAGTCCTGCCCGTTCTCAAGAAGCGCTGCTTCGAATGCCACGGTCCCGAGAAACAGAAATCGGGGCTGCGGGTGGACAGCCGCGCGGCGTTGCTGAAGGGCGGCGACTTCGGGGCGGCGATTGTTCCGGGTGATGCGGCGGGCAGCCATCTCATCAAGGTCATCGCCAGCACGGATGACGACGTGAAAATGCCACCGAAGGGCGAGCGCCTTACGAGCGCGCAGATCGACTCGCTGAGAATGTGGATTGCGCAGGGCGCGGTCTGGCCGGGTCAGATGGATGCCGTGACGGAGGATAAGATCACCAGCACGCATTGGTCGTTTCAGCCGTTAGCGAAGAGCTTCCCGCACGATTCGCTCGATGCCTTCCTCGGCACCGCGAGTGCGCCGGAGGCCGACCGCCGCACGCTCATCCGCCGCATCACGCTCGACTTGACGGGCCTGCCGCCGACGCCGGAGGAGGTGGAGCGATTTGTGAGCGACCCAAGCTCCGATGCCTATGCCAAAGTCGTTGCTCGTCTGCTCGATTCGTCGCACTACGGCGAGCGCTGGGCGCAGCATTGGCTGGATGTCATCCGCTACGCCGACACGCGAGGCTACGAATACAACTCGCTGCGCGAAAACACCTGGCCCTTTCGCGATTGGGTGATCGAGGCTTTGAACCGCGACCTGCCCTACGATCAGTTTCTCTTCCAGCAGATCGCGGGAGACACCGTGGGCGTGGATCCGGCGACCGGTTTCCTCGTCACCGCACCACTGCCGACGCCGCCGGAGGTCGGTCAGGAGCCGAACGCCATCAAGGCGGCCCGCTTCAATGCGCTCGATGAGATCATCCAAAATGTCGGTGCATCCATGCTCGGTCTCACCGTTGGCTGCGCCCGTTGTCACAACCACAAGTTCGACCCCATCCCGTCGAAGGACTACTACCGCATGCTCTCCGTCTTCAGCGGCGTGCAATACGACAGCCGTCCCTGGCGCGACAGCTCGGACGCGGCGCGCGTGGAGGAGCTGAAAAATGTCGAACAACGCATCACCCAGGTGCGCGCCGATCTGGCGAAATTTCCCACCTCCCGCGAAGTGAACGACGGCCGATACACCGATCATTTCGACCCCACGCTCGCGAAGTGGGTGCGCCTCACCGTGACGGCCACCGACGCGACCAAAGAAGGTCCCGCGTTTGATGAAGTCGAGGTCTGGACCACCGCGCACAACGGGAGCGCGCCGCAGCTTGTCTCGCTCGCCACCCAGGCTGCGAAAGCCACGTCGTCCGGCGCGGCCACGCAGCTCGGGAGCAGGAACGAGTTCCTCAACGACGGCAAATTTGGCAAGGACTCGACCTGGGTCGCGAGCGTCCGTCCGCCCGCGTGGGTGCAGATCGAACTCAAAGAACCCACCCTCATCGGCCGCGTGGTCTGGAGCCGTGATCGCATCCTGGCGAAAACAGACGCCACCGCACACGCCAGGCGGCTCACCTCGGAGTGGCGCATCGAGGTGGCTGAAAAGGAAGGCGAGTGGCGCAGCGTCGATTCACGCAGCGAAGGACTCGACGCCACCGCCATCCAGACCCGGCGCAATCTCGAACAAGAACTCGCCAAGCTGAAGAGTAGCCAAACCAAGCTGGGCATTGGCCCCAAGGTTTTCGCGGGCAAGTTCACGCAGCCCGAGCGGATTCATGTCCTCATGCGCGGTGATCCACAGCAGCCACGCGATCCCGTTGGCCCCGGTGGGCTTTCCGTATTGAGGGGCTTCCAACTTCCGGCGGATGTGCCCGATGCGGAGCGCCGCGCTGCGTTTGCGAAATGGCTCACGCGTGAAGCCCAGCCGCTCACCGCCCGCGTCGCCGTGAACCGCCTTTGGCATCACCATTTCGGAACCGGCCTCGTCAGCACGCCGGGCGACTTCGGCCTCGTCGGCGCACGCCCCACGCATCCCGAACTGCTCGACTGGCTCGCCACCCGCCTCATCGCCGAAGGCTGGAGCTTGAAGAAAACGCACCAGCGCATCGTGATGAGCGCCGCGTATCGGCAGGCCGTCTCCTCAGCTCCGAGTCCTCAGCCCTCATTGGCTCGCAGCCCCCGCCGCCTCGACGCCGAAGCCATCCGCGACTCCATGCTCGCCATCAGCGGCCAGCTCGACCGCACCAAGGGCGGCGAGGGCGTGAACCTCTTCACGCGCAAAGGCCAGTTCGACCAATGGCAGCCCCTGCCCGAGCCGCCGAAAGGCGCGCATCGCCGCATGATTTACCACACCCGGATTCGTGGAGCCGACGACGGCATGTTCAAGACCTTCGACCTCCCTGATTGCGGTCAGGTGAAGGACAAACGCAGCGACAGCACCACGCCGTTGCAAGCTCTCAACCTCCTCAACGGACGGTTCACCCTCGATCAATCCACCGCCCTCACCAAACGCATCACGGCGGAAACAAGCGGTGATTTGAAAGGGGGAATCACCCGCGCCTTCCACCTCGTCCTCGCCCGGCCGCCGACTGAAACCGAACTCACCGCCTGCCAGACCGTCGCCCAACGCGAGGGCCTCGAAACCGTCTGTCGCGCCCTCTTCAACTCCAACGAGTTTTTATTCCTGCCATGAAATGCACTGGCCACGCCCAGCATCTCGACCGTCGAGGGTTCCTCTCGAACATCGCCAACTCCGCCGGGGGCATCGCGCTGGCGCAGTTGCTCGCTCGCGAGGGCTTGTTTGCCGCCGAGGTGAAGCCTCAGCCGATTCGTCCGCGCATTGACGCCGCGCGTCCGTTTGCCGCACGGCAGCCGCATTTTCCGGCGAGGGCGGAGCAGGTGCTCATCATCTTTTGCGCCGGTGCGGTCAGCCATCTCGACACGTTCGACTACAAGCCCGAACTCTATAAACATCACGGCAAAGTCCCGCCCAACGCGCCCAAGGTCACTTTTGAAGGCCCCATCGGCAATCTCGCCAAACCCTTCTGGGACTTCAAACCGCGCGGCCAAAGCGGCAAGATGATTTCCAACCTCATGCCGCATCTCGCCGGGCTGGCGGACGACATCTGCTTCATCCACTCGCTCACGGCGAAGAACAGCGCCCACACCCAGGCGGAGAACTTTCTCTCCACCGGCTTCACCTTCGAAGGCTATCCCAGCCTCGGTGCCTGGACGACCTACGCGCTCGGCACGCTGAACGAGAATCTGCCCAGCTTCGTCGCCATCGCAGACCCACGCGGCCGCCCCCAGGCCGGACCAAACAACTGGGGCAGCGGCTTCCTGCCCGCCGCCTTTCAAGGCACCGCCTTCAGTGCCGATGGACCGCCGCAAAACCTCCGCGCCTCCACCAAAGAAAGCGCGAGCAGCGCCGCCGTGGACCTGCTCGCCAAGCTCAACGGTGAGCATTTGCGAAAGCACCCCGGCAACACCGACCTCGCCGCCCGCATCAGCAGTTACGAACTCGCCGGGCGCATGCAGAGCAGCATCCCCAGCCTCATGGACCTCAAAGGTGAAACCGTGAAGACGCTCGAGACCTACGGTGCAACCTCTGCCAACACCATCAAGGCCGAATACGCCCGCAACTGCCTTCTCGCCCGCCGCCTGCTGGAGCAGGGCGTGCGCGTCGTGCAGCTCTTCAACGGCGCGTATGCCAGCGGCGGCAAACTCAACTGGGACAGCCACTCCGAAATCGTCAACAGCCACGGCGCTCACGCCGAAATCCTCGACCAGCCCACCGCCGCCCTGCTGCGCGACCTCAAGCAGCGCGGCCAACTCGAAAAAACCCTCGTCGTCTGGTGCACCGAGTTCGGGCGCATGCCCTTCATGCAGGCCAACGGCACCGGCCGCGACCATAACATCGAAGGCTTCACCTCCTGGCTGATGGGCGCAGGAGTGAAGCCCGGCCTCAGCATCGGCAGCACCGACGAACTCGGCTGGAAAGCGACCGACAATTTGAAAACGCTCTACGACTTCAACGCCACCATTCTCCACCTCCTCGGCCTCGACCATGAGCGCCTCACCCACTACTTCAACGGCACCGAACGGAGGCTCACCGACGTGCATGGCCATGTCATCAAGGAGGCGCTGGCGTGACTCACCCATGCCCGCCGCGTCAGCCAACCACGTCGCCCACGACCAAGCCGGGCGCACCAGTGACTCCGCCTATGTGGAGTCGAACACGCGCTCTCTTTCGTCGCCAGTGTTCCACCAACCCTTACTGCCATGCTTCGATTCCCACTCATCCCTTGCGCCTTCCTCCTCGCTTCCACACTCGCCTGCATGGCGGAAACCTGGCCGCTCGATGCGGTGGATGCGCGCCTCAAGGTCGTCGGTGAGGCGAAGGTGGCGGGCGGGGCGCACGGGAAATCATTCGTGCTTGATGGCTTGTCGGTCATCGAGCTGAAGGGCTCGGCGGCGCTGAACGGCGGCGACGGCTTCACGTTCTCCGTGTGGTTCAATCCGTATGCACTCAGCGCCGGACAGCAGGTCATCGCGGGGAAGAATCGGTATTCGCTCAATGAGCGGCAGTGGACGCTCACGGTGGAGCCGGATGGCAAGTTGAAGGCCTATGTGCAGCAGGGCGGTTGGGCGACCATCACGAGCACGGAGGCGCTACAAGCGGGGCATTGGCATCTGGTCACGCTGACGGCCGGCGCGGGCAAGGCGGCACTGTTCTTGAATGGAAAATCAGCGGGCGAAGTGGTGCTGAAGAAGCCTGTCCCGACCACGCAGGCTCCCATCACACTCGGCGGCATCTTCGACTCGGGCGGGCCGCGCCAGCCGTTTCATGGGGCGCTCGACGAGGCGCGATTCGAGCCGCGGGCGTGGAGCGCGGAGGAGATTGCGGCGAGTTATCGACCGGTGACCGCCACGCATGAAATTCCGAAGCCGGTGGTGGCGGCGGTTCCGCTGTGGGATGAGCGCGTGGCTTTGCCGAAATCTGCGGACTTGCCCACCGTGCAGGGTGCCGAGTTTCACGTCATCAAGAAACAAGCTCCCGATTCCGACGGCGCGAAGTGGACGCTCGGCGTTGGTCTCGCGTGGCACAAAGGACGGCTCTACGCGTCCTACGGCTTCAACAAAGGCGATGAAAACACGCCGACCGAGGAGGCGCATGTGCGCGTGAGCGATGACGCCGGGAAGACCTGGGGCGCGCCGGTCGTGATGGACGACGGCGAAGGAAATCTTGGCGTGAGCCACGGCGTCTTTCTTCCGCACAAGGACAAGCTGTGGGCCTTCATGGGGGCCTTCTACGACCGCTTCCAGCGCACCCACACGCGGGCTTACACGTTGAATGAAACGTCCGGTGCCTGGGAACCGCGTGGAGTGGTCATCGACGCTGGCTTCTGGCCGATGCAGGAGCCGCAGAAGATGGCCGATGGCAATTGGATCATGGCCGGGGCGCGGGTGTCGCATGGATTCGATGTCGTCGGCGATTTGCCTGCGGTGGCCATCAGCGAGGGCGATGACTTCACGAAGTGGAAAATGGTGCTCATCCCTGCGGCGAAAGGCGTCGGGAACATCTGGGGCGAGTCCACGGTCATCGTGGAAGGCAAACGCATCATCAACATCTCCCGCTACGGCACCAAGGCGCTCGCGCTTGTGTCCGTGAGCGACGACCACGGCCGCACCTGGACGCCCACCGCGCCGTCGAACCTGCCGATGGCCACGAGCAAGCCCTACGCAGGCATCTTGAGCACCGGCCAGCGTTACCTCGTCTGCACCACCACGGCGGACACCGGCGGCAAGCGCTCGCCTTTGACCATCGCCGTGAGCAAGGCGGGCGAATCCGTCTTCAGCAAAGTCTTCGTCATCCGCCGCTCCATCTTTCCCGAAGGCCCCGGCGTGTCCGACCCGCGCGCGGATTTCAGCTATCCATATGCCGTGGAGAACGACGGCAAACTCTTCATCGGCTACACGCACAAGAGCCATGCGGCGAACGAGCTGGCGGTGGTTCCCATCAAATCACTGGCGCTCGAATAGGACAGGCGGCAATCGGTTCGAGGAGCCGGTGCTGAAAAGCTGGGAGATCGTGGCTGCGGACCTGGACGAATGGATATTCAACGTCAAGCAATCCTACTGGCCCAAGCTGATGGCGCTCTATCGCGAGCACGAGTTGTTGTTGGGATGCCTGGCACGGGGAGGATGAGGGGACTGCGGAACAGGCGACGCATCAGCATTTGGAGGCGGGCTGGCATCGGAGGAAAATGGCCGAGGGCCTCGGTGGCGAAGATCTGGATCCAGTGCAACGCGCGGTATCGTTCATCGCGACGCATTTCGCCAGCCGCCTTGAAATGGCCTGGGTCGCCCGCCATGTGAGCTTCTTCAGCGCGGGTCATCTGGCGCGAATGTTCAAGGACAAGATGGGAGTGTCACCAAATTCCTCACGCCCTCCTGCTCGCGCCGTCGGCCGCGCAGCTCGCTGCCTAGAAAACCAAACCCAAATCGGCGGCAATGACCTCGATCGCACGAGCGCCATCAGCCATTACTTCGTTGTCGTTCGTCCTCGCAGACTCTTCCTCGGTCGCACTGTCTATTCTTCTCCTTACCACGCTCCTGCTCACCCACGGTGACATGTGAGGTGAAGCTGCCCGATTAGAGTCCAGTTCCCGGTTCATCCCTCAAGAAAAAACTCGCAACGGTATACCGTTTGGTGAAGAGTGACGGTATACCTTATGAAACAACCGTTAGCTTCCACGCCGCGCCCGGATCGCACCACCTCGATCCTGCAAAGACGCATCCTTGATGGATGGATCGAGCCGGGAACGTTGCTGGCGGAGTCGGCGGTGGCGCGGGAGCTGGGAGTCAGCCGGGTGCCGGTCCGGGAGGCTTTGTTTGCGCTGGAGCGAGACGGGTTGGTGGAGTTCAGCGACACGGGACGGGCTTACGTGAAAGATCTGTCGCCACATGCCTTTGAAGAGCTGTATGTGCTGCGGCTCACGCTGGAGCCGGTGGCGGCGCGGCTGGCGGCTCCGGGGTTGCGGGGGGATCTGTCGGCGCTGGAGAAGAACATCGAGGCCACGGGGCGGGCAGCGTCGCTGATCAAGGTGACGCATCTGGACCTGGATTTTCATGAGCTCATCCTGGCGGCGAGCGGCAATGCCCGGCTGTTGAAGTTGTGGCGGTCGTTGCGCAATGAGCTGGAGCTGTGGCTGGGCAGGCTGCATCGCTCCAAAGAGATCCAGACCCGAGGCACATGCGAGGAGACGGTCTCCACCCATCGCGATCTCGTGGAGTGCTTCCGCACCCAGTCGGCGGCTGTCTGCGAGCGCAAGATGCGCGAGCACATCCTCGGCTGGCGCGAATGGCTGCCGGTGCTTCCTGGACAAGAATGATTTCATCTGCGTCCCCAACCTCAACTCACCGCTCAAAACACGAGTCCGATGATCCGATTCCTCATAGCCTCGCTTGTTGTGTGCCTCGCGCTCACCAGTGCCGCTGTCGCTGCCGATGGGGCGGCTGACAGGGCGAAGGCGTATGCTGAGCGGATTCACCCGTTGCTGGTGAAGACCTGCGGAAAATGCCACGGCAAGGAGCCCAAGGACAACGATCTCGACCTCACGAGCCTTGTCACGGCTGAGGCGCTCCTCGCGCGGCCGAAGGTGCTCGAGGACATTGCCGAGAGATTGAATGAGGGCGACATGCCGCCGAAGAAGGCTGCGCAGCCAAGCCTGGCCGAACGGGATCAGTTGCTGGGCTGGATCGGGGCGGCGGTGGATGCGGCGGCGGCGGCGCACGCGGGCGACCCAGGGCCGGTGACGCTGCGCCGGTTGACCAATCCGGAGTATGATCATGCGGTGCGCGATCTGACGGGTGTGGATATGCAGCCGACGCGGACCGGCGAGTTCGCGCCCGACAGCGTGGGCGGCGAGGGCTTTGCCAATGTCGGCGAGGCGATGCCGATGACGCCCGGGCTAGTGGAGCGCTATCATCAGGCCGCGCGTTATGTGGCGGCGCGGGCGGTGCTGCTGCCGACGGGCTTTCGGTTTTCGCCTTCTCCAGATGGTCCGGATTGGACGACAGAGGCGGAGAAGGCGCTGCGCAGTTTTCACTCGCGCTATGCTGGCCCCAAAGGCGAGCCGCCGCTCGCGGTGCATCTCGCGGCGACGCTGAAACATCGCGACCGGCTCACTCGCGGCGGTCCCGCTGCCATCACGGAAGTCGCTGCGGAGGAGAAACTCAACGCGACTTACCTAGCCGCGCTTTGGACCGGACTCAGCAGCAAGCCAGGCGCATCTTTGCCGCCAGCGGAATTCGCTGCGCAGACGAAGCAGTGGGAGGAAAAAGCAGCCCAAGTGGAAGCCGAGAGGAAACAGCGGCAGTCGGCTCTCGACTCGGCGCGCCAGAAAATCGAGTCGCGCTGGGCTGCGTCGAAACGAGTGCTCGTGGAGTCGAAGGTTGCGGAAGCGGGCTCGGCCCCCTTCGAGCACAAGGTGTCGGTTCGGCGCGGCGAGCTGCTGCTCCTGACCGTGCTGCCCAACCAAAGCCACGGAGCCGACAGCACGCTGATCGAATGGACGATCCGCGAAACGACCGGCGATCAGCGAAGCTGGAGCGTCGCCGATTTGATTCCCGATCTGTTGAAGGGCAACCCCAGGCCGGACAAGCACGGGGCCAGTTGGAGCTTCCTGGAGACGACATCCGCCCCGGTGTTTCTCACCGAACCGCGCGACAGCAACGCAGGGCGAACCGAGGTGAAATCGTGGAGCCTCGGCTCCGAGCCCTCGGTCTTCGTGAACACCGCCGCCGAGCCCTTGCAGGCCTGGACGAAGTTGCCCGCACGGTCGGTCTTCGTGCATCCGGGACCCCAGCGCCCCGTGACGGTCACCTGGACAAGCCCGATCGATGCCGAGGTCGTGGTCTCTGGTCGAGTCGCCGATGCCCATCCCTCCGGAGGCGACGGCGTTGCATTCGAACTCTCGCACGTCGCAGCAACGGAGCTGGGGCAAGCGCTGGCCGTTCTGGGAGAGCGGCCAGCCATTCTACCGAGTGCTGGTCTGCCGAAGGACATGCTCGGCTTGGTCCGAGAAAAGTGGCGGGCGGCGACCACCGATCCGGCACCGGTGCTGGCGGCGATCAAGGCCATGCAGGACAGGTTGTTCTGGAGCAACTACCGCAGGCATAATGTGCTGGCGGTCGGCAACGGCTTCCCTGCTTGGGTGGACATGCTCCGCGTGGTCGCCCGTGAGCAGGTCCAGGGTGCGGCCCGCGAACCGGTCTTCCGGCTGGTCGCGCGGCAGGTGGCCCCGGCGGTGCCCGGCACCTTCGTGGTCTGGGACCGTTTGCGGTTGGAGAACGGCGACGGGCCCACGCTGGTGCTGGCGGAGCACCCCGAACTGCGGGCAGCCGTCGAGGCGGCGTGCGGGCTCCGGTTTGGCCATCATCCGCAGGGCCGGCCAGTGCCACCGGCCGCCCTGATCACGGAGGCAGGTTCCGAGGTCCGCATCGACCTGCGGAAGCTGCCAGCGCCACTCTTGAAATCGCTCACGCTGCCGCGGTTCCTCCGCGCCGATGTGAGCCTCGATGCCGGCAGCCCGGAGACGGCCACGGTCCAGGCTTTGCTGCTCGCTGAGCCGGACTTCAAGGACCCCAAGGACCCCAAGAAGATAGACGCAGGGCGGACAAACCCGACTGCCTTTCGATCCGGCGACCCGCTCGTTGTGGAAGAGCCCGAGCCGCGGGTGGCGCAGATCGTGCATCCGCGTGTCGCCGCCGAGCGGGCGCGGCCGGCTGCGGAGTTTCGCGCCCTTTTTCCCCCAGCAGTGCTTTTTGAGCCGATCATCCCGCGTGATGCGCAGGGCAGCCTGTTCATGTTCCACCGCGAGGACGAGCCGCTGCGCCGGCTCCTGCTCGACGAGGCGGGCCGGGCGGAACTGGAACGTCTCTGGAGCGAACTGCATTTCCTGCGCGAGGACGCGCTCGCCCACAAACTCATGTATGCGGAGCTGCTGAACTTTTACGCCAATCCGAACGGCGCACCCCGGATGGACTTCTTCATCCAAACGGTCGGAGAGCGCGTGAAACGGGAGGGAGAGGCACTTCTCGCCGAACAGGCCGCCGCCGAGCCGCGGCACCTCGATGCGCTGCTCGCCTTCGCCGCCCGGGCCTGGCGTCGGTCCCTCAATGCAGATGAACGCGAAACCCTCCTCGCTGCCTACCGCGCCGACCGTGCCGAGGGCATCAAGCATGATCCCGCCCTCCGCGCCACTCTCGCCCGAGTGCTGTCATCGCCGTGGTTCCTTTACCGCGTGGAGCAGCCAGCGACCGGGCCGCGCTGGCAGCCGGTGTCGGGCGATGAATTGGCGACGCGGCTGAGCTTCCTGCTTTGGGATTCGATTCCTGATGACGAACTGCGTGCCTCGGCCCCGCGTCTGCACGACCCCGCGGTGATGGAGGCGCAGGTGCGCCGGATGATTAAGGACAGCCGCACGCGCGGCATGGCCGAGGAGTTTGGCGCTCGCTGGCTCGGCGTGCGGGACTTCGTGGCCAACCATGGCCGCAGCTTGAAGGACTTCCCCGAGTTCACGCCCGCCGTGCGTGACGCGCTGGCCGAGGAACCGGTGCGTTTCTTTGAGGACCTGCTCATCAACGACCGCGCGGTGAGCGACGTGATCGCCACCGATGCCGTCATCGTCAACGACGTGCTCGCCAAGCACTACAGCATCCCTGGCGTGACGGGGCCGGAGTGGCGTCGCGTGGAAAAAGTGGCCGCCTACGGTCGCGGCGGTCTGCTGGGACTCGGCGCCGTTCTCGCCAAGCAATCCGCCGCCGCCCGCACCAGCCCCATCAAGCGCGGTGCCTGGGTGGCCCACATGCTCGGTGACCGGCTCCCGAAACCCCCGCCCAATGTGCCGCCGCTGCCCGATGCCGTGCCCGCCGGCCTGAGCGTGCGCGAACTGACCGAGCGCCACCGCAAGGACGCCAACTGCGCCGCCTGCCACGTGCGCATCGACCCGTATGGCATGACGCTGGAGCAGTTCGACGCCATCGGCCGCCTGCGGCCCGCCAGCGCGATGAAGCCCGGCGAGAGCCGTTCGACATTGCGCGACGGCACCGATGTTAATGACTTCGCCGGCCTGCGGAACTACGTCGCCGGCCCGCGACGCGAGGACCTGCTGCGCACGCTCGCCCGCAAGCTCACCGGCTACGCGCTGAGCCGCGCCGTGCTGCCCTCGGACCGCGCACTCGTTGATGAAGTGAGCAAGACCATGATCGCCGGCGGACGCTGGTCGGACGCCCTGCTCGTCATCGTCCGCAGCGAGCCATTCCGCTGCATCCGGCCCGCAGTCGGGACACTGAAATCGGCAGCAAACCCGACGAAATGAAAGACGCATGAGAACCTTCGTCAACCTCCTCACCGCCCTGCTGCTCGCGCCGTTGGCCACGCTGCATGCTGCTGACACTCCGCCAAGTCAGGGAACAAGCCACGTCATCGTGCCACACTCGAAGGAAGCAGCCCGTAACGGCGAGGCGTCGTTGATCGAGCTGCGGGATGGTTCGCTGCTGCTGATGTATGGCGCGCATCAGAAAAGCGGAGACTGGGATCGCGGGGAGATACGCCAGATGCGTTCACGCGACGGCGGCAAGACTTGGTCCGTGCCCGAGACCGTCTTCAGCGATGCGAAGCGTTCGCTCTTCCAAATCTCGTTCGCACGACTGGCCAACGGCGACCTCGGCCTGACCCATACGTCGCTCGCCAATGGCCGCGATGCCTTCAAGGTCTTCCGCCGCTCGACGGATGACAGCCAGACTTGGTCAGGGCCGCTGAAAATCAGCGATGACTCGCACGACTACACGACCGGACCTTGGGACAAGCTCGTTTTGCTGGAGAGCGGGCGTGTCATTGCGCTGTTGCACTGCAACATGAAACCGGATGCGAAGAAGCAGGGCGGCCCGCTCGGCACCTATGCCGTGTTCTCCGATGACCATGGCAAGACGTGGACTCGCTCGCCGCTCAAGGATGTGCTGCATGTGCCCGACAATCCGCTCAAGAAGCCCGAATGGGGCTTCTGGGAACCGGCGCTGGTCGAGCACGCGCCGGGGAAGCTGCTGATGCTTGCACGCACGACGACGGGTTGGCTGTGGGAGAGCCGTTCGGAGGACAACGGCACGACTTGGAGCGCGCCCGTGCAGTCCACCGTGCCCAATCCCGTCGCACCGCCCGTGCTAACGCGTGTCCCCGGCACGGACACGCTCGTGCTCATCCACAATCCCGACGTGAAACTCAGCGACAGTTGGCACGGCGGCGAACGCGTCGCCCTCGCCTTCCGCACCAGCCACGACGCCGGTCGCACCTGGTCTGCGGCCACCGACATCTATCGCGCACCGAACAACCAACTGTGGGTGGACTATCCCGCCGTGCGGTGGATCAAAGGCCAGTTGCACCTCGTCTGGCGGCACATCGACAGAGGAACCCCAGCTGGCGGATTGGGCGGCACGAGCCTCTACCACCACGTCCTGCCGCGCGAGGCTTTCGAAGCACGCACCGGGCCGAAGCAGTCCGCTGAATCCAACGCCAAGCCCCTGCGCATCCTGCCGCTCGGCGACAGCATCACGCGCGGCTCCTACCTCGCGCAGCAAGACGGCAAAGCCACCGGCCTGCCGCATCCGCTGAGCGGTGGCTGGCGCAAAGCACTCCAAGACAAACTCCGCGCTGCCGGCATCGCGTATGACTTCGTCGGCGAACTCCGCTACGCCGCCTTCGGTCGCGATGGCGTCGTCGATTCCACCTTCGACCCCGACCATCACGGCCTCGCCGGATTCAGCAACGCCCGCATCCTCACTGGCGGCATCGTCCCCACACCGCCCGACGTGCTCGCCGCGCTCGGCGTGAAGGAAATCAAAGTCCCCGGCATCGCCGACGTGCTGAACAAACACCAACCCGACATCATCCTCCTCATGTCCGGCGCGAACGGGTTCGACGCGCCCGCGCGCGACCGGCTCATCCGCACTATCGGTGATACGAGCGCTGCGCATCTGTTCGTCGCCACCATCCTCGCGCAGAAAGTCCCGCGCGCCGGCTGGGAGAAAGTGGATGCCTACAACGCCTCGCTGCCTGCCATCGTCGCCGCGCAGAAGACCGCCGGCAAACGCATCACGCTCGTGGACATGCACGCAGCCATCACGACGGATGATTTGTTGCCGGACGGTGTCCATCCCAACCAGATGGGCATGGACAAGGTGGCCGCGACTTGGTTCGCGGTTTTCCGCGCCTCGTTGAAGCAAACAAATCGGCCATGAAACCTTTCCTCATACTTCTCGCCGCCCTGCTGCTCGCACCGCTAACCACACCGCAGCCTTCACATTTCAGACCTCCCCGTCTCGTCATCGCTCCCTTTACCACATCCGCTCAATCACAACCCAAACTCCACCCATGAACATCCAACGCAACAACTGGCTCATTAGCCGCCGCCACGCGCTTCGCGGACTCGGAGCGATCCTCGCATTGCCTTTGCTCGATTGCATGAAACCGGCACGGGCCGCTGCCGCGAGCGCCGCCAGCCTGCCGCCGACGCGCACGCTCGTCACCTTCACCGGCATGGGTTTCCACTCGAAGCACTGGTGGGCCAAGGGCGAGGGCGCGGCGATGGAACTCGGACCTTGTCTGAAGCCGCTGGAGAATTGGAGGGAGCGCATGGTCTTCCTTCGCGGCCTGTGGAACGAGCAGGCGAACAACGGAATCATCCACTGCATGCAGACAGGGAACATGCTCAGCGGCGCGACCATGGCGAAGAACGAGGTCCACACGGGCGTCAGCTTCGACCAGGTGATGGCGCGGCAGATCGGCGACCGCACCCGGCTGCCTTCGCTGGTGCTCGGCTGCGAGGAGGCGGTGCCCGGCCTTCAGGACGGTCATCCGCTGCTCTACGGCTCGCACATTTCGTGGAGTTCGCCCGTGTCACCGACCTGGACCGAAACGCGTCCCGCGCTCGCCTTTGACCAGCTCTTCCGCACCGAGCGCAATCGCGATGACCGCCGCGTTGTCGATGCCGTGCTCGAAGACGCCAAGTCCCTGCAACGCAAGCTCTCCAGCGCAGACCGTCAGCGCTTTGAAGAGTATCTCGGCTCCGTCCACGAGATCGAGGGACGCATCAAGCGGGCTGGCAAGGAACGCGCGGCCGGTGAATGGAAACCGACCTTCACCAGCCCCGACCGCCCGCGGCCTGCCGACGGCATCCCGGCGGATCTTCCCGAGTATTGGAAGCTCATGAATGACATCCTCATTATCGCCTTCCGCACGGACTCCACGCGCGTCGCGACCATGAAATACTGCAACGATGCCTCCACCCTCGTCCACGCGCACCTCGGCATCCGCGATCACCATCACTACATCGCCCACTCGCAGCCGCAGGAACTCGTCACGCTCAACCAGTTCTTCATGTCGCAACTCGCCTACCTCTGCCAGCGCATGTCGGAAATCAAGGAAGGCGACAGCACACTGCTCGACAACACCGCGATCATGCACTGCTCCAGCATGCTGCACGGCAACCATGAGTCCAAGCAACTGCCAGTGATCCTGCTCGGCGGCGCCGGCGGCAATCTCCGTGGTGGCCGCGTGCTCGACTACCTCGACAAACCCAACCGCCGCATGTGCAGCCTGTTCCTCAACCTCATGGACTGGGGCGGCCTGAAGCTCGACCGCTTCAACGATTCGACCGAGCGGCTTCCGGGTGTGTGATCTGATTCATCTCATCCTCGACGAAGTGCGAAGAGTATCTTCCCCTACCTGAAGAACCAACCTCCAACTTTGAACACCACCACCCGCCTCTTCATTGCCCTCCTGGCCTTCGCGTTGCCATTCAGCACGCG
Organism: Klebsiella pneumoniae; assembly: GCA_943330855.2. Classification (GTDB taxonomy): domain Bacteria; phylum Verrucomicrobiota; class Verrucomicrobiia; order Limisphaerales; family SXTU01; genus SXTU01. Next base: position 27,842 of record CALQJI020000036.1, read on the forward strand.
AAGCTATGCCGCTGATGCGCCTATTAAACACCGCCTCCTCTTCACCGAGTATGGCAAAGGGCCGAACCGCTTCATCGAACTTGATGCCGATGGGAAGCTCATGTGGGATTTCAAGCCACCGAGCACCACGGTTATCTTCCAAGTGCTGCCGAATGGAAATATCCTCTTCGGTTACGGCGGACAGCCCACGGGTGTGCGCGAGATTACTTCGCGCGGCGAAACGGTGTTTGATTACGTCAGCAAGTCGCATCAGGTCTTCGGCAGCGAGCGACTCGCGAACGGCAACACGCTCGTGGCGGAGCAGGAGCCGTGTCAGGCAGTGGAAGTGAATCCGAAGGGCGAGATCGTGCATGTCACGCCGCTGACGACGAACGTGAAGGGCTTTCACCTCCAGGTGCGCAACGTCCACAAGCTTGCCAATGGCAACATCCTCGCCGCCCATGAAGGCGAGGGCGCGGTGCGTGAGGTAGATCCAAGCGGCAAGGTCGTGTGGGAATACACCGGCGTCACGAACACCGGCGAGGCGCAGCGGCTTGCCAATGGCAACACGCTCATCTGCTGCGGCACGCAGAAGCGTTTGATCGAGGTCACGCCGGACAAGCAGATCGTGTGGGAGTTCAGCGACAAGGACGCGCCCGATTTGAACATCACCTGGGTCTCCAGCCTTCAGCAGCTCAAGAACGGAAACCTGCTTATCGGCAACTTCATGCGCGGCAAGGAAGGCCGGGGCGCGCACGCCATCGAAGTCACTCACGACAAGGAGAAGCGCGTCGTCTGGAAATGGGATGACCACAGCCTCATCAAGTCGCTCACCACGGTGCGAGTCATCGGTGAGTGAACTGAGTTTTATCTCCAGCAGATTCAAGGAGGCCCACAGATTAGTTTTGAAGAATTGAATCCCCAATCTGCTGGCCTCCCTGAATCTGCTGGAAGCCTAATCTGAACCCGGATCCAACCATGCCCAAAATAGCTATCACCGACTACACCTTTCCTGACCTTAGCCTTGAAGAAGCTGTGCTTCGTCCCGCAGGTGTCGAGATCGTCTCCTTCAAAGAAAAGCGTTCACCTGCGGAACTTGCCGACCTCGTGCGAGAAGCCGATGCGGTGATCGCTCAGTTTGCTTCGGTGAACGCCGAAGTCGTCGCTGCGATGAGCAAAGCGAAGGCCATCGTGCGCTACGGCATCGGCTACGACAATGTGGACACCACCGCCGCCCGCGAGCGCGGCATCCCGGTGTGCAATATCCCGGACTACTGCATTGATGAAGTCGCGGATCACACGCTGGCCTTCATCCTCGGCATCACGCGCCAGATGGTGCCGAATACGCTGCACTTGCGCGAGGGCAAATGGGGACTCGCCACGCCGTTGACCGCGATGTCATCGCTGAAGCATCTCACCATCGGCATCGTCGGCTTTGGCCGCATCGGACGCGAGGTGGTGAAGCGATTGCTCGCGTTCAAGGCTCGTGTGCTCGTGTTTGATCCCGTCGTGGTCGCAGATGAGATCGCCAAAGCAGGTGCCGTGGCGGCTGCATCGTTCGATGAGTTGCTCGCGCAGAGCGACATCGTCTCGCCGCATTGCCCGTCCACACCGAAGACGAAGCAGCTCTTCAATGCCGCAGCGTTCGAGAAGATGAAGCCCGGCTCCATCTTCATCAACGTAGGCCGTGGCGATCTCGCCGACAGCGCTGCCGTCACCGCAGCCTTGCAATCCGGTCATCTCGCCGGTGCCGCGCTCGATGTCTTCGATCCGGAGCCGATTCCCGCCGACCATCCGATCCGCACGATGCCCAATGTCATCCTCGCCGCCCACATCGCCTCCGTGAGCCCGCCAGCGGTGAAGACACTGCGTGAAACCGCTGCCCGCATCGCGCTGATGGCGGTGCGCGGTGAGCCGCTGCCGAATGTCGTCAATGGAGTGAGTTCCGCCCAGTAGGCACCAGCGTCGATTCTGCACCTGCCATGTCCGCCTCCCAGACATTCGTTGACGATCCCGATGTCATTCTCATCGGCAGCGGCATCATGTCTGCGACGTTGGCCGTGATGCTCAAGCGGCTTGATCCGCGCCTGCGCATCCAGATGTTCGAAATCACGCCCGAACTGGCGCGTGAAGCCTCGGACGGCTGGAACAACGCGGGCACGGGCCACGCCGGCATTTGCGAACTCAGCTACACCCCGGCACGCGATCAAAACGGTGGCGTGCCCATCAGCCGGGCGTTGCACATCTTTGAGCAGTTCGAGCACTCGAAGCAGTTCTGGGGTTCCATGACCGCCGACGGAATGATGGGAGAGCCTGCCGACTTCATTCATGCGGTGCCGCACGTCTGCTTTGTCAAGGGAACGGACGATGTGGATTTCCTTCAGGCCCGGCACGCGGCGATGGTGGAGCATCATTTCTTCCGCGGCATGGCGCACACCACGGACCCCTCGGTCATTCGCCAATGGGCTCCGCTGGTGATGGAAGGGCGCGATGCTTGTTCGGTCGCAGCCACGACCGGCGAGGGCACTGAGGTGAACTTTGGCCTGGTGGCCCGCCGTCTGGGCGGCTGGCTGGCACAGCAGGAGCACTGCGGTGTAGCCGCCGGATGGAAGGTGACCAAACTTCGGCGCGGCACCGGTGAATGGCATGTCACCTTGCGCTGCATGGCTTCCGGTGAAGAGCGCGAGCAGCGTGCGAAGTTCGTCTTCGTCGGTGCGGGCGGCGGCAGCCTGCCTTTGTTGCAATCGGCGGGACTCCCCGAGGTCGCGGGGCTTGGCGCGTTTCCCGTCGGAGGGCAGTGGCTGGTTTGCGATGAACCTTCCGTCTGCTCACGGCACAACGCGAAAGTCTATGGCGTCGCCGATCCAGCGGCCCCGCACGTTGGCACACCGCATCTCGATCAGCGGCGGCTCAATGGGCGGTGCCAGCTCCTCTTTGGTCCCTTTGCGTCGTGGACCACGCGTTTCCTCAAGCACACCGGAAGCTGGAGCGATCTGCCGCTTTCCGTTCGCGCGGACAATCTCACCACGCTGTTGCGCGCCGGCGTGCACAACCGTTCGCTCGTGCGTTACCTGGTGACGCAAGGGCTGCAGAGCATGGAGGACCGGATGCAAGCCGTGCGTCACTACTACCCGAATGCGCGCACGGAGGACTGGCGGCTTTTGCAGGCGGGCATCCGCGTGCAGACCATCAAGAAGGCGGATCGCGGCGCAGTGTATTTCGGCACCGAAGTGTTCTCATCGACCGACCGGTCCCTCACGGCGCTGCTCGGAGCTTCGCCCGGCGCATCGGTCTCGGTGAACATCGCCCTCGAAGTCGTTCAGACCTGCCTGCCGCATCTGCTCACCAGCGCTGAGGGCCGGGAGCGCATGAGGCGGATGATCCCCACCTTTGACCAAGACCTGAAGCAGCTCGGCAATGCCGCCTTGTTCGAGAAAACCAGCCGCGAGGCCACGGAGCGGCTGCAACTCCATTTCCAACCATGATCACCCTCACTGACAAAATCGCCCTCGTTACCGGAGCCGGTTCCGGCATCGGAGCCGCCATCGCGGAATGCTTCGCCGAAGCCGGAGCACTCGTCTTTGCCTCCGACCGCGACGAAGCCGCCGCGCAGCAAACCGCCGCGCGGATTTGCGAGGCAGGCCATCGCGCGGAATCGCTCGTGCTGGATGTCAGCGACGAGTCCTCGTGCCTTGCCGCTGTGCGCGCGGTCATGGAGAAATGCGGCCGCTGTGATGTTCTCGTCAACAATGCGGGCGTCGGGCATGTCGGCACCATTTTGACCACCAAGCCTGACGACTTGGAAAGGCTGTGGAAGGTCAATGTGGTCAGCATCTATCATCTATCACGCGCAGTGCTGCCCGGCATGATCGAGCGCGGCATCGGCTCCATCGTCAACATCGCCTCCATCGCCGGACTCATGGGCATGGAGGCGCGCTTCGCCTACACGACGACCAAGCACGCCGTGGTCGGCATGACCCGCGCGATGGCCATGGACCACGGCACCACGGGCGTGCGCATCAATTGCATCTGCCCCGGCCGCGTGCGCACGCCTTTTGTGGATGCCATGCTGCGCCAGTATGAAAACCCCGACGACTATCTCCGGCAGATGGAGGCTCCGCACGCAATGAAACGCATGGCCGCGCCCTCCGAGATCGCCTCCGCCGCGCTCTATCTCGCCAGCGACTCGGCATCCTTTGTCACCGGCAGCGCCATGACCGTGGATGGCGGCTACACCACCGGAAAATAGAACCCACGCCTTTCACATCGTCACCCACAACCAACCATGCGCATCATCCGCCACCAAGCCTCCAACGGCACCATCCAGCACGCAGCCCTTCAACCCGACGGCACCGCCCGCCGCATTGACGGCGGCATTCTCGGCAACTTCCGTGTCACGGATGACGTCGTCACGCCAGGCAAACTCCTCGCGCCGCTGCAGCCAACCGCCATCTTCTGTATCGGCCTGAACTACCGCAGGCACGCGGAGGAGAGCAACGCCGCCATCCCTCAGTATCCGGTGCTCTTCATGAAATCGCCGGGCGCGGTGCAGAATCCAGGCGATGACATTGTCCTGCCACGCCATCTCGCTAGCGATGAAGTGGACTACGAGTGCGAGCTGGCCGTCGTCATCGGCAAGGCCTGCAAGAACGTCTCCAAGGCGGCCGCACTCGATTACGTGCTCGGCTACACCTGCGCCAACGACGTGAGCGCCCGCGACTGGCAGATCAAGCGCGGCGGCAGCCAATGGTGCCGAGGCAAGACCTTCGACACCTTTGCGCCGCTCGGCCCCTGTCTGGTGCTCAAGGACGAGATCGCCGATCCAAACACGTTGCGCATCCAGACCATCCTCAACGGCAAAACGATGCAGGATTCGAACACGAACGACATGATCTTCGACGTGCCCACCCTCATCGAGTTTCTCAGCGGCAGCACCACGCTGCTGCCCGGCACCGTCATCCTCACCGGCACGCCTCAAGGCGTCGGCGCCGCCATGAAGCCCCCTGTCTTCCTCCAGCCCGGAGACACCGTGACCATCGAGATCGAAAGGATCGGCGTGCTCACCAATCCCGTCGTGGCGGAAGGATGAACATTCAGCTTTAGCCTCATGCCCGAACCATCTTCCACAGCCATCGACGTTCCCGCCCTGCGCCGCAAGGTCGCGTGGCGCATTCTGCCGCTGGTCATCGTCCTCTATATCATCGCCTATCTCGATCGTGCGAACGTGGCCTTTGCCAAACTGCGCATGAAGGACGCGCTGGGGTTCTCGGAAGAGGTGTTCGGTCTTGGCATCGGCGTGTTCTTCATCGGGTATCTCTTCCTGGAGATTCCCGGCGCGCTGCTGGTGGAGCGCTGGAGTGCACGGAAATGGTTTGCGCGCATTCTCATCACCTGGGGATTCATCTCGGCGGCGATGGCCTTTGTGAAGACGCCATCGCAGTTCTACTGGGCACGCTTCTTTCTCGGCGTGGCGGAGGCGGGATTCTTCCCCGGCATCATCGTCTATTTCTCGCACTGGTTTGTGCAGCGCGAACGCTCGCGGGCGCTCTCGTGGCTGCTGGTGGCAGTGCCGCTTAGCCTTGCCCTGGGTGCTCCGGTTTCATCGCTGCTGCTCGATGTGAAATGGTTCGCGCTCGATGGCTGGCAGTGGCTTTTCATCGTCGAAGGCCTTCCTGCGGTTCTGCTCGGCCTCATTGTGCTCGTCTGTTTCACGGATCGGCCGCGCGATGCCAAATGGCTTACCCAAGTCGAGCGCGATCATCTGGAGGGTGAACTCGCCGCCGAAGCCACCGCCAAGGAGGCCACCGGCAAACTCAGCGTTGGGCAGGCACTGTGCCTGCCGAGGGTCTGGCTGCTGGTGCTCGCCGTCACCATCGGCAACAGCGGCGGCTACGCGCTCACCTTCTGGCTGCCCACCACGGTGAAAAATCTCTCCGGCGGCTCCGACCAAATGACGCTGTTCTACAGCGGCCTCTACTACAGTTGCGGAATCGTCAGCGTGCTCGTCTCCGGCTACACTGCGGATCGCACCGGCGACCGCAAATGGCACGCCGCCGGCGGCATGATAGCCACTGGCATCTTCCTCCTGTGCAGCACGATTCCCGGCCAGAGCTTTGGCACGCAAATGATCTGGCTCTGCTTCACCGCGCTGGGAGCCTTCTTCTGGATTTCCCCCTTCTGGACGCTTCCCTCTCTCACGCTCACCGCCTCGGCTGCCGCAGCCGCCACGGGCCTCATTAACATGGGCGCGAATTTCGCCGGCTATGCGGGCAACCACGTCACCGGCTGGCTGCGCGGCCACGGCTACAGCGAAGCGCAATGCCTCCACTTTCTCGCCGCCTGCTTCATCACGGGTGGCATCGTCATCACCTTTCTGCGCGTCAAAACAAAACCCGTAGCATGACTTCCCTATCCAAGACCTCACCTCTCGCGCTCTACCGCACGATGCTCGTCATCCGCACGGTCGAGGAGCGCCTCGCGAAATCGCACCAGCGCGGCCTTATCCACGGCGCGTGCCACACCTATGTCGGGCAGGAGGCCATCGCCACGGCGGTGTGTGCGCATTTGACGGAAGAAGACGCCGTCTTCAGCACGCATCGCGGTCATGGCCATGCGCTCGCCAAAGGCATGGAACCACGCCAGCTCATCGCGGAACTTTATGGCCGTGAGACAGGATGCTCGCGCGGACGCGGCGGTTCCATGCATCTGTTCTCGCCGGAAATCGGCATGATGGGCACCAGCGGCATCGTCGGTCCCTGCATTCTACAGGCAGCAGGCGCGGGATATAGCTCGCTGATTACAAAGTCCCGCCGTGTCGGTGTCGCCTTCTTCGGCGATGGCGCGGTGAACAACGGCGCGTTTCACGAAGGCTTGAACATGGCGGCCATCTGGAAGCTGCCTGTGCTTTTCGTCTGCGAGAACAACCAGTTCGCCACCGAGGTTCCGTTTTCAACAGTCGCGGGCAATCCCAGCGTGGCAGCGCGTGGCGCGGCGTATAGCATCGCCAGCATCGAAGTGGATGGCAACGATGTGCTCGCCGTGGAAGCCGTCGCGCGCGATGCCGTGCAGCGTGCCCGCAACGGCGAAGGCGCCACCTTGCTCGAATGCAAAACCTACCGCACCCGCGCCCACGCCGAGGGCATGGGCGACTTCACCTACCGCACGCGTGAAGATGTCGAGCTGTGGAAGACGCGCTGCCCGATCGCCCGGCTGAAAATGCATCTACTCGATCAAAAGCTCGGAACCGAGGCCGAACTCAGCGCCATCGAGCAGGAGGTTGCCGCGCTCACGGAAGCCGCACATGAGTTTGCGGAAAAGAGCGCTTATCCGACCGCCGAAAGCGCCACCACTCATGTCTATGCCACGACCACCAGCGCTCCGCATCGGGATGCACCCGCCACATCTTCCGCGACCCGCGAGTTGACCTTCATGAAGGCCACGCTCGAAGCACTCGCCGAGGAGATGGCCCGCAATCCAAAGATCTTCGTAATGGGTGAAGGCATCGGCAAACGCGGTGGCAACTTCGCTACGACCACCGGCCTGTTTGCCCTCCACGGCCCTGAGCGCCTGCGCGACACGCCCATCTGCGAGCGCGGATTCGTCGGCCTGGCAGGCGGCGCAGCGATGACCGGCACGCGCCCCGTCGTGGACTTCATGTTCGCCGACTTCGTGCTCGATGGGGTGGGCGAGATCGTCAATCAGATCGCCAAGATGCAATACATGAGCAGCGGCCGGCTGAAGATGCCCGTGCTGATGCGCGGCTGCATTGGCATCGGTCACAACGCCGCCACTCATCACAGCGGCAGCTACTACTCCATGTATGCGCACTTCCCTGGCCTGCGCGTCGTGGTGCCTTCCTCACCGCGCGATGCCAAAGGCCTGCTCAAGACTGCGCTGACTTGCGACGACCCCGTGCTCTTCCTCGAACACCGCGAACTGATGACCGTGAAAGGTCCCGTGCCCGAGGAAGAATACTTCATCGACTTCGGCCAGGCCGCCATCGTCCGCGAGGGCAGCGACATCACCGTCGTCGCGCTCGCGCTGATGGTGCACAAGACACTCGCGGCGTGTGAGGCACTCGCGAAGGAGGGCATAAGCGTCGAACTCATCGACCCGCGCACCGTCGCCCCGCTCGATGTGGACACCATCCTGCGCTCCGTCGCCAAAACCGGCCGCCTCTTGATCGTGGACGAAGACTTCGCCCACTGCGGCGTCAGCGCCGAGATCGCGGCGCAGCTCGCCGACCGCGGCTTCGACGATCTCGACGCACCGATCCGCCGGCTCAACGGCAAACCCTCGCCCACGCCTTACAGCCCCACGCTTGAAGCGGCTGTGGTGCCGAATGTTGAAGCCATCGCGCAGGCGATTCGCGAACTCTGCGCAGAATAACGCACCATCTCATGCCCATCGAAATCCAACTCCCGCGTCTCGGCTGGTCCATGGACGAAGGCACGTTCGTTGCCTGGCTCAAGCAGGACGGCGATTTCGTCAAAGCAGGTGAGCCGCTTTTCACCCTCGAAAGCGACAAAGCCGCGCAGGACGTGGAAGCCACTGACAGCGGCATCCTCCGCCTCGCGCCCAATGCGCCAAAAGAAGGCGACGTGGTCCAAGTAGGCCGCATCCTCGGCTGGTTTCTCGCCGAAAGTGAGACGGCCTCCACAGGTGCTGTGGAATCCTCGCCTAAGCCTTCTTCCCCAATTTCGGAAAACCCTCAGGCAAACACCGAAAGCCAAAAACTCTGCGGCATTACCAAACCCGCGGCAAACCAACCGCAATCCGCTGGCCTCCCTGAACCTGCTGGATCCCACCCCGCTTCTCCCCGCGCCCGCCGTGCTGCCAAAGAGCACCACATCGATCTCTCGACGCTCTGCCCCACCGGCCAAGGCGGTCGCATTCGCGAACGCGACGTGCTCGCTGCCGCGCCTTCATCTGGCAATGGCAACGTGGAGCCTTCGCCGCACGACCGCGAAATTCCCGTCACCCCGCTGCGCCGCACCATCGCCGAGCGCATGGTTCACAGCCTGCGCAACACCGCGCCCGTCACCCTCACCTGCCGCGTGGATGCGACCAATCTCGTCAGCATGCGCAACCAATTCAAAGCCGCGGGCGGCGACGCCATCGTGCCGTCGTTCACGGACATCATCGCCAAGCTCACTGCCGTCGCGTTGCAGCGCCACCCACTGCTCGCCGCGCGCTGGGAAGGCGACCGCATCCTGCTGCCCGGCGCGCTCCATATCGGCATCGCCGTGGACACCGAACACGGCCTGCTCGTCCCGGTCATTCGCAACGTGCCGGACCTGGGGCTGCCCGCGCTCGCCCGCCATTCGCGCGAACTCATCGCCGCCACGCGCGCCCGACGGCTGAAGACCGAAGACCTGCTAGGCGGCGTCTTCACCATCACCAGCCTCGGCAGCTTCGGCATCGAGGCGTTCACCCCCATCATCAATTTTCCCGAAACCGCCATCCTCGGCCTCGGCGCGATTCGTCGCGAACCCGTGGTGCTGGACGACGGCAGCCTGACGAGCCGCGAGCAACTCACGCTCAGCCTCACCTTCGACCATCGCGTCGTGGACGGCGCGCCCGCCGCGCGGTTTCTGCAAACCCTGCGCACCGGCATCGAGAACCCCGCCGCCTGGCTCCTCAACCAGCAGCCGGCCGCCATTTCCCAACCATGACCAACCATGAAATGTGACCTCACCAACCAAGTCGCCCTCGTCACCGGTGCCGCCGGTGCCATCGGCCGAGCCATCTGTGCCTCGCTCGCCGCCAATGGTGCCAAAGTCGTCTTTGCCGACATCAACCTCGAAGGTGCCAGCCAGCTCGCCGCCGCCACGCCTGGAGCCATGGCCCTGCGCATGGATGTCACCGATGAAGAAGAGATCGAGTCAGCCATCAGCAATATCATCGCCGCGCACGGTCGCCTCGACATCCTCGTCAACAACGCCGGCATCAACACCATGGCCCACCGCGTGAACATCGACTCCTTTCCCACCGAGGAATGGGACCGCATCCTCCGCGTGGACCTCACCGGCCTCTTCCTCGTCAGCAAGACCGCGACGCGCCACATGCTCCAGCGCAAATCCGGTCGCATCATCAACATCTCCTCCGTCATGGGACTCGTCCCCGCACGTCTCCAATGTGCCTTCACTGCCGCCAAGGCTGGCGTCATCAACCTCACCCGCACCATGGCCATCGAACTCGGCTCGCAGGGCATCCTCACCAACTGCATCGCCCCCGGCTCCATCCTCAGTGAAGGCACCAAGCAGCTCTTCTACGGCGAGAACGGCCAGTTCAACGACCGCGTCCAGGCCATGCTCGCCCACGTCCCCCTCGGCCGCCCCGGCCAGCCCGAGGAGATCGCCCACGCCGTCCTCTTCCTCGCCGCCCCCGAAAGTTCCTACCTCAACGGGGCCATCATCCCCGTCGATGGCGGGTGGCTCGCCGGCTACAGCCGCGATTTTTGAGTGAAAGACGAACCCCCACGAGAGCCGTGCGCCGGTTGATCAAATCTCAGAACATGCCCCCCCTCCTCATCGGCCGCATCGGCAAGCAAACAGCCATCGAGCATCACGCGCAGATTCTCGACGCCATCGAACGCCACGATCCCGTCGCGGCGAGCGATGCGATGCGCATGCACATCCGCGCTGCGAGCGAGGACATGGACCTCCCGTCGTTGAAATCACGCAAATCAAAGTAAGTCATGAAAGCACTCATCAGTCTGCTCACATCCATCGCTCTCTGTGTCTCGGCCACAGCAGAGGTTCGCGTCGAAACCATCTCGGTGCCGATGCGCGATGGCATCAAGCTCGCCACGGACATTTATCGCGACGACGCGGTGAGCAAGGCGCCGGTGGTGCTGATGCGCACGCCGTATGATCGGACGAAGGCGAAGGGCACGGCGGAGAAGTTTGCGAAGGCGGGCTATGTCGCGGTGATCCAGGATTGCCGCGGCACGCGCGGGTCGGAGGGGGTGAGGGCGCCTTACAACAACGAGGGGCAGGACGGCTACGACACCATCGAGTGGATCACGCGGCAGCCGTGGTGCAGCGGGCGCGTGGGGATGATGGGCGGCTCGTATGTCGGCGCGGTGCAGTGGCAGGCGGCGGCGGAAAATCCGCCCGGGCTCGCGGCCATCGCGCCGCAGGCGACGTGGAGCAGCTTCTATCGCAACCTCTACCTCGGTGGCGCGGTGCGGCTTTCGCTCATCGCGGGCTGGATCGCGGGCAACACCGCGAAGCCCGAAGGCGTGAAGGCAGCCGACATGAACGTCGCGCTCATGCGGCTTCCACTCAGTGATGTGGACGAAGCCATCGGTTGGCCGATGCCGTGGCTCGATGCCTTCCTCACGCATCCCGAGCCGAATGGATTTTGGACGCGGCTCGATCTTACGCAGCGTCTCCCGGAACTCACGCTTCCGGGGCTGCACGTCGTCGGCTACTACGATTTCTTTTCGCGCGAATCGGTCGGCAATTTCGTAATCATGCAAAAGCAGGCGCATGATGCGAAGACGCGCCAGCACCAGCGGCTCATCCTCGGCCCGTGGGATCACGGCAGCGTGGGCAAGACGAAGGTCGCCGAGGTCGAGTTCGGCGCGGATGCAGCGGTGGATACGATGGCGTTGCAGCTCGACTGGTTTGATCGCCATCTCAAACAAGACGCCGCCGCGCTCGGGAAGCCGTTCCCGCCGGTGCGCTATTTTTCGATGGGCGACAACGTCTGGCACGACGCGCAGACCTGGCCGCCGGAGGGCTTCACCGCCACGTCGTTCCATCTGCGCTCCGACGGAAAGGCGAACACGCGCAAAGGCGGCGGTCGCCTCACTCGCGAAGCTCCGGCGAAAGCCGAACCCGCCGACACCTTCCGTGCCGATCCCGCGAATCCCGTGCCGGCGTGTCCTGTCACCGAGGCGCGCCCCATCAAGGCCGCAGTGTGGGGGCCGGTCGATCAAAGCGCGAACGAGGACCGCGAAGATGTGCTCGTTTACACCAGCGACGAACTGAGCGAGCCGCTCACCTTTGCCGGCAACATCGAAGCGAAGCTGCACGTCTCCGCCGACACGCCCGACGCCGACTGGGCGGTGAAGCTCGTGGACGTGCGCCCCGACGGCTTCGCGCAAACCCTCGCCACGGGCATCCTGCGCGGACGCTATCGCGATTCGCTGCTCAAGCCGCAACCGCTCAAGCCCGGCGAGGTCTATGAAATCACCGTCGATCTCGGCCCGTGCGCCGCGACCATCGCGAAAGGCCACAAACTGCGCGTGGACATCTCCGGCTCGCTCTTCCCGCTCTACGACCGCAACCCCAACACCGGCGAAGGCCCCTTCGGCAGCAAGACCGCCATCGCCACCGAGCAGGTGCATCACAAGCCCGGTGCGCTCTCGCGCATCGTGCTGCCGTGCCGCCTGCCTTAATTTTTCTCACGCCATGAAGCGCCAACTCATCATCGCCACATTCGCGTTTGCCGGTGCGCTGCACGCTGCGGACGACGACAACGCATACTTTGAAGCGAAGGTCCTGCCACTGCTGCAAAAGCGCTGCTACGAATGCCATTCGCACGAGAAGAAGATCAAAGGCGGGCTCGCGCTGGATTCGCGCAGCGGGTGGGAACACGGCGGCGACAATGGCCGCGCGATCGAGCCCGGCGACGTGGAGAAGAGCCTGCTCATTAAGGCAGTGCGCTACACCGATTCCGAGCTCCAGATGCCGACCAAGGGCAAGCTGCCCGCGGAGGAGATCGCCATTCTCGAGCAGTGGGTGAAGCAAGGCGCCGCCGATCCGCGCGTGACGGTGGCCGCCGGGAAGAAACGGGGCATCGACCTCGAGAAAGGCCGCAAGTTCTGGGCCTTCCAGCCGGTGGCTGATCCCAAGCCGCCGGCGGTCAAAAACAAGGCCTGGCCACTTGATCCGGTGGATCGGTTCACTCTCGCGAAGCTTGAGCGCGCCAAGTTGCGCCCGGTCACCGACGCGGATCGTTACACCTGGCTGCGGCGCGTGAGTCTGGACCTCGCGGGCCTTCCACCCACACCCGCTGAGATCACGGAGTTTATCGACGACCGCTCGCCACAGGCCTTTGAAAAGGTCGCGGATCGTTTGCTGAACTCCAAGGCGTTCGGCGAACGCTGGGCGCGGCATTGGCTCGATCTCACGGGTTACGCCGACATGATGGGCACCTCGAACAGCGTTTTCGCCGAACATGCTTGGCGGTATCGCGATTACCTCATCAACGCGTTCAATGCGGACAAGCCGTTCGACGAATTCGTGCGCGAGCAAATCGCGGGCGACTTGATGCCGGCGAAGTCCACCGAGGAGCGTGCGGCGAAAATCACGGCGACTGGTTTCCTGATGGTCGGCGACATCGAGATCGTGAATCCGGACAAGGCGAAGATGGAGACGGACCACATCGACACGCAGGTCATCAAAATCGGCCAGACCTTCATGGGCATGACGCTCGGCTGCGTGCGCTGCCACGATCACAAGTTCGATCCCATCGGGCTGGGTGACTACTACGGCATCGCGGGCACGCTGCGCAGCTCGCCTTCCTCGCACAAGATGCCCGACATGGGCGTGTGGAGCACGCTCAACACGACCGACCTGCCCGAGACATCTTCGCAACTCGCCGCGAGGGAAAAACTCGAAGCCGAAACCCAGCAGCGCATCGCCAGCCTCAAGGCCGAGCAAAAGAAGCTGATCGACGAAAAGGCCGCCGTGGCCAAACAACTCGCCGCCCTCGGCAAGCCCGCCGCGCCCTCACCCCAAGTCGCCGCCACGGACAACGCGCAGCGGGACATTTCCAAACCGGCTGCTGCCACAGATTCAGGAAAGCCACCGATTGGAACTCCATCTGCGGGCGCTGCTGCACCTGCGGGAGTTCCAGCCGACAAAAACGCCCTCACCAAGCGCCGCGACGAACTCGACGCGCAGACCAAGAAACTCGCCGCGGAAATTCAGCACGCGGATTTCTTCAAATCCAAAGTCCCAAAAGCCTTCGCAATGCACGACGGCGACAAGCCTGCGGACATGCCCATCTACATTCGCGGCAATCCCTACGCGCCGGGTGCGGTCATGCCGCGAGGCGCGGTGCGCGTCGCATCATGGGACAAGTTCCCGCAGATCCCAGCCGGGCAAAGCGGGCGCCTGCAACTCGCCGAGTGGCTCGCGGACAAACGCAACCCGCTCACCGCCCGCGTGACGGTGAATCGCATCTGGCAGAAGCTCTTTGGCGAGGGCCTCGTGCGCAGCGTGGATTACTTCGGCGCGCGCGGCGAGACGCCCACGCATCCCGAACTGCTCGATCATCTCGCCACGCGCTTCATGCGCGATGGCTGGTCGCAGAAGAAATTCATCCGCTCGCTCGTGCTCAGCCGCACCTATCGCATGAGCAGCGCGAACGACCCCGTCGCGATGAAGACCGATCCCGACAACCGCCTGCTCTGGCGCATGAACCGCCAGCGCCTCGACGCCGAAGCTCTCCGCGATGCCCTGCTCGCCGTGAGCGGCGAATTGAAGCCCGGCAGCGGCGGCCCAGCGCTCGTATTGGAGAACGTGGAGAACACCGGCTCGCTCGCGCTGAAGGGCGTGAACCCGCCGACCTACACGCACAAGGTGCCGCGTCCTTCGCAGGAGTTTGAACGCACGATTTATCTCCCGGTCATGCGCAACGGCTTCGCTGGTCCGGACCGCGTGCGCAGCTTCTTCGATTTCGTGGATCCCGCGCAAACCTCCGGTCAGCGGCCGCAGACCGTGGTGCCGACACAGGCGCTCTTCCTTCTCAACAACGATCTCGTCCGCAAACGCGCCGGGACTCTTGCAAAGAATCTCTCCGACACAGCCCATGATCGCGACGCGCGCCTCGCCGAACTCTGGCTGCGCGTCTTCAGCCGCCCCATCACGAATGCGGAGCGCGACGATGCCGTCGCCTTTCTCGACAAGCTCGGCCCGCTTCTCAGAGGCCGTCCAGACGCCGAATCACTCGCCTGGCAGGAGCTCTGTCACGGACTGCTCGCATCGAACCAATTCATCTTTCGTCTTTAAGCCAAACGCATCCACACCATGAACACCCCGCTCCACCTCACCCGCCGCCAATGGCTCCAGCGCACCGCCTGCGGCTTCGGCGCACTCGCGCTGCAAGACATCGTCCGCGCTGCGTCGAATCCGCTCGCCGCGCGCATCTCCGGCATGATGCCCAAGGCGAAGCGCGTCATCTTCCTCTTCATGGCAGGCGGGCCTTCGCAGCAGGACTTGTTTGATCCGAAGCCCTTCATCACCGGCAAGCACGGGCAGAAGATCAATTCACCACTGCGCAAAGAAGTCACGCAGGTCGGCACCGAGCAATATCTCGCACTCGGCCCCGTGGCCCCGGTGCAGCCGCGCGGACAATCCGGCATGACGATTTCCGATCTCATGCCGCATCTCGCAAGCGTGGCCGACGACATCTGCCTGCTGCGCGGCATGAATGCCGACAACCCGCAGCACTTCGGAGCGACGCTGCAATTCCACAC
Organism: Klebsiella pneumoniae; assembly: GCA_943330855.2. Classification (GTDB taxonomy): domain Bacteria; phylum Verrucomicrobiota; class Verrucomicrobiia; order Limisphaerales; family SXTU01; genus SXTU01. Next base: position 43,317 of record CALQJI020000036.1, read on the forward strand.
CGGCACCTTTGCCGAAGTGCGTCCGTCCATGGGCGCGTGGATCAGCTACGGCCTCGGCACAGAAAATCAGGACCTGCCCGGCTTCGTCACGATCCAGCCCGGCGGCGTGCGCGAATATGGCTCCGCTTTTCTCCCCGCGATTCATCAGGGCACCGCGCTCGCTGTCCCGCTCACCGACAAGACATCGCCCATCGAGAATCTGCGGAACGTCTCCGCCAGCGACGACGTGCAGCGCGAGCGCATCGCTTTGATCCAGCGCATGAACCGCCGCCTCGTCGGCGAACTCAACGGCGAAGCGAACATGGAAGGCATGATCCAAAACCTCGAACTCGCCTTCCGCATGCAGACCACCACGCCGCAGATCGTGGACATCTCGAAGGAAAGCGAAGCCACGCGAAAACTTTACGGCGTGGACGGCAAGGACACCGACAGGAACGCCCGCGCCTGTCTGCTTGCGCGCAAACTCAGCGAGGCCGGCGTGCGCTTTGTGCAGGTGACGATGGGCGGCTGGGATCACCACGGCGATATCCGCGGCAACCTGCCCAAGCTGTGTGCGCAGACCGATCAACCTGTCGCCGCCTTGCTCAAGGATCTGAAATCGCGCGGCCTGCTCGAAGACACGCTCGTCGTGTGGAGCGGTGAATTTGGCCGCACCCCATGGAGCCAGGATCTCAGCGGCACCGCGCCGATCGAGAAGCACGGACGCGAACACCAGCCCGAAAGCTTCTGCACCTGGATGGCCGGCGGCGGAATCAAAGGCGGCCTCACCTATGGCGAGACCGACGACATGGGCTACCGCGCAGTCTCCGGCAAAGTCCATATCCACGAGCTCCACGCGACCATCCTGCACCAGCTCGGCATCGATCACCTCAAACTCACCTCCCGCCACCTCGGTCGCGATTATCGACTGACGGACGTCTATGGCGAGGTGGTGAAGGAAATCATTGCGTGATGATCAGAAGCCATCAGCGACAAAAGCGCTGGAGACAAAAATATCCATTTTTCTGTCTCAAATTTCTTGTCGCATCATGAAACACCTCGTCGTCGCCATCCTCCTCGCACTCACGATCTGCTGCAAAGTCAGCGCGGAGGAGCGCTACCTGCTCGCGGCGGACCACCAAGTCGTCGAGATCAACCGCGCGGGCAAGGTAACCGATCTCCTGAAGCATCCCGGCCACGGCGGTATCTATGACGCCTGGCGGCTGCCGGATGGCGGCATCGCTTATGCGCACAAGGGTGGCTTGGCGGTGTTTGATGCGGCGAAGAAACTGGTCATGGAACACAAGGCACGCGAGAGCGCAAAGGGCGTTGAGGTGACCAGCGTTGCGGTGCTGGAAGGTGGCAAGAAGTTTGCCGTGATGGACAGCGGCGTGAGTCAGATTCGCATCGTGGACCACAGCGGTCGTATCGTGAGCGAGACGCCGTTGCCGGATCTCAAGGATGATCCGCTGCACTTTCGCTATCGCATGATTCGTGACGTGCCGGGTGCCAATGCTTTCTGGGTCGGGCAATACGGACGCAAGACGGTGCTGAAGGTGGAAACGGGCACGGGGCGTGTGTTGCAGACGATTCCGCTCGATCCGCTGCTGAAGCCTTCGCCGACGGTTAAAAAGGCCTTCGACGTGCTGCAAGTCGCGGATGGTTCCTTGTGGGTTTCCACGTCCACAGGCTGTCAGTTGCTGCACCTCAGTGCGGATGGGAAGAAGCTCGGCTGCTGGACCATCGAGGACCTTGATCTGAAGTGCCGCTACTTGCTCGGCATGGCGCGCCTGGCCAGTGGCAACGTGCTCATTGCCTGCGGTGACTATCATCTTCAGAAGGCCGAAGAGGGCCGCGATTTGCTGGCGGAAATCGATCCGACGGGAAAGGTTGTGTGGCGGCTCACGCGCGATCAGTTGGTGGATCAAATCGAAGGCGCAATCGACAAAGGCAGCGGCCTCGAAGAGATGCGCATCACGAACGTTCATGTCGTTGACGCACCGCCTGCCAAAGCGGCCAAAACAACCGCAGCCAACCACCTCCCCGCTTTCATCGGCAAGCACTGCATCGACTGCCATGATGACAGCACGGCGAAAGGCGACTTCAATATTACCGCGCTCGATTTCAACCTCAGTGATGCCGTGAAGCGCGCGCGGTGGACGCAGGTGTTTGATCTGGTCGATAAGAGTGAAATGCCGCCACCGGAGAAGTCGAAGGTGAGCAAGGAAGAGCGCCAAGCTTTTACCCAGGAACTGAGTGCGAAGTTGCTGGCGGCAGCAAAGTCTGATCTGGCCAAAACGGGTCGTGGTTCCGTGCGCAGGCTCACGCGGGTGGAGTTTGAGAACAATCTGCGGGTGCTTTTGAAGCTGCCTGACCTCGATATTCGTGACAAGTTGCCCGAAGACCGCGATTCGCACGGCTTCACGAAGGTTTCCGTCATGCTCGATGTATCGCGCGTGCAGTTAGATGCCTATCTCGATGCCACGGAGACCGCACTGCGCACCGCGATGGCCGGGGGAGCTCCGCCGTCGAAGCCGGTCACGCAGCGCTTCACCGGCCTGCAGTTGTTTCCCGGCCTCAACACCTTCGGAGAGCGTGAGGCGATGTTCTTTGCGCGGGACAATCGCATGGTGCCCATCACCAACGAGGAAATGAAGAAGATGACACCCGCGCAGCGCAATGATCCCACGCTGGAGATGGCGCTCTTCCGCTCGGCGACCTGGCCTTACTACGGCTATCCGCCGGGCTTTCGTGCAAAGGCCGACGGTGCCTATCGCGTGCGGTTCAAAGGAAGGGCCGTTCGGCAGGTGCGGGACTTCCGATTGGTGCCAGCGTATGGCCCCATCGCCATGAGCTTCCGTGCGCGGCAACCTTCCGGCCCCGATGTCTCAGGGGATGTGCGCGAGACGGGTGGCTGGATGGATTTGCAGCCAGAGGCACCCGAGGTTGAGACGACGATTCATCTCAAAGCGGGCGAGACTTTTGAATACAGCCCGCTGGGATTGCCGGTGCCGTTCATTCGCACGGATGGCGGCTTCTTTTATGATTTCCCGCCGATGCCGCCGGAAGGTCATCGCGGCGTTGCGATTCAATGGCTCGAAGTCACCGGACCGCTCGTCGAGTCGCAATGGCCACCGTCTTCGCATCGTGTGTTGTTTGATGAGGTTGCGCCTGTGAACGGCACCGCTGCCGATGCGGAGCGGTTGTTTCATCGTTTCGCCACGATGGCTGCGTTGCGCCCGATGAGCGACAAGGCGCTTGAGCCCTTTCTCAAGTTCATCCACGCCAAACTCGATGCTGGCACGGCCTTTGCCGATGCAATGCTCGCGGGCTATCAAAGCCTGCTATGCTCCTCACACTGCCTTTATCTCGCCGAGCCACGTTCGGGTTCTGAAGCCGTTCACTTCGACATCGCCGCGCGGCTCTCGCATCTCTTCTGGAATCAGCGTCCTGACGATGAACTCAGGTTGCTCGCCAAAAACGGACGTTTGCGCGATGCCACCACGCTCAAGGCCCAAACTGATCGCCTCATCGCTGATCCGCGCTTCGATCAGTTCGTCAACATGTTCGCCGACGAATGGCTCGATCTCCGCAAGCTGCGGCGCGACATCCCGGACGAGCGTTTGTATCCTGAGTATCGCAAAGACGACTACCTCGTGGATTCGATGGCGCATGAGACGCAGGCCTTCCTGAAGGCGATGGTGCGCGAGAACTTACCTGCCACCATGCTCGTCACAGCGGACTTCACCTTCGTGAATGATCGCCTCGCGCTGCACTATGATCTGCCGCGTGTGCCGGGCTCCGCCATGCAGCGCGTTGCATTGCCCAAAGGCAGCCCGTTTGGAGGTCTCATCACGCAGGCCGCACTAATGAAACACACCGCGAACGGCACCACGACCTCACCCGTGCTGCGCGGCGTGTGGATCATGGAGAAGCTGCTCGGCCAGCCCGCACCGCCACCGCCCAAGAGCGTGCCCGCCGTCGAGCCAGACATCCGCGGTGCCATCACGATTCGGGATCTGCTCGCCAAACACACCCAATCAAAAACCTGCGCAGCCTGCCATGCGAAGTTCGACCCCATCGGCTTCGCGTTGGAGAACTTCGATGTAATGGGCGCATGGCGGGATCGCTATCGAGGCATGGAAAAAGGCGAGAAGATCACCGGCTTCGACCCAGCCGGCCATCCCTACACTTACTTCGTCGGCCAAGCCGTCGATGCCTCGGGCAAACTGCCCAGCGGCGAGTCTTTCCGCGACATCCACGACGTGAAACGCCTCTTAGCTGCCAACCCGCGCCAACTCGCCCGCAACCTCCTTCATCACCTCATCCTACACGCAACGGGGACGCCTGTGGGCTTCGTGGATCGGGGAGAAGCCGAGTCCATGCTCGATGCGTGTGAGAAGAATGGCTATCGGGTGCGAGATCTCATTCACGCGCTGGTGCGGAGTCAAATTTTCCTCGGAACACAATGCATCCCATGAATGCCCCCCACATCGCCGCTGCTCTCCCGCGGCGTCGCTTCCTTCGCGGTCTCGGCGTCACACTCGGACTTCCGCTGCTCGAATGCATGACGCCCGTCTTCGCGAAAGGCTCGCCGCCGGCACCGCCCAAGCGGATGCTCCTCATTTCCAACAACCTCGGTGTGTTGCCCCAGCATTTCTTCCCAAAGGACAAAGGCCCCGGCTACACGCTGTCACCTTATTTGAAGGAACTCGCGGCCTTCAGGAACGACTTCACCGTGTGCAGCGGCCTGTCGCATCCGGCGGTGACTGGTGGACACAGCACCGAGAACTGCTTCCTCACCGCCGCACGCGACCCCACTCGCAGCGGCTTCCGCAACAGCATCTCGCTTGACCAGTTCGCAGCTGAGGCTCTGGGCCATCAGACGCGCTTTTCCACGTTGAACCTCGGCGTGAACATCGACAAAGCCAACCGCAGCCTCTCCTGGACGCGCGATGGCGTGCTGCTGCCTGCCGAGGACAGCCCAGCGGCCCTGTTCCGCAAAATGTTCATCCAGGGAGATGCGAAACAGACCGCGCGCTCACTCAAACGGCTCCAGGAGCGCGGCAGCGTGCTCGATGTATTGAGCGAAGACATGCGCGGTTTCCAACGCGGACTCAGCGCCACGGATCGCTCGCGTTTGGACCAATACTTGACCTCCGTGCGTGAACTCGAAGAGCGCCTCGCCATCTCCGGAGAATGGGAGCAAAAACCCAAGCCTACCACCCAGGCCGCGCCACCGCAGGACATCGCCGACAAGGCCCGGTTCTTCCCCAAGATCCAGCTCATGCTCGACATGGCCCGTCTGGCCTTCGAATCCGACTCCACGCGCATTATCACGCTCATGGTGGACGGTTTCGCCACGCCCGTCTTTGAGATTGATGACCACCAACGCACCCGCGACGGCTACCACAATCTCAGCCACCACGGCCAGTCGAAGGAGAAGCTCGCCGAACTCGAAAAGGTGGACCTTCAACAAATGCGGCACCTCCGCGATCTCATCACTGCACTGGCCGCCACCCCCACCGCCGACTCCAAACGCCTGATCGACCACACCATGGTCCTCTACGGCAGCAATCTCGGCGATGCGAACGTCCACAACTGCACCAACCTCCCCGTCCTCCTCGCGGGCGGCGGATTCAAACACGGCCAACACCTTGCCTTCGACACCCGGCACAACAAACCGCTGTGCAATCTCTTCGTCTCCATGTTGCATCGGATGGGAGTCGAAGCAGAAGCTTTTGGCAGCAGCGCGGGCACCATTATCGACATCGTCACTTGAACCCATCGTTAAATCTCACGCGCCGCCATCTCCCCGGCCAGATGACCACAGGTCTGACTGGCGTGGCGCTCTCGCGGCTGTTCACGAGCGAACTCGCCGCCGCGGCGGGCGCGCGATCACGAACTGGCAGCGCAGCGAGGGGCCCAAGTGGACGGCCGAACTGCCCGACGTGAAGGCCGGCCGCTGGTTCTTCCGGCAACTGATTGTCAACGACCGCCGCTTACACACGAGGCGTCCCGCTGCGAAGAGCTCACGGCCTGCCAGGCGGCTCCGTCGGTGGATGCCTGCCCCCCGGCGGGAAGCGTCCATGCGCTCACGCCTCCGGCGGCAGGACGCTGAAGCGCTTCCTCCCCGCGCCGATGACGTTGATCGTCACCTTGATGGCCACCGTGTAGATCATCAGGCCCAGCGCCCAGATGCCGGCGGTGATTTTCCATTCCATCACGCTGGGCAGGTATTCCACGACCTCGTGCAAGGTCGAGGGGATGAAGCCGGGGATGATGAGGCCCATGCCCTTCTCGATCCAGATGCCGGCGAAGGCCAGCACGCAGGCGAGGTTAAACAGGCGTCTGTCGGCGACGGCGCGCGGTGACAGCAGCAAGCCGGCGGCGATCACGGTCATCTGTAAACGCCGGTTGAAAAGTGCGGCGGGGTCACGGATGTGACAGGGCGGTCGAAAAGTGCAGCGCCTTCATGAACAATGAAGCATGTATCGCATTATGGAAGACTGGACCGACATACGGGAACGGGTGGCCTCGGGCAAGGTGAGCAA
>CALQJI020000037.1 GCA_943330855.2 Klebsiella pneumoniae
ACTGGCGGCGACGCGCCCGGTCAGGGGTTGGAAGAAGATGTCGTTCACGCGTGGTGAGGATGAAGTAAGAAGCATCGAAATCGATTTTGGGCGACCTCGTGCGTGTCAAGCCTATTTGCTGGAGTTATACGCCTCCTGGCGGGGCTTTTCGCGGTCGGGAGGCTTGCGGCGACCCGCGTAGAATCGGCCTGCGGACCGGCGTTATACGCGCGGCACGCGTCGTTCTCGTCGCTATTTTCAGCGCATGTCATGGACACCGTTGTTGTTGCAGTATGCGTCTTCCTGCTTCAGTTGAGCGTTCTGCTCAGTTCGATTTTGTCGCTGCTGTTCTACATGGGTTCTCGCGTCGAGAGAGCGACAGACCAGAAAGGTGAGAGTGTTGACCATGCCGCCTAACCATGCGCTGCATCTAACCCGGCCATCGCGTCCAGGTTGCAATCATTGCGTCTCGTGGGCCGGGTCGCTGAGCTTGGGTCGTTAGGCGGCGTTCGCACCTCGCACACAATCACGATGCAGACACAGAACCAAGAACGCTTCGACAGATTGCGAGCACTCGCACCGGTTGACGCCGTGCGCGCATGGCTCGACGGGGACTTCGGCATCGGCGACGAGCCAGCGATGATTGCCGCCATCCGCCGGGACACGCGCGTTTCACTTTCCGACGACGACATCACCGACGCCGTTTGCGACGCGATGGACGAGAGCTTGGATGCTCCAGCGTGCTTGGAGCGTCTGGCCGCTCAGAGTTGATTTATGAGAGAGTCACAGGCCACGCCGCCTAACCATGCGCATCTAACCCGGCCCCCGCGCTCTGGTTGCAATCATTGCGTCTCGCGGGCCGGGTCGCTGAGCTTGGGTCGTTAGGCCGATTCCTCGCGTCGCCTAAAACCACACACCTTGACGAAAGCGCATCTGGACAGCATCATGTCCAGCATGAACGCAATCAGCTACACCGCCGCCCGTGAGAACCTCGCCTCAACAATGGACAGGGTTTGCACCGACCACACGCCGGTCATCATTACCCGCAACCGCGACCAGTCGGTGGTCATGCTCTCGCTGGAGGATTTCGAGTCCCTAGAGGAGAGCGCTTACCTCATGCGCAGCCCTGCCAACGCCAAACGACTGCTCGAAGCCATCCACGCCCTCGAAAACGGCAAAGGAATCGTGCGCGACCTCGACCTCAACGCATGAAGCTCACCTTCGCCCCGCAGGCGTGGGAGGATTACACCTTCTGGCAGGCCACCGACCCGAAGATGGTATCGCGCATCAACCTGCTTCTGAAGGACATTACCCGCAGCCCACACTCCGGCATCGGCAAGCCGGAACCTCTCAAGCACGCTTTTCGTGGCTACTGGTCGCGTCGCATAGACTCAGAGCATCGGCTCGTCTATCGAACCGTTGAGGGCGGCATTCTACTCGCACAGATGAGGTTTCATTACGACACATGAGCGCAAATTCCAATGCGACCGGAAACGCCTAACCATGCGCATCTAACCCGGCGGGAGCGTCGCGGTTGCAATCGTGGCATCCCGTGCGCCGGGTCGCTGAGCTTGGGTCGTTAGGAGTGGTGTCCCAAACTCAGAAAAGGCTATGCAATTGTTTGGTAACGAGTCAGTTGCGATGATTCGCACCGCCACATGGGCAAAAGCCACATCCCCGACAGCCTCCCACCCCTGTTTTTCAGGGTCGGACGGGTAAAAATCAGGGGTTGGCGTGCCAGCCAGCACTCAATTCCCTTAAATTCAGGCGATATTGCCTGATTTTCAGGGAATATCGCCTAATGCCGAGGCATGGACGGGGTGCCAGCCAGGGTCGGTTGCCTGATTCCGAGGCATCCATCACTGAATTTCAGGGGCTAGTGAAGGCGGTTCAGGGACGGTTGCCCGCCCCTTAGGGACGGACGGATGAGGCTCCGTCGCGGATGGGTGAAGGCCATCCTTTCGTCCGTGAATCTCGCGGGTCGTTGCCTCTTTTGACCGAGGAACCGGTTTAACCCGAAGACGCAAGGGCGCAAAGACGCGCGCCTTCTCCCTTCCTCGGCGGAGGGGAGAGGGAGAACACAAAATTAAAAGCCCCGGTCTTGTGAACCGGGGCTTTCGTGATTCGGGTTGAGCGTTGGCTCAGATGATGCCGGCGAGTTCTTGGAGGACGCGCCAGTTGTCGAGGCGGTCTTGCTTGGCTTCGAGCATGAGTGGGGAGGGGTTGCCGTCTTTGTCGAAGTGTTTCGAGAAGCGGCCTTCGGTGCGGGCGAACATGACGAAGTCGAAGAGGTCGCCGGTCTTGGGGTCTTTATACCAGTCGTCCTTCGGCGCGGGGTTGCCTTGGAGGCTGAGGCGCTCGGCGATTTTGTTGCCCTTGCGCGGGTCGTAGATGAGGACGGGGAAGGTGCGCGTGTCCACGGCGAGCTTGGATTGGTTCATGGCGAGGTTGTCGCCGACGCCGTGCTCGGGCTGGCAGGTGGTGTAAACGCTGATGACCGCCGGGCCGTCGAACTCGTTCGCCGCCATGATGGACTTGTAGAAGTGGTTCGACATGGCGCAGGAGGTCTGCGCGACGAAGGTGTTCGGGTGCATCATCGCGATCTGAGCGATTTCCTTGCGGCGCTCGGTCTTGCCCTGGATGACTTTGCCGTGGACGGAGAACTTGGTGTTCTGCGACTTGAAGGTGGCGGTGGAGGACTGGCCGCCGGTGTTGGAGTAAACTTGGGTGTCGAGGATGAGCACCTTGATGTTCATGCCCGAGGCGAGCATGCGGGAGAGGGATTGAAAGCCGATGTCGAGCATCGCGCCGTCGCCGCCGACGACCCAGAGTTTCTTGTCGCCCCAGCCCATCTGGTCCCAGCGGGCGCGGACGCCCATGGCGTCGGCGGGGCCGTTCTCGAAGAGGGAGTTGGTCCACGGGACGAGGTAGGGGTTGTAGGGATAGGTGGAGGCGTAAACGGTGGAGCAGCCGGTGGAGTTGACGATGCCGACGCTTTCCTTGCCGTATTGGAAGCCGGTGGCGGCGAGCATCATGCGCAGGGCGGTGGCCTCGCCGCAGCCCATGCAACTGCCCGCGCCGCCGACGTAGAGGAGGCTGCGCTCGGCGAGCATCATGTCGCTGAGGAGTTTCTCGTTGATGTATTCCTTCGGGGTCTCGGGGAGCTTGCGGTAGAAGTTGAAGTCGCGCTGCGAGGTTTTGAGGATGGGGGTGTCCTTCATCAACATGGAGAGCGCGCCGTGGTTGCCGCAGGCGTCCACGCACTCGGCGCAGCCCTTGCACTTGGTGGGGTCAATGAAGATGCCGAAGTAGGCGGGTTCCTTGCCCTTCTTCTCGTAGGTGGTCCAGAACTTGGTGGTCTTCACGAACTGATTGGCGAGGTGCTCGCGGTCCTCGGCGTTCTCCATCTTGGCGAGCTCGGCTTCGAGGACGGACTTGGGGACGGCTTTGCCGAGGATGGCGGTGTCCGGGCACTCGACGACGCAGTCCATGCAGGCGACGCAGTTCGCGCTGTTGAGGAGGGGAATCTCGGGGGCGATGTAGCTGAAGTCGCGCAGCGCGCCGGTGCCGGCGGGGATGAGGGAGCGGAGGGTGTTGTGGTCGGCGGGCAGGCCCATCTCGGCGCTGCCGTCGTTGTAAGCGCCGATGATGCGCTCGTTGAAGTCCTGCACGTCGAGGACATCCTTGCCGATGGGCCGCTTGTTGGAGCGGTCAATGACGGGGGCGGGGACGGCGGCTGCGCCAGCTACGTTTTCAGTGGGTTGAATCATGAGCTTTGGGTCAGGTGGTCCTGAGTTTTTTTGTTTGGGTTCTCCCGACGGTTGTCCATCGGGCAAAGAGCTATTGCGCGGCGACCAGTTCACCAGCGGGGACTTCAGCCGCGCCGCCGATGAGGTCAGCGGGGATTTCCATCACGTCGGTCAAGCCGTGGCGGACGCAGGTGATGTTCTCCTGCACGACCTTTTCGCCACGCTTGCCGAAATACTTGCGGATGTATTTCTCGACGGACGCGAGGACCTGCTCATCGCCCATGCCGGAGCGGCCGGCGAAGGGCGTGACCTTGATGAAGATGCCGACGAGGCAGACGCCTTGCATGCGCTGCTGGAGGTCGGGGTCGGTGGCGATCTGGCGCGCGATTTTGACCGTGTCGAGATAGAAGACCTTGAGCTTCTTGCTGCGGATAATCTTCTGGCCGTAGGCGGGGATGGCGTTCCAAACGTCCAGCGGGTCGAGCTTGTCGCTCTGAATGAAGATGCAGCCGTTGGCGGCGATGCCCGCGAGCGGGTTGCCGAGGTTGAAGGCGTTCACGTCGTTGAGCGGGATGAACTCGACGTGCTCCAGCTCGCTGTGCGTGCGGATGTGGGCGTCGGCGACGGTGAGGTAATAGGTCGTCGGCAGGCCCTTCTTCTCGGAGCCGTATTTCGGGTAGGCCTGAACGTGGAGGTCGAACAGTTCGCCCACGAAGGACGCGATGAGCTTGTTCGTCGTGACGGAGCCGAAGCCGCCGACGGAGTGGCCGCGCATGGAGAACGCACCGACGGGCCGGAGGTCGGGGTCTTCCGCGCCGGGGAGTTCGAGCTTGTGCTTCACGCCGACGCAGGAGAACTGCATCGGCTTCTCCGCCATCATGTTCTTGAGAATGGCGTTGAAGTGGCCACCGCGGATGTCGCGCGAGCCGAGGCCGGCGACGCACGCGTAAATCTTCGGGATGCCCGTGATGGCGGGATACTTGAACTCGCCGAAGGAGCCGTAGCTCAGGCCGGTGAAGGCGTCCGAGAAGGCCGCGCGGATGCCTTGCACCAGCGGGTTCGACTGGGCGAGCGGGTTGTCCATGCGCTCGACGACGGTGAGCGCCTTGACGTTCTTGAGCGCGGCGACGAGGTGCGTGGCCGGGAACGGAGCGAAGGAAGTAACGTGGACGCCACCGACCTTTGCCCCGGTCGTTTCGCGGATGTAATCAATCGCCGCCTCCGCAGTCTCCATCATGCCGCCCATGCCGACGACGGCGTAGTCCGCGTCTTCCATGCGGTAGCAGTCAATCATCCCGTAGCGACGACCGGTGTTCGCGTAGAAGGTGTCCATCGCCTCCTGCAAGGCGGCGGGGACGGTGTCATACACGTTGCGCTGGGCGATTTTGCCCTTCATGTAGGAGTCCTGGTTCTGCACCACGCCGGACATGAGCGGGTTGTTCGGGTCGAAGAGGCAGCGGAGCTTCAGCGTGGGGTCGCCGATGAAGTCCTTCATGAACTCCAGCTCGGGGAGCAGGACGTTCTCAATGGTGTGCGTGGTGAGGAAGCCGTCCTGCACGTTCATGAACGGCGTCTCGCAGTTCTCCGCCGCGCGGCGCGCGATGAGTGCGAGGTCGCCGGCCTCCTGCGCATTGCGACCGAAGACGATGCCCCAGCCGCAGTCCGCCACGCTCATCACGTCATCGTGGCCGGCGTGGACGTTGAGCGAATGGCTCGTGAGCGCGCGGGCGCCGATGTGGAAGACGGCGGGGAGGCGCTTGCCGGAGATGGTGTAGAGCACTTCCTTCATGAGCACTAACCCTTGGCCAGAAGTGAAGTTTGTCACGCGCCCGCCGGCGAGCGCGTAGCCCTCGCAGGTCGAGGCTGCCGAGTGCTCTGACTCCGGCTGCACGAACGTGATGACATCGCCCCAGAGGTTGCGCTTGCCGTTGGAGACCTCGGTTTGGTAGCCGGTGCCCATCGTGGTCGAGGACGTGATGGGGTAGGCACAAGCCCCGTTGGTGATGTTGGTCTCCGACCACACGACACAGCCCGCGCCGTCTGAGGTGGTGGGAATTCCGGGGTAGGGGAACTGCTTTTTGTCGTCGCTCATATGAGGGCAGATCGTTAGCCCGCGTGGCGGGAGAGTTTTTTGGGCGGACGATGGAAGGTGGATTTCGCTCATGGAGGGCGCAAGCCAAAAAGCGGACGTGTCGAAAACCACGGATTGGTTGAGACCTCCACTCGCCAAGTGCGATGCTGAATCCGCCGCAGCGCGCGCGCGGGGGAACACCTCAGGGCGGGAAGCCGATGGCCAGTTTCACCGCCGAGTATTCCGGGTGAATCTTCCCCTCGCGCGTGCGGATGGTCAGCGGCGGCTCCGTCCACGATTGCCCGCGAAACCACTCCGGCAAGTCCGCCGCGCGCATCAGGCCGAACAAACCAATCAGCGGCGCGTCCCCCTCGCGGAACACCACTGGCCGCCGCCGCACGATGACCAGTCCAGCCTCCCGCGCCCCCGCCTCCACGCGTGCCATCTGGGCTGGCTCGAAGGGAAATACGCACGCGAAGAACCCGCCGGGCGCAAGGTGCTTTGCCGCCGTGACGCAGTAGTCCGCCACCGTCCCGCGCAGCTCGAAGCGGCAGGCGAGCTTCTGCGGATGCCCGCTCTCCACGCCGGTGCCGGGCGGGAAGTAAGGCGGGCTGCCCGTGATGAGGTCGAACAGATCGCCGTCGCGCAACACGCCGGTGTCGCGGAAGTCTCCCTCGCGAATCTCGTAGCGTTCCTCGATGCCGTTGAAGCGCGCGGACTTCTTCGCCAGCGCCACGCTCGCCGCCTGCGCCTCCACCGTCACCAGCCGCGCGCCGGGCAAACGCCACGCGAGAATCATCCCGACCGTCCCGATACCACTGCCGAGATCGAGCGCCGTGCGGGCCGTGGGACACCAGGTGGTGCCATACCACGCGGTGAGGATGTCGTCCGTCGAGAAGCGGTGGCCGTCGCGCAATTGGAACAGGCGGAAGTGCCCGCTGATGGCGTCGAGCGTCTCGTCCGGCGCGACGCTCAGGCCGGCGCTCAAGCCCGGCGGCACCGGACCGGGTTTGGCCCAGCCTTTGAAATGCGTTTCGCCAGTCACGAAGTCACCGCGCTTGTTCAAGCGCTCGGTGCGCCGGGGGGTTGCTCTTTCTTCACCGCCGCCTTCACCTCGATATGCAAATCCTTCAACTGCCGCGCGGAGACGGCGGAGGGGGAGTGGGTCATCAGGCAGACGCCCTTCGCGGTCTTCGGGAAGGCGATGACGTCGCGGATGCTCGGGGTGTTGCAGAGGATGGCGATGAGGCGGTCGAAGCCCAGCGCGATGCCGCCGTGCGGGGGCGCGCCATACTTGAAGGCTTCCAGCATGTAGCCGAAGCGGAGTTGGGTCTCGTCGGGGGGAATCGCGAGGAGTTCCTCGAAGATGGTCTTCTGCACGGCAGGCTGGTGGATGCGGATGCTGCCGCCGCCGAGTTCCACGCCGTTGACCACGATGTCGTAGTGCTGGCCGCGGACTTTCTTCGGGTCGGTCTTGAGCAGCGGGATGTCTTCGGTGACGGGCGCGGTGAAGGGGTGGTGGCTGGAATACCAGCGGTTCATCTCGCGGTCGAAGCCGAGCAGCGGGAACTCGATGACCCAGAGGAAATTGAATTGCTTAGGGTCGATGACAAGTTTGCCCTGGGTCTTGAGCACGTCGGCGCAGTAGAGGCGAATCTTTCCGAGGATTTCGCAGGCGTTGAGCCACTGGTCGGCGGCGAAGAGAATCAAGTCGCCTTCCTCGATGGCGAGTTTGGTCTTGAGCGCGGTCTTCTCGGCCTCGCTGAAGAACTTCACGATGGGGGATTTCCAGTCGCCGTTCTCGGCCTTGATGTAGGCGAGGCCGCGCGCGCCGAAGCTCTTGGCGTATTCGGTCATCGTCTCGATTTGGCCCTGCGTGGCGCAGGCGAGTCCCTTGACGTTCATCGCCTTGACCACGCCGCCGCTGGCGATGGCACCGCTGAAGACCTTGAAGGTGCTCGCGCGGAAGTCTTCGGTGAAGTCCACGAGCTCCATGCCGAAGCGCGTGTCGGGCTTGTCGATGCCGTAGCGGTTCAGGGCTTCCTCGAAACTGATGCGCTTGAAGGGCGTGGGGATGTCGAGGTTCAGCGCGGTCTTCCAGACGCGTTTCAGCAAGCCCTCGATGAGCGCGTAAATGTCTTCGCGCTCGATGAAGCTCATCTCGATGTCCACCTGCGTGAACTCGGGCTGGCGGTCGGCGCGCAAATCCTCGTCGCGGTAGCAGCGGGCGAGCTGGAAGTAGCGCTCGATGCCGCCGCACATGAGGATTTGTTTGAACTGCTGGGGCGATTGCGGCAGCGCGTAGAACGTGCCGGGTTCGCGGCGGTTCGGGACGAGGAACTCGCGCGCGCCCTCGGGCGTGGACTTGAACAGCGTGGGCGTCTCGACTTCGAGAAAGCCCTGCTCGTCCATGAACACGCGCGTGGCGGTGGCGACCTTCGAGCGGACGCGGAGGTTGCGCGCCATCTCGGGGCGGCGGAGATCGAGGTAACGGTATTGGAGACGCAGCTCTTCGTTGACCTTGCTCGCGACCTCGGGGTCGTCCACCGGGAACGGAAGGACTTCGGCGTGGTTGAGCACGACCATTTCCTTCACGAGCACTTCGATTTGGCCGGTGGCGATTTTGTCGTTGTTCGTGCCGGCGGGGCGGACGCGGACCTTGCCGATGATTTCGATGACGGACTCGGCGTGCAGGTGCGTGGCGGTCTCGAAGACCTCCTTGGGCAAATCCTGCGGGTCGAAAACCGTCTGCGTGCGGCCCTCGCGGTCGCGGAGATCAATGAAGAGGACGCCGCCGAGGTCGCGGCGGGAGTGGACCCAGCCGGTCAAAGTGACGGTTTGCCCGGCGTGGTCGGGACGAAGTTCGTTGCAATGGTGTGTGCGTTTCATGGTAGCGGTCAGCTTTTAGCGGTCAGCAATCAGCGGGTCAAGGTTGAGCCGAAAGAGCGCGGACTTTGGCGGTCGGATGCTGGGATTCAAAGGAAAAATCCCGGCGTAGACGGCTGTTCGGCACTGGCAGTCGGCGGTCGCGCTCGGAGCAAGCGCGGCCGGCTATCGCTTCGCCCGCGCTGCGGCGCGGCCTTTGCCCGAGCGACGCTCTGACGACAGGCCGCTCCGCTTACGTTTCGTTGGGCGCACCGGTGGCCCACCGGGGCGCTGCTTGAACTTCCTCAGTGGCTCGACGGTTCTCGGACGCGCTTTCGCGACGAGGATGACGGGGCAGCCTTCGTAGCCGAAGGCCTTGCGCATCTCGCCGGCGAGATACTTGGTGTATTGCTCCGAGAGCAGTTCGTCGCGGTTGACGAAGAGCAGGAACGTGGGCGGGGCTTGCCGGACTTGCGTGGCGTAGAAGAATTTCAGGTGATGTCCCACGGAGCTGACGGGCTGGCGGCGCTTGATGGCGTCGGTGAGCGTGCGGTTCAGGATGGCCGTGGGCACCTGTTGCTGGAGCTGGGCACCGACGTAGCGGACCGCTTCGAGCAAGCGGTCGAGCTGGAAGCCGGACTTGGCGGAGGTGAAGAGCACGGGCGCGTAATCGAGGAAGAAGAGCTTCTCCTGAACCCAGGTGCCGAACTCGGCGAGCGTGGTGAGGATGCTGGCGACCGCTCCTTCCCGGTGGTGCTTGCTCTGCTTTTCCTTGCGCGCCAGTTCTTCCTCGCGTGCGGCGCGCACGGCCTTGTCCATCAAGTCCCACTTGTTGATGACCACGATACAGGCGCGCTTCGCCTCGACGATGAGGTCGGCGATCTTTTTGTCCTGCTCGACGATGCCCGTCTCCGCGTCAATGACGAGCACGACGATGTCCGCGCGCTGAATGGCCTCTTCGCTGCGCTGCACACTGAAATACTCCACGGTGTTGTCCACGCGGCGCGCCTTGCGCAGGCCGGCGGTGTCAATGAGCACATACTGTTGCTTCACGCCCTCGGTCACGACCTCGAAGGGCACATCTACGGAGTCGCGCGTGGTGCCGGGGATGGGGCTGACGATGACGCGCTCCGAGTTCGTGAGCGCGTTGATGATGGAAGACTTTCCGACGTTGGGGCGGCCAACGATAGCGAGCTTGAGCGGGCCGGTGCGCGGGCGAAAACTCTTTTTAACTGGGCCGGCGTCTCCGGCTGCGGCGTCAGCTGCGACAGCGGCTTCCACTTCGGCAGCGGCTTCTTCTTCGGTTAGGCCGTAGGGACCATCACCTTCCGGATTGTCGTCAGGCCTCGCATCCGGCAGGTAATTGGCCGCCTTGTTCATCAGCCACTCGATGCCCCGCCCGTGGATGGCGGTGACGGGGAAAATTTGGTCAAAGCCCAGCTCCGCGAACTCCGTGACGCCAGCCTCAGACTTGTAGTTGTCCACCTTGTTGACAGCCACCAGCACAGGCTTGCCGGACTTGCGTAAACGCTCTGCCACTTCCTTGTCCAGCGGCACGATCCCTTCCTGCACGTTGACGACGAGGATGATGACGTGCGCGGACTCGACGGCGATCTCTACCTGTTCGAGCGCCGCGTTGACGATGACATCCTCGACCTTTTCGCCGCGGAGCAAGCCGATGCCGCCGGTGTCAATGAGAGTGAAGGTCCTGCCGCGCCATTCCGCCTCAGCGGTCACGCGGTCGCGGGTGACGCCCGGCATATCATGCACGATGGCGATGCGGCGGCCGGCGATGCGGTTGAAAAGCGCGGATTTCCCGACGTTGGGGCGACCGACAATGGCAATAAGTCCGGACATAGCGGGGCGCAGCGTGCCGTGTGGCGCGTGACATGGCGATACTTTTGAATCCGACTTTGAACTGGTGGCACCTCCGTCGCGCCACGCCTGCCCCTCCACCGATTCGGGGTGGAGCACAGTCGGGGAGCCAGCCACTTCGCAAGAGCCTGAGGCAGGATCACGCAGTTGAGCCACGGATGAAACGCGGAACAGGTGAAATTCTTGCCGCTGTGATTCCGTGTGCTTCACCACGCGTTGGTGGCCGCGTTAAGCTCCCCCGTAGAGGCGCTCGTCCCGCCCCCATCCGTGTTTCATCTGTGTTCCATCCGTGGCTAAAGCTGCCTTCTGGCTGAGAGCTGTCCGCGTGCGCGCTCGGCAATTTCGGAGTTTCAGCCGGGCGGGGGCATCCGTAGCATCGCCGTCATGCGATTCCTCATTGCCCTGTTGCTTTTGGTTTCCACGGCTCTCGCCGAACTCAAGTCGGACATCGAGTTCGCAAAGGTCGGGGACGTGAGCCTGACGCTCGACGTGAATGTGCCGGACGGCCCGGGACCGTTCCCGACAGTCATCCTCGTCCACGGCGGCGGCTGGATGCGCGGGGACAAGACCACTTACATCAAGCCACTCTTCGCGCCGCTGACGAAGGCGGGCTTCACCTGGTTCACCATCAACTACCGCCTCGCGCCGGCGCACCGCTGGCCCGCCTGCGCGGACGATGTCGAGCGAGCCATCCGCTGGGTGAAGGCCAACGCGGCCCACTACAAGGCCGACCCGAAACGCATTGCGCTCGTCGGGGAGTCGGCCGGCGGGCATCTCGTCTCCTACGTCGGCGTGCGCGGGGCAGGGGAGACCCGCGTCGCGGCAGTGGTTCCCATCTACGCACCACACGACTTGGCGGCGCACGCGAGC
Organism: Klebsiella pneumoniae; assembly: GCA_943330855.2. Taxonomy (GTDB): domain Bacteria; phylum Verrucomicrobiota; class Verrucomicrobiia; order Limisphaerales; family SXTU01; genus SXTU01. The sequence continues at coordinate 11,410 of CALQJI020000037.1, forward strand.
GCGCGCAACGCCCTCGGGCCTTCACTCTCCGCGCTGTTCGGACTGACCGATCTGAACGAGGAGGCGAAGAAACAACTGCGCGCCGCTTCCGTGACGAGCTATTTGCGCAAGGGCCTGCCGCCCTTCTTGCTCCTCCACGGCACGAAGGACGCGCAGGTGGACTACTCGCAGTCCGTGAAATTCCAGGAGCAGATGAAAGCGCTCGGCAACACCTGCGACTTCATCACCATCCCCGACGGCGCGCACGGCATGGGCGGCTGGGACAAGCTGCTGCCCGACTACACGGACCAACTCGTCGCGTGGCTGCGGAAGTCGTTCAAGTAGCGGCAGCGGCTAGCGACCCGGAGATGTGATTTGCCAACGTCACGGTCGCCAGTGTTTAACCTGTCACCCATGACCCACGCTCCACCGCCCGTCACCATCACGGGCCGCTACCTCGCCGTGACGGTAGCCTTCCTCGGCTGGCTGTGCGCGGGCGTGCAGCTCGGCACGCTGCCCATCGCGTCGCTCTCCATCTCGCAGGACTTCATGGGCGCGGCCTACGATGCGAAGGCGGCGGGCCGGTGGTTCAGCTATTACACAGCGGCGCTGAGTCTGGGCGCGGCCATCGGTGGCATCGCGCTGGGCTGGCTGGGTGACCGCTGCGGCCGCACAAAGGCAATGGCCGCGAGCATCTTTTGCTATTCGCTTTTCGCCGGCGCGGGCGGCTTTGCGCAGACGCAGGAGCAACTCGCCGTGCTGCGCTTCCTCGCGGGGTTGGGCATCGGCGGGATGTGGCCCAACGGCGTCGCGCTTGTCTCCGAGGTCTGGCCGGATGTGTCCCGTCCGTTCCTCGCGGGAGTGATGGGGGCGGCCTTCAACCTCGGAATGTTTCTCATCTCGCAAGTCAGCCTCGTCTGGCAAATCACGGCGGATTCTTGGCGCTGGCTGTTGTTCCTCAGCGCGGCTCCGGCGGTCGTGGGCATGGCCGCGCTGTGGGTGGTGCCGGAGTCGCCCAAGTGGCTCGCTCTGCGTGGCGATGGCGCGCAGTTCAAATCCAGCACGCCGATGCGGGAGCTGTTTAGTCCGGCGCTGCTGCGTGTGACCCTCTCGGGCATCCTGCTCGCGTCCATCCCACTGATCGCCGCGTGGAGTGCTGGGCGCTGGCTGACGCCGTGGGCGGACTCGATCGCGGGCAAGACCGACCCCGGATACAAGGCCAGCACGCAGGCCTATTGGGCCTTCGGCGCGACGGTGGGTAGTTTCTTCGGCGGTCAGCTTGCGAGCTGGCTTGGGCGGAGGCTCACGTATTTCCTCATCAGCCTCGGCTCGGTCGTGCTGACGTGCGGCATCTTCCTGTTCCTCAAGCCGCTGGAGCCGCTGTTTCTTCCAATGGTGCTGTTGCAGGGCTTTGTGGTGACGCTGTTTTTCGGCTGGCTACCGCTGTGCTTGCCAGAACTGTTCCCGACGCGCGTGCGGGCGTCCGGCGCGGGCATGAGTTATAACTTCGGTCGCTTCCTCGTGGCGGTGGGAGTGCTGTTCGCCGGAGTGCTGACGGAGTTCTTCGGCGGAGATTTCGCGAAGGCCGGAGCCATCATGGGCACGGTCTACGGCCTCGGGATGGTGGTCATCTGGTTCACGCCCGACACGACGGGGAAGAAGCTGGAGGACTGAAAAGCAAAAGCCGCGTGGTTCGCCACGCGGCTTTCGGAAGAACAGTTTTAGGCGATTCAGCTCACCAGTTCCTTCAACGCCGTGCCGTTGCGGACGATCATGATCGGGCGGCCGGTGCGGGTGTTGTATTCCTTGCGCGAGTCGATGCCCAGTGCGCGGTAGAACGTCGCGGCCACGTCGTCGGGGGTGATGGCTTTGTCCTTCGGGCCTTCGCCCTTGGCGTCGGACTCGCCGACGACTTGGCCACCTTGGATACCGCCACCACCGAGGAGGCAAAACATCGCGCGGGGATAGTGGTCGCGACCGCCACGGGCGTTGACCTTCGGCGTGCGGCCAAACTCACCGGTCACGAAGACGGCGGTGGTTTCGAGCAGGCCCTTCGCGGCGAGGGCGTTGAACAGGCCGCTGAGGCCGGCGTCGAGCGTGGGGAGGTTCTTGTTCTTGAGCGTGGCGAAGTTGTCGCTGTGCGTGTCCCAGCCGCCGAGGCTGACGCTGGTGAAGCGCACGCCGCTCTCGACGAGGCGCATCGCGAGCAGGCAGCTCTGCGAGAACTGGTCCTTGCCGAAGAGGTTCACGATGTTCTCGGATTCCTTGCCGGTGTCGAAGGCGTCGCGGGCCTTGCTGGAGCGCATCATCGCGTAAGCCTTCTGGCCGAACTGGTCCATGCCGGCGAGGAGTTTGTCTTCCTTGCCGAACTCGCCGAACGCGGTGTCGTAGCGCTTCACGAGGTCTTGGCGGCGGTCCACGTCTTCGAGGGTGACGCCGTTCTTGAGGGCGAGGCCGCGGACTTCGAGGGCCTTGCCGGGTGAGGGCGAGCCGCCGGTCTCGAAGGGCCCATATTCCACGCCGAGGTAGCCAGTGGCGTTCTCGCCGAGGTTCGGCACGGCCACGAAGCTGGGCAGATACTCGGTGCCGCGCAGTTCCTTGGATACGACCGCGCCGTAATGCGGGTAGTTGAGGGAGGGCAGGGGACGGTTGCCGGTGTTCATGTAGCGCGAACCCAGCTCGTGGGCCGCGAGCGTGTGGCTGACGCCGCGCAGGATAGCGAACTTGTCGGCGCACTTGGCGAGCTTGGGGAGGTGCTCGGAAATCATCACGCCGTCGGCGTTGGTATTGATGGGCTTGAACTCGCCGCGATGCGTCTCGGGCGCGTCAGGCTTGAGGTCGAAGGTGTCCATGTGGCTCGGGCCACCGCCGAGGCGCACGAAGATGGCGGCCTTGCCCTTGGCTTCGCTGACCGCGCCCTGGCTGCTCAAGGCGAAGTAGTCACTGAGGCTCAGGCCGACGCCGGCGAGCGCGCCGACACGCAAGAAGTCGCGGCGAGCGACCCCGTCACAGGTGGTGTGGATGGACATAGTTTGTTCTGAGTTTTGGGTTTTGAGTTAAAGCGCTGATCAATGGTTCACCATGAACTCCCGGGTGTTGAGCATGGCCCAGAGGAGTTCGCGGACGCCTTCGGCGGGGGAGTTCGCGGCGGCGAGGTCGGCGCGGGCCTTCTCGAATTCCGTGGCGGTGGGCGGCCGGCTGACGGTGCGGAGGAAGACTTGGGCGATGTAGTCGTCGGCATTGGCGAGCGGGGTCTTCGGGGCTGGGGCGGTCTGGGGTTGCTGTTTCGCAAGGCGTTCCTTCGCCTGTTTTAGCTCGGCCTCCAGCTCCTTGCTCGTGGGAGTTTTCTTCAACTTCGCTTCCAGCTTGGTGATGAGTAGTTCCAACTGGGCATCGTCGCCCTTGCGTCGAGTTGACGCGCCTTTGCCGCTGGTCGCCTTGCGAATCTCCTCGATGAACGCTCCGCCCTTCGCCTGCTCCAGCGCGCCGAGCATCTCGGGGTCGTTGCGGGTGAAGAGGGTCTGGAGCAGCGTCGGGTCGGTGGTGCGCTCGCAGTCGCAGTTCGTCTCGCGCACGGGCTTGCCGAAGATGTTGAGCGAGTAGTTCGACGTGCCCTTCCCGCCGCGACCGGCGTTGGCGTTCGGGCCGATGGCGCGGTTTTCGATGTCGTCGCGGAAGGCGGCGAGTCGCTCGGTGCCGAGCGTGGCTTGCGTGATACCGTCCACCACGACCTCGGCGGGCAGGCGGCGGATGACGAAGCGGCTGAAATTCTTCTCGTCGTTCTTGTTCGTGTCGTTCGGCTTCCAGGAGCGCTGGTAGGTCGCGCTGGTCAGAATCTCTTTGTGCAGCCAGGCCATGTTGTAGCCGTTCTTCACGAAGCCCTCGGCGAGGTAATCCATCAGTTCGCCGTTCACCGGCGGGTTGGCGAGGTTCATGTCGTCGGCGGGTTCCACCAACCCACGGTGGAAGTAGCTGGCCCAGACGCGGTTGACCCAAGCCTTGGCGAAGTAAGGATTCTTCGCGCTGCGCAGCCACGTCATCAACGGCGCGCGCGGGTCGGGGAATTCCTTCAGCATCACTTCCTCGCCGCCGAGCACCCGGGGCGTCATTACGCGCCCGTCGAAGTTCGGGTTGCGCTTCTTCATCTGCTCGAGTTCACGCTCGGAGAGCTTGCCGCCCTTCGTGTCCCGCACCGTGGTGAAAACTTCCTGCCACGGGGCCGGTTCGCCAGCTTTCACGCGCTTCTCGAACTCCGCTCCCAGCTCTTTTTGCATGTTCGCGTTCTTGTTGGTCGAGGCGGGAATCGAGTCGCGAATCTCCTTCGTGAGGCTCGTGTAAGTCACGGTCTCGCCCTTCTGGGCCGGGAGGCCGCCGCCAGCCTTGCCGCCGCCGCCTTTGCCGCCGTAGTTCACGCCCTCGAAGAAGGCCTGGAAGGACTTGAAATCGTTCTGGGTCCACTGGTCGAACGGGTGCTTGTGGCATTGCGCGCACTCGATGCGCACGCCGAGGAAGCTGTGCGAGAACGCCAGCGCCTTCTCCTCCGCCTTCTGCAGGTTCGACCTTTGCCAGAAGTAGGGCATGTTCGGACGCTCGGCGAAGTTGAGCGGGTTCTCCGCGCGGAAGTAGCCGGACATCTCGCGGGCGAACTCCTCGTAGGTTTGGTCGGGTTTGGTGCGGCCCGTGGCGAGGATAATGCCCGCCATCAACTGGTCGTAAGGCTCGTTCTTCGCGACGCGCTGCAGCATCCAGTCATACCACTGGCGGCTGAACTTATCGCCGTAGTTGTTCTGTCCGTTGCCGCGCAGCACCCGCGCGTTGTTGCCGAGGAAGTCGCTCAACTTCGTGGTCCACCAAGCGGCATAGGCCGGCGTCTTGAGCAGTTCGTCCACTTTCGTCGTGCGCTTGGCCGGCGACTTGTCGCTGAGGAAGGAAATGATTTGGTCCGGCGTCGGCAACGTGCCCGTCAGGTCCAGCGACACGCGCCGCAAGAACTCCGTGTCCGTGCAAGTCTCGCTCGGGAGGATGCCCAGCTTGCGGAGCTTGCCGATGACGTGCTCGTCCACCGCCGAGGTGGTCGCGAGCTTCGGAAACTTCGGCCCGACCTTGTCCGACACCGGCAGCATCACGGGGATGGGATGCACGCCGTTGTCGTAGAACGCGACGATGTGGGTGTCGCCCTTGTCCTTCGCCTCGACCACGCCAGCCAGCGAGATGGTGGAGACGGAGTCGTCGTTCGAGCGGAAGCGGGTGAGCTGCGTCACGTCCTCGACCGTGCCGTCCTTCCAATGCGCCAGCACGCGGAGTTGCACCTTGTCGCCGAGCTTCTTGAACACAATTTCCTTAGGCGAAATCTCCAGCCGGTCAAAGTCACCCGTGGCCTCAACGTCGCCCTTCGCGCCGCCCTGAATCCACTTCAAGACCGTGTTGTATTCCCACGAGCCTTTCTTGTAGCGCTCCTTGCCCTTGTGCGGTTCCTCGTTCGTGCCCTTGAGGAGCAAGAGGCTTTTCTCCGGATGCTCCTTGTTGATGCGGACCTGCTTCTCGTCGCCGTCCGCGTTGACGGTCATCTGCTTTAAGTCTTTGTCGAAGTCGTAGCCGAAGAGCGAGAGTTGGAAGCCACCGCGCCCTTGGAAGGAGCCGTGGCACTCGCGACCATTGCAGCCCGCACGGCTGATGAGTGGCACGATGTGGCGGCGGAAGCTCGGCTCCTCGGCCTTGGCGAGGTCGGCAAAGCGCTGCTCCGGCGTGCGGAGTGGGGCGTCCTTGGCGACGAGGGTGGCGGTCAGGGCGAGGGTGCCGATTAAAATGGAGGCCACGATTTGCATAACGGGTGTGTGGCTGACGGGGGGGCGAAATGCTTATTCAGAACCCGCTCGGCCGGAACGAGGCGGTTGAATTGAGCGTTCGTTAGTCCCGAGTCGCTGAAGAAATGGCTGAAATGTAAAAAGCCATTGCACCCTTGAAGTGGTTTGTTACGGTCGCGCCGCTTTTTTCGGCGCAACCAGATTGAACCAGCCGTTCTGATAGCGAGGGAAGCTTTCCAAGCCGGGACAATTTTCGGCCAGCCAGTGACGATGAACGAACAACAAATGAGCACGCAAGCGCGGTGGCAGGGATTGCCGCCCAAGCAGGGACTTTACGACCCGCAGTTCGAGCACGATGCCTGTGGCGTCGGGTTCGTGGTGAACATGAAGGGCAAGAAGTCCCATGAGGTCGTCCAGCAGGGCATCCAGATTCTCGTCAACCTCGACCATCGCGGCGCGTGCGGCTGCGAGCCGAATACCGGCGACGGCGCGGGCATTCTTATCCAGCTCCCCCACAAGTTCTTCACCAAGGCGGCCAAGGAAAACGGTTTTACGCTCCCCGCTCCCGGCCGCTACGGCGTCGCGATGATTTACATGCCGAAGGACGAGACCGACCGGCATAACTGCGAGCGCGTCTTCGAGCGCGTGGTGCGCGAGGAAGGTCACTCGGTCTTGGGCTGGCGCACGGTGCCCACGGACAGTTCCTCGCTCGGACCCACGGCGGTCGCGACGGAGCCCTTTGTTCGCCAGTGCTTCATTGAGCGGAACGTCCGCAAGGCCAAGGACGAACTCGCGTTCGAGCGGAAGCTCTACGTCATCCGCAAGCGGGCGCTGACGGAGATTCGGAACTCCGGCGAGCGCGGCATGCAGGAGTGGTATATGCCGAGCGTGTCCTGCCGGACCATCGTTTACAAAGGCATGCTCATGCCGGCCCAGGTCGATGCGTATTATCCCGAGCTTCGCGACCCGGACATGGAGTCGGCGCTGGCGCTGGTCCACTCGCGCTTCTCGACGAACACTTTCCCGAGTTGGGAGCGGTCGCACCCCTACCGCTACATCGCGCACAACGGCGAAATCAACACGCTGCGCGGCAACATCAACTGGATGCACGCGCGCCAGTCCATGTTCGAGAGCGACCTTTTCGGTAAGGACATCAAGAAGATTTTTCCCATCATCAACCCGACCGGGTCCGACTCGGCGATGTTCGACAACTGCCTCGAACTGCTCGTGCTCGGCGGCCGCCCGCTCGCGCACGCGATGATGATGATGATTCCCGAGCCGTGGACGAATCACGAGTCCATGAGCGACGAGCGCAAGGCGTTCTACGAGTATCACTCCTGCCTGATGGAGCCGTGGGATGGCCCGGCGTCCGTGGCGTTCACCGACGGCGTGCAAATCGGCGCGTGTCTGGACCGCAACGGTCTGCGCCCCTCGCGTTACTACGTCACCAAGGACGACCTTGTCATCATGGCGTCGGAAGTCGGCGTGCTGGACATCGCGCCCGAGCGCGTGTTGCAGAAGGGTCGCCTCCAGCCGGGCCGCATGTTCCTGGTGGACACCGCGCTCGGACGCATCGTCGCCGACGAGGAAATCAAGGAAGCCATTTGCAAGTCCCAGCCCTACCGGCAGTGGATTAACGAGAACATGGTCGAGCTGGACAAGCTCCCCGAGGCCCCTCACTTGCCGGAGCCGGACCACGACACCGTGCTGCATCGCCAGCAGGCGTTCGGCTACACGTTCGAGGACGTTCGGATGCTCATGGTCCCGATGGCGCGCGATGGCGTCGAGGCCGTCGGCTCGATGGGCACGGACACGCCCATCGCGGTGCTCTCGCAGAAGCCGCAGTTGCTCTACAACTACTTCAAGCAACTCTTCGCGCAGGTCACGAACCCGCCCATTGACTGCATCCGTGAGGAGATTGTCACCAGCGCCGAGACAACCATCGGCTCCGAGCGCAACCTGCTCAACCCGCAGCCCGAGAGCTGCCGGCTCATCGAGCTGAAGCAGCCCATCCTCAGCAACGAGGAGTTCGCCAAGCTCAAGCACCTCAACCACCCGCACTTCAAGTCCGCCACGCTACCCACGCTCTTCAAGGCCAGCGAAGGCACCGGCGGCTTGGAGAAGGCGATGGACGACCTGTGCGAAGCCGCGACCAAGGCCATCAAGGACGGCGCGAACATCATCATCCTCTCCGACCGTGGCGTGGACAAAGACAACGCGCCCATCCCCGCGCTCCTCGCAGTCGCGGGCGTTCATCACCACCTCATTCGCGAAGGCACGCGCACGCGCATCGGCCTCGTGCTCGAGTCCGGCGAACCGCGCGAGGTGCATCACTTCTCGCTCCTCATCGGCTACGGCTGCGGCGCCATCAATCCGTATCTTGCTTACGAGACGCTCGACGACATGATTCGCCAGAAGTTGCTCGTCGGCGTGGACCACAAGACGGCGGTGAAGAACTTCACCAAGGCCGCCGTGAAGGGCGTCGTGAAGGTCGCCTCGAAGATGGGCATCAGCACCGTCCAGAGCTATCGCGGCGCGCAAATCTTCGAGGCCATCGGCCTGAGCAACGCCGTCATTGACAAGTATTTCACCTGGACCGCCTCACGTGTCGCGGGCATCAGCATCGAGGACATCGCCAAGGAAGTCCTCACCCGCCACGAGCGCGCGTTCCCCGACCGGCCCGTCAACGGCCACACGCTCGACGTCGGCGGCCAGTATCAGTGGCGTGCGGACGGCGAGATTCATCTCTTCAACCCGCAGACCGTCCACAAGCTCCAGAAGGCCGTCCGCAACTCGGATTACAAGACCTTCAAGGAATACAGCGCGCTGGTGAACACGCAGCTCAAGGATGTCTACACGCTGCGCGGCCTGCTGGAGTTTAAGCCCGCCACGGCGATTCCCATCGAGGAGGTCGAAACGGTCGCGGTCATCATGAAGCGCTTCAAGTCCGGCGCGATGAGCTACGGCTCCATCTCCGGCGAGGCACACGAGACGCTGGCCATCGCGATGAACCGCATCGGCGGCAAGAGCAACACCGGCGAAGGCGGCGAAGACCCCGCGCGCTACACTTGGACCAACGACGAGGGCGACTCGAAGAACAGCGCCATCAAGCAGGTCGCGTCCGGCCGTTTCGGTGTCACGAGCCTCTACCTCACGCACGCGAACGAGCTGCAAATCAAGATGGCCCAGGGCGCGAAGCCCGGTGAAGGCGGCCAGCTCCCCGGCACCAAGGTTTATCCGTGGGTCGCGAAGGTCCGTCACTCCACGCCCGGCGTAGGCCTCATTTCTCCGCCGCCGCACCACGACATCTACTCTATCGAAGACCTCGCGGAGTTGATTCACGACCTCAAGAACTCCAACCGCCGCGCGCGCATCAGCGTCAAGCTCGTCTCCGAAGTCGGCGTCGGCACCATCGCCGCCGGCGTCGCCAAGGCGCACGCGGATGTCGTGCTCATCTCCGGTTTCGACGGTGGCACCGGCGCGTCGCCGCAGACCTCCATCAAGCACGCGGGCATTCCGTGGGAGCTCGGCCTCGCCGAGACGCACCAGACGCTCGTGTTGAACAACCTTCGCTCGCGCATCGCCGTCGAGGCGGACGGCCAGTTGAAGACCGGTCGGGACGTCATCATGGCCGCGCTGCTCGGCGCGGAGGAATTTGGTTTCGCCACCGGCCCGCTCGTGGCCATGGGTTGCATCATGATGCGCGTTTGCCATCTGAACACCTGCCCCGTTGGGGTCGCCACGCAGAACCCGAAGCTGCGCGGCCTCTTCCCCGGCAAGCCCGAGGACGTGGTCAACTTCATGACCTTCATCGCGCAGGAAGTTCGCGAGCTGATGGCCCAGCTCGGCTTCCGCACCATCGCCGAGATGGTAGGTCGCGTGGACCGTCTCGAAGCCCGCAAAGCCGCCGACCATTGGAAGGCGCGCGGGCTCGACCTCTCCAGCATCCTGCACGCGCCCGATGTGGCCGATGGCGTCGGCCGCTACTGCCAGATGGCGCAGGACCACGGCATCGAGAAGTCGCTCGACATGACGCACCTGCTCGACGCGTGCAAGCCGGCGATTGACGAGAAGAAAAAGGTCGTCGTCCAGTTGCCCATCCGAAACGTCAACCGCGTGGTCGGCACGATTCTCGGCAACGAAATCACCCGCCGCCACGGCGCAGCGGGCTTACCGGAAGACACGGTTCAATTGCACTTCAAGGGATCCGCCGGCCAGAGCATCGGCGCGTTCGTCCCGCCCGGCGTAACCATTCGTCTCGAAGGCGATGCCAACGACTACGCCGGTAAGGGCCTCTCCGGCGGCAAGCTCATCATCTACCCGCCGGGTGGCTCCACCTTCCGCGCCGAGGAGAACATGATTATCGGCAACGTCGCCCTCTACGGCGCGACTGCTGGTGAGGCTTACTTCCGCGGCATGGCCGGCGAGCGCTTCGGCGTCCGCAACTCCGGCGTGAAGACCGTCGTCGAGTCCGTCGGCGACCACGGCTGCGAATACATGACCGGCGGCACGGTCATCGTGCTCGGCAAGACGGGGCGCAACTTCGCGGCCGGCATGTCCGGCGGCGTAGCCTACGTGCTCGACGAGGACGGCACCTTCGCCCGCAACTGCAACAAGCAGATGGTCGGCCTCCAGAAGCTCGAGGACGCCGACGAAATCGCCGAGGTGCGCGCGCTCATCGAGAAACACGTCCTCTACACCGGATCCGAGAAGGGCCGCAACGTCCTCGCGCTCTGGAACGCGAACGTGCCGAAGTTCGTGAAGGTGATGCCAAAAGACTACGAGCGAGTGCTCCAAGCCATCAAGAAAGCCCAAGCCGCCGGCCTCACCGGCGACGACGCGCTCAACGCCGCCTTCGAGGAAAACTCCAAGGACGCCGCGCGCGTGGGTGGTGGTTGATTAGCCGCGGGGATATCGCAAACGTAGCAACACCGAAGCACTTTCTTCTACTGACTCATGGGCAAACCCACTGGATTCCTCGAATTCAACCGCGAACTTCCCGCTGATCGCTCGCCGCTGGCGCGCACGGCGGACTGGCGCGAGTTCCACGATCACATGCCCGAGCCCAAGCTCCGCGAGCAGGGCGGGCGCTGCATGGATTGTGGCGTTCCCTTCTGCCACACCGGTCAGCTCATCAGCGGCATGGCCAGCGGTTGCCCCATCAACAACCTCATCCCCGAGTGGAACGACCTCGTCTATCGCGGCCTCTGGCAGGAAGCGCTCGAACGCCTCCACAAGACGAACAACTTCCCCGAGTTCACCGGCCGCGTCTGCCCTGCGCCCTGCGAAGGCGCCTGCGTGCTCGGCATCAATTCGCCGCCCGTCACCATTAAGAACATCGAGAACGCCATCATTGACCATGGCTGGGAAAACGGCTGGGTCAAACCCGAGCCGCCCGCGAATCGCACTGGCAAGAAAGTCGCCGTCATCGGCTCCGGCCCGGCTGGCCTCAGCGCCGCCGCCCAGCTCAACAAGGCCGGCCACCGCGTCCTCGTCTTCGAGCGCGCCGACCGCCCCGGCGGCCTGCTCATGTATGGCATTCCCAACATGAAGTTGGAGAAAAACGAAGTTGTCCTCCGCCGCATCAAGTTGCTGGAAGAGGAAGGCGTGAAGTTCGTCTGCAACTGCGAGGTGGGCAAAGACGTGACCGCCAAGCAGCTCATGGACGACTTCGACGCCGTCGTGCTCTGCACCGGCGCGACCAAGCCGCGCGACCTGCCCATTGAGGGCCGCCAACTCAAAGGCGTTCACTTCGCGATGGAGTTTCTGCACAGCAACACCAAGGCGTTGCTCGACGGCAAGCCCGCCCCCATCAACGCGGCAGGCAAGGACGTCGTCGTCATCGGCGGCGGCGACACTGGCACCGACTGCGTGGGCACCGCCATGCGCCACGGCTGCCAGAGCCTCGTGCAGGTGGAAATCCTCCCGAAGCCCCCGCAGGACCGCGCGAAGGACAACCCTTGGCCCGAGTGGCCCAAGACCTACAAGCTGGACTACGGTCAGGAAGAGGCGAAGGCCCGGTTCGGCGACGACCCGCGGGTTTACCTCACTACCGCGACGAAGTTCGAGGACGACGGGCAGGGCAACGTGAAGGCCGTCCACCTCGTGAACATCGAGTGGGGCAAGAACGAGAAGGGCCAGTTCATCCCGAAGAACGTCCCCGGCACCGAGCGCATCGTCCCAGCGCAAGTCGTCCTGCTGGCGATGGGTTTCCTCGGACCGGAACAACCGCTCCTCGAAGCCCTCGGCGTCGAGCGCGACCCGCGTTCCAACGTGAAGGCCGACCACGGCAAATTCCAGACCAGCCTCCCGAACGTCTTCGCCGCCGGCGACTGCCGCCGTGGCCAGAGCCTCGTCGTCTGGGCCTTCAACGAAGGCCGCGGTGCCGCCCGCGAGTGTGACCGCTACCTGATGGGCAAGACCGATCTGGCCTAGTTTGGTGCGCGCCTAATGCCGCAACGCAGTGAGGGAGCTGCGACCCGCGCTTGCCCTATGGCGAAGTTGTTCCGTGCTGTGGCGGTCTGAAAAACGGGAGTGGGACTGATGTGCTTTCTGGAGGGTGGCAAGGAGGCTCTTCACTTCCGGCGTGCCATTCAGCGTGCGCGTGCTTGGGTGAGTTTGGCCAGCAGTTGCTTGCGGAGGCAACCTGCCTGGTTGCGGCGACAATGGCGGTGACAGTCCAGCGCGCGCCCCCTAATCTGCCCCCACAATGCGTTCAGTGAAAGTGTCCCTCGGGGCACGCAGCTACGACATCCAGATTGCCAGCGGCCTACTTGCAGGGCTCGGCGCGGATTGCGCCGGGCTCCAACTCGGTCAGAAGTGTGCCGTCATCACGGACACGAACGTCGCCGCGCGCTATGCCAAGCCCGCGCTCGCCAGCCTGAAGCGGGCGGGCTTCGCTCCCGTGCTCGTCACCGTCCCTGCCGGCGAGACAAGCAAGCGGCTCAAGCAAGTGGAGTCCTGTTTCAACCAACTCGCCGAGCATCGGCTGGAGCGGAAGTCCTTCATCGTCGCGCTCGGCGGCGGCGTGGTGGGCGACCTCGCGGGTTTCGTGGCGGCGAGTTACCTGCGCGGGATTCCCTTCGTGCAGGTGCCCACGACGCTGCTCGCGCAGGTGGACAGCTCGGTCGGTGGCAAGACGGGCGTGAACCTCGCTGCGGGCAAGAACCTCGTCGGCGCTTTCTACCAGCCGCGACTCGTGCTGTGTGACCTCGCCACCTTCCGCACGCTGCCGGGCCGCGAGTTCCGCGCCGGCCTCGCCGAGGTCATCAAATACGGCATCATCTACGACGCCGAACTCTTCGCGCGGCTGGAGCGCGACATGGCGAAGATTCTCCGTCGCGACGCTGCCTCGCTCGCCCACATCGTCGCGCGCTCGTGCGAAATCAAGGCGGACGTCGTCTCGCAGGACGAGACCGAGGGCGGGCTGCGGGCGATTCTGAACTACGGCCACACCATCGGCCACGCCATTGAGGCCATTACCGCTTACGGGCGTTACCTGCACGGCGAGGCCATTTCCATTGGGCAAGTCGCAGCAGCGCACCTGTCGGCGGAACTGCTGGGCTTGCCAGCCAACGATGCAGTCCGCATCCGCGCGCTGTTCGTAGCCGCAGGCTTGCCCGTGAGCCTCAAGCTGACTGCCCCGCAGCGCACCAAGCTCCTCGCCGCCATGACGCTCGATAAGAAAGTCAGCGCTGGCGAAATCAAGTTCGTCCTCGCTGAGCGCATCGGCAAAGTCGTCTGGGGCCAGAAGGTGCCGACTGCCGCTGTCCAGCGCGCTCTCGCCCAACTCAAAACTCTGAACGCTGAACTCAGAACCGTGTCGTGAGCGCTGTCTCCGAAACCATCGTCCGCGAATACTTCGAGCTGCACGGCTTCTTCGTCCGGCAGCAGCGCAAGTTCATCGCGGCGGCGCGGCACGACGACGAGATAGATTTCTACACGCTGAACCCGCACTACGCGCCGGGCGCGCCGCTGCCCTTCGTGCTCGGCTCGGCGGACCTGTCGGGCGTGGCGCGCGCGCTGGTAGTGGTGAAGGGCTGGCACACGGAAACGTTCAGCCCCGGTATGCTCGCGAACGCGCCGGAGATATTCCGCTTCGTGGAGCCGACGGCCTTCGAGCACGCGGCCAAGTCCTTCGGTGGCGAGGGCCCGCTCACCAAGCTGCTGGTCGTGCCCGCGCTGCCGAGCGGCGAAGAGGCGCGCGCACAGAGCATCGAGCTGCTGCGCCTGAAGGGCATTGATGCGGTGCTTCCGTTTCCCACGCTGCTGGCAGACCTGATTGCGGCGACGGAAGTGAACCGCAACTACCAGAAGTCCGACCTGCTCCAAGTCATCCGCATCTTCAAGAACTACGGCTTCTTCCGCGAGCCGCAGTTGGACCTGTTCGAGCCGGGCAGGAAGAAGCGTTGACCCATGCGCCCACTGCTGTGTCTCTGCGCCGTCCTGCTGGTTATGCCCGCCAAGCCCCTTCACGCCCAAGCGTCACCCGCTCCCAAAGCCGCCGCCGACTTCGTCCTCGTCATCCACGGCGGCGCGGGCGTGGTGCTCAAGGACGACCTCACGCCGGAGAAGGAGAAGGCGTCGCGCGCCACGCTGGACGCGGCCTTGCTGGCCGGGCATTCCGTGCTCGCGCGCGGCGGCAAGTCGCTCGACGCCGTCATCGCCGCCATCAAAATTTTGGAGGACTCGCCGCTCTTCAACGCCGGCAAAGGCTCCGTGCTCACCGCCGATGGCGCCGTGGGCATGGACGCCTCCATCATGGACGGCGCGACCCACAAGGCCGGGGCCTGCGCCGACGTGAAGCTGGTGAAGAACCCCATCGAGCTTGCGCGCCTGGTCATGGACCGGACGCCGCATGTCCTGCTCGTCGGCGACGGCGCGGAGGCGTTGGCGAAGGATCACGGGCTGTCGCTGATGCCGCCGGAGTATTTCATCACTGAGCACCGCAAGCTTCAGTTGCAGCGCATCCAACAGCAGGAGAAGGAGCGGAAGGCGGGGGAGAAGAAGGCGCAGCTCAACAGCTTGGAAAGCATCGGCACCGTGGGCGCGGTTGCCTTGGACAAGCACGGCAATCTCGCGGCGGGCACCTCGACCGGCGGCATGGTCAACAAGCGCTTTGGCCGCGTCGGCGATTCGCCGGTCATCGGCGCGGGCACTTACGCGCACAACCTGACCTGCGCCGTCTCCGGCACCGGCCACGGCGAGTTCTTCCTGCGCGGCGTGGTGGCTTACGACATCGCGGCGAAGATGGAATACCAAGGCGTCGCGCTGACGAACGCGGCGACGGAGGTCGTGATGCGCAAGCTCGTGGAAGCCGGCGGGCGCGGCGGCGTCATCGCGGTGGACGCGAAGGGCAACGTGGCGATGCCGTTCAACACGGAGGGGATGTATCGCGGCGTCATCCGCGCGGATGGCAAGCCGTGGACGGCGATTCGGAAGGAGTGAGGCCGCCGATGGATGTCGCCCCTGAACCCGGAGCGCGGCTGTCCCAGCCGCAGCAACGTGCGGACGGCGACAGCGCGGGGAAGTTCGAGAACGTGCGTGCTTCTGGGCTTGCTGCGGCTGGGACAGCCGCGCTCCGGTCCCGCTGGCTCTGGGCTTTGAACGTGCTCCTCCTCGTCCTAGCCGTCGTCTTCTGGCAGAAGCTCCAGTGGAAGAAGGTCAGCGACACGCCGAACGGCATCGTCTGGCAGCGCAACTACACCACGCACACCGACCGCAATCGCGACGGGCGCGTGGACGAGGAAATCATCCGCCTGCCCAACGGCGACGCCGCCATCCGCCGCGACTCGGACTTGGACGGCAGGTTTGACCTGCGCTACGTGGAACGAGGCGGGATGGCGACGCGGCTGGAGCAGATTCGCGAGGACGCGCCGAGGCACTGAGGTCGTAGTCGCAATCTTTAGATTGCGAAGCCATCCGCAGGCTAAAGCCTGCGACTACGAAGCTGATGAAGGACTACTCCTTCTCCTGCCCGTTGTTCCAGTAGCGCTGCATCTCGTCCGCCGTCGGCACCTTGAGCGGGCGCACGATGCGGAAGCCCAGGAACTGCGCGTCGGTGAGATACCAGATGCTCTTCGGAAGCTGCGGGTCCTGCTGCTTCCAGGACTTGTCCGAACCGCGCCGGGCCGCGCTGCGGAGCTTGGCGATGTCGTCGTCCCACGAGCCACCGCGCGCGACCTGCGGATACGGCGAGGACTGCTTGAGCCACGGGTCCACGAGTGCGGTCTTCACCTTGTCGTAGTTCGGCTCGTATTGGTCGATGCACCATTCGGCCACGTTGCCGTGCATGTCGTAGAGGCCCCAGGGATTCGGCTTCTTCAGCCCGACCTTGCGATACTTGAAGTCGCTGTTCGCCTCGAACCACGCGTATTGCTTCGCGTCCTTCGGGTCGTCGCCCCAGGAGAAGGCGGTCTTGGTGCCGGCGCGGGCGGCGAACTCCCACTCCGCCTCGGTGGGCAGGCGGTAGAAGTGGCCGGTCTTGGCGGAGAGCCATTGGCAATACTTGTTCGCCGCGTGCTGCGTCATGCTGATGGCCGGGCAGTTGTCCTTGCCCATGCCGAAGGACATCTCCACGTAGGGCTTGGTCGGGCGCGCGACGCCTTCGGAAATCTTCTCAATCGCCGCGTCCGTCTTGATGCGGTCCCGGAACTTCTTCTCCTCGTCGATATACATGAACAGCTCGAATTCGTTCCAAGTAATCTCGTGCGTGCCCATCCAGAACGGGGAAATCTTCACGGTGCGCGGCGGGCCTTCGTTGGCGTCGCGGCCCTTCTCACCGGTGGAGGTGCCCATCACGAACTCGCCCGCCGGAATCGGCACGAGCGAGTAGCTCACCTCGGTGCCCACGATGGAGTTCGTGTAAGCCTTCATCTCGGCGGCGGACTTCTCCTTGTGCGTCGCGAGGATGAACTGGTGGATGCCGGCGACGACTTCCTGCTCGTTCGCACCGGCGACTTCCTTCTTCTTCTGCGTGATCACCAGCCCGTCCGGCCAGACCGCGCCCTGCTGAATCCACAGCTTCACGAACTCGATTTCCTCCTTCGTCAGGCGGTCCTTGGCCTTGGGCGGCATCACGCGCTCGTCGTCGAGCGGGTGCGTGGTGGAGGTGTAAATGGGACTCTTGTCCGCCTGAAACGGCACGACGCCGACGCCGTTCTCGCCGCCCTTGAAGGTCAACTCACGCGTGTCCATGCGCAGGCCGCCCTTGATGTAGCCGTCGCGATGACAGGCGACACAGTTGAACTCGAAGATGGGCTGGATGTCCTTCACGAAGTTAATCTTCTTCGTCACGCCGAGCTTCACGCCAGCCGGCCACTTCGCCCCGGCGTCAATCCACTCGCGGAGCTTGGCCTGCTGTTCCTTGGGCAAGATGCCTTCCTTGGGCGGCGGCATGAAGCCGTCGTCGTCGGCCTTGAGC
Source organism: Klebsiella pneumoniae (assembly GCA_943330855.2). Classification (GTDB taxonomy): domain Bacteria; phylum Verrucomicrobiota; class Verrucomicrobiia; order Limisphaerales; family SXTU01; genus SXTU01. The sequence goes on from CALQJI020000037.1 coordinate 28,615, forward strand.
GTGGTGGAAGTGAACAACTTGCTGTCCTTCGACTTGCCGGGCACGAGCGCCGTGCCGCTGTCGCCGCCCTTGAGCGCGTCGGCGAGCGTGTGGAGGCGGAGGCCGCCCTTCTTTTGGTCCTCGCCGTGGCACTTGGTGCAATGCACTTCCAAGATGGGCTGAACATCCTTCACGAAGTCCACCTGGGCGGTGGCGGTGGAGGCGAGGGCGAGCGCGGCGGCGAGGGTCAGTTTCAAGCGAGTTTTCATCTCAAATTCGACGGGACGCTAGTGACTTTTCTTGGAATTGGAAAGCGGAGAAAAGGCTGCGAAGTGGTCTTGCCACAAAGAGGCGCAAGAAGGCCCAAAGGGGGATGCCGTGGCGGCGACGCCTCGTCGCCGGGCACAGTATCTGTGGAGACTGGTGCAGGCGCGGAGGGGTGATGGCGTGCGGGCCGGTGGCGACGGGGCGTCGCAGCTACGGGCGCGGCAACGACTTCGAGTCGCTTCCCGGCGTCCGCACTTTTGAGCCTTTTGAGCCTCTTTGTGGCCTCCATCAAAAACAAACCGGCGCGGATGTAAATTCGCGCCGGCTTGGTGGTGGTGGTGGCAACTTTCAGCCGACAGCTCGGAGGGTTTTATCATCAAGGGCCTTTCGGTTCGGGGTTATGGGGCCTGGGGTCTGAGTTGGGTGACTGCTGACCGCTGCTCACAGCTTCCGCACCGTCACGCTCTGGCCGGCGGCGAGGTTGACGTAGGTGATGCGCTGGCCAGCGTAGTTCTCAGCGCTGATGGCCGGGGCCACCGTGCCGGTGAAGCTCACCACTCCGCCATTGACCAACCCAGTCACCGGGACGCGCGCGGCCTTCGTCACCGTCAGCGTTACGGTGTTGTTGGCGTTGCGGGTGGCGACCACGCCCGAGGCGTTGTAGGTCATGCGTTGTTGGAGGGTCACGCCGAGGGCGTTCATGGTCGGGGAGAGGGCAGGGAAGTTGTAGAGGGCTTCATACTTGTCGGCGACTTTGTTGAGGAGGTCGCCGAGGAGGGTGTTGCCCGCGCCGTTGTAGTCGCGGAGGTTGGGTTGGTGGAACATGAGTGGGCTCACGTCGCCCTTGAGCAGGAAGCCCAGCAGCAGCTCGGCTTGGTTGTTCAGGATCTCGGCGTAGCTCAGGTCGCGGCCCCAGTAGGCGGCGTAGATGGAGTTGTATTCGCTGGCCCACTCGGCCGGGGTGCTGACGTTGTAGAAGAGGTTGTTCGCGTGGCGGGGAATCATGAGGATGCGGGCGTCCACCCAGTTGGGGATGCCGGTGTTGGGCGTTGTGGGGCGGTGCGCGGGGATGGAGGTGTCGGTGACGAGGTAGCGGATGCCGGAGTCGTAGGCGGCCTTGATGAACTGGGGGTTGTTGAGGCCGGTGATGTTGGGCGTAACCATGTTGGCTTTGCTGAAGTTCGGGAGGCCCATGCCCGTGGCGGTCTGGTTGTTCTTGGTGATCTCGGTCAGCGCGTCGGCGTAGGAGATGTCGTCGAGGTAGGGGTGGGTGTAGGTGTGGCTGATCCACTTGAACATCGCCTTGTTGGTGCGGACGTAGGGCGTGAGGTCGTCGTTCTCGTATTCGCCAGCGACGGTGCCAAGGCCGTTGAAGGCCATGTCGTAGCGGAAGTTCTTGCCCAGCGTGCGGGTGTTGAAACCCTTCTGCCAGATGATGGTCGCGGCCCAGTCCTTGGCGCTCTGGCGGAACTCGCCGGCGGGCCACATCTCATCGGCGAGGAAGACGTCGTCAATCTGGGCGCTGAGGTAGGTGTGGCGCTCGCCGAGGAAGAGACCCTTGTTCGCCCAGGTGACGAGGCCGTGGGAGAGGACGGTGGAGTGGAGGAGCCACGGGGCGTTGTCGAAGGTCATGGAGAGGACTTCGCGGCCGTCGGGGAATTTCTTCACGGCGATGAGCGCGTGGCCCTGGGAGTCCGAGAGCCAAACGGTGGTGTTGGTGTCGAGGGGGGTGGCGAGGTAGGTCCAGACGTTGGATACGGCGAAGGCGTTGGCGGTGACGAGGTAGGGGAAGCTGGGCTTGGCGGCGGCGCTCCAGGTGCCGGTGGCGGCGTTGCCGGTGGAGTCGAAGGCGGCGGTGGGCCAGTTGAAGCCGGTGTCGGGAGTGGGGTAGCCGCTCCAGTTCACGCGGCGGGCGCCGAAGTCGGCTTCGTATTGGTTGAGCGTGGACCACTCGGCGACGGAGAGGGCGGAGGCCCAGGTGGTGCCTTCGGGGCTGTAGGCGAGTTGGGAATCGGTGAGCATGATCGAGGTGTAGAAGCCGCGCAGGCCGGCGAAGAGCTTGGCGGCGGTGAGCGCGCCGGGTTGGGCGCTGGCGACGTGGACCGTGTAGGGCGTGCCGAGGAAGTCCAGCGCTTGGCGGATGGCCGGCAACGCCGCGTCATTGGCCGTCGCCGTGACGACCAGCACGGCGAGGTCGGTGGCGGAGTTCGTGAGCGCAGCGTGGGTGGGCTTCGCAAACGCGCCGGTCAGGAACGCGACCAGCGCCACGAGGAGCGCGTTGACCGTTGCGCGCGGCGAGTGGGCAATCGCCGGACGACGGGGCACCCACGCCATGACCGGTTGCTGCCGCACGGCGATGGGGGTGGAGGTTTCAGGCGCGAATTGGACGCGGATAGATTTTACGACCGTGGCTTCGTTGGCGGCCGTGAACTTGTTTGTTTTCATGGGCCCAGCCTACGCGCGGGCAAGGTGCCGTGAATCGGGCGGAACACCGGACTGTGGCATAGGGGCGTTCCTGAAGTGGCGCAGGCTGATGGTGCGAACGCGCATTTGTCGCTACGGTTGGCGCCCCGACCGATTCACCCGAACCGTCTGCCGGCTTCACGCAAGCACTTCTTTAGTGCAGCTCTTAAGTTGCGCAAGACGCGAATTAGGGATTGTAAGCCGTCTGCTGGCACCTACACTGCCGTCCGCTTTTTCGACTGCGAAGGAGCGACTGGTTCGGGATGTAGCGTAGCTTGGTAGCGCGTCTGAATGGGGTTCAGAAGGTCGTGAGTTCAAATCTCACCATCCCGACCATCTTCATTATAAAGGACTTAGGTGGTAAGAGGGTGAAAGTTACAACAGGCAATTACAACACACTCACCCCTGTCATTCCTGTTTCACGCTGTTCACCGGTGTCAGAAATCCTCGGAAGTGATCGTCTAAACCACCAACTCCGACCACGATTTGTGCGCGGACTCCATTGCCTCGGTTCACTTCCCGATGCAATCCCTCGGCGAGAACCTCGGGACGAAACCGGTCGCGCAACTCGCAAAAGCCGACGCTCCTGACCAACGCGCTACGATTCGATTTAAGGCGTTTTGCCTTTGCAGACGGCTCAACACCGCACTCGTTTTCGACCGATTTTTCCCCTCTCAGCCGTTCATCGGTGGCATCGATGATCAGCGGTGTTGAAAGTGGACCGAAAGAGGCCGTTTTGGACTGCCCGAAACGCGGGAATCGTTGCAACAGCGAGGGCTTAAATCGAGTCCTGGCGAGGAGGGAAATGCAGTGAAGGAGGGCTCAAGCGTGCGGATCGCTCTCGCCTAGCTGCCTCACGGAAACCACTCGGAGCAATCGTTAGGTTCCAGAGCGCGGCACCTTCGGTTGCGGCAACGCGTGGGCGTCAAACAACTGGTGCAAACCCTCCCTGCTCAAAGCGGGTGGCAACCCACCGTCAACCGCTGGGAAAGCGCGAAAGGGCCGTTGCAACTCACCGGTTGGACCGCCAAACGCCGCTTGGTGGGAAGGCTAATTGTCGTTTTACGCGACGCAATTCCTCCAAGCCGCGAATCATCGCATGAATGCGGTGGGCTTGTCGCCTTGCATGAAGACCAGTTGCCCGCGCATCGCCAGCGTGAGGCCGTGGGCACGGTGGTCCGCCGAGGTCCGTCGCCAGCGGGAGAAGCTCGTCGTAGCAGGCGGAGGCACGCGCAACGTGCCCCTCGTGGCCGGCGAGTTGCGCTATCTGGAAAAGCACGCGCGCACAGTCGGCGGCGTGTCCGGCGGTAGTGAGCAGCGGCAGCGCACGCTCGTAAGCGGCGAGCGCGGCGGCCGAATCACCGGCGGTCTGCCGTTCACCGGCGGTGGCGAGGAGTTCGGCCAGCGTCCCGTGGGCGGGAAGGTCGCCATGGCTCCGGGGAGTCCGCCTCCTGACCTCGGCGGCTACAGGGCGGCGGCAATTGCATCGCCCATCTCGCGCGTGCCTACCTGCTTGGCCGTCGGGTCGGCGGACGTGTAGATGTCGCCGGTGCGGAAGCCGGCGGCGATGGCTTTGCCGACGGCGGCTTCGATGGCGTTGGCCGCGTCGTTGAGGCTGAAGCTGTAGCGCAGCATCAGCGCGGTGGAGAGGATTTGCGCGATGGGATTCGCGAGGTTCTTGCCCGCGATGTCCGGGGCGGTGCCGCCAGCTGGCTCGAAGAAGCCGAAGGTTTGCTCTCCGTTCGTCACGCCGAGGCTCGCACTGGGCAGCATCCCTAGCGAGCCCGCGAGTGCCGCCGCTTCGTCGCTGAGGATGTCACCGAACATATTCTCGCAAAGCATCACGTCAAACTGCGTGGGCTTGAGCATTAGTTGCATCGCGCCGTTGTCCACGAACATGTGTTCGAGTTGCACCTCGGGATACTGACGGCCAATCTTCGTCACCACGTCGCGCCAGAGCACGCCGTTCTCCAGCACGTTCGCCTTGTCGATGCTCGTAACCTTCTTGCGCCGGAGCGACGCGGCTTTGAAGGCGACGTGGGCGATGCGCTCAATCTCGGGCGTGGTGTAGACCATCGTGTCAATCGCCCGCTGGGCGCGTTTCATAATGACCGTTGCGCCTTCGTCCGCCTGGGGTTCCTCGATGAAGTAATCCTCCGTCTTCTTGGGCTGGCCGAAATACATCCCGCCCGTCAGCTCGCGCACGACGAGGATGTCGATGCCATCGCCCTGCCGCTCGGGACGCAACGGGCACGCGTGTGCCAGCGCCTTGGGGAGTTGGACAGGACGGAGGTTTGCGAAGAGCCCAAACTCCTTGCGGATGCGCAGCAGCGCGGCGCGTTCGGGGCGTTCCTCCTTTGGGATGGTCGGGTCGCGATCCGGCAGACCCACGGAGCCGAAGAGAATCGAGTCGCTGGCCTTACACAGCGCGAGGGTCGCGTCGGGCAACGCCTTGCCGGCGACGTCGATGCCCGCCCAGCCCACGGGGGCTTCGGTGATTTGGAAACGCAGGGAGAATTTCTTCTCTACTGCGCGCAAAACCTTGATGGCTTCGCGCATGACTTCGGGGCCGATGCCGTCACCCGCGAGCGCAGCAATCTTGAACGTCTTTGACATAGGGCGCGGAGGATACCGGCGAGGGAAACGGAGTGAAGGAGAAAGTCGGGGGGCGGAGGAGCCAGAGGGCGCATCCCAGTTTCTTGTGAGCGCCGGACGAAACGCGAGCAGCGCCCCAAACCCGGTGGTCACAGACCGCCGCTACAGGTTTACGGTTTGGTGGCTACGGCGTTCCAGACCTTGAGGTCGTCGAAGAAGCCGTCTTTGCCGGCGACGCCAAGCTCGATTTTGGACTTGGTGGCGTGGGCGATGCCGGAGGACTTGAGGTAGGCGGCGGGCTTGCCATCGAGGGTCACGCGCATCGTGTCGCCGACGGTCTCGACGACGAGGGCATACCACTTGCCGACTTCGAGCTTGGCGGGGTAGGTGACGCTGCGGCCTTTGAGGAGTTGGGCGACCTCGGCCTTCTTGGCGGGGTCCTGGCGCAGCTCGCGGATGTCGTTCCTCATGCCGCCGTCGCGCTCGTCAATGAGGGTGACGCCGGTGAGGCGGACTTGGGCGCGACAGAGGTGGCCGTAGTGGGCACCGGTGTATTTGCGGTCATCGAACTCAACGTCAATCATCGTGGCCCCCTCGAACTTTATCTTCACTTCGACGATGCTGTCCTTAGTGGGGATTTCGAGGCCGTGGACGGCGGCGTGGGCTTTGATGACGGACTTGCCATCGGCGGTGGGCACGTCTTTGTCACGGGTCTGAGTGCCTTTGAGCGTGCCTTTCTCGACGGCGAAGGTGGGGACGACTTTGTGCCAGACCGGGGCGGGAGTGGCTCCTTCGAAGTCATCGGAGAAGAGGAGTTCCCGCTTCTGGGCGAGCGGCCCGGCTGGGATGGTGGGCAGTTCCGCCGCTAGGGCAGCCGTGCCACAGAGCAGGGTGAGGGCGAGGAGTGGGTGGAGTTTCATAGTTGCTTGGAGCGGAGGGCTGTTCGGTCAGTGTGAGTGCGGCTTGCCGGTGCCGCACATCCCGCAGGACTTGGGCACGCCGGAGCAGGCTGGGGCTTCACCGCCCGGACTGGTCGAGGCGAAGGTGGAGAATTTCTTGGCCAGCTTGCTGGAGCCGCAGTGGGGACAGGGCGTGCCTTCCCAACGGCTGGAGCGGACCAGAACTTCGCTGTCTCGTTCGCAATCGTCGCAGTGGAATTCGTAAATCGGCATGGGGTGAGGGTGGGGTGAAACCGAGTTCAGAAGAACGGGTTATTCGCGCGCTCCTGCGCGACGGTCGTCAGCGGGCCGTGGCCGGGGCAAATCAATGTGGCGGGTGGCAGCGTGAAGATTTGCTCGCGCACTTTGGCCTTCGCCAATTCGCCGTGTTCCTTCGCGCCGCCCATCGAGCCGGCGAAGAGCGCGTCGCCGACGACGGCCATGTGCGCAGCGTCATCGGGCCAGTTGCCGATGAGGTAGGTCACGCCGTCCTCCGCGTGGCCGGGGGTCTCGCGGTTGGACACGCGCAGGCTGCCGAGGTGGACACAGTCGTTGCGGCGGTTGCGGTGCTGAGGCGGCGCGCCCTTGGTGTCGGTGTGAATGCGAAGGGTGGGATAGCGCTCGCGAATCACAGGGAGGCCCTCGATATGATCGTGGTGGGAGTGCGTGATGAAGAGGTGCCGCAGCTCGAGGCTTTCTTCGTTGACGACTTTGAGAACGGCTTCCGCCTCGAAGCCCGTGTCGAAGAGCGCGGCCTCGCGCGTGACTTCATCCCAGACTAGGTAGCAATGCACTGTGTTGCCAGCGCGCGTCGTGGTGATTTGGCGGAACTCGCGCCAGGTGCCGTTGTCGGTGGGCGTGGGGAGCCAGCCGTTGGCGAGTGCTTCGAGCTTCGCGCTGTGCAAGCCCAGGAGGGATGCGAGTGAGTGGAGGTCGGGCTTGCGCGCGGATTTGCCGGAGTCTTCCAGCGCGGCGAGTTCGTCTGCGCTGAGTCCGGCGGCCTTGGCGGCGGCGTCCGCAGGGACATTCGTCATCGAGCGCGCCTTGCGAATCACATCTCCAACGTGGTCTTCCAAATTCATGTGCTCGGAGTGTATCGGCGGGGCAGGGGAGAGTCCAGCGGACGACTACTTACCTCAACATTCTCTTGGCGGTTCTTGCTCGTAGCTCAACCGATTCCTCAGGTGTGGCGAGACAAGGAAGCTTGCCGCGCCACATCGTCATGCCCACCATGCGGTCACTTGACCATGAAAATTCCCCAGCCTGCTGTGCTCCGCCTGCTCGCCTTGTCGTTGGTGGCCTTCGCCCTGTGCGCTCGCGCCGCGGACGAGTTCAAAATCACTCCTTACCACGAGGTCCAGCCCGGCGTGCCGCAGGGCAAGCTGATCAAGATGCCCGAGTGGCGCAGCAACATCTTCACAAACACCCTTCGCGACTGGTGGGTTTATGTCCCGGCGCAATACCAGGCCGGAAAACCCGCTTGCGTCATGGTCTTTCAGGACGGCCACGACTACGTGGGGCCGAAGGGCAACTGGCGTGCGCCCACCGTCTTCGACAACCTCATCTCCAAGGGCGAGATGCCCGTGACCATCGGCATCTTCATCAACCCCGGTCACGAAGTCGGTCGCGCCGCGCCGAAAAGCCCGTGGCAGGGGAGCAACCGCAGCTTCGAGTATGATTCCCTCGGCGACCGCTATGCGCGCTTTCTGCTGGAGGAAATTTTGCCCGAGGTCGAGAAGCAGTATCGCCTCACCACCGACCCCGCGGGCCGGGCCATCTGCGGCGCGAGCAGCGGCGGCATCTGCGCGTGGACCGTCTGTTGGGAGCGGCCCGACCAGTTCCGCAAGGCCCTCACCACTATCGGCAGCTACACAAACATTCGCGGCGGCCACGTTTATCCCGCGCTCGTGCGCAAGACCGAGCGCAAGCCCATCCGCGTGTCTGTGCAGAGCGGCGTGGACGACGTGAAGAACGAGTTTGGCGACTGGCCCTTGTGCAACCAGCAGATGGCCTCCGCGCTGAAGTTCGCCGGCTACGACGTGCGCTTCGACTTCGGCGAGGGCGCGCACAACAGCAAGCACGGCGGCAGCATCTTCCCCGACGTGCTCAAGTGGCTCTGGCGTGACGGGCCAAAGTGAGGTGGGCTTTGAGGTGGTGCGCCACGCGGGCGGCGCGCCGATCGCGGTTCACCATCGGAGTGCAGCCCAAAGCAACGTTGACAATGCCGGGACGTTTGTAGTCACGTTGTAGGTGTCCAGTTGAACCAAATTGCCATGAACAAATCCATCCTCACCACCCTCACCCTCACCGCCCTCTTGGGCCACGCCATCGCCGCCGATTGGAAGGCCACGGCCGATTGGCTCAAACTCCCTGAAGGCCGGCCGCAACTCGGCAACATGCACGGGGACATCGCCGTCAGCTCCAAGGGCGACATTTACGTCAGCACCCAGGACGCCAAGGCCGGGGTGCAAGTCTATGGCCCGGACGGCAAATGGCTCCGTAACGTGCCAGACGCGCCTGCTGACTTCCACGGCTTCGTCATCAAGAAGCAGGCCGACGGTGAGTTCATCTACGGCCCCCGTCTCGGTGGCCAGACCATCCTGAAGCTCACGCTCGACGGGAAAAAAGTTCTGGAGATTCCCGCGTCCGCGATTCCGGAGGAATTCAAGAGCAAGGTGCCCAAGAGCACCAAGAAGAATGACAAGGGCGAGATTGTGCCGGTCCCCAACGAAGGTCAGTCCTTCGTCCGTCTCACCGGCATGGATGTCGCGCCCAACGGCGACTGGTTTGTGACCGATGGTTACTCCACCAGCTACGTCCATCGCTTCGACAAGACCGGGAAGTATTTGAAATCCTTCGGCGGCAAGAAAGCCCCCTATGAGTTCAGCACGCTCCACAAGATCGCCGTGGACACCCGCTTCTCGCCCGTGCGCATCATCGCGTGCGATCGTGAGAAGATGCGCGTTGTGCATATGTCCATTGACGGCGAGTTCCTCGGTGTCGTCGCCACGGACCTGCTCGCCCCCGCCGCCATTACCGTGCAAGGCGATTACGCCCTCGTCGGGGAAATCAGGGGCGCGGTCAGCGTGCTCGACAAAGAGGGGAAGACGGTTGCCCGCCTTGGACTGAACACTGAGAAGGGCGAAACGGGCACCAACGCCACCCCGCCCGCGAAGTGGAGGCTCGGCTTCGTCACCGCGCCGCACGGCGTGGCCTTCAACGGGGCAGGGGACATCTTCGTTGCAGAATACAGCACCACCGGCCGCGTGCATCGCTTCACCAAGCTGTAGTCTTCTGCCAGCGCACCCCGTGGCGGAGCCGATCTGCTGCGGTGAGAGGGGGCTTGCCACGGCCCACTGAAAGCGAGTTGCGCTGAGGTAGCGCATTTCGGAGTGGCTGCTGAAACAAAGCCTACAAATCAAAACCCCTGAAAGCATGAGGCTTTCAGGGGTTTTTGGTGCCGACGGAGGGAATCGAACCCACACTCCCGTTAGGGAACAAGATTTTGAGTCTAGCGCGTCTGCCAATTCCGCCACGTCGGCAACCAGGATTCACGAGCAGTTAAGTTGACCACACCGCGTAGCGTTTGGCTCTGTGCCACGGCCACGCCACGCCACGGACCGGACCCATCGGGGTCTGTGCTGGTAGGGGCTAGCTCAATGCTCGTCATCGGCAGCAGGTTACCAGAAGGTTTCCGACGGGTGCAAGCGCGCCGTGTGGATTCTGGGCTGTTCGATGAACTTTCCCTGCTTTGGGTTCCCCGCGCAGGCCGGGAAGTTTCTGACTCCTTCCAGAACATTTGACCGGCCCCCTCGCCCTCTCCTAAGATCCGCCCCCTGATTATGAAGGTTCTCATTTGCGACCCGATTTCGCCCAAGGGCATTGAGCTGTTTCGGCAGCGGCCCGAGTTTCAAGTCACCGTCCTCGACAAGCGCTTGTCCGAGGCCGAGTTGCTCCCGCTCGTCGCCGATGTCGAGGCGATGGTCGTGCGCTCCGAGACCAAGGTGTCCAAGAAAGTCCTCGAAGCCGCCGCCAAGCTCCGCGTCGTGGGCCGCGCCGGGGTGGGCGTGGACAACGTGGACGTGGAGGCCGCCACGCAACGCGGTGTGGTGGTGATGAACACCCCCGCCGGCAACACGCTCACCACGGCGGAGTTGAGCTTCGCGATGATTCTCAACCTCGCCCGCAAGGTCCCGCAGGCGCACGGCTCGATGGTCGCCGGCAAGTGGGACCGCAAGCTCTTCATGGGCGTGGAGCTGCACGGCAAGACGCTCGGCGTGCTCGGCGCGGGCCGCATCGGCACCGAGGTGGGCAAGCGCGCGCTGGCCTTCGGCATGAAGGTGCTAGCTTACGACCCCTTCCTCACCGAGGGCCGCGCCAAGTCGCTCGGCTTCTCGCTCGCGGCTGATGTGGACGCCATTTATCAGGAAGCCGATTTCATCACCGTCCACCTGCCGGTCACGGAGCAGACGCGCGGGATGTTGAACACGGCGGCCTTCTCGAAGATGAAGCCCGGCGTGCGCATCGTGAACTGCGCGCGTGGCGAAATCATCGCGGAGAACGACCTGCTCGCGGCGCTCGACTCGAAGAAGGTTGCCTCGGCTGCGCTGGACGTGTTCTGCGTCGAGCCGATGGCGGCGGACCATCCGTTCCGCAAGCACCCCTCGCTCATCCTCACGCCGCACTTGGGCGCAAGTTCCGAGGAGGCGCAGGAGAAGTGCGGCATCGAAGTGGCCGAGGTCATCACTGCCTACCTGCTCACCGGCGAGGTGCGCAACGCGGTGAACTTGCCGTTCCTCGACGCGCGCACCTACGAGCAGGTGAAGCCCTACATGGCCCTCGGCGACGCGCTGGGCAAGCTGCTCGCGCAGGTCGTCCCGCAGCAGGTGGACCGCGCGCACATCACCTACGGCGGCAAGGCGCAGGAACTGCCGAACATTGACCCCATCACGCGCTCGGTGCTCATGGGCTTCCTCGCCCGCGCGGCGGTGAAGGACTTGAATCACATCAACGTGCGCGGCATCGCCGGCACGCTGGGCATCAGCGTCGAGGAGAAGCGCTCGACCGAACCCGTCACCTTCAACGAGTGGCTCCATGTCCAGCTCTTCAAGGGCGAAGAGAAGGTCGGCTCGGCGGGCGGCACGTTCTTCGGCTCGCCGAACAACCCGCGCATCGTCCGGCTCTTCAGCAGCGCGCTGGAGATTCCCATCCACGGCGTGTTTCTGATGTTCAACAACTCGGACCGGCCCGGCATCGTCGGCTATGTCGGCACGCTGTTGAGCAAGCACGGCGTCAACATCGCCAACCTCAGCCTGAGTCGCGACCACGCGGGCGGCCACGCTCTCTCGGTTTTCCATGTGGACAGCGAACCGCCGGCGGAGCTGCTCGAAGAGCTGCGTCGTGATTCCGTCTTCAGCAACGTCCGCGTCGTGAAGCTTTGAAATGTCCCATGGCCAATGACGCAATGACCAATGAATGCCCAATGTTAAATGCGCGGCCGCTGGCTGGCTGCGCCCATTGGACATTGCGTCATTCGTCATTCTTTGGGCCTTGGTCATTGGTTATTGGTCCCTCCCCATTCTGCATGAAACAGCTCGTTACTACCCTCGCCGTTGCCGTTGCCACGACCTTGTCTGCCGCCGACCCCAAGGACGCCAAGTCCCCCGTCGCGTCGCCGCTGCCCAAACCCGTCGTCAGTGCCGACAGCCTTTTCCCGCCGACCGTGCTCGCGAAGGGCAAGCTGTTTGAGGTGAACAGCAAACAGCTCGACGACGCGTTTCTGAATTTCCGCACCGCCGCCGCTTCGCGCGGACAGGCACCCCCGCCGGATGAAAAGCGGCTTGAAGTGGAGAAAAAGCTGCTCGACCGACTCATCGTCGTGGAGGTGCTCAAGCGCAAGGCCACCGAGGCGGACAAGTCCAAGGGCAAGGCGTCCGCTGACAAGTTGCTCGGCGAATTTCTCAAGCAGGCCGGTTCCGAGGACGGATTCAAGCGCCAGGTGCAGGCGATGGGCATGACGCCCGAGGCGTTCACCACGCAGTTCACCGAGCGCGCCATCGTCGAGGAAGTCGTGAATCGCGAGGTGCGTCAGACGGTGCCCATCTCGCCGCTCCAGGTGCAGAAGTTTTACGACGAAAACCCGAAGCGCTTCGAGCAGCCGGAGACCGTGCGCGCCGCGCACATCCTGTTGACGACGCGCGACCTCGCCTCCAACACGGAACTCCCGCCCGAGAAGCAAAAGGCCCAGCGCCTCTTGATCGACGACATCCTCAAGCGTGCCCGCGCCAGTGAGGATTTCGGCAAGCTGGCGAAGGAGTTTTCCCAAGACCCCGGCTCGAAAGAACGCGGCGGCGAATACGTCTTTCCGCGCGGTCAGATGGCCGTGGAGTTCGAGACCGCTGCGTTCGGAATGAGCCCGGGGCAAATCAGCGGCGTGGTCACGACCAAATTTGGCTATCACATCATCAAGGTGCTGGAGCGCAACCCGGCGAAGAAGGTCGAGTTCGACAAGGTCAAGGACCGCATCCGTGAGAACCTCCAGCAGGAAGAGGCCGACAAGCTCTTGCCGGCGTATCTGGAGCGGGTGAAGAAGGAGGCGGGCGTGGAGATAGTTGAGGCGAAATACAAGTAGAGTGCCGTGTCGCGCGTTGCGTGATTGGCACCGGACGCGTCCCGTCGGAGTCACTCAACCCACAACCCGCAACCCTTACAGTGCGCCGCCAGCTCCCCATCGCCCTAACGATTGCCGGTTCCGACAGCGGCGGGGGCGCGGGCATCCAAGCCGACCTCAAGACCTTCGCCGCCCTCGGTGTCCACGGCACCAGCGCCATCACTTGCCTGACGGCGCAGAACCCCAAGGGGGTCTCCGCCATCCAAGCAGCGAAGCCCGCCATCGTCCGCGCGCAAATCGAGGCCGTCTTCGCCGAACTGCGCCCCGCCGCCGTGAAGACCGGGATGCTCTTCGACACCGCCATTATCCGCGTTGTCGCCGACCACTTCAGCCAACTCCGTGGCCGAAAGCTGCCGCTCATCGTTGACCCGGTGATGGTCGCCACCAGCGGCGCGCGCCTGCTCAAGCCCGCCGCCCTCCGCGCGATGCAAGCGGAGTTGCTCCCGCTCGCCACGCTCGTCACGCCGAATTTGGACGAAGCCGAAATCCTCGTTGGCGCGAAGCTCAATTCCGTTGAAGACCTCCGCGCCGCCGCCCGCACCATTCACGAGCGCTTCCACTGCGCTGCGTTGGTCAAGGGCGGCCACCTGCGCGGCCTGCGCGAGGCCGTGGACATCTTCTACGATGGGGAAACGGAGTTACTCCTCTCCGCCCCCTTCGTGCGCGGCGTCGCGACACACGGCACCGGCTGCACCTACTCCGCCGCCATCGCCGCCGCCCTCGCGCTCGGCCACGACCTCCCCGGCGCGGTGCATCTTGCGAAGGACTTCATCACCCGCGCCATCGCGCGGAGCTACCGCGCCGCCGGGCATTTCGTGTTGAACCCGGAGTAGCTGCTTCGGCGTGCAGCCACCGATTTTGGGGCGAACGAAACAGCGCGCAGCTTGAAGGCATCTCCGAGGACAGGTTTCTTCGCCTGAGGCCCATCAAACTTTTTTCTGTCTAGGCGGGCTCGGAATTCGTTCGCACTTCGGCTGAGTGAGGGGTAAAGGAATGCACCACGGGAAGCCATCCATCCGCCCCAATTTGTTTGCCCGCATTCCCTTGCCACCGCTTGGTGAATGCGCGCCGTCGCCTGCCGGTGCAGCCCACTCGCGGTTTGACACTACTTGCCGCTCCCCACAGGCTTTCCAGCAAGTTATCTAAGCACGCGCATGAATTCTCTCCTCCCGAGGTTGCGTCGGCTGCTGCTGGTCGCGTTCGTTTTGGGTCTCATCTCGTTCGCGGCCTTGGACTGGTGGCTGACCGGCAAGTTCAACTTGGTCTTCCTCAGCGTTTGCGCTGTCGTCCTAGCGGCTGGCACGGGAGGCATCTACCTCCTCCTCCTCCGCGACATCCAAAAACGCGAGCAGACGCACGCCAAAAATCACGAGGCGCGGCAGACCTTTGAGGCACTCACGCAGTCCGCGCCCGCCGGCATCTTCCGCGCGAACCAGCAGGGCGACATCCTCTTCGTCAACCCCCGCTGGAGCGCCCTCACCGGTCGTTCGCAGGCGGAGAGTCAGGGCTTCGGTTGGCTGCTCGCCGTCTATCCCGACGACAGCAAAAAAGTCACTGAGGAATGGCGTAAATGCGTGCGCGGCGAGAAGGATTTCCGCCTCGATTTCCGCGTCCGCAACAAGGACGGCTCCATCCGCTGGGTCGCCGCCCAGGCCGCCCGCCACCTCGATGAACGCGAACAACCCGACGGCATCATCGGCTCCATCTTTGACATTCACGAGCGCAAGTCCGCCGATGACGCGCGCCTCACCGAGCAAACCACTCTGCTGGATGCCTCGATTGCGAAGGCCCAGCAGGAGTCATCCTACCGGAAGGAAATGGCCGCCGAACTCGAGCGCCGCGCGGATGAGCTCAAGAAGCGCGACACCGAGATTGAGTCCGCCAACCGCCAGCTTTGGGCAGAGCTTTCCGGCCGCGAACAAGTCGAGGCCGATCTCGCGAAAGCCCGCGACGAGATGGAGAAAGCCGTCGCCGAGCGCACCTCAGGCTTCACCGACATCATCGGCGGTTTGGAAGCACTCGTTGCCGAGCACGAACTCGCGGAGAAAACCGTGCGCGCTGAGAAGGCCGAGCTGGAGAAGCGTGCCAGTAGCTCCCCCGTCGAGCTGGAGGCGTTGCGCAACCGACTCCAGGACGAAGGCACCCGTCGCCAGATCGCGGAGGACGAGTTGCGCTCGCTCCGCGACGACTTCGATAAACTCCAGATGGTGGGTGACGCGCCGGACACCGCCAACGAGACGCTTCACCATCGCCTGCAAGCCGAGGCACAGCGAGCCACGCGTCTCGAAGCCGAGCTGGAGTCACTCCGCGTTGCACTCCAGGCCGAGCATGAAAAAGCCGAGCGAGCGGATGCTGACCGCGAGTTGTCCGAGGAGGCGATGGTGCAGACCAACACCGGCATCCAGCAGCGCATGATGGAGCTGGGCGCGGAACTCGAACAGGCCCGGGAACAACACGCCGCCGACCTGCTGCAACGCGAACAGGCCGCCGCGAACCCAACCGGTGCCGAAGCCAACCCCGAACTCCTCGCACGCATCGCTGCGCTCACCGAGCGTCAGGTGCAGTCGGAAACCGAGCTGACCGCACAGAAGCAAGCCGCGCGCGCATCGAACGACGAGCGTAACCTGCTCCTTCAGCAACTCCGCGAGACTACGGCGGCCCAGGCCGAGTTGGAGCAACAGCTCGTCACCGCTCGGCTGGCCGGGGCCGGGCTTGCCGAAGTGGACGCAGCGGCCCGCGAACAGGCCGAGGCCGAGCAGCGCGCCGCACACGCATTGCTTGAGCAACGCATCGCGGAGCTCGAAACCGCCCGCCAGCAACACGACGCGGAAGCGGCCGCGTCCGCGCAGGCTGCGGCGGAGCAAAGCAGCTTGCACGCCGTGCTGGAGGCCGAACTCCGCGAGCAACTCGAACGCGCCACCGTCGCGAGCCAGCAGCAGTTGCAGACCGCGCTCAGCCAATTGCAGGCCGAGACAGAGCTGCGCGCACAGGCCGAGCGTTCACTGAACCAAGCACAGTCCGAGACGGAGCGGTTGCAAGCCGAGGCCACCGCCTCGCTGGCGGCAACGCGCGCGCAAGGGGAGCAAGCCGCGACGCAAGCTGAAGCGATTCTCACGGCGACCAAGGCCGACTTGGTCGCGCAGTGCAACGCACTCACCGAACTCCGTGCTGAGTTGCAACGCAGCGAGGCCACCCGAATCAAGGCCGAAGCGGACGTCCAGCAGACAAGCACCGCTGCCGAGCAGATGGTCACCGAGACGGAGCAGCAGCTCGCGGGCGTGCGCCAGCAGTTGCAGGCCGAGACGGAGCGGCGCGCGCAGGCGGAGTCCGCGTTGGGCCAGTCCAAATCGGAAACGGAACGCCAGCTCGCCGAGGCCACCGCTGCGCTCACCGAGGTCCGCACCCGGTTGGAGCACACCGAGGCCGCCCGCCTCGCAGTCGAGACCGCCACGCAGCAGACAAGCACGGCAGCGGCGCAGCAGGCGTCCGACACGCAGCAGCAGCTTGCCGAGGCCACCGCCACGCTGGCTGAAATGCGCGGGCAACTGGAGCAGGTCACGAGCACCAGCGGCCTTCGGGAAGCCGACTTGCTGAAGGCCGCTGCCGAGCAACAACAAAAGCTCGCCGACGCCGACGCGGAGCTGAAGAAGACCTGGGAAAACCTGATTCTCGAAATCGAACAGCGCGAAAGCCTCGACCAAAAAATCGCGGCGACCAAGACGGAGGCTGAACAACAACTGGCGCAAACCCGCACGGAACTGGAACAGCAACTCGCCGCCGTGGCGGAGGCGCGAGCGCAAGCCGAGCGCGCAAACGCCGACCGCCAGCAGAGTGAGGAGAGTCTGTTGCAAGCCAGCCGCTCCTCCGAGGAACGCGTAACGCTGCTCGCTTCCGAGTTGGAGCTCGCCCGCGAGGCGTTGCGCGCCGAGACCGCGCGACGCGAGGAGATCGAGACCGCGCTGCCGAAGACGAAGACGGAGCTGGGCCAGCGCCTCGCCGCTGCTGCGGCCGAGAACGCCGGCTTGCAGGCGCGGATGGATTTCGAGGCCGCCGAGCGCGAGCGCGTCGAGGCCGCGTGGAGACTGGCGAATGCCGCCACGGAGCAGCACGCCGCCGAGCTCGCGGTCCAGCTCGACGCCGTCCGAGTGGAATTTCGCGCCGAGACAACGAAGCGCAGCAAGGCTGAGGCCTCCGCACTTCAAGTCCGCACGACGCTCGACGAAACGAATGCCGAGAGCCGCCGTGCCCTCGCTGCCGCGCAGGACGAACTGGCCGAGAAGGCAGCCGAGGTGGTGACCGTGGGGGTGACTTTTGAGACAGCCAAAGCCGCGCACGCGAAGGCACTCGCCGAGGCGCTCGCCGCGCAGGCGGAGTTGCAGTTGCGGGTCGAAAAGGAAACCGCCGCGCGGCACACGACGGAGCGGGAGTTGCGCGAGAGTTTCACCGACGCCGAGCGCACCACTTCGGCGCTCAAGGCCGATCTCGATGCGGCGTTGCAGGCACGGCAAGCGGAAGCGGCCAGCCACGAGCAGTCGGCTGAAGCCGCCCGCCACACTGAGGCGGAACTGGCCCGCCGGCTCGACACCGAGGTCGGTTCCCGGGAGGAATTAGAGCAGAAACTCCAACTCGCCACCGCCGAGGCAAGCCGCACCGCGAACGAACTGCAAGCCAGGCTGGCCACCACCCTCGCTGCGCAAGAGGACGAAGCGAAACGTCGCGCTCAGTCTGAAGAAGCCGCTCGCCAAACGGAGGCGGAACTCTCCCATCGGCTCGACACCGAGGTCGGTGCCCGGGAGGAATTGGAGCAGAAACTCCAGCGCGCCAACACCGAGGCCAGCCGCACCGCGAATGAGTTGCAAGCCAGGCTGGCCACCACCCTCGCTGCGCAAGAGGACGAAGCGAAACGTCGCGCTCAGTCCGAGGAGGTCGATCGTCGCACCGGGGCCGAGTTGACTGAACAGCTCGCCGCTGCGGTGGGCGCTCGCGAGCAACTGGAGCAGGCCTTTCAACGCACCGCCGCCGAAGCCAGCCGGGTGGAACAGGCACGTCAGGCCGAGACCGCTTCCGCCCGCACCGCGCAGCGCGATGAGACGAAGCGACGCGAGCAGGCCGAGGCAGAGTTGCGCCGCACGAAGTCGGAACTGGATCGCGAGCTTCGCGACGCAAACCTGGAGTTACTCGACATACGGTCGCGCCTCGACAGCGAACTCGCTGCGCGCCGGCAGGTCGAGGAGGTCGCCCTGCAAAACGCCGGCAGTGCCAACCAGCGACTCGCCGAGCGGCAGGCGGAGGCGCTGAGCTTGGCCGAACAGCTCCGCACCGAGACCGAGCAGCGCGAGCGGACGGAGGCGGAGTTGCAGCAGACGCGCGCTACGCTCGAACAGCAACTCGCAGACACCACCAGCTCGCTGGCCGAGATGCGGGTCGAGTTGGAACTCGAAACCGAGGAGCGCCTGCGTGTTGAACGTTCGCTTTCGGAGGACACCACTTCACTGGAAGCCCGCGTCAGCGAGCGCAGCGCAGTGTTGGAAGCGACACAGCAGCAGCTCGACGCGGAACGCGCGGGTCGCGCAGCCGCCGAGACGGAACTGACGAGCCGCCGCGCGGAGTTCGGTCGCATCAATGCGGAACAACAGCAGGCCATCGAGGAAGCCGCTGCTCGTTACAAGACGCACTTCGCCGAGCGTGGCCGCGCGGAGGAGCAGTTGCGCCTCGCCGCGATGAGCGCCGAGCAGCGGTTGCGCGATCGTGCCATTGATCTCGAGGCCGCTAACCAAGCCCTGCGCGTCGAGATGGAGAAGCGCCTGCGCATGGAGCTCTTGTGGCAGATGCAGCGCGAGGATGCGGAGCGCCGGATGGTCGAGCTGACCGCTGCGCTGCGCACCGCCGAGGCCAAGGCGGGCACGGACTCCGCCGAATTGCGCCACGCACATGACGCGTTGCAGCAGGCACACGCCGCACTAGCCCAACAGTTTTCTCAACGCGAAACGGAGCTCGCCGCCGAACTGGCCGCGACCCACGCCCAGGCTGAAAGTCTGGACCGCGCGCATTTGCAGGCGAGTCAGACCACGGCGGCGGTGCAGGGCCAATTGAACACCACGCGCTCGGAGCTGGAGATGCTCGAACGCCAGTTCACGCAACGGGTGAGCGCACTCGAGTCCGTCGAGTCGCGGCTGCAAGAGGAGAGCACGCGCCGTGAGCGCGCCGAGGCCGAGCTGGATCAGTTGCGCGACGGCACGGAGCGCGAACTCGCCGAGCGGCTCGCGGCTCTTCACTCCGTGAAGCTGGCGTGGGGGCAGGAGTCCGCACAGCTCCGTGCCGCGCAGGAGGAATTGAGCCGCGTCAACGCCGCGTTGAACGAACGGCTGGCGAAGGTGACGGAGGAGGTTGCCATCGCCCGTGAGCAGACAGAACAGGAGTCCGCCCAGCGCCATGCGATGGAGGAAACCATGCAGTCGCAGCAAGGCGAGGTGGCTTTGCGCGTGTCGGAAGAAACGGCGAATTTGAACGGGCGCGTTCAACAGTTGGAGTGCGAGCTCGCCGTGTCGCAGCGCGCCGAGGAGCAGTTGCGGCACAAGCGTATCGAGGCCGTCAGCACGCTGGCCGGCGGCATGGCGCACGAGTTGAACAACGTCCTCGCGCCGGTGCTCATGGCCGCGCAGCTCCTGCGCAAGCAGGTCAGCGGCAAGTCCCGCACGCTCGTGGATAGCGTGGAGTCCAGCGCCCAGCGCGGCGCGGACATCGTCAAGCAGGTGCTCACCTTCGCGCGCGGCTTCCACGGCGAGCGCGCGCCGGTCTCCCCCGAGATGCTCGTGCGCGACATCGTGCAGTCCGTGCAGGAGACCTTCCCGCGCAACGTCCGCGTCAGCAGTGAAATCGGGGGCGAGCTGCTGCTCATTTCAGCCGACTCGGCGCAACTCCATCGGGTGCTGCTCAACCTCGCCGTCAACGCACGCGATGCGATGCCCTCCGGCGGCACGCTCAAGTTCAGTGCGGAGAATATTGTGGTGGACGAGAGCTTCATCCACCACCGCCGGGCGACCGGCGCGAAGGCGGGCGGCTACGTTCTGTTCCGCGTGACGGACTCGGGCGTCGGCATCCCGCGCG
>CALQJI020000038.1 GCA_943330855.2 Klebsiella pneumoniae
ATGCACGGTAAGGGCTCGAACGGAGAGGTTTTCAGGCGGCCCCTCAACCCAACGGGTTCCGTGCAACGCCGGAGAACAACCCCGCCTGTTTTCCCCTCTAAAAGCTGCTTTCTCGGGTTTCTACCCACTAAGTTCCCCGAATACCCCAAAACTGTAAAGAGTCTTCTGCTAGTCGCCTTCGTCGCGCTTCACGCCTTTTCGGTTCGCGCGCAAATCCCCATCATCCCGGACTGGTCCTACGATCAGGCGAACAACGTGGGATTTTTCGACCCGGCCGCGTCGCCGGTTGCGGGATACGGCTCGATCGGCGAGCTGCGCCGGACGGTATTCACCGCTGCGGCCAACTACGTCAGCAGCCTTTTCTCCCCGGCGTATGTCACGGAAGTCATCCGAGCGAAGGCGGCGTTCACCAATCTCGGCACACAGACCGTCGGCAACGGCGCCACTATCGGCTACACGAATAATTTCGGGAGCGCGAACCCGAAATACCGGCGCGACGTGGAATACCCCACGACGCTCGGGAACCACGTCGCTGGCCGCGAACTAGTCGGCACCAACACGCTCGAGGTGAACTTCAACACGAACCCGGCCATCACCTACAACTACAGCACCAACGACTCCGCGCTGCTCGGCAGCGGGCAGGAAAGCCTCTTCACCACCGTTGTGCATGAGCTCATCCACGGCATGGTCTTCATCAACTACATCAACCCCGCCAACGGCTCGTTCGACGGCTTTCCCACCGTGTTCGACACGTTCATTGTGCAGGACAACACCGCGCCGGTCGCCTACACGAGCCTGACGGATGCGCAGCGGCTCGTCGCAATCACCAACAACAACCTCTTCTGGAATGGCCCGCTCGGTGTGGCGGGCAACGCGGGTGTGCGGCCTAAACTAAATGTGCCCTCAACTTACTCGGCGTCGTCAAGCATCGCGCATCTGGACACGGCCACGTTTGACCCTCTTGGCCTGCTCCTTCTGCCCCGTGACTCCTCGCTCGTGCAGGCGCAGGTCGCGCTCGTCGCGGTCGAGCGCGGGATTGTCTATGACATGGGCTTCACCCCGGCACGGCCGCAGGTCCACTCCATCGCTGTCAGCGGCGGCAATCACATCATCACCACCACTGGCATCCTGAACGCGAAGTATCGCCTCCGCTTCACCAGCACGCTGACCAACGGCGTGAACGCGACGAACTGGAATGCCGTCGGCAGCACCGTGCGCTCCGGTTGGAATACCGTCTCCCTTACCAACACCCCGACCGGCAGCGCCGGCTTCTACGCGGTGGAAATCGTGCCCTGAAGCGCATCGCGCAGGGCAGCGTCCGCTGGCACTGCGCCTGACCCAAAAGGACGCCAGTTCCTTTATCAAGCGATGAGTCTGGCTTTCGCAGAGCCTGACGTTATGGCTGCTTCGACGGCGGCTGAAAATTCTCCGTGTAAGCCTTGATGGCCTCCGCAAGCCACTTCGCCGTCTCGTCGCGCTTCTTCACGTCCGTGCGGAACGCGCCGCCGAACTCAAGCTGGATGGCGTCCACGCCGTTGGTCATGTGGCTGCCGTAACTGCGGACAATGTAGCCGCCACTGAACCCACCCGTCTCCCGCGGCGATCCCGGCGGCGTGTTGGTGGGCGACACGTTGATGCCCTTCGTCGCGAGGTAGCCGAGGATGCTGTGCTCGCCCGTGAGCGCGACGGCTCCGTGCTTCTCCACCATCTTCATCACCGTCGTGCCGTTCTGCGTGCCGCGATAAATTGTGTTCGAGCTCGCGGCTTGCCCGTGGATGTCCAGCAGCAGCGCGCCCTGTGGGAACTTCTTTCGCAGCTCATCCACGAACTCCCGCACCTGCCCGTGGAAGGCGGCGTGGACAACCTGTGCGTTCGGATGCTCCACGGCTTCTTTCTCGGGGCGGTTCGGATCCACGAATTGCCGGTGTGCCTTCATCGCGACGAGGTAGGGCTTCTTGCCCGTGAGTTCCTCGACGCGTTTCGCCATCGTAGTCGCCAGCTCGAACGTGCGCGTGTCTTGTCCGGTGACAAACTTACCGCTCTTCAACTCACCCTCGGGGCCGACCCGCTTGGGCACTCCGGGAATGGCCAGTGAGCCGCCGTGCGGCGCGGTGATGATGACGGGCAGCTCGCCCCGCTGGACTTGGAGGAACTCGTTTGTCTGGGCGGCTGGCGCCGAGACCAGCGACAACGCGAGAAGCGTGCAGGCAGCCAGGTGTCGTTTCATATTGCTCAGTTGATGTTCGGCGGAGCGTCGTCGGTGCCGGTGCCGGAGAAGAAGCCGTTGTGCGCGGGCCCGGCGATGCCAAAGCTCCCATCGCCATTGACCGCATAGCCCAACTCCGCCGGGCGCGAGCGCTCCACATGACTGTCCGCAAACACCACGTTCGCCCGCCCGTCGTGCCGGTCATGCACCCCGCCCCGGTGCTGCGGAGCGCGGCTGTTGTCATCGCAAAAGTCCGAGCTGCCGGGCAGCAGCCGGGGCGGGTCGAGCGACCACGCGTGGTTGCCCAACGCCGTCAGGTCATCCGCGCCATTCGCTCGATACGCAGTGCGCGCGGCGGCGGGCTTGCCGGCGGCAGTGCCCAGCGAATCGGCAATGAGGACCGTGCCCGCGCCCCTCAAGTTCGTGAGGCGCACCGGGAAGTTGATGAATTCACCGCTCGATTTCACGCGGCTGTTGCCGAGGAACTGAAAGTTATAGCCGTAGGAAAAATTCCGGTTGTTCACCCAGTCCGGCACCTGCGGGCAGATGAAGACCTTGTGGTCCACCGCCTTCGTGTTGTCGTCGGCGGGATTCGGCGACGGCGTCTGGTAGGCGTGGAGGCCGCTGCCCGCGCCGAGCGTCACAAACCAGCGCGGGCGGAACTGCTGGCCATTGCCGACGTTGTAGAGGTTGCGTGGGTCCGCGTTGACGCCATAGCGCGGCATCCGGCCGGGCACGGCGAGGTCGTCATTCGCGTCCGCGTAGAGCTGGGTGGCGAGGGCGATTTGCCGCTGGTTGGAGACGCACTGCGTGGCCTTCGCACTAGTCTTGCCGCGCGCCAACGCGGGCAGCAGCAGCCCGGCAAGAATGGCAATGATGCCGATAACGACCAATAGCTCGATGAGCGTGAAGGCGCGGCGGCGGCTCGCCGAATCGGGAACTTGAGTTGTGCTGATGTTCAACACGTGAAAATTAGTTCGCTGTCTAGCGAGGGCAAGCTCGGGAACCAGTTGCCCCGGCATGGATGTAATCCTACGGCCCCCCGATGACCTACCGCGTCAGCGTAAGCACCACCTGCCGCACCTCCATCACACTCGCACCGGGGATCTCCAGCGCCCGCAGCGTGAGCGGGCCGCGTCCCTGCTCCAGCCGCACCGTGCCGAGGTGCAGTGGGCGGAACTCCTTCATCTGCGACTCGGCGGGCGGGCGCGGGATGGTGTCCTGATTGGTGTAGAGCGGTGGGTTCCACGCGGGGGCCACTTTGCCGGTGAGCGCACTGCCGTTGAAGCTGAGTTCAATCGTCGAGCCGGGGTCGGCGGCGGCGTAGAGGATGGTCACGTCGTAGTTGCCGGAGGTGTTCACGGCGATGTCCCACGTCAGCTTGTCTTCGGGCAGTTTCCAGTTCACGAAGTAGGAGGAGTTCGGCGCGTTGGCGCTGCGCTTAATCCCACCGTGCGCCACGCCGTCGCGCGCCGGCAGCGGGGTGATGGGGAACTCCGCGTAGCCGACGGGATGAGGGCGGTCGTCGGTCGGCAGACCACCACCGCCCTTGCCCTTCGCGTTGGGAGCGAGCGGAGCGGTTTGACCGAGCACGTCCTTCCGCCAGTCGGCGACGGCTTGGGCGAACTTCGCGACCACTTCCGGCTTCTCCGCCGCGATGTTCTTGGTCTGCCCGGGGTCCGCGACCATGTCGAAGAGCGCGCCGGCATTGTCGAAGCGATACTGCTGTGAGCGGGCACTGACGTTGCCGTTCTGGTGCGAGAAGAGCGTGCGGTCAGGCCAGCCGCGCCGCTGCGCGCCGACGAGCAGATTGGTGAGGTTGTGACCGTCGAGCGGTTTATCGCCGACACGCTTCACGCCGGCCAACGCGGTCAGCGTGGGCAGCAGGTCAATCGCGCCTGCAATTTCCTTCACCACGGTGCCGGGTGGGATGCCGCCGCCGGGCCAGCGGATGAAACACGCCGAGCGCACGCTGCCTTCGTCAGTCGAGCCTTTGCGACCCTTCATGCCGCCGTTCCAGCGCCACGAGTTCGGGCCGTTGTCGGAGAAGTAGAGGACGATGGTGTTGTCCGCGAGCTTGAGTTCATCGAGGCGCTTGAGCACGCGGCCCACGTTCCAATCGAGGTTCTCCATCATCGCGAGCGCGCAACGGGTTTGGTCGAGATCCTCCGCATCGCCGGGCTTGGCGCGCAGGCCGATGGGCTGGTCCTTGAAGCGTTGCCAATACTCCTGCGGCACGGCCCACGGCGAATGCGGCGTGTTGTAAGGCACGTAGCAGAAGAACGGCCCGGCCTTGTTCTTCTCGATGAAGCCCAGCGCGTGGCCGGTGAGGTCGTCGGCGATGAAGCCCTGGCCGCGCACCAGCTTCCCGTTTTGCTCCAGCGGCGGGTCGAAGTATTCGCCCCAGTGGCCGGAGGTGAAGCCGTAGTATTCGTCGAAGCCGCGGGCGTTGGGATGGAATGGCCACTGGCTGCCGTTGTGCCATTTGCCAAACGCACCCGTAGCGTAGCCGGCGGCCTTGAACGCGTCGGCCATGGTTTTTTCATCCAAATTCAATCGCTCCAATCCCGTCGAGACCCCGCGCACGCCGCCGCGCGGATGGTAACGGCCGGTGAGGAACTCCGCCCGCGTCGGCGCACACACGGAGCAGACGTAAAAGCGGTCCAGCGCCGCACCGCCGCGCGCGAGGGAGTCAATGTTGGGCGTGCGGAGGTTCGTGTTGCCGTTGAACGAGTAGTCACCCCAGCCCGAATCATCGGCGAGGAAGATGATGACATTCGGCTTTGCAGCGGCGCTGGCATGGCCACAAAAAACACAAAAGGCCGCGAGGAGCGCGAGGTGGAATCGGTGCATAATTCAGAGGAGAAACGGCAAGCTCACCAAGTTCACGTAGAGCGCGGCAAGGAGGTCATCCACGGTCACGCCCCAGCCGCCGGGAAGCGACTGGCTCTGCCGCACGGGACATGGCTTCCAAATATCGAAAAGGCGGAAGGCGGCGAAGATGCCGATGACTCCAAGCCAGTTGTTCCCGCTGAAGAAGTAGCCGACGTCGGGCATCCGCCCGGTGGCGTAAACCTGGCTCACCACCCACGCGCTGAAGCACAGCGGCACGGCGATGATTTCATCCAGCACAATGGAGCCGGGGTCTTTCTCGCCCAGCGCCTTTTCCGCGAGGCCGCAACCCCAGACGCAGAACGGGATGCTGAGGAGGATGCCGCCAAAGAAGGCCCACAGCGAACCAATCGCGCCGAGGGCGACAAACCAGAGGAGCCCCACGACGGAACCCCAAGTGCCTGGTGCGGGCTTGAGGCGACCGGAGCCGAAGCCTTGGGCGACCCAGACGGCTGGACTGAAACCGCTCACATGTCCTCCAGATAAATCTGCCGGTTTTTCCACAGGTAAATCGCGCCGGAGGTGAACGTGAGCAGCACCGTCACCCAGAGCGAGAGGTGACCGAACCACGGCAGCAGCAGTCCAAACGCGTCCCGCAGCCACGGCCACCACTCGACGTGCGCGTCCAGCACCAGCAGCGTGATGATGGCGACGATTTGCGAGATGGTCTTATGCTTGCCGAAGCGCTCGGCGGCCATCGTGACGCCCTTGGAGGCCGCGAGCAGGCGCAACCCGGTGATGGCCAGTTCGCGCGCAACGATGATGACGGCCATCCACGCCTCGACGCTCACGGCGGGCAAAGCGCCGGTGTCGGGGTTGAACTTGGCGCGTTCCACCAGCGCGATGAAGGCGGAGCAGGTGAGAATCTTGTCAGCCAACGGGTCCATGAGGATGCCAAAGTTGGTGATGAGCTTTCGCTCGCGGGCGATCTTGCCGTCGAAGTAATCCGTCAACCCCGCGAAGCTGAAGAGCACGAGCGCGAGGGTGTCGTTGACCGGCGAGCGCGAGAACATCGCCACGAGGAACAAGCCCGTGAGGATGAAGCGCGAGACGGTGAGTTTGTTGGGCAGGTTCATCGCGGAGGCGGCGGAAGCCCCTGCCCTGCGGCTTCGCAGGTTTGCAGAACTTGGCGTGGAAGCCACTTGATGACGACGGGCAGCATGGCCTTATCCCTTGGTCAACTCCGCGAAGATGCTGGGGAAGGCTTGGAACTTCGCTTTCATGGGGCAAGATTGGCGAGCTTCAGCGGTAGTGGCAAGGCGCAGTTCAGGCCGGAGCACAGCTGATTTGGAGCGCGGACGCCCACGTCCGCAGGCGGCTGTTTTGCTTCCGAATGGGCTGCGGACGTGGGCGTCCGCGCTCCTTTGGCTTCAGTGCTTCGATTCGGCGGGGCCGCTGGCGGACTTCGCTGGCAGGTCGCCTTCGCCGAGCTTGCGCTTGAAGAGTTCGAGGACGAGGCCGTAACAGGTGAGGGCGAGCGCGGGGTCGTAGCGATGGCCTTCGTCACGCAGGAAGGCGTGCTGGCCGTTAAACTCGTGCCAGGTGAAGTTCAGGTTCGCGTCGGCCATCGCGTTGTGGAGGCGGGCGCGGCCTTCGCGCGGGACGTGCGGGTCTTGGCGGCCCCAAAGCATCAGCATCTCGGCGGTAAGTTCCGGCACGCGGTCGAGGGTGTTGTCGCACTTGCCCTTGGCGAGCCCGCGCTTGTGGATGTCGGTGGCGTAGAAGCACACGCCGGCCAGCACGCCGGGGTTCATGCTCGCGCGGAAGCTCAGGTGGCCGCCGATGCAGATGCCCATGACGCCGAGTTTGCCGGTGCAGGCCGGGTGCGCGCGGAGAAAATCCAGCGCGGCGCGCGCGTCGTCGTCGTAGCTGGCGAGTTCCTTGGCGGTCTTCAGTTCGTTGCCTTTGTCCGCGCCGGCTTGGTCGTAGGCCAGCACGGTGCCGGCGGGGAGGAACTCATGGTAAATCTCCGGCACGGCGACGACGAAGCCGTGGCCCGCGAGCAACGCAGCGGTGCGCCGGATGGGGCCGGTGACTTGGAAAATCTCCGAGTAGAGCAGGATGCCGGGATACTTGCCTTCCGCTGCGGGGCGGAAGACGTAGGTGCGCATCGGGCCGACGGGCGTGGGGAGGTCGGCGAACTCGGTGTCTTTGATGGTCATGAGGTGAAGATGTGATGCGGGTTGCTTGAATCAAGCCGGGCGTGCTCGAACTCCCATCGCCTGCACGGACCTCGGAACGCGCAACACGCTTGCGTTCACAGCAGTTTCACCGCGCGGGCTAGTTCCTCGTCCGTGTTGTAGAAGTGCGGGGAGAGCCGGATGTATTGCTTGCCGGTGCGGTCGGCGCGGAGGGAGGTGACCACGCCGCCGTCCGTGAGGCGTTGGTGGATGGCGGGCAGGTCGGAGGCTTCGCGGGTGATGCTGATGATGCCGGCGCAGTTCTCGGGCGGGGCGGCGGCGTTGAGCACGGTCCAGCCCTTCGCCTGCAACTCGGGGACGAGGATCGCGCGCTTGCGCAGCAGCTCGGCGGCGATGTTCGCCACGCCGACTTCGGTGATCATGTCCATTGAGGCCTTCAGGCCGACGATGCCGAGGACGTTGTGTGTGCCGGCCTCGAAGCGGCGCGCGCCGGTCTGGTAGGAGAGTTCGTCCTGCGCGGCGTAGTTGGGGCAGCGGACGTTGTTCCAACCGAGCGCGATGGGGCGGAGCTTCTCCTGCGCTTCCTTGCGCACGTAGAAGAGGCCGGCGGCGCAGGGCGAGAGGAGCCACTTGTGGCCGTCGGCGGCGAGGAAATCCACGTGCTTCACGGAGACGGGAAACGCGCCGAGGGTCTGCATGGCGTCCACGCAGAAGAGGATGCCGCGCGCGCGCAGGGCCTTGCCGATGGCGTCGATGTCAATGCGCCAGCCGGCGAGGAAGTGCGCTGAGCCGAGCGCGACGAGGCGGGTGCTCTCGTCCACTTGCCCGAGCACGTCCACGGGGCGGATGCGGCCCAGCTCGCGGGTGTTGAGGTAGCGGACTTTCACGCCTTGAGCGGCGAGGGCCATCCACGGGTAAACGTTGGAGGGAAAGTCGTCGTGGTAAATGACGATGTTATCGGTGCGACGGAAGGTGAGGCCACCGGCGACCATGCTCAGGGCCAGCGAAGTGGGGCCGACGAAGGCAATTTCGTCCGGATGCGCTCCGACGAGGAGCTTGGTGGCGGACTCGCGCGCGGCGCGGTGGAGCTTGGGGAGCATCGTCTCCTGGTCGTCCTGCGAGGCGAGGAAGCTGTAGTGGCCAATGGCGTCGGCGGCGCGGCGCGCGAGGGGCGCGACGGCGGCGTGGGCGAGGTAAGCCTTGCTGCGGCAGACGGGGAATTCGTCCTGGCGAAGGCGCTCGTCCGAGAGAATTTCGGCAACGGTCATGGGGATAGAGTGGAGGAAAGCGGGAAAGTGAGAAAGCGGGAAAGTGAGCGGGGCCGGCTTCAGCGAACCGGGGCCCTCACTGCGACATCACGTTGTTGATGTTGTTGAAGTAGCCGACCCAGAACATCACCACTTGCGCGCCGATGGCGATCATGATGAGCAGGATGATGGCGATGGTCAGGCCGCGAGTGAAGAGCTGCATCTGCCGATGGCCTTCCACGCGGCTGTATTCGTGCAGGCGCTTGAGCGTGTCGTCGAGCTGGCCGCTGACTTCGCCCGTGCGGTAGAGGCTGGTGAACATGGTGGGGAAGACGTTCTCGTCAGCGAGGATTTCGCCGGGAGTCTTCTGCTCGACCTCGATTTGCGGTCGCCACTTCAAGACCTCGCGGGCGAGCGCGGGCGAACCGCTGGCGCGGGCGGCCAGCTCCCACGAGTCCACGATGCCGACGCCGGCGGAGAAGAGCGCTTCGAGCGCGGCGGTGAGGCGGGCGAGGGCGAGGTTGCGGCGGGCCGAGCCGAGCACGGGAATCAGCCCCATGAGCAGCTCCATCGTCGCCCGCCACCACTGGGCACGCGAACCTCCGCCTCCCAGAACAAGCGCCAAGCCGCTGCCGTAAAGGAGGCCAAAGGCAATCAGCTTGTTCACCAAGAGCGCTGTCCATTGGTCCTGCAAAACCGCCGCGACCAGCAGGCTCACCGGGAAGACGAGTAGGGCGAAGTGAACAATGCAGAAGGGGTAAATCATCTGTCCGATGACTTCTCGGGCGAGCTTGGCGCGCTCCTCGTAGTAGCTGGAAAGGAGGCGGAAACAGTCATCGAGGCGGCCGGATTTTTCGCCGGCTTCGAGCAGCGCCTTGTCAAAGATGGGCAGCCAATCGCCGACAATTTCCAGCGCGCCGGTGAAGGTGTTGCCGCCTTTGAGTTCCGTGAGCATCCGCGCCACGGGCTTGCGGTAAGAAGCGGAGGGAGGGCTTTTCTCGACGGTCTGGAGCGCGCCTATGATGGGCAATCCCGCCCGAATCATCGAGGAAAGCTGGTAGTAGAACTCGCCGCGTTGGGCGAGCGCGCGGGGCGTGATGAGGAGGGCCATGTTACCTCCTCAGGCGGCTCAGGCGGGGAGCAGGAGTTGGTCGAGCTGCGCCTTCAAGTCTTTCTTGGAGCGCACGCCGACGACTTGGGCGACGACCTTGCCGCCCTTAAAGAAGAACAGAGCCGGGATGCTCTGCACCCCAAATTGCCCAGCGAGCGCCCCGGCTTGATCCACGTTGACCTTCGCGATTTTCGCCTTGCCGGCGTATTCGATGGCCAGCTCGTTCAGGACGGGCAGGAGCATCTTGCACGGGCCGCACCACTCGGCCCAGAAGTCCACGAGAACGGGGACGGTGGACTTGAGGACATCGGCTTCGAATGAAGCTTCGGTAACGTTGATGATGGGACCTTCAGCCATAGGAGAGTCAGTTCAAAGGGTTGCGATACGAGCGGCGAATCACTCGCCGCCGAGAATCATGAACAGCCGCACGACGGCAGCGATACCAGCCGCCAGAGCGAGAATGGCCAGCGTGTAGTCCGGCCAGCCCGCCGCGCGAACCACGACGCCGCCAGCGGCAATCGGCGCAGAGCTCATCTCCGGCTTGGGCAACGCTTTCTTGGCCGGGAGCGCCATCGCGGAAGGCGTGGAGTCCGGCTGCACGGAGGCGGGCGGGGCACCCACTTTACCCGGGCTGGCGACGACGCCACCAGGGAGCCGGCTGCCGGGCGGTGCGCCCTTGAGCCCACCAGCGGGCTTCGCGGCGGTTGGCGCAGGCGCCGCTTGCGGCGAATCCATCGTCGGCATCTCGGCATCCGATGCATCGGGGATTTTGGCGCTGGCTACCGACTCGTCCACCTGCGGGACAACCAGCTTGATTTCATGGCCTCCAGCGGGTGCGGGCGCCTTCGCTCCCGGTCTGGGCGGAAGCTCGAGGCGCACCGTTTCCTTCGCGGCAGAAGGTTTGGGAGGCATGGAAAGTCGGACGGTCTGATTCGCTCCTACCGGGGCGGGTGCCGCCGGAGCGGCAGGCTTCGGGGCCGCAGGGGGCGCAGGGGCCGCAGGCCGCGGAGCGGCTGGGGCCACAGGGGCGGCAGCGCCAGCGCTTCGAGGCGGAAGTTGCAGACGCACGGTTTCCTTCGAGGAAGGCTTCGGCGGAAGGCTGATGCGGACGGTCTCCTTCTTCGGCTGGACCTTGGAACCAGCGGCGGGTGGAGGTGCTGCGCCAGCGGGTAAGTTCAAGTTGTCGGCCATATCAAGTGTGTCGGCAGGCGACGCTAAGGAGCGTGCATTCAACTGTCAAATCCATAAACCATTTCTTGATGACGTTCACTCCTTGATGTCTTTCTTTTGAGGTATCAATCGCTCCCCGCTCGACCCCCGCCACGCATTCCCCTAATCTCCCGGCGTGCGAACGGCGTTCAAAGAATGGGCTATCATCGTGGATGCGCTGGGGCGCGGGGAGCAAATCCTCCTCCTGCGCAAGGGCGGCATTGCTGAGGGCCGGGGCGGCTTTCAGGTCGAGCAGCCCCGCTTCCTCTTCTTCCCGACGCTGTATCACCAGCAGCGCGAGTCCGTGCTCCCCGCCGCTCAGACGCGCTATGACGAAATCGCTCCACACCTGCCGCCGCCCGAGACGTTGCGACTGGAGCTGTGCGCCGAGGTCATCGCGTGGCGGAAGCTGACTTCCCTTGCCGCCGTCGAGCGGTTGCGTGGCCAGCACATCTGGCGCGACGACCTGCTGGCGCAGCGCTTCGACTGGGGCCAGGAGCAAAACCTTTTCGCCCTCGCCGTCCGCGTCTCCCGTCTTCCACAACACCTCGAACTGCCGATGCTCCCCAGCTACGGCGGCTGCAAATCCTGGATAGAACTCGCCGAAGAAGTCCCGACCGACGCCGCGCAACCCGTCCTCTCCGAAGCCACCTTCCAAGCCCGCCTCCACCAATTCCAGTCCACCCTCGCCGCCGACTGAAATGAACTGCCCACGGATAACACGGATGACGCGGATGGAGCTGGCCTTCCCCATCCGCGTCATCCGTGTTATCCGCGGGCAAATTTTGGAGCGCCCCGTGAACGCCCGCCCGCCCGCTCTGTCGAACCGCGCGCCGACTGAACATTGAACACTGTTTACTGAACACTTTCCCTTGGCCGCCTCGAACCAAAACGCCGTCCTCATCCCTCCGCCCACCAACGCGGCGGCGACGACCAATGACACCCTCCGCGACATCCGCGGCCCCGTGGCACTCCCGCCGGAGCTGCTCTGGCTGTGGGTCGCGGTGGGCGCGGCGCTCGGCGGGTTGCTCATGATGCTGATTTGGAACAAGTGGTTCCGCCACGCGCCGCAGGCTCCGGCGACTCCGCCGGTCCCGCCGCACCAGCGCGCCAAGCACCGCCTCGCCGACGCCCTCGCCCTGCTCACCCAGCCCAAGCCCTTCTGCATTGCCGTCTCCGACGCGCTGCGGCTCTACCTCGAAGAGCGCTTCGACTTCCGCGCGCCTGAGCGGACCACCGAGGAGTTCCTCATCGAGCTGCAACGCGCCGACCAGTTGAACGCCGCGCAAAAGGAATTCCTCGCCGACTTCCTCTCGCGCTGTGACGCCGCGAAGTTCGCCAAGCACGAGCCAAGCGAAACCGAACTCCGCAGCCTCCACAGCGCCGCCCTCGGCCTCGTGGAAGAAACGGCTTACGACGTGTCGAACGCCCAATCGGCAATCGGCAATCGGCAATCGGCAATTCGATGACCTTCTCCTTCGCCCATCCCTGGCTGCTGCTCCTGCTGCTCCTGCTGCCGCTGCTCGCGTGGCTCAAGGGCCGGCGCGACTTCCAGCCCGCCTTCCTCTATTCCTCCGTCCAGCTCGTGCGCGGGCTGACCGGTCAGGTGCAGTCCCGCGCCGGCGCGTTCCTCCGCGCGCTGCGCTGGTTCGCCCTCGCCGCCTTCTTCATCGCGCTCGCGCGGCCCCAGTTGGGCGAAGGCGAGACGAAGGTGAGCGCCAGCGGCATTGACATCGTCATCGCCGTGGACCTCTCGCGCAGCATGGAAGCCGAGGACTTCAAGGACGCACGCGGCCAGCGCATCAACCGCCTCGTGCTCGCCAAGGACACCGTGCAGAAGTTCATCCTCAAGCGCCCCGGCGACCGCATCGGCCTCATCGCCTTCGCCGGGCGCGCGTATGTGGCCGGTCCACTCACGCTCGACCACGAGTTCCTCCTCGCGAACCTCAACCGCCTCAACTTCGGCGGCATCGAGGAAGGCACCGCCATTGGCTCCGGCCTCATCGCCAGCGTCAACCGGCTGCGCGACCTCAAGTCCAAGAGCAAAATCATCATCCTGCTCACCGACGGCGTGAACAACGCCGGCAAAGTCCCGCCCCTCACCGCCGCCGACGCCGCGCAGACGCTGGGCATCAAGACCTACACCATCGGCGTCGGCACGCGCGGCGAAGCCCCGTGGCCTTACACCGACCAGTTCGGCCGTCGCCAACAGCGCATGATGCCTGTGGACATTGACGAGGACACGCTCACCAAGGTCTCCGAGAAGACCGGCGGCAAATACTTCCGCGCCGACAACTCCGACGCCTTGCGCAGTATCTTCGCCGAGATTGACCGGCTGGAGAAAAGCACCGTCGAGGTGAAGAAGTTCCAGCGCTACCGCGAACTGGCGCACTGGCCCGTGGCGGTGGGGCTCGGGCTGTTGCTGGCGGAAATCCTGTTGGCCAATACGCTGTGGAGGAAACTGCCGTGAGATTGCCGATTGCCGATTGCCGATTGCCGATTGAAGACCTCGTGCTCCGTGCGCGCTCGGTAGGAAGTGGCGCACGCGAACTTCGCCAGCAATCGCCAATCGGCAATCGCCAATCGCCAATCCCCTCACTCCTTCGCCGTCTTGCGCGAGGCGGCCATGATGGCGGTCAGTTCGTTGGCTTCGCGGAGCAACGGGGCGAGCTGGTCGGGCGGCATCGTGTTCGACTCAGCCAGCAGTTCGAGCCAGAGCATCGTCTCGTCAGCTTCCTCCTCCACGACGCCCATCTTGGCGATGAACTCTGCCCGACTGCGCGCCCGGCAAGCCGCCCGGTAATTCGCCGCCACCGACGTTCCGCTGCGAACCATCTGTCGTCCGAGCGCGCGGCCCGTCGTCGTGTTCGGCAGCGCTTCCACCAGCTTGATGACACGAAGCGCAAAGGCCTTCGTCCGTTGCTTCAATTCGACAGGAGTCACGCGGCCAAGCTACCGAGAACGTCCCCTGCAAGCCAATCGGCAATCGGCAATCGGCAATCGGCAATCGCATGAAGTTCGCCCTCCCCAACCTCCTCTGGCTCCTCCTGCTGGTGCCCCTCCTCGCCCTCTTCCTCCTCTGGGCGTGGCGCACGAAGGAGCGGCTCATCGCGCAGTTCGTGCAATCGCGGCTGCTGGCGCAACTCACCGTCGGCGTCTCGAAGACGCGACAGAAAGTGCGGCTGGGCTTGCTCGTTGTCGCGGTCACGTGCGCCGTGCTGGCGATGGCACGCCCGCAGTGGGGCTTCACTTGGGAGGAGGTTTCGCAGAAGGGTTTGGACATCGTCGTAGCCATCGACACCTCCCGCTCGATGCTCGCCGCCGACATTCCGCCCAACCGCCTCGAACGCGCCAAACTCGCCGCGCTGGACTTGATGAAGCTCGCCAAGAACGACCGCCTCGGCCTCGTCGCGTTCGCCGGCAGCTCCTTTCTCCAATGCCCGCTCACGCTCGACGAAGAGGCCTTCCGCCAGGGCGTCGCCGCGCTCGACGTGAACATCATCCCCCAAGGCGGCACCGCCATCGCCGAGACAATCCAGACCGCGCTCAGTGCCTTCAAGGACGGCGACAACCATAAAATCCTCGTCCTCTTCACCGATGGCGAAGACCACGAGTCCGGCGTGGTGGAAGGCGCGCAAGCCGCGAGCGCCAAGGGCCTGCGCATCTTCACCATCGGCGTCGGCAGCGCGGCGGGCGAACTCATCCGCGTGCCCGACGCCAAGGGCAAGCTGGACTTCCTCAAGGACGACAGCGGCAACGTGGTGAAGTCCAAGCTCAACGAAACCCTGCTCCAGCAAATCGCCGGTGCGGCAGGCGGCTTCTACCTCCCGTTGCGCGGCGCGAACACGATGGACCTGCTCTACGAACGCGGCCTCGCCCCGCTGCCGAAGTCCGAGTTCAACGCCAAGCTGATGCAGCGCCACCACGAGCGTTTTTACTGGCCGCTGGGCCTCGCCGTGGTTTTGCTCATCGTCGAAATGTTTTTACCCGAGCGAAAGAAATCCGGAGCGCGGACGCCCACGCCCGCCGCCGCCCTCCTCTATCTTCTCCTCGCACTCCTCTCCCCGCTCCCCGCCCCCGCCTCCTCCGCCGACGCCCTCAAACAATACCAGGCCGGCAAATACGAAGCCGCCCTCAAGGAATACGACCGCCTCCGCCAGCAGCGCCCGGAGGACGCCCGCCTCGCCTACAACGCCGGAGCCGCCGCCTACCAAGCCAAGCAGTTCGAGGACGCCACCCGCCACTTCAGCGGCGCGACCGGCGCGCGCGACCCCCAACTCGCCCAGAGCGCCTTCTACAATCTCGGCAACGCCTACTACCAGCTCGGTGACACCGCCGCCGAAGCCGCGCAGAAACAGGAAGCCTGGCAAAGTTCCCTCGGCTTCTACGACACCGCGTTGAAGCTCAACTCCGCCGACGCCGACGCGAAGCACAACCGCGACCTCGTGCAGCGCAAGCTGGAGGAACTGAAGCAACAGCAGGACAAACAACCAGACAAGGACGACAAAAAGCAGGACGACAAGAAGGACGATAAGAAAGACGACCCGCAGAAGAAGGACGACAAAAAGTCCGATGACAAGAAAGGCGACGACCAGAAGCCGGAAAAGCCCGACGGCTCCAAACCCGACGAGAAGCAGAAGCCCGAGCAGCCCAAGCCCGACCAACCCGGCGACCCCAAGCAGCCGGACCAAAAAAAGCCCGACGACAAAAAAGGCGACCAAAAGCAAAACCAACCCGGAGACAAAGGAGAGAAGGACGAAAAAGACGCCGCCCTATCCGCCGCCGCCCTCGGCCAGATGACCCCGCAGCAAGCGATGCAGCTCCTCGACTCCCAACGCGGCGAGGAACGCGCCCTCATCTTCCTCCCCACCAACGCCACGCAAAAAGCCAGCGGTCGCGTGCTGAAAAACTGGTGATGATGTCAGCCGCGAAACCTGGGCAAACAGAAGAGCACTGCCGAAGCACCGGTGGGCTCTTCTCCCTCTCCCTTCATCGGATGAGGGGAGAGGGCCGGGGTGAGGGGTTACGCCCGTCGGCGTTGGCAGCCCCGCCCCTCATCCGGCCTGCGGCCACCTTCTCGCCTCGCTGCGCGAAGGGAGAAGGAGCGGTGGTAGGGCGCGTCTGTCCCCAGCGCGCCGGTTTGACGTCCGAACGCTTCAGCGACGCGCTGGGACAGACGCGCACAACTCCGCGCGCTTTCGTCGCTCGGCTGCTCGCCGCCATTTGCTGCCTCCTCCTCACTCTGGCCGCCCACGCCGTCACGTTCAGCGCCTCGCTCGACCGCACCACCATCCGCATGGGCGAGCAGGCCATCCTCACGCTGCGCTTCGACGGCGGGCAGCCCAGCGGCGTGCCGCGTTTCATGGACGTGCCGAACCTTCAGATTCAGGTCGTCGGCCAGAAGCAACACCTCGCCCTCATCAATGGGCAGCGCGTCGTCGGCCTCTCGCTCACCTACACAGTCACCCCTGCCGCACCGGGCGATTTCACCATCCCCGCCTTCAAAGTCCCCATCGGCAACACGGAACTCCCGAGTCAGGCCCTTGCCCTGAAGGTGCTCCCCAAGCCCGCCGACACGGAGGCTTACAAACAGCTCACCTTCGTCAAAATCCGCGCAGGCAAAACCAACGTCTTCGTCGGCGAACCCTTCGCGCTGGAGGTGCGGCTCTACTTCAGCGGCGGCGGCGAAATCCAAATGCCCAGCCTGCGCGGCGACGGCTTCACGCTCGCGCCGTTCCAGCATCAGCAAGGGCAAGAGCAGATTGGCAACACCGTCTATCGCGTCCTCAACTTCCGCTCTGTGGCCACGCCGGTGAAGGCTGGGAAACTCGCGCTCGGCCCGGCGCAATGCGCGTTCAACCTCCATCTCCGCACCAGCGGCGGCGATGTCTTCGACCTCTTCAACCGCGGCGTCCGCGCCCAAGCCGTCACCATCCTCAGCGACCCGCTCGAAATCCAGGTCAACCCACTCCCCACCGAGGGCCGCCCCGCCGACTTCAACGGTGCCGTCGGCAACTTCACGCTGACCGCCAGCGCCGGCCCCGTGGATGTGGCCGTGGGCGACCCCGTCACGGTGCGCGTGCAAATCAGCGGACGCGGCGCGCTCGACGGCGTGCGGATGCCGCCGCTTGAATTGGGCGAGGCCTTCAAAACCTACCCCGCCACCGTGACCACGGAGCAGCCCGACCCGCTCTCGATGACGGGGCTGCGCAAGTTGGAGCAAGTCGTGCAGCCGCAGAGCGCGGACGTGCAGGCTCTGCCCGGGTTCGCGTTCAGCTTCTTCGACCCCGACGCCCGCGCCTACCGCACGCTCCGGCACCCCGCCACCGCGTTGCGAGTGCGTGCCGCCGCCGCCGCCCAAGCCCCGACCGTCGTGATGACCACAACCAACGCCGCCACCGCCGCGACCGAGTTGGTCCACATCAAGCCGCACCCCGGCGTGCTGGCGAGCGCCGGGACCGTGCGCCAACCGGCCTTCTGGCTCCTGTCCGGCGTGCCGCTCGCGTTGTGGCTCGGGTTGCTCGCGCGCCGGATCCAAGCGGAACGGCTCGCGAACAACCCGCGTCTCCGCCGTCGTCGCGAAGTGGAGAAGCTAGTGAACTCCGGTTTGGCCGAACTGCGCCAGCAAGCCAGCGCCGCACAGCCGGAGGCCTTCTTCGTGAACCTGTTTCGCCTGTTGCAGGAGCAACTCGGCGAGCGGCTCGACCTGCCCGCCAGCGCCATCACCGAGGAAGTCATCGAGGAGCGCGTGAAGCCGCTGGGCGCGAGCGATGCGACGTGCCAATCGCTCCACGCGCTCTTCCAAGTCTGCAACGCCGCCCGTTACGCCCCCGTGCGCGAGACCAGCGAACTGGCGAAGCTCGCCGCCCAGTTCGCCGCCGCCGTGGAAGAGCTGCGGAAGCTGGAGGTGGCGGGATGAAGACTTTTTTAGCCACGGATGGAACGCGGAAGAAACACGGATGGGATTTAGGCCGGAGCCGGAATGGTTTCTTCTTCGTGTTTAATCCGTGTTCAATCTGGGGCTCAAAAAACTTCTTCCGGCTGTGGCTGCTGCTCGTGTCCGTGTGGACCGTGGCCGCCCAGCCGGGGGCTGAGTTTGGGGCGGCGAACAAACTCTTCGAGCAGGGCAAATTCGCGGACGCGGCGGGAGCTTACGAGCGGCTCCTGTCCAACGGCCCCACGGCGGCGCTGCACTTCAACCTCGCCAATGCGCGCTTCAAGAGCGGCCAACCGGGCAAGGCGATTTTCCACTACCACCAAGCGCTCCGTCTCGCCCCGCGCGACCCGGACGCGCGCGGCAATTTGCAGTTCGCCCGGCGCAGTCTCGGCGTGATGGTGGAGGAGAATCTCGGTCGTCACCTGCTCCGCCGGCACACGCTGGATGAGTGGGCGTGGCTCGCGGGCGCGGGCCTCGGCGGTTGGTTCCTGTTGCTCGCTCTCGGCGAGGCGTTGCCCGCGAAGCGCGCGGCTTTCGCCTGGCTTACGAAGACCTTCGCCGTCGCCGCCCTCACCTCCGCCGCCTTGCTCGGCACTGCGCACTGGGAGCGGAGCACGACGCGGCAAGCCGTCGTGGTAGTGCCGGAAGCCCCGGCCCGCCCCGGCCCGCTGGCGGAGTCGAAGGCCGCCTTCGCCCTGCGCGACGGAACCGAGGTCACCGTGCTCGACGCGCAGGAGGAGTGGTTGCACGTGCGCGATGCCGGGCAGCGTGCGGGATGGGTGAAGCGCGACGCGCTCTGGCCGTTGTTGCCATGAAGTTGACCTAGGAATGGGCAGCCGGGGATTCATATGGAGGGCAGGAGAGCAGGAGGAAAACATCGCCGTTTCACGTCCTCACTTCCTGCTCTCCTTATTAAGATCTTCACTCCACTCATGGCCGGAATTTCCGGTTGAAAGGCAGGTGCCAGCGGCCTACGGTTTTGGCCAAGCAATGGTTCCCAGAGCAATCCGCTGAACGGATGAGGTGTGTATCTGGGCACAGCTCAGACCCGGGAACACAGGTCGGATTGAACACGGCATGAAAGAAGACTTTTCCAATCCCTCCGGATCTTCCGCCTCAACTTCCTCAAGTGCCACGGCACGCACGCGGGTGCTGCTCATCGAGGACAATCCCGCCGATGCGTTGTTCGTGGATGCGCTGCTGGGCGGGGCCTATCTGGTGACGCAATCGACCGACCTGGGCGGCGGCATCGCGGCGGCGGCGCAATCGTCGTTCGACATCGTGTTGCTGGACTTGTTCCTGCCGGATAGCCGGGGATTGGACACGCTCGCGCAGTTCCAGACGCTGCATCCGGAGTTACCCATCCTCGTGATGAGCGGGCTGGATGATGAGCAGGTGGCGGAGTCCGCCGTGCACCACGGAGCGCAGGATTATCTGGTGAAGGGCCAGCTGGATGAAGTGCTTTTGCACCGCGCGGTGCGCTACGCCATCGAGCGCAAACGCGTCGAGCGCGCGCTGCGGGACTCAGAGGCGTTTTACCAATCACTGGTGGAGAACCTGCCACAGTTCATCTACCGGAAGGACGTGCAGGGCCGGTTCACCTTCGCCAATCGACGCTTCTGCGTGGATTTGGGGAAAACCCTCGATGAAATCGCGGGCCGCACCGACTTTGACTTCTTCCCCGCTGAGTTGGCCGCGAAATACCAGGCCGACGATCAGCGGGTGATGGCGGCGGGAAAGCTCTTCGAAGCCGTCGAGGAACACACCCCACCCGGCGGTGAGAAGGAGCATGTGCAGGTGGTGAAGTCACCGGTGTTCGACGCGCACGGCAAGATCATCGGCACGCAGGGGATTTTCTGGGACGTGACGGCACGCGTGCGCGGCGAGGAGAAGCTGCGCAAGGCGCACGCGGACCTCGCTCGGAGCCGGGAGGATTTACTGCGCACGCTCGCCGACCTGCAACGCTCGCACAATCGGCTCAAGGAGGCGCAGGTCCAAATCATCGAAATGGAGAAGATGCAGTCCATCGGCCAGATGGCGGCGGGCATCGCGCACGAAGTGAAAAACCCGCTGGCCGTCATCCGCATGGGGATAGAGTTCCTCAAGGCCAGCTCCGAGGCCACCGAGGAGCCGGGCACCACCGTGTTGAAGGACATGGATGACGCCCTGCACCGGGCCGACGGCATCATCATGGGGTTGCTGGATTTCTCCACGCCCGGCAAGGCGGAACTGCGGCCCGGCGATTTGAACACGCTGTTGCGCAGCTCGCTCAACCTCGTCAAACACGAGCTGAAGGCCGAGCGGATCACCGTGGCGACGGAGTTTTGCGACAACCTCCCGGCGGCATTGGTGGATGCGAACAAGATCAAGCAGGTCTTCGTGAACGCTCTCACGAACGCCGCGCACGCGATGCCCGAGGGGGGCACGCTCACGGTGCGGACCTACATCAAGAAGCTCACGCCCGAGGAGGCCAGCCCCAGCCCCGGCGCGCGGCAGACCCACGAGTTTCGCGCCGGCGAGCGCGTGCTGGTAACGGAGTTTGATGACACGGGCACGGGCGTCCCGGTGGACAAGCTGGGCCGGGTGTTCGAGCCGTTTTTCACCACGAAGGCCGCTGGCAAAGGCACGGGCTTGGGGCTAACGGTGTCGCGGAAGATCATCGAACTCCACGAAGGCACCATCCAATTACAGAACCTCCACCCGTGCGGTGCGCGGGTCACCATCAGCCTACGAACGGAAAGGACCTGACCATGGACCAAAAGCGCATCCTCATCGTTGACGACGAACCTTCCATGACCCGGATGATCCGGCTCACGCTCGAGATGACCAAGCGTTATCATGTGCGGGAGGAAAATCAGGCCATTCACGCGCTGGCCACGGCGCGCGAGTTCAAGCCCGACCTCATCCTGCTCGATGTGATCATGCCCGGCGTGGACGGCGGCGAACTGGCCCGGCGCATCAAAACCGACGCCGCGTTAAGCCATGTGCCGGTGATTTTCCTCACTGGCACCGTGACGAAAAAAGAGGCAGCGGAGGGCGCAGTCACCGCCGGCTACCCGCTCCTCTCCAAGCCAGTCAGCCTGAAGAGTCTGGTGGAATGTATGGAGAACACCTTCGCAGCGAAGGCCCACGAGGCCCCGAAGCCCCCGGCCAAGCCCTGAGTTCCGCTGTCGAGCTGGCGGATGACACTGGCCCGGTGCATTGACGTCCCGCTGTTCGTCGGTAGCTTGCCGACACCCTTATGGCCACCCACCTCCACCTCGCCCCCAACACCACGCGCATCCACAAAAACGGCATCGAATTCCGCTGCGAGACGCCCATCGCGGCGTGGACGGAGATGACAGTGGCGTTGCGCGACCCGGAGGACGGCCAGGACATCAGCGCGACGGGTGTGGTGGTGGACTGCCGGGGAGACCGACATCAGGGCTACTCGATCTCAATGGTGCTCATCGAGCTGACTCCGCTGGCGCAGGCCCGACTGAGCCTGATGGCATATTCCAACTTGGCATGAAATTGGGCGCTGGCTAAGGTCCGCCCCATGTCATTGCCAATTGCTGAACCCGCCAACGAGGATGTCGCCTACTTCAATCAAATCCTGAAAGCCGGCGTCGAGGGCGGTTGCTCCGATGTCCACATCAAGGTCGGCACGCCCGCGTCTTTCCGGATCAGCCGCTCGTTTCACTCCATCGACTTCGTGCCCACGCAAGTGTGGATGCAGAGCGTCATTGACGGCATCTGCCCCAAGCACATGAAGGCCGGCTTGGAGGCTGACCGCGAGACGGACTTCTCCTACTCCGCGCCGGGCGTGGGCCGCTTCCGCACGAACGTGTTCCAGTCGCTGGGCCGCTGGTGCATCGTTATGCGCTACATCAAGAGCGTCGTCCCCTCCTTCGAGAAGCTCGGCCTGCCGGACATTCTCAAGACGGTGGCCGAGTCTCCGCGCGGCATCGTGCTCATGGCCGGCACCACCGGTTCGGGCAAATCCACGACCCTCGCGGCGATGCTCGAGCATCTGAACAACAACTTCCGCAAGCACATCGTCACACTAGAGGATCCCATCGAGTTCGTCTTCGAGGAGAACCAGTGCCTCATCGAACAGCGCGAGCTGAACCTCGACACGATGAGCTTCCATCGCGCGATGAAGAGCGCCCTGCGCGAAGACCCGGACGTGATCATGGTCGGCGAGATGCGCGACGCCATCAGCTTCCAGACCTCCATCAGCGCGGCGGACACGGGGCACACAGTCATCTCCACCATGCACACCACGAGCGCGAACAGCTCGGTGGGCCGCATCTTGGAATACTTCAAACAGGACGAGCGCGACACCATCCGCCGCCAGCTCGCCGGCACGCTGCGCTCCGTCTGCTGCCAGCGCATGGTGCCGACGGCAGAAGGCGGGATGCGCCCGGCCCTGGAGATCATGATCAACACGATCTCCATCAGGAAGGCCATCGAGGAGAACCAGCTCGGCAAGCTTCTGCCCATCATCGAGGGCAGCCGCAAGATCGTTGAGACCGACGGCGTCTCACTCTGGGAGGATCAGGGCGAAGGCATGATGAGCTTCAACCAGTGCATCTACAACCTGCTCCAGCAGGGCATCATCACCGAGGAGCGCGCGATGGAGAAAGCCTCGAACCCGCAGCAGCTCAAGATGTGGCTCGAAGGAATCTTCACCAGCTCCGGCGGCATCACGGGCTAGCCGGACGAGTCCGGCGGATCCCGAAACCCGAGGTCGAAAACGCCCGCGCTGCGCCGGTGATGCGCGGAGCACGTCCGGTGGTCACCCAACATCGGATTCCGGGTTCAACCTCGTTTCTCGACGACCGCTGCGCGCCGACAGTAAACGGCAGGCACGTTCACGGCCGGGAAATCTTGCCCCGCAGAAAATCCCCCGTCGCCAGCCCCAGTTGCCGGCCCACCATGCGATAGCCATCAGTCGTGCTGTGCGGTGTGTCCCAGACGGTCTCCAGGCATGTGGCCAAGGTGTGAGGATTGCCGTTGGCCGTCGCCCACTGGGCGCTCATTTGCTTCCACAACGGGTGATAGCTGGGGCCGGTAATGTGCGGCTTCTCATCCAGCACGAGCGGCGCCGTGATCCGGCGTTTGGCAGCCACGAGGAAATTTGTCTGGCTCACCCGCCCGGCCTCCGCCATGAACTCCGATGGGCCGAAGAAGAAGTAGGGGCGTGACTCACCAGGCCCGGGATTGTGCAAGTCAAGGAACACA
Source organism: Klebsiella pneumoniae (assembly GCA_943330855.2). GTDB lineage: Bacteria > Verrucomicrobiota > Verrucomicrobiia > Limisphaerales > SXTU01 > SXTU01. Next base: position 22,970 of record CALQJI020000038.1, read on the forward strand.
TCGAACCGGTTGGCCTTCGCCAGCGCGCGCAACCGCTGCTGCGCGGCGGCGACCTCGGGGTAAACTGGGTTGTCGTCCCAATCGCGATTGTGGTCGCGGGGCGCGGCTTCCTTGCCGCCGTTGCCGGTGGCGGCGTTGTCCACGTCCATGATGGGCACGATGAAAATCTCCGCCTGACTGCGCAGCCAACGCGCGTCAGCGTCGTCGCTCACGACCCACTCGGTGAAGCCACGCGCCACCCAGCAGGAACCACTTTCCCACGCGTGCTGCCGCGCCTGCACCCAGATGCCCGGCGGCCTCGGGGCCGTCGCCTCACTCACGCGCAAGCCCCGCACCGGTCGCCCTTCGCGCGTGCGCGCCAGCTCGAATGCCTTCGCGCCAGTCAACTTCTTCTCCGCCTCAGCCAGCAGCGCGTCCGTGTCGCGCGGCGTGAAGGGCGGCCCCCACGCGACCCACAGCGGTCCGCCGGTGCCGATGACTTCGTAGCGGATGCGCGCGCCCTCGCGCTTACCCGGCGCAGTGTGCTGCCAAGTCTTACCGTCCGTGGAATACGTGGCCCGCGCCGGCATCGCCCAACTCGAAGCGAGCGGCTTGCCGGTGTCCTGCCCGTTGTTACGTGTCGGTCGGTCGCTGGCCGCGAGGTCCAGAGCCACGCTCTCGCCCTTCGCCACGCCATCCACGCGCAAATACCACCAGCACGGCCAGCCACGCTGCGGGTTGCCATCCGGCATGAAGTGGATAACGCGCGCGGCTTGGTCGATGGACACGACCTTCGCAGAGCCGCCCTCGAAGTCCGTGCTCACGCGCAGGTCAGCGGCCGCCGCGCCCACGGTGAGGAAAGCGAAGCAGGCGGTCAGAATCAGACAGGCGGGTTTCATGGGAATTTGAGGGACCACACTTCCGGCGAACGGACGCCCGGCCGCTGCTCGCCGCTGACCACGACCCACGCGCCGTTCCACAACGCCGTCGGCACCGTCACACGCGGGGCCGGCATCGGCACCACTTCAGTCCAGCGGTCCGTGCGCGTGTTGTAGGCGATAGTCGAGCGGGGGAAACCTTTGTGCTCTGTCGGTGGCGTGGTGAGCTGCGCCGCGTCATCGCCGCTCAACACGAGAAATTCCTGCGCGCCCCGCGTCGGTGCGGGCGAGGGCGCGGCCACGGCGGCGCGCGGCAAGTCCGCGATGCGTTTCCAACCCTGCCCCGGTGTGTAGCGGTAGCCGTCGCGCAGGTAAGCCCTCACCGGTTTACCATCCGGCCCAGTCGACAAGTCCGTGCCGCTCACGAGAAAGAAGGAGCCGTCCTGTGCCGCCGCCACGGCGAGCATCCGCGCGGGGCCGGGCCACGGATCCAGCTCGCGCCAGGCTGGCGGGTTCGCAGCGAGGTTGAGTGCGAAGAACGTTTTAAGCGCACGGGTGGAGTCCGGCTGCTCAAGCCCGCCGGCAACGTAGAGCGTGTCGCCCAAGAGCGTGCCGCTCATGTTCGCGATGGCCCGGGGCAGCGACGGCAGCGGGTTCGCCTCCAGCTTCCCACCGCGCCACTCCAACCGGAAACACTCGGCGCGGTGCCCCTCCGCATCGCTACCGCCCACGCACACGACCCCGCCACCGTGCGTCACGCTCACGCCGTAGCCCAGCGGACGCGGCAGCTTTCCCGCGACCTTCCACAGGCCGTCCGGCTTCTCCAGCGCGAACACCGTGTCATACCAAATTTTCTTCCCGCCCGCCCACGGGCGCTTGTCCGGAAAGTTCGCGCCACCCGCCGCAAGCAACGCCCCCCCGCTCACGCCCGCGAACATAGAGGCGAAGCCCTCCTTGTCCGGCAGCGACGGGAGGCGCGACCATTCGGTGGAATCAGCAGCCAGCAAGCGGGTCGCACACATCAGGAGCAGCAGGGTTGGGCGGAGGGTTTTCATAATGAAGTTGAGCGGCGCGGCTGCCCCCGCTACGCCGTGCGTTCACCACTCACCTTTGCGGGAGAACTTCTGCTTCGCCGCGTCGCGGAAGGCTGCGCCAGCGGCGTCCATCTCCGCCAACACCTGTTCGTAGGGCTTACCCGCTGCATCCCGCGCGGCGGCGATGACCGTGTTGCACTCGTTGCTATCCATGAAGCGCGCCGCCTCCAGCAGGCGCGGTTCGTCCTCAGGCGGCACTGCGAAGAAGCCATGTTTGTCTGCGTGAATGAGCTGCCCCGGCTCGATGCGTTGCCCGAACACCTCGACAGCGCAGCCCCAACGCACCGGCGTGACCCACGCGTGACCCACGCAAAGACGGCGGGCGAGCGCCTTGAAGCCCGCGTTGGTCATCTCATCCAGATCGCGCACCGCGCCGTCCGTGATCGTGCCCACGCAGCCCAGCGCGCGGTGCGTGTTCGCGTTCACCTCGCCCCAGAACGAGCCGATGACGCGCGGCTTATCGAGGTCCTGCACCACAACGATTTTCGGCCCCGGCACGCTGGCGAGGTAACGGCGGTAGTCAGTCTGGGCCCCAGCGTTTTCCTTGTGCGCGGGGTTGCTCGGCTCAATGACCACAGTCACGGCGTAACCGATCATCGGCCCCATCTGCGGCATGAAGTCGCGCGTCTCCTCGAGGTTGATGCCATCGCGCGTGCGGTCCCGCTCCGTGATCTGCTCCCAGCCGTTATAGATGGTGGGGGTGTTCCAGCGCTGGAGCTGGTGGAGGTCGGCGTGGGTGAGAGTGCGGGTGGGCTTCATGTTTGGGATGCCGGAACTGGTGGCAGTCCGTGAGCAATCGCTCCTCGCGTCTGCATCGTCCCGACTCAGTTGAGCAGGTGCTCTTTGTAGAACAGGATGGTGGACAGGAATTGAAAATCCGCGTTGCGCTTCTTGGCGAAGCCGTGGCCCTCGTCCTTCGCCATCAGATACCAAACCTTGCCGCCGGCATCGCGGATGGCCTTGACCATCTGCTCGGCCTCGGTGAGCGGCACACGTGGGTCGTTTTTCCCCTGCACGACAAAGAGGGGCTTCTTGATGCGCGCGGCGTGGTTCGCGGGCGAGATGCGTTCGAGGAACTCCTTCATCTTCGGGTCGCGCTCGTCACCGTATTCCACGCGACGTAAATCGCGGCGATAGTCCTGCGTGTTGTTTAGAAAAGTCACGAAGTTCGAGATTCCCACCACGTCAATACCGCACCGCAAAATGTCGGCATATTGAACCATGCACGCCAGGCTCATGTAGCCGCCGTAGCTGCCGCCCGTGACCGCGATACGGCTGCGGTCAAACTCTGACTGCCGAGCGATCCAACCGAGAATGGTAGCAATATCGCGCACGGAATCCTCGCGCTTGAAGCCGTTGTCGAGCGTGAGAAACGTTTTTCCGTAGCCCGATGAGCCGCGCACGTTCGGATACACGATCGCCACGCCCAGCTCGTTCAGGAAGTAGTTGTTCCGGGACTGGAAGATAGGGCGCGACTGCCCCTCCGGCCCGCCGTGGATGTTGATGATGATCGGGCGCGGGCCGGGGAATTTCTTCGGGTCGGGCCGATACACGATGGCGCTGATGAGCAAACCGTCGAAGCTGCTGAGTTTGAGAATCTCCGGCTCCACAAAGCTCTCCGGGTTCAACCCGCCCGTCTCGCTCTCCGTCCAGCGCTCCAATTGCCCTTTGCGCACGTCGAGCGAATACACGTCGGACGGGGACCTCGCAGAGCTGAGGTTGAAGGCCAGGTCATACCCGTTCGCGTGCCAATCGAGGTTGCTCACCGTCCCGAGCGGGAGCTTGGGCTTGGGCAGCGGCTTGCCCTTCTTCGCGTCCATCAAGTTCAGCACTCCCACGCCCGCCTCGTTCGTGACGAACGCGATGACCTTGCCGTCAGGCGATTGCTCAAACTCCTCCACGTCCCACGTGATACTCGCCGTGAGCGTGGTCTGCTCGCCACTCTTCAGGTCAATTCGGATAAGCTGCTGGAACTCTGAGTCGTCGTCCGACGTCGCTAGAATCGCCTTCCCGTCGTGAGCGAAACGCGCGTGGCCATAAGCGACCTTGTCCTTGCCCGCGCGCGTGATCTGCGAGCGCTTGCCCGTGCGTGCGTCCACGATGTGCAGGTGGCTCTCGTTGATGGAAATGTATTGGAGCACGAGCAGCAGGTTGTCATCGGGCGACCAATCCAGCACGCCCCAGCCGCCACCGGACAGCTCCGTCAACAGCCGGTCCGTCTTCGGATCGGAGGGGATCATCACCCAAATGTCGTTGTCCTTCCCCGTGCGACGCGTCGAGGTGTAGGCTAGGTGGATGCCGCTGTGCGAGAAGCGCGGGCCGGTGTTGCGCGACTTTCCGTCCGTCAGGAGCGTGTTCCTGCCGTCATGGAAATCATGGCGATACAGCTGATAAAATTCCCCGCCACCGCTGTCCTGCGAGAACACCGCGAAATCCCCCGCCTTCGGACGAAACTTCGCGCCACCCACCGGCTCCGTGCCGAACGTCACTTGGCGCCGCGCGCCGCCGGGGGACTTCACGAGGTGGAGTTGAGGCGTGTCCGCGAAGCGCGTGGTGATGAGCATCTCGCGGCGGATAGGATGCCAGCTTTGAAACGCCGCCGCGCGGAACTCGAGGTAACGCGCCACGTCCCGCTGCAACTCCAGCGGGATGGCGGGCACGCCCTCGACGACGAGATTATCCGGCAACTGCGCCGCGGCGGTGAATGAGAGGAACACAACGAGCAGGCTTGAAAACAGCTTCTTCATAATGCGGCCAGCGGTTTAACAGAAACCCGCGCGCGGGCAAACAGCTTTGCGCGCAAGCAGACCGAACGGGGTGTTGGGAGGACTGTCCCGGAGGATGTCACTGACACCAGTGAACTGGCTAGAAGCAGGATGGGGATACGGAGGAGCCATTGTTGCAACTAAGCGTTGTTACAATGGCCAACCTTCAACACCGTGATCCTTGGTAGAGAAATTGGAGCGAGCGAAGGGATTCGAACCCTCGACATTCACGTTGGCAACGTGACGCTCTACCAGACTGAGCTACGCTCGCTTCCGTAAGAAGAGCGGGCGAAGAGTAGGCAACACCCGTTTCATTGCAAGCGGAGATTTCCCGAATGTGGCTTTTCACCAAATTCGCCACGTCCGTCCGCCGGCGGGTTGCCCACGCTTGCCTTCACTTCGTCCGCTCCTACACTCCGCGCTCCGATGCTGAACTTAGACACGCTCAACCCCGAACAACGCGACGCCGTGGAGACGGTGCGCGGGCCGGTTCTCATCCTCGCGGGCGCGGGCACGGGCAAGACGCGCGTCATCACCTTCCGCATCGCGCACATGGTCCAGCGCGGCATTGCGCCGGAGAACATTCTCGCCGTCACCTTCACCAACAAGGCCGCGCGGGAGATGCTGGAGCGAGTGAACCAACTCCTGCCCAAGCGCCGCAGCGCAGACGGGGAGAAGCCTTCGCGTCCGACGGTTTCGACGTTCCACTCGCTGTGTGTCCGCATCCTGCGACAACACATCGAGCTGCTCGGCTACAAGAAGAACTTCGTCATCTACGACGAGGCGGAGCAGCTCGGAGCGATTAAGAAGATTCTCGCCCACATCTCGGCGAAGGGGGAGTCAGCGGACCCGCGCGCGGTGCTGACCGCGTTGAGCAAGATCAAGAACGGCGGAGCTCAGGCCGAGGCGCTCCTCAAAGACCCCAACACCTCTGTCCTCGCAGAAATCGTCCGCAAGAAATACGAGTCCGCGCTGAAGGCCTGCAACGCGGTGGATTTCGACGACCTCATCCTGCTCACGCTCCGCCTCTTCACCGAGCATCCCGACGCGCTCGACGCCTGCCGCTCACGCTTCCGCTACGTGATGGTGGACGAGTATCAGGACACGAACGCCGCGCAGTTTCAGTTGGTCCACGCGCTCACGCTCAAGCACCGCAACCTCTGCGTTGTGGGCGACGACGACCAGTCCATTTACGGCTGGCGCGGCGCGGAAGTCGCGAACCTGCTCGACCTCGAAAAGCATTACCCCGAGGTGAAGGTCGTGAAGCTGGAGCAGAACTACCGCTCGACGAACACGATTCTCCAAGCCGCCAACGCGGTCATCAAGAACAACGCCCGACGGCGCGGAAAGAACCTCTGGTCGCAGAACGGACAGGGCGCGAAAATCCTCCTGCACGCCTTCGACACCGACGACACCGAGGCGCGCACGGTGGCCGAGACCATCGAGTTCAAGCGCATGACGCAGCGCGTGCCGTGGGGCGACCAGGCGATTCTCTTCCGCACGAACCTCCAGTCGCGGCCCATCGAGATGGAGCTGCGGAAGGCGGGCATTCGCTACCATCTCATCGGCGGGCAGAGCTTCTTCGACCGGCGCGAGGTGCGGGATTTCATCGCCTACGTGAAGATGTTCCTGAACCCGCACGACGACATCAGCCTGCTGCGCATCGCGAACGTCCCCGCGCGCGGCCTGAGCGACGTGACGATGGAGCGCCTGCTCGGCGCGAGTCAGGAGCGGCAAGGCTCGGTCTTCACCGCGATGCGGCACACGGACGTGCAGGAGAGTTTTCAAACCCGCCCCCGCGAGGCGATTCAGGAGTTCATCACGTTCATCGAGGAGACGCGCGCGAAGCTCGCCGACGAAACGCTGGCCGGGCACCCGACGGCGTTGCAGGACTGGTCGGAGAAGTTTCTCAACGAGACTGGCTATTGGAACGAACTGCGACGCGGCGAGAAGAACGTGGAGCAGGCCGAGAACCGCATCCGCAATCTGAAGGACTTGATTGCCAAGATGGATGGTGAGGCTGGGAATCGGCTACCTGCGGACCGCCTCGACACGTTCCTCGAAGACATGACGCTCGACGCGGACCGCGCCGAGGAGAAGGAGGCCGGCGACGCGGTGACGCTCATCACGATGCACTCGTGCAAGGGGCTGGAGTATCCGCACGTGTATGTCGTGGGGCTGGAGGACGGGCTGCTGCCGCACTCACGGTCGAAGGTCGAGGGCACGATGGACGAGGAGCGCCGGCTCTTCTACGTGGCCATCACGCGGGCGAAGCGGGAGCTGATGATTTCGCACTGCGGCGGGCGGAAGAAGTATGGGCAGGTCATGCCCTGCCACCCCTCGCCGTTCCTGAAGGAGCTGCCGAAGGAACTCATCGAAGACGCGGAGGAGAAGGGCAAACAACCCGTCACCCAAGCCAGCGCGAAGGATATGTTCGCAGCGATGCGCGCGTCGTTGCAGTGAAGTTTTCGGAGCGCGGACGCCCACGTCCGCAGCCGTGTGCGCTTGGCTATTTCCCCGGCGCGCTGGGTGCGGGTTGGTTCAACTCAAACTTGTAGTCCAACCGGACGGCGGTGCGCGTGGCATCCAGCGTCGGGGTCAAGTTAATGGCCGGCCCCGTGACGGTGCCGTCAGGGAGTTGGCTGCGGACTTCCACACGCGCCTCGCGGCCACTCAAAGTGATGACACGGGGCATGGAGAGGATATCCGTTCCTTCAGCTTGTTCAGCTCGCTTCAGGAATGTTTGGTATTGCTCGGGTGTGAGCGCTGCGCCGGTCTGCATCTGCTCGATGCCGAGTTGTCCACTGGCGGCTCGTGCAAACTCCATAATGCGCATCGTGACCATCACGCTGTCGCTCGCAGTGCCATCGGCGGCGGCGATCAACTCCGGGGTAAGGAAAGCGGCAAGCTGTTTGCCGGGCACGGTCGAGGGCCAGATGCCCAGCGCGTGGGTGTGGCCGAGGAACAGATTGGCGGTCGCGGCGCTGGAGTGGGTGGTAATTTTAAGTGCGGGGGGCGGCTGGGCTGGGCTGGCTTTCGTAGCGAGCGGTGGCGTGCTCAGTGTCGGCGGCAGGGCACTCCGCAGGCGGGTGACCTCGGCTCGGAGCCGGGCGAGTTCGAGCACCTCGGCGTCGGAGAGCGCGGGTTGGGAGGCGCGACGGTTTTGCTCATCGGCCCTGAGTTTTTGGAGCCGTTGCAATTCCTGTTTCGCGCGTGCGAGTTCCGGCTGCGCCTCGGCCATCAGCGCCTGCGCGGTCTGGAGCTTGCGCACAGCAGTGATGAAACCGACGAGGCAGAGGGCCAGAGCGGCGTAGGCGACGTATTGGAAGAGTTGTCTGCGGTGCATGGCTCAGATTGGTGGGCGGACTGTATTAGATGCCGAACGAGTGAACAGGCGCGATTTGGCCGCACCGAGGTTCGTGCGCGCCGGGCTGGCCATGTAAAGTTTTCTGGAACATCGTCCGCACGAGTCACGTCGAAGACACGGCCAAAAAATGACCTCCTTAAATTCCATCGCGAAGCGAGTGCTGGTGTGCGCCGCCGTCGGCCTCTCGCTGTCCGCATCGGCACAGACCCAACCCGACGGCATCGAGTTCTTCGAGAAGAAGATTCGCCCGCTGCTGGCCGAGCATTGCTACGAATGCCACAGCGCGGGCAAGAAGACGAAGGGCGACCTTGCCCTCGACTCCCGCGAAGGTTGGATGAAGGGCGGCGATTCTGGCCCGGCGCTCGTTCCCGGCGAACTCGACGCCAGCCGACTCATCACCGCCGTGCGCTACAAGGACAAGGAGTTCCGCATGCCGCCGAAGCGGAAGCTCTCGGACTCCCAAATCGCGGACTTCGAGGCGTGGGTGAAAATGGGTGCGCCCGACCCGCGCACGGGCGGCGCGACGTTCGTGAAGAAGGAAATCAACATCGCCGATGGCCGGAAGCATTGGGCGTATCAGCTCCCGCAGAAGCAAACTCTGCCCACCGTGAAGGACGCCGCCTGGCCGCGCACGGACCTCGACCGTTTCCTCCTCGCGAAGCTGGAAGCCAAAAACCTTCACCCCTCCGCCGACGCCGCCCCCGTCACGCTCGTCCGTCGCCTTTACTTCGACCTCCTCGGCCTCCCGCCAACGCCCGAGCAGATAGACGCGTTCGTCCGCGACTTCTCACTTTCTCACTCTCCCAATCTCACACCTGCTCCGGCCAAGGCAGGTGAGCAGGCGGGAAAGCGGGAAAGTGAGAACGGTGCGGTCGTGCGGCTCGTGGACTCCCTCCTCGCCTCCCCGCACTTCGGCGAGCGCTGGGGCCGCCACTGGCTGGACGTGGTGCGTTACGCCGAGTCGCTCACGCTGCGCGGCTTCGTGATGAAGGAGGCTTGGCGCTACCGCGACTACGTCATCACCAGCTTCAACGCGGACAAGCCCTACGACCGCTTCCTCCGCGAGCAGGTCGCCGGCGATTTGCTCCCGCACAGCTCCATCCCCCAGCGTCAGCAGCAACTCGTCGCCACGACGTTCCTCACGCTCGGCAACACGAACCTCGAAGAGCAGGAGAAGAAGCAGCTCGAAATGGATGTGGTGGACGAACAGCTCGACACGCTGGGCAAGGCCTTCCTCGGCCAGACCATCGGCTGCGCCCGCTGCCACGACCACAAGTTCGACCCCATCCCCACGCGCGATTACTACGCGCTCGCCGGCATCTTCAAGAGTTCCAAGACGCTGGAGCACTCCAACGTGAGCAAGTGGCTGGAGTTTCCGCTGCCCATGCCGCCCGGCGAGGACAAGCAATTCGCCGCGCACGACCAGGCTGTCGCAAAACTCACCGCCAGCATCAAGGCCGCGAAGGAATCGGCGAACACGGCGGTCGCGAAGAAGGCCACGCTGCCCAGCGGCGCGCTCGCGGCGAAGGTGCTCGCGGGCATCGTCGTGGACGATGAGCAGGCGAAGCGGGTGGGCAGTTGGACGGGGTCAAGCTCGACGAAGACCTTCATCGGCGAGGGCTACCTGCACGATGCCAACGAAGGCAAAGGCGAGAAGTCGCTGACCTTCCAGCCGGAGCTGTTACGCGCCGGCAAATACGAAATCCGCCTTGCCTACAGCCCCGGCGCCGGGCGGGCCAAGAACACGCCGGTGACCATTTTCAATGCGGACGGCGAGACCACCGTGCGCGTGGACCAGTCGGTGACCCCGCCCATCGAGGGCCGCTTCGTATCGCTCGGACAGTTCCGCTTCGAGCAGAACGGCGCGGGCTTCGTCCTCGTCGGCACCGACGGCACCAAGGGCGTCGTGACCGCCGACGCCGTGCAGTTCGTCCCGGTGGAGAAGCTGGCCGAGGTCGCCACCGCCACCACCGACGCGGGCAAGAAGGACAAAGCCAGCGACCCCGAGAACGTGAAGAAGCTGGAAGCCGAACTGAAGAAGCTCGAAGCGAGCGGCCCGAAGCGCCCGATGTTCATGTCCGTGAAGGAAGAGAACGCGGGCGACGTGCAGATTCATGTGCGCGGCAGCGTGAACAACCTCGGCGCGAAGGCCCCGCGCGGTTTCCTGCAAGTCGCCAGCTACGGGCCGTCGCCGAAGATTGCCGAGAAGGAAAGCGGCCGCCGCGAACTCGGCGATTGGCTCGCCAGCCGCGACAACCCGCTCACCGCCCGCGTCTTCGTGAACCGCACCTGGACCTGGCTCTTCGGCACCGGCCTCGTGCGCAGCCCCGACAACTTCGGCACCACCGGCGACATCCCTACGCACCCGGAGTTACTCGACCACCTCGCCGTCCGCTTTATGGACAGCGGCTGGTCGGTGAAGAAGCTGGTGCGGGAAATGGTTTTGAGCCGCGCCTACCAACAAGCCTCGGTCATTCCGCATTCCGCACTCCGCACTCCGCATTCCGCAGACCCCGAGAACAAGCTCTTCTGGCGCGCGAACCGCCGCAAACTCGCCGCCGAGTCCATCCGCGACACCGTCCTGCAAGTCAGCGGCCAGCTCGACCTCGCGCACGGCGGCTCGCTCCTGAAGCCCGGCACCAGCGCCGACTACAACTACAAGCACACCGACACCCGCCGCAGCGTTTACTCGCCCGTGCTGCGCAACTCCTTGCCCGAACTGTTCGAGGCCTTCGACTTCGCCGACCCCAGCCTCGTCGTCGGCCAGCGCAGCGACAGCACCGTTGCCCCGCAAGCGCTCTTCATGATGAACCACCCGTGGGTCATGGAGCAGTCGCAGTCCGCCGCGCAGAAGCTCCTGGCCGAGCAACTCACCGACGACCGCACCCGCGTCGCCCGCGCCTACCGCCTCGTCTTGGGCCGCGTGCCCACGGACGGCGAGGTCACCCTCGCGCTGAAATTCCTCCCCGCCGAGTCCGCCACGACCGAGCCGGCCAAGCGCACCGAAGCTTGGGGCCGCTTCTACCAAGCCCTGTTTGCGTCGGTGGATTTCCGCTACTTGAACTGAAGCCCCCGCTATTAAGCTCCGCCAAAGTCAATTTCCCATGAACCCCCCGCTCCCCCTCACCCGCCGCCACGCCCTCCAATCCCTCGCCTGCGGCTTCGGCTCGCTCGCCTTCGCCGGCATGACCGCCCAGCGCGCCAGCGCAGCCGCAAACCCCCTCGCCCCGCGCCTCCCGCACCACGAGCCGCGCGCCAAGAGCGTCATCTTCCTCTTCATGCAGGGCGGCGTCAGCCATGTGGACTCCTTCGACTACAAGCCCATCCTCACCGAGCGCGACGGCCAGCTCATGGCCTTCAACGACGCCCGCAAGATTGCCAACTCCGGCAAGCGCGAAGAGTCCTCCCAGCGCGTCATGAAGCCCCTCTGGAAGTTCAACCAGCACGGCCAGACCGGGCGCTGGGGCAGCGAACTCTTCCCCGAGATGGCCCGCCACACCGACGACCTCACCTTCATCCACTCGATGCACACCGAAGGCATCGCGCACGGCCCCGCCACCCTCTTCCTCCACTGCGGCGCGACGCAATTCATCCGCCCCAGCATGGGTTCCTGGGTCAGCTACGGCTTGGGCACCGCCAACGACAACCTCCCCTCCTTCGTCAGCCTCAGCCCCAGCGCTGGCAACGGCGGCCCGCGCAACTACGGGAACGCCTTCCTCCCGCCCGTCTTCCAAGGCACCGGCATCGGCAAGGCCGGCACGCCCATCCTCGAGGCCACCATCCGCAACCTCACCAACCCCAAGCTCACCCCCGCCGAGCAGCGCCGCAGCTTTGACTTCCTTCAGGAACTCAACGCCGAGCAGCTCAAGAAATCTCCAGGCGATGCCGAGTTGGAAGCCGTCCTCGCCAGCTACGAGCTCGCCTGGCGCATGCAGAACAACGCACCCGACACCCTCGATCTCACCAAGGAGACCGACGCCACCAAGAAGCTTTACGGCATCGGCGAGGGCAAGACCGACAACTTCGGTCGCCAATGCCTCATGGCCCGCCGCCTCGTCGAGTCCGGTGTGCGCTACATCCAGGTCACCTACGGCGACAACACCGCCAACCCCGCTTGGGACCAGCACTCGAACATGCCCAAGCACAAGGACCACGCGATGGCCGTGGACAAACCCATCGCCGGCCTCCTGCAAGACCTGAAAGCCCGCGGCCTCCTCGAAGACACCATCGTCTGGTGGGGTGGCGAGTTTGGCCGCACGCCCTACGCGGAGAAGAATGGCACGGGCCGCGACCACAACGCTGGCGGCTTTACCGTTTGGCTGGCCGGCGGCGGCTTCAAGCCCGGCGTCAGCTACGGAGCCACCGATGAGTGGGGCCATCTCGCCGTCGAGAACAAGGTCCACATGCACGACCTGCACGCGACCATCCTCCACCAGCTCGGTCTGGACCACGAGAAGCTCACCCACCGCTTCGACGGCCGCGACTACCGCCTCACCGACGTGCATGGCCATGTGGTGAAGGAAGTCTTGGCGTAGGAACGGGAGGTTTTTGCTTCCCCCGCTGTTTTGAGCTCGAACTCCAAAATGGATTAGCCGCACAGAACGCAAAGAGCCGCCAAGAGAAAGCATTGCGGGGAATTGGTGAAAGGGTGGATTTGTTCCAAGCCTAAAGCGGAAAGCTCCTCTCCTTTTGCGCCTGCTTGCGTTCTTTGCGGCCAGCTTCGGAAATCAGGTTCAGCCCAAACTCCGAAGTTCAGCCGCGAAAGGGCGCAAAGAACACACAGGAGCCGAGCCGAAGATGGATACAGGTGAAAAAATTTCAGCCCGGTTCGTTTTCTTACCAGAAGCTTGGCTTTGCGCTCCTTGTGCCCTGTAGTGGCTAATCCATTTCGGAGTTCGGGTTCAAGCCAACTATCCCAATCGTCGGCATTGCCACCCATCCCAGCCAGCCCACCCGTCGCGCAAATCCACCCACCACTGACGCAAATGCCATGTCCAGCCACGCAAGTCCGTCATCCACCTACACAAGTCCGTCATCCACCCACGCAAATCGGCTGTCAAGTGACAATAATGGCGCATCCACTCGCGAAAATCCACTGTCCAGTGCCATTCTGGCGCATTTGAGCGAGTGGAGTCCTGCCGCTGGCCGGAGCTGCCACGGATACGCCGGCTCGACACCCCGCACCCACCCGTAGCTTCAGTAAAAGCCATGACCGAAGCGCAACCTGAAGGTTGCGACTACGGGAAGGAGGACTGCCTTTCTCCTCTGCGAGCGGGAGAGATATGGGGTGAGGGAGGACGGCCGCTGCGCTCTTTTGCATTCGGACCTCATAAGACTCCCACGTTTTCACCCTCACCCCGGCCCTCTCCCTTCACGGGAGAGGGAGGGCGCGCTCCAGCTCACGCCTTCAGCTTGCGCTCCAGCATTTCACCCACGAGCGCGGGGTTGGCTTTGCCTTTGGAGAGCTTCATGACCTGGCCTTTCAACGAGTTGATCGCGGCGAGCTTGCCGCCCCGGTAATCGGCCACGGCGGCGGGGTTCGCGGCGATTGCGTCGTCGCAGAATTTCTCAAGGGCGCCGGTGTCGCTGACCTGCGCGAGGCCCTTGGCTTGCACGATGGCGGCGGGGGCTTGGCCGGTGGCGAACATTTCCGCAAAGACGGTCTGTGCGGCGGAGTTGCTGAGGGTCTTGTTCTCGACGAGGGCGACCAATTCCAGCAACGCGGCGGGCTGGAACTTGAGGTTGGCGAGGGTCATCGGGTAGCCGCCAAGGTCAGGAGGCGGATGGGTGCCCATGTCGAACGCGTCCGCCTCCTCACCCTGGCGGCTACGGGCGTTTTCCTCGGCGAGCTTGGCTTGGAGGTTGTTGATGACCCAGTTGGCGATGGACTTGGGGTGCTTCGCCTGCTTGGCCACGTTCTCAAAGTAACTGCCAAGTTCCACATTGCCCCGGAAGACCTCGGCGTCGCCGGCGGGGAGCTGGTAGTCGCGCATGAGGCGCTGCTTGCGCACCAGCGGCAGCTCCACCACGCGCGTGCGGACGGCGGCGATCCAGTCGTCGGATGGCTGCATGGGCATGAGGTCCGGCTCGGGGAAATAGCGGTAGTCGTGGGCGTGCTCCTTGGTGCGCATTTCCTCGGTGATGCCGGCGACGTCGTCCCAGCGGCGCGTGGATTGCACGAGCTTGCCGCCCTTGGAAACGACTTCGATCTGCCGGGCGATCTCATACTCCGCCGCGCGGCGCACGCCGGAGAAGCTGTTCATGTTCTTGATCTCGATCTTCGCGCCGAGGGCGGTGGTGCCCTTGGGGCGGACGCTGATGTTCACGTCGCAACGGACCATGCCCTTCTCCATGTCGCAGTCGGAGATGCCGCCTTGGTGGAGGATCTCGGTGAGGGTGTTCAGATACGCGTAGGCCATGTCCGCGCTCGTGAGGTCGGGCTCGGAGACGATCTCCAGGAGCGGCACACCGGCGCGGTTGAAGTCCACGCCGGAGTGGCGGTCGAAGTGGGTCAGCTTGCCGACATCTTCTTCCAAGTGCGCGCGCGTGATGCGGACGCGGGCGAGGCCGTCGGTGGAACCGGGGCCGGAGAACTCGAAGTCCACGTGGCCGTTGGCCGTGCTGGGCTGGTCGTATTGGGTGAGCTGGTAGTTCTTCGAGGCGTCGGGGTAAAAGTAGTTCTTCCGGTCGAACTTCGCGTGGCGCGGGATGGTGCAGTTGAGCAGCAGGCCGGTGAGCACGGTGAGGCGGAGGGCTTCCTCGTTGGGGACGGGAAGCACGCCGGGCAGGCCGAGGCAGACGGGGCAGACGTTGGTGTTGGGTGGCGCGCCGAAGGAGTTGGCGCAGCCGCACCACATCTTGGACTTGGTCTTGAGCTGGACGTGCGTTTCAAGACCGATGACAGCTTCGTATTCCATAATTTACGAGGAAAGGCTAACCACGGATGCACACAGCCGGAAGCATTCTTTAGCCACGGATGGAACACCGATGAAACACGGATGGGGACGAGTCGAACGCATCCTCGGAGTGAGGTGAACGCGGTCACCATTGGGTGGGGACCAACACAGAAGCAGAGCGGCTAGATTTTCACCTGCTGTTCCGTGTTTCATCCGTGTTCCATCCGTGACTCAACTGCATGGTCCCGGCTCGGCTGGACACGGATAGTTCCGACCCGTCGCGTTGATGGGGGTGGATGAACGCGCCGGATCGGAGAGCGGCGCTCCGCTTCCTAATTGTTCACCTTCAACATCCCCGTCACCGCCGCGAGCGAGAGCGGCATCACGACCCAGCCGGCGATGCGCAGCACGAAGTTCGCGATGGCGGCCGGGCGGAGCATCAGCCGACGCTTGGTGAAGGGTAGCCGGACCGTCAGCGGCGTGGTGGCCGCGACCCATTGGTCCTCGAGCGGGAACTCGACGGGCAGGAAATAACACACGCTCAACGCCAGCGCATCGAACCGCGAGAGCTGCGTGGGCAGGAGCGCATCGGGTCCCAGCTTGTCTTTCCGCACCACCGCGCCGGGGAGCTGGAAGACGAGCGCGCCCAGCCAGATGATCAGGCCGGCGAAGACCAGCAGCCGATAGGGCCGCACGCCGTAGTTGCCCAGCGTCGCATAGGTCGCGCTAAACACCCACTCGCCGTAACTCCTTTCCGTCCAGCTCTGCAACCGCTCGCGCCGCTGCCGCTCCAGATAAACAACATCGGCCTCGTCGTCCCGGCCCGCTTGACGAAGCGTCTTTTCCAGCCGCACGAGCGCCTGCCGGTCGGGGCGTGAGAAGCCCTGGAGCAGTGCGTCGACATTGCCATCGAACTGCTCATAAACCGCACCACGCAACTCGACCGGTCCGTCTGTCCACTGGTCGCGGCTGGTCAGCCGTAGCGTGCGGAACGCCGAGTCCGTGAGGTCGAGCAAGCCGTCGCAGCGCGTGCCGCTGAAGTCCGCACCCTGCGGGAACGCCCCGCGCGTGAGCGTCGCGCCCTTGCGGAAGCGCACGCCGTCGAACGCGATGGGCACATCCCACTTCGCCGAGTCGAACGCCGCCGTTTGGTGGAAGGTCACGCCGGCGATCTGCACGCGCTCGCCCACCTGCACGTTGCGGAAGTCCGCGCCAGCGTTGAACACGGCGGCCTGCACCTCACCCGTCTGGCCGGGCCGCCAGCTCAGGATCAGCCCGCGCTGGAACGTCGCGCCGCGAAAGATCGCGTCCCCGTCGAAGCGCGCCGCCGCGAGGTCGAGCTGGCCACCGATGTGCGCCGCGATGAAGTCCGCTGTTTTCTTAAACCGCGTCGGCGCGTTGGTCCCGATCGGGCCGAACACCGCGTGCCGCTGCACACTCATCGTGTTGAACTTCGCGTCGCCCTCGAAGACCACGCCATCGAACTGCACCGGCCCGACCGCCTCCGCCGCAGTGAAATCGAGCGCGCCCGCGAACCTCGCGCCGGTGAAGTTCAGTGTCTTGCCAGCCTTAATGGAAGTGAACCGCACGGGCCGCTCCTTGCTCAGAAACGCGGCCTCAATGAACGTGGCCGCCGAGTTGAACTGCGCCCGGACAAAGTTCGCGTCGCCGGAGAACTTCGCGGTGTCGAACGCCGTCTCGCCCCCGAACACGACCGCCGAGAAAGACACGTGGGAGTTCGTCGAGGCCGTGAACTTCGTCCCCTCGAAAAACGCGTCCGACGCGAACTGCGCGCCGGTGAAATCCGTCACGCCCTCAAAGGTCGCGCCCGGCGTCTTCACATCTCCTCCGCGCTCCGCGAAGGAAACGGTGCGATCAAACTTCGCATAGGTGAACATCGCTTCCGCCGCGAAGCCCGCGCCGTTGAACGCCGTCTCGCCCCCGAAGCGCGTGTTGCGGAAGTCCGCACTGCCGCCGAATTGTCCGCCCGAAAAATTCGCCCGGCCCGCGATCTCGCTGTCCTGAAAACTCGCCGCCGGTCCCTCCTCCGTGCCTTGAAAGTGAGCGTTCCCGAAGTCCGCCAGCGCACCGAACTTCGCCTGCGTGAAGAGCACGCCCCCCGTGAACTTCGCCTGCCCGAACTTGGCGTGGTCCTTGAACGCGCAGCCATCGAAGCTCACCAGCGTAGGCCGGAGGAACTGCGCCTGCGTGAAATCCGCCTCGCCGCCGAACTGCGCCCCCGCGAAATCCGCCGTGCCAACAAACCTCACAGCGGGCAAAGCCCCCGGCCCTTCACCCTCCGGCCCGAACGCCACGCCACCAAGAAACACCGCACTGCCGAACGTGCTTGCCCCGCGAAACTCCGCCCCGCGAAACGTCGCCGCGCGCTCGCAACGCACCTCTTTGAACACCGTCTGGCTGGCCGCCCCGCCGAAGCGCACGCGGTTGAAATCCACCGCACCCGCGAACCGCGCGGCCTCGAACGTGACACTCCCGCTGAACGAGGCTGCAGGCTGGCCCGGCGCGGGACCGAAACCCACCGACTTCAGAAATGTTGCTCGGTTGAACTTGGTTTCCTTGCCCAGAAACGCCGCGCCCTGCACGAGGAAGACATCCTGCGCCGTCGCGTCCGTGAAAATTGCAGGACCGGAAAAAGCAGTCCCGCGCAGCAGCACCGCACGCCGCGCCAGCGCCCCGGTGAAGTCGGCGGCCGCCGCAAACTGGCAGTCTGAGAAATCAAAGCCCTGCTCGAAAACAGCGAACGAGTAGTCGGCAGCATCCTTGAACACGCAGTCGTTCAGCCGAAAGCGGTTTGTCACCGCCGCATGGCGCAGGTCCAACGGGCCGGTGAAAACCGCGCGGCTCACGTTGACCGCCGCGCCCCGGCGCGCCGCCTCGGCGAGCCAGCTCGCGGGAAGAGTGCGTTCCGCCTCGGTCTGGCTGACGGTGAACGCGATGCCCTCGCCCCCGAGTAGTTGGGTGCGACGGTTTCCAGCCGAGTCCGCAGCGCGACCGACCTCGACCGACAGGCCAGCCAGCGCGACCGCAAGCCAAAGGAATCGAGCACCGGCCAACGATGCCAGGAGGGCTGAGGATGCGTGTTGGCGCGGGTTGTTCATTAGCAGGCCGCGAGGATTATGCACGGGCCTCCGAATTGGGCGAGTGGGAATCACGAGCAGCGGGCATGAGGAGAGATGATGGAAGGTAGAGGACGAGGGAGCGCAGCCTCCCATCAATCTTCTCTCCTCCATTAACCAATTTCTCCTTCAATTCCCCCGCGCCAGCCTCCGTCTGTGTTTCACTATAAATAAAATGCACTGCGCACTTCAGTTCAAACTTCCCCGACTCGTGATGACCAAACCACTCCTCGCCGCCGCCCTGCTTACCTCCGCGCTCGTGGCGTCTGCCCAGCTCCCGCAGCCCAAGCTCCACACCGTCTTCCCGCCCGGCGCGAAGCTCGGCTCCACGGTGGATGTGGCCGTGACCGGCGCGGAAATGGACGAGGCGCAACTCCGCTTCAACCACCCCGGAATCACCGCGAAGGCGCTCGCGGCGGCTAATCAGTTCGCCATCACCGTGGCGGGCGACGTGCCGCCGGGAGCTTACGAAGCGCGCGTGCTGGGGCGCTTTGGGCTGTCGAACCCGCGCGCATTTGCCGTCGGCACGCTCGCGGAGGTCATCGAGAAGAGCGGTAACGGCACGCCGGAGACCGCACAGGAAGTGGCCTTGGAATCCACGGTGAACGGACGCACCGACAGTCAGGCGTCCGACTTCTATAAACTCACCGTCAAGAAGGGCCAGCGCATCCTCGTGACCTGCGCGGCGCGCGAACTCGACTCGCGTGCGGCGGCTGCACTGCTGCTGCTCGCGCCCGATGGCCGCGAGCTGGAACGCGCGCGGCTGGGCGGTCTGCTCGACCACACGGCGGCGGCGGATGGCACGCTCATCGTGAAGGTTTACGACTTCGTCTTCCGTGGCGGTGACCAATATTTCTACCGGCTCACGGTCACGACTGGGCCGCAGATTGACTTCGTGTTTCCCCCAGCGGCGGAGCAAGGGAAGGCGGCGAAGGTCACGGTCTTCGGTCGCAATCTGCCCGGTGGCTCACCCTCGAAGTTCGCCGTGGATGGCAAGGTGCTCGACCAACTCACCGTGGACCTCACCGCACCCGCCGACCCGGTGGCCCGCCAACGCCTCGCCACGACGCTCTCGCTTGGCGGCGCGAGCGCGGGCCTGGATGGCTTCGAGTATCGGGTGAAGGGCGCGAGCGGCGCGCTCTCGAATCCGGCGCTGCTCACCTTCGCGAACGGCTCCGTCATCACCGAGGTGGAGCCGAACAACTCGCCGGACAAGGCACAGGCCGTTTCCCTGCCCGGCACTATCGCCGGCCAGTTCGCCACGCCGAACGACCGCGACTGGTTCGCCTTTGATGCGAAAAAGGGCGACGCGTTTTGGCTGGAGGTCACGTCGCACCGCCTCGGCCTGCCCACCGCGCCGCATGTCGTCATCCAGAAGGCGACGAAGAATGACAAGGGCGAGGAGACGTTCGCCGACGTGCAGGAGCTGACCGAGTCCGTGGCGAACGCCGGCGGACCGGAGTTCAACACCGCACACCGTGACCCCGTTGGCCGCTTTGAGGCGAAGGAGGATGGCTCGTTCCGCCTCGGTATCCGCGACCTCTTCGGGCGCACCGTCGCCAGCCCGCGTAACGTGTATCTGCTCACGCTGCGCAAGGAGTCGCCGGACTTCCGCCTCGTCGCTGTGCCCGACTCTGCGCCGACGAAGAAGGCCCCCGCTGATGTGGTCACCAGCGCGTCGTCGCTGTGGCGCGGTGAGGCGCTGCCCATCAAGCTGCTCGTGTTCCGCCGCGATGGTTTCAAGGAAGACATCAACGTGACCGTCTCGGGCTTGCCCGCCGGCGTGACTGCCGGGGCCGTGCGCATCCCCGCCACGTCGAATTCCATCAGCCTCTTCCTCGCCGCGAAGGACGACGCGCCCGCTGCGCTCGCCGAAATTAAAATCAACGGCACCGCCAAGGTCGGCAACACGCAGCTCGTCCGCGAGGCGCGCTTGACCACGGTGAATTGGGACATGGCGACGGACAACAACACGACCGAAGCCCCGCACACGCGGCTCGCGCGCAGCTTCCCCATCGCCGTGACGGACCGCGAGTCCGCGCCGCTGACCTTCGCGATGGAGGCCAAGCAGCCGCTGGAGACCTGCGTGTTCAACAAGCTGCTCATTCCGGTCAACTTCACGCGCCGCGCGGACTTCAAGACCGACGTGAAGCTCAAGGTCACGGGCAACAAGGAACTGGAGAAAATCCCCGAGCTGGCCGGCGGCACCAACACCACCTCAATCCAGCTCGTGTTGAATCTCGCCGAGCAGAAGCTCGCGCCCGGCGAGCACACCTTCTGGCTCCAGACCCGCGCGAAGGGCAAGATGCGCCCCTACATGGACGCGTCGAAAGCCGCCGAAGCCGCGTCGAAAGCCGCTGACACAGAAGCCGCCGCCGCCACGAAAGCCGCGAAGGAAGCGAAGGACGCCGCCGCCAAAGTCACCGCTCCCCCCGAGGCCAAGACCGCCGCCGACAAAACCGTGAAGGACGCGGAAGCCAAGGCCAAGGAAGCCGAAGCCAAGAAGACCGCCGCGCAGACCGCGATGAAGGCAATGACCGACAAGTCCAAGCCGCGCGATGTGGACGCCGCGTTCTACTCGCTGCCCATCACGCTCAAAGTCACCGCCGCGCCCATCACGCTCAGTGAGCCAGCCGCGCAGTCCCTTTCCCAGGGCGGCAAGGTGGAAATCCCCGTGAAGCTCGCGCGCCTCTACGACTTCAAGGACCCCGTGGACGTGAACCTCGTCGTGCCCGCCAGCGCGAAGGGCATCTCCGCCGCCAAGCTCACCATCCCGCTCAATGGCACCGACGCGAAGCTCACTCTGGAAACCAAGCCCGACGCCACGCCCGGCGAGCACAAGCTCACGCTCCAAGCCGAACTCAAGCTCAACGGCCAGACCATCAAGGTGGACCAGACGCTGGTGCTAAAGGTCGCCGCCGTCGAGAAGCCCAAGGCAGCCAAGTAGGAGTTGTGAACTTCCCTTCCCAGGCCATTTCCTTGGAGCCCGGACGCCTACGCCTGGGCTCGCTTTGCTTCGGACGTGGGCGTCCGCGCTCCAGTGCGAAATCTCGCGTCCGTTCTTCCGCGTTTCCATTTCCAATCCCGTTAGTTTCAGTCCTCATACAAATAATATGAACCTGTCCACGCTCCTGCCCTCACTCCTCCTCCTCACCACGCTCCTCAACGCCCCCGCCGCGCCGGGCGACTGGCCCACTTGGCGCGGCCCGAAGCGCGATGGCATCTCCACCGAGACCGGCCTGCTCAAAGCTTGGCCGAAGGAAGGCCCGATGCTCGCGTGGAAGGCCACGGGCCTCGGCACCGGCTACTCCGCTGTCTCCGTCGCTGACGGACGCGTCATCACGATGGGCGACGGCCCGGACGGCGCACGCGTGCTGGCCTTCGACCTGAAGGGCAAGGAGCTCTGGCAGTCCGAAACCATCGGCAAGCCCGGCGGCAACTATCCCGGCACGCGTTGCACGCCGGCGATTGACGGCGGCCTCGTCTATGCGCTCGGCCAGTTCGGCGACTTCGTCTGTCTCGACGCGAAGACGGGCAAGGTGCAGTGGAGCAAGAGCCTTCAGAAGGATTTCGGCGGTGGCTTCGCTGGCTGGAACTACACCGAAAGCCCGCTCGTGGATGGCAACAAAGTTCTGCTCACTCCCGGCGGCAAGCAGGGCGCGATGGTCGCCCTCGACAAGAAGACCGGTGCGCTCCTCTGGCAGAGCAAGCAGTGGACGGACAGCGCGGCTTACTCGTCCATCGTGCCCTCGGACTTCGGCGGCAAGCGCCATTACGTGCAGTTCACCGAGTCTAGCGTCGCCGGCATCGATGCCGCCACCGGCAACCTGCTCTGGCGCGCGCCGCGCAAGGGCGCGACCGCCAGCATCCCCACGCCCGTCCTGAGCGGCGACCTCGTCTTCGTCACCTCCGGCTACGGCGTTGGCTGCAATCTCTTCAAGCTCAAGCCCGACAGCAGCGTCATCGGCACCGAGGAGGTTTATGCGAACAAGAACATCGTGAACCACCACGGCGGGGTCATCCTCGTTGGCCAGCATCTCTACGGACATTCCGACAACGGCGGCTGGACCTGCATGAAATTGAGCACCGGCGAAGTCGCCTGGAAGAACGGCGGTGTGGGCAAGGGCGCGGTCGCCTACGCCGACGGCCACTTCTACTGCCGCAGCGAAGGCGGCAAAGGCACCGTCGCCCTCGTCGAGGCCACGACCACCGGCTACGTGGAGAAGGGCCGGTTCGAGCAGCCCGACCGCAGCGGCAAGAACAGTTGGGCGCACCCCGTCATCGCCGGTGGCAAGCTCTACCTCCGCGACATGGACGTGCTTCTCTGCTACGATGTGAAGCCCAGCGCAGCGCTCCGCAAATAACTACTCATTTTGCCCAGCGCTTTAAGCGCGACGTGGTAACGCCCTGATTGGCAGTTAGCTCAGGGCCTGCAATCGCTGATGTTGTGCCATGTCGCCCGCTCCTTTACGTGGTCAAAGGGCATCCAGAGGGTGAGTGGGTTTATGCGAGTTTGTCCACCGACTGCCCGGCTACTACACTGCGAACCGTGACGCCCAGACGATAACCCGGACGCGATTTCTGGGGAGATGGCACGCGCTGACACTTCGCCGCGTCCGTCGTCCACCTCAAATGCAGGGGTTTTGACCCGTTTGTTCGCCTAAAACGCCGTCCGCGTTCCCGTTCGCGTTCGCCTCACCGTCGGATTTTCGGACAGGATGGACGGGAGGAGGGGCGATTCAGTGTTCCAAGATGGGGGCTATTTTGCCTTGAAATGAGCCTTCAAAGTGCTATCAATTAGATATGCCGACACTCTTGATACGCGAAGTGACGGACGAACTGAACGCCGCGCTGGCCCGCAGTGCGGCGCGCAACCACCGCAGCAAAGAGAAAGAAGCCTTGCACCTACTCCAGTCCGCCGTCGGCGCTGGGCCGGTGGATTGGACGGACTTCCTCGACAAGCCGCGCCGCACTTTCCCCAAGTGCTACGCGGACGAAATCAGGAAGGCCGGACGATGAACTTCGCAGACACCAACTGGCTCCGGGCGATGTTCCTGCATACCGAAGATCACCGCGCCCGGCAAGCGACCGTAACGCGCTTCCACCGACGTGACAAAACGATGCTGGGATTGTCCGAGGTGGTTTTGTTGGAGGCGCGCAACGTGTTCTCCCGTATCACGGGCGAAGCCAACCCACCGGAATGGGCGGAGTTGGAAGCGGGATTCCAAGGGCGATTCTACGTTGACCCGATGAACTGGTCGCTGGTCCGCCGAGACACGCTTTCTCTGATGGAACGCTACGCGCACAAGGCCACACTGGGCACGTCCGACATGGCCGTTCTAGCCTCAGCTCGGCTTGCGGGATCGACCCTGTTCCTTTCGTTCGACGAACGGCTAAAAGCCGTGGCCGAAGCGGAAGGCTTGGAAGTTTTTCCGCCCTTGGAAGCGGACGGAAAGCAGTTGCTCGCCAAACTCAGAGCTTAAAAAACCCGCCCGGCCAGCTCCGCTCCGGAGTGGCGATTCACCGCGAGGAATTCCCCTGGGCGGAGCTTCGCCGCGCGGTCCACGCCGGGGAAGTAGGGGCGCACGGCGTCCAGCTCGTCCCGCTCCACGGTGTTGAACATCACCCATTCCGTCACCGAGTTGCGCACGATGCGCGCGTAATCCTTCGGGAACTGCGTCGAGAGCAGCACTTCCAAGTCCTCCGCCCGCCCTTCGCGGAGGATGCGCGAGAAGTAGGCGGGGAGCATATCGGAGCGCGTGGGCCGGAAATTGTGGGCTTCGTCGCAATGGAAGACTTTGCGCCCCGGCCCGCGCTTGGCCACGTCGTAAACCCACGAACAAAACCACGCGAAGGCCCCGCCGTTTGACTACTTGGCACACTTCGCGGGGTTCAACGGGAGGGTGGGGGTTTGTCCACCGACTGCCCGGTTACTACACTGCGAACCGTGACGCCCAGACGATAACCGGGACGCGCTTTCTGGGGAGATAGCACGCAGTGACACTTTGCCGCGTCCGTAGTCCTCCTCAAATACAGGGGTTTTGCCCCGTTTGTTCGCCTAAAATGCCGTTCGCGTTCGCGTTCGCGTTCGCCTCACCGTCGGATTTTCGGACAGGATGGACGAGAGGAGGGGCGATTCAGTGTTCCAAGATGGGGTCTTTAATTGACTTCTAAATCGGGCGGGTATATGTAGCTTGAAAGATGAAATCTACGTTATCCATCTCTCAGGCTCAGGCGCAGTTTCCGGCTGTTTGCCGCAGCGGCAAAACAGTGGCAGTAACCCGTAATGGAGAAGTAACCGCGTTCGTAGTTCCCCGCGAACGCATGGCCGAGCTGTTCGAGCAACTGGAGATTCTGTCCAACCCCGAGGCGATGAGCGCCATTAACCGGGCCAAGGCGGGGAAGTCCGCCCGGCTCCCTTTGAGCGTGCTAGATGAAAACTAAACTCACCCTTGACCAGCAACCGGCTGACTTCATCCGTCGCCAGCCGCCAGAGCCGCGCAGGATGCTCCGCGAGGCGTTGCAAGACATTGCCGAGGGTAAAACCTTCCCCGTGCCGCTCACGGACGAACTGGAAGGCTTCTACAAGGTCCGGGTGAGTGGATACCGGATGATTTTGAAGGCGGAGGCGAGCGAGTCCGGGCCATCCTTCGACGTGGTGTTTGCCGAGCGCCGCCGGGTCGTTTACGAACTCTTCAAGCAAATGCTCGGATTGGAGTAGCCAACCGTTCAAAACACCCGCCCGGCCAGCTCCGCGCCGGGCGGGTGTTTTAGACGGTCAAGGGGTTTACCACGTCCAGCCCGAACTGCTTGGCCGGTTCAAAGTGCCGGGCGTTGTTCGTCGCCAGCGTGTGCCCGCCGGCCAGACACGTTGCGGCCAGCAGTGAGTCTTCACACGTCATCGTCCGGCTTCACACCATGAAAGAAATTATCAAGTTCTACGGCGGCACCGCCTTTGTGTCCCTCATCGTCATTGCTGCGGTCGCGTTCGCCGCCCGAAAGAGTGCGTTCGTCCGCAACTGTAAACAATACAGCTAACGCTCATTCATGCCGTGGCCAGAGAATGAGCAACGCCTCGCGTTTGCAAGCCGTTTGGGGCTTAAGGTCTCCGAGATTCTCAACGAAGCGCTTGAGCAACGCTTCGACGCCATCCTCAAGATAAAGGCGAGCACATTGGAAGAGCAGGCCCGCACCTTGAACGAAGAGCTAAAGAAGGTGGTGCGCGGTGCAGGTTTCGAACCTGCGACCCCTACCGTGTCAAGGTGGAGCTCTTACGATAAAAACTCTCAAGCGTTGCCCCCTCATCAGTTAGGCCGAATAGTGGAAGAGAATGTTTCCAACCTGCTCAATTCACGGGATTTGCCTTCTGTCAGCGGTCACG
>CALQJI020000039.1 GCA_943330855.2 Klebsiella pneumoniae
CACGCCGGGATGGATCCCTACGAGTTGAAGAAAAGGATTGAGGCCAAGCTGAAGAAATTCTTCACTGCCTTGGGTAAACTAGATCGTGAGTCAACGAAGACCTGACGGTCCCCTGCCCCCGGTAACATTTAGCCGTGAGTCAATACGCACCCCAACTCTTCGGAGCGGGGGTCGGACGTGTGCGCACCGGCTGCGGAAATCCCCGTAGCACTTTTGGCTAGATTGGCCGCTGGCCCCCGCTTAACGTCGCCGCCAACACAGAAACCCAAGCACGCTATGGCCGAATTTTCCTTCAACTGTCCCTTCTGCAACCTCGAACTGAGCATTGACGAGTCTGGCATCGGTCAGGAGATCGAGTGCCCCGGCTGCAAGGAAGTCCTCATCATCCCCACGCCCAGCGGCAGCAACGCGGCAGCAGAGGCCGAGGAGGAAAGCATTCCGACCATCCCGCAAGGCAGCTTCCCTGAGGCGAAGATCATCAAGAACGTCGCCCCCTCGCTCAACGTCGCGGCTAAGACGGTCAAGAAACTGCGGATGAAAACCTTCCGTCACCATGAGCACGTGAAGGATGGGAAAGACAACTTCGACGAAGTCGTGTCCAGCTTCCTCGCCCAGCATCACGAGGACGACATCATCAGCCTCACCGGCATCCAATACACGCAGCAGTTCAAGCAGAAGGACGCCGAGGGCAAGGAGACCACGACCCCGGTCACCGAATACGGCGTGCTCGTGGAATACAAGGCCTGAACGGGAGGCCGCCGGTGGGGTTCACTCTGTCCGCGTCGTTCCGCACGCCACTCCGAGGCAAAGCACCGCTACGCCCAACGCGAGATGAAGTCGGCAGTTCTTGGCGCAAGCTCCCACAACTCCGCGTGTCCGCTCAAACTTTTGTCCCACCCAGCGCCAGCACGCGGGCGAACTGCTCCTTCGTCAGCGGCGAGACCGAGAGGCGTGACTGTCGAACCAACGGGATGCCAGCCAGCAACGCATCCGACTTGATGACTTCGAGCGGGACGGGTTTCACGAACGCCTTCACCGGCGCGAGGTCCACGCACGACCAGTCGCCTTCCTCCGCCGTCGCGTCGGGATACGCTTCGCGCGTCACCTGCGCGATGCCGACAACTTCCTTGCCGGTCACGCTGTGATAGAAACACACGCGATCGCCGAGCTTCATCGCCCGCAAGTTTAGGCGCGCAGTATAATTCCGCACCCCGGTCCATGCCGTGCCGCCGTCCTTCACAAAGGCCGCCCACGAGTAGGCCGCCGGTTCGGATTTCACGAGCCAGTAATTCATGCGCACAGAATGGGTCTGCCGGCAGCGCGAAGTCGAGGCCGTGCACCATCTCGGCGCAATCGCGCTTGTTCCCAAACGGTTGGTTTTCTACGCTGCCCTCATGCCCACGCCACCCCCCACCAGCGCGCCGCCCACGCAGCTCTTCCAGTATCGCGCCCACATCACCGCTGTTTACGATGGGGACACCTGCACGGCGGACATTGACCTCGGGCTCGGCGTTTGGGTGCGCGGCGAGAAGCTCCGGCTCCACCGCATCAACACGCCGGAGTTACGCGGTGCGGACGAGGCGAAAGGCAAGGCCGCGCGCGACCACCTCAAGTCCCTCGTCGAGGGCAAGGATGTGCTCCTGCAAACCATCAAAGACCGGCGCGAGAAATACGGCCGCTACCTCGCTGAAATCTGGCTGGAGCAACCCACCGCCGCGCCGTTGAACGTCAACGACGCCCTCGTCGCCGCTGGGCACGCGCGCTACCAAGATTACTGAACCCACCATCTGCCGCTCACCCCATGACTGCATTACTTCGCACCCTCCTCGTCGTGTTCGTGCTCGCCGCGACTGTTGCCGCCGCGCCCGTGCCGCGTTTGCCCAACGTCGTCGTCATCTTCTGCGACGACCTCGGCTACGCGGACATCGGCCCGTTCGGCTGCAAAGCCTACACCACGCCGCACCTCGACCGAATGGCGAAGGAAGGCCGCAAGTTCACCAACTTCCATGTCTCGCAGGCGGTCTGTTCCGCGTCGCGCACCGCGCTGCTCACTGGCTGTTACAACAACCGCGTCGGCATCCACGGTGCGCTCGGGCCGAGTTCGCGCATCGGTATCCACGCGAACGAAATGACGATGGCCGAGGTCTTCAAGCAGAAGGGCTACGCCACCGGCATGGCGGGCAAGTGGCACCTCGGCCATCACCCGCAGTTCCTCCCGGTGCGGCACGGCTTCGACGAATACTTCGGCCTGCCTTACTCCAACGACATGTGGCCGCATCACCCGGAGGCGAAGAAGGGCGCGTATCCGCCCCTGCCGCTCATCGAGGGCGACAAGGTGATTGACCCCGACATCACGCCGGAGAAGCAGCCGAACCTCACGACGTGGTATGCCGAGCGCGCGGTGAAGTTCATCGCCAAGAACAAGGACCGGCCCTTCTTCTTCTACCTCGCGCACTCGATGCCGCACGTCCCGCTCTTCGTGAGCGACAAGTTCAAGGGCAAGTCCGGCGCGGGCCTTTACGGCGACGTGATACAGGAGATTGACTGGTCCGTCGGGCAAGTTCTCGACACGTTGAAAAAGCACGGCCTCGATGACAACACCCTCGTCGTCTTCACCAGCGACAACGGCCCGTGGCTGAGTTACGGCACGCACGCCGGCAGCGCGGGGCCGTTGCGTGAGGGCAAGGGCACGGCGTGGGAAGGCGGCACGCGCGTCCCGTGTCTCATGCGCTGGCCGGGCAAGCTCCCCGCCGGCACGAGCAGCGGCGAGATGCTCATGACCATTGATCTGCTGCCGACTTTCGCGCAGCTCATCGGCGCGAAACTTCCGGAGCACAAAATTGATGGTCTCGACGTGTGGCCGCTCCTCGTTGGCACGCCCGGCGCGAAGAACCCGCATGAGGCCTATTGGAGCTACTACGCGCAGAACGAGCTGCAGGCGATGTTCACCCCCGATGGCCGCTGGAAGCTGCAACTCCCACACGGCTTCCGCACGCTGGCGGGCCAGCCCGGGGGCACGGACGGCATCCCGGCAAAATATGCACCCGCCAAAATCACCGAGCCGCAGCTCTACGACCTGCACGCCGATGTGGGGGAAAAGACCGATGTGGCCTCCTCGAATCCCGCTGTCGTTCAGCGCCTCCTCGCCCTCGCGGAGAAGGCGCGCGCAGAACTCGGCGACTCGCTCACGCAACGCAAAGGCAGCGGCGTGCGCGAGCCGGGCCGGCTGGCGGAGGGGAAGTAGTGTCATCGCGAAGGTGAACCGTCGGCTGTTCGCCCGCCTCGGCACGTTGACACGCCCCTGCCCGGTTCCTACCGTGACCTGACATGAATGCTTTGAAAGACTCGCTGGTGGAGTTGATTCGCCGGACTTCCGCCGAGCTGCCTGACGACGTGAACCGCGCGCTCGTCACCGCGTTGGAGAATGAGAAGAAGGGCACCATCGCTGCCAGTGCGTTGAAGATCATCGAGCAGAACATCGAGCTGGCGAAGCGGAAGTCGCAGCCCATCTGCCAGGACACGGGCAGCGTGATCTTCTACGTGGATTGCCCCGTCAACTTTGACCAAATCGCCTGCGAGGAAGCCGCGCGCGAGGCGGTGAAGGCGGCGACGAAGATTGGTTACCTCCGCCAAAACTCCGTGGATTCCCTCACCGGCAAGAACGACGGCACGAACCTCGGCCCTGGTGCGCCGGCCATCCACTTCCACCAGCATCGCTCGCCGGAAATCGCCGTGCGGCTCGTGCTCAAGGGCGGCGGTTGCGAAAACGTCGGCGCGCAATACTCCCTGCCCGCTGAGAAGCTCCACGCCAACCGCGACCTCGACGGCTGCCGCAAAGTCATCCTCGATGCCGTGCTCCAAGCGCAGGGCAAGGGCTGCGGCCCGGGCATCCTGGGCGTGTGCATCGGCGGCGACCGCGCGACGGGCTACGAGTTCAGCAAGCAGCAGTTCCTCCGCCTCCTCGACGACCGCAACCCGAACCCGGAACTCGACGCGTTGGAGCAAGACATCTTGAAGACCGCGAACGAACTGGGCATCGGCCCGATGGGCTTCGGCGGCAAGACGACGTTGCTCGGCGTGAAAATCTGCGCGGCCAACCGCGTCCCCGCGTCGTTCTTCGTGAGCGTGAGCTACATGTGCTGGGCCTATCGCCGGCAGGGTGTGGTGCTGGGCGCGGAGGGGGCGATCAACTCGTGGCTCTATTAATTCGATTATGATTTCTCTCACCTTCCCCTTCACCGAAGCCCAAGTCCGCGCGCTCAAAGTTGGCGAGGAGGTCCTCATCTCCGGCATCGTCTTCACCGGGCGCGACGCGGTGCACAAGTATCTGCACGAGGGCGGCGCGCTGCCGCCGGGCGTCTCGCTCCGTGATGGCATTATCTACCACTGCGGCCCGGTGATGATGAAGCAGGCCGATGGCTCCTATCGCTGCACCGCCGCCGGCCCCACCACGTCCATCCGCGAGGAGCCGTATCAGTGGCAGATCATCCGCGATTTCGGCGTGCGCGGCGTCATCGGCAAAGGCGGCATGGGCGAGAAGACCCTCGCGGCCTGCAAGGAACACGGCTGCGTTTATCTGCACGCCATCGGCGGCGCGGCGCAGGTGCTGGCCGAGTGCGTGAAGCGCGTGCGCAATGTCTATTTCGCGGAGGAGTTCGGCTCGCCCGAGGCCATCTGGGAACTGGAAATCGAGAACTTCCCCGCCGTGGTCACGATTGATGCGCACGGGAACTCGCTGCACAAGGAAGTCATGGCCGCGAGCAGTGCGGCGCTGGCGGAGCGGCTGTGATGCACGCGGGCGCTGGGCTTTAAAGGCGGGGCGACGCTAAGCCAGTGGGAGTCCGCGCATGGCTACCATCTATCCGCTCACAATTCCTTCACCACAAACTTCGCAAACTCCGCGTGCAGGTGCGGCGGGATGCGGGCTTTGAAGCGCGCGGCTTCGCCGCTGTAGTCGCGCTCCACGATTTGCGCCACCTCGTGGAGCATCGCAATGACGGCGGATTGGTCGTGCGGAATGGCCAGTTCGACGTAGTTGCGCACGGGTCGGAGCGCGGTGCCCAACTCGCTCATCAACGCCTCGAAACCCTCGCCCGTGCGCGCCGAAAGGGCCACGGCGCGCGGGTGCTGCATCAGCCAGCGCGCGACTAAGTCGGGTTCAGCGCGGTCAATTTTGTTGAGCACGAGGAGGATGGGTTTGTCTCCTGCGTGGATTTCCTCGAGCACCGCATTCACGGCGCGGATTTGGTCCTCAGCCTGCGGGTGTGAGCAGTCCACGACGTGCAGGAGCAGGTCGGCCTCGACCACTTCCTCGAGCGTGGCCTTGAACGCCTCGACCAGGCGCGTGGGCAACTTGCGGATGAAGCCCACGGTGTCGGAAAGCAAAACGTTCTGGTTCGTCGGCAGGCACAGGCGGCGCGTGGTGGGGTCGAGTGTGGCGAAGAGCTTGTCTTCGGCCAGGACGGTGGCTCCGGTGAGCTTGTTGAAGAGCGTGGACTTGCCCGCGTTGGTGTAGCCGACGATGGAGGCGAGCGGCCACTGGTTGCGCTGGCGGCCGGCGCGTTGCGTGGCGCGTTGGCGGCGGACGAGGGTGAGTTCCTCGTCGAGCTTCAAGATGCGCTCGGAGATTTTGCGGCGGTCCACTTCGAGCTGGGATTCGCCCTCGCCGCCCATCGCGCCCACGCCGCCGCGCTGACGCGAGAGGTGCGTCCAGTAGCGGGTGAGGCGCGGGAGGAGATACTGAAGCTGTGCGAGTTCGACCTGGAGCTTGCCTTCGCGGGTGCGGGCGCGCTGGGCGAAGATGTCGAGGATGAGCGCGGTGCGGTCGAGGACGGTGCAGTCAAAGACCTTTTCCAAGTTGCGCGTCTGCGCGGGCGAAAGCTCATCGTCGAAGATGACCGTGTCCACGTTCAACTCGCGGCAGGTGGCGGCGAATTCCCCCGCTTTGCCGGTGCCGATGAAGGTGGCTGGGCTGATGGATTCGAGCTTCTGTATGCCTTCGCCGACGATCTTCGAGCCGGCGGTGCGGGCCAGCTCGGCCAGCTCGGCCATGGAGTCGGAGGTTTCCCACTGCGTGCCGGCCTTGAGTTCCACACCGACGAGGAAGACGCGCTGGGCCTTGTGCTTGGGATTGGCGATGAGGGCTTTCAAATCAGGACGGCGCGCAACGTAGCAGGGCGGGGCGCGGAGCGGAAGGGCGGCGTGCTGGCAGTAGGGGCGGATCCACTTTCAGGTTAGCACCCACCGCCGTGCGGTTGTGCTGGGCACGGACGCAATCCGAATTCCGAAATGGATTTTTGCCCCGAAAGGGCAGCAAAAGCGCAAAACCAAGCTTCTGGTAAGAAAACGGACCGGGCGGGAATTTCCCCGCCGCTTGCCATCTTCAGCTCGGCTCCTGTGTGTTCTTTGCGCCCTTTCGCGGCTCAACTTGGGAATTCGGGCTTAACGGGGCCAAACCAGAGCTGGGCTGCGACTGACTTGGCCTTCGGCCTCGGATAGTTGCGCGTAGTAGGCGTAGGCCGCGCATAACGCCAAGAGCGCGAAGATGACTGCGCCGATTCTCTGCATGGTTTTCATGGGTGGATTTGCGTTGGTGCGTGAAGGCCCGGGGTCAACGAGTTGAGTCAAACTAGGTGGTCATGCTCTGGAGTGTGGCGGAGCGCGTTCCTTCGGTCTCTCCCCCGAACGGGGTAGGCGAAGCGGTGGGGGGAGCAGCAGCGCCGGGTAATGGCGAAGGGATGCGGACAAGCAGATAGGTAATCACCCGTTTGTGGTATATCGCGATCGGTAGGGGTGTGTCAGGGTGGTGCCCGAACTCCATTTTATGGTTTGAGATTCTTATGGCTTTAACTTTGTCCGCTGAGAACGCGCTGCTGCGGTCGGCTTTGGATGTGGCCCGCGAGAGCGTGTGCCTCTTGAAGGAGGACCAGTTCATCTACGTGAATCGCGCGCAGGCGAAAATGTTCGGCTACTCTCATCCCGAGGAGTTGATCGGCCGGCCGTGGCAGGAGCTCTACGGCTCGACCGAGCAAGCCTACCTGGAGCGCTACGCACGCCCGGCGCTGCTGCGCACGGGGAACTGGAGCGGCGCCACGGTCGCCCAGCGGCGGGACGGCTCCACCTTTACCAAGCGCCTCTCCCTACAGACCCTGCCGGATGGGTATTTGATCTGCATCGGCAGTGACATCACCGAACTGGAGGCGTCCCGGGAGCGGCTCGAAACCATCAACGCGGAGCTACTCATCCGGTCGGAGCAACTGCGGCAGGCCAACGAGCAACTCGAAGCTGCCGCCCGGTTGAAGGACGAGTTCATGGCCAACATGAGCCACGAGTTGCGGACCCCGCTCACGGCCATGCTCGGCATGACGGATGTGCTCGCCGAGAAAATCCACGGCCCCTTGTCGTTGGGACAGCAGCGGAGCGTCGAGATCATCGCCAGCAGCAGCCAGCACCTGCTGGGCTTGATCAATGACATCCTGGACCTCGCCAAGATAGATGCCCGGATGCTGGAGTTGGATCTGAAGCCGGTCTCCGTTGCCAGCGCCAGCCAAGCCGTGCTGGAGATCGTGCTGCCCCTCGCCGAAGCCAAGGGCGTGGAGCTGACCTTTTTGTCCGCCCCATCCGTGGGCTTCGTGCGAGCGGACGAGCGCCGGCTCCGGCAAATCCTGCTGAACCTCCTGGGCAACGCCGTAAAGTTCACGCCGGCCAAGGGCGCGGTGCGCCTGACCGTGAGCGCCGAGGACGATGGGCAGAGCGTGCGCTTCAGCGTGACCGACACCGGCATCGGCATCTCGCCTGAGGGGTTGGCGGAGCTGTTCCAACCCTTCAAGCAACTGCACCGGAGTGATTTGAACCTTAACTACGAGGGCACCGGGCTGGGACTCGCCTTGGCGCGGCGGCTGGTGGAACTGCACGGCGGCCGCCTCACCGTCGAAAGCACCGTGGGCCAAGGCTCCTGTTTCGCGGCCATCCTCCCGCTTAGGGAAATGCCTCCTCAGCTCTCGTCCGACAGCTTGGACAACGGCGACCACGCCGGCCGCCCGCCGCGGCTCGAGCCACCCCAGTTCCGCGTCCTGCTGGTGGATGACCACGAAGCTAACCTTGAGGCACACATGGATTACCTCACGGCCAAACGCTGGCAGGTGACGACCGCCCGGAGCGGCTTGGAAGCCATCGCTCTGGTCGAACCGGATCGGTTCGACCTCATTCTTATGGATGTCCAGATGCCGGGAATCGACGGCTTGGAAGCCATCCGCCGGATTCGGAGCTTGCCCCACGGCGGCTCCATTCCGATCATTGCGCTGACCGCCCTCGCCATGCCGCAGGACCGCGAGAAGTGCCTGGCCGTTGGCGCGAACCGCTACATCAGCAAGCCCGTTGCGATGTCGGCGCTGAACATCGAAATGCATCAACTGTTGGAAGAATCACACTCATGAACACCGCTCAACCGCCCGTCACCACCATCCTGGTGGTGGATGATGACGCCCGCATCCGCGAAACCCTGGAGAACCTCCTGACGAACCCGCAGCACCGGCTCGCCTTCGCCAGTTCGGGAGCAGAAGGCCTGCGCCGGGCGAGCGCGTTGATGCCCGACCTGATCCTGCTGGATGTCATGATGCCGGAGTTGGACGGGTTCGAGGTGTGTCGGCGGATTCGCTCCAGCACCGCCCTCGCGGAAATCCCCGTGCTGATGCTCACGGCCTTGGACGACCGGAATTCGCGGCTCAAAGGCATCGAGGCCGGGGCGGATGACTTCATCCAAAAGCCGTTCGACTCGATCGAGCTGCGCGCGCGCGTGCGCACCATCACCGGCCTGAGCCGTTACCGGAAGTTGCTGGCTGGCCGCGAGCGTTCCCAGTGGCTGGTGGACAATTCGCAGGACGCGGTGCTGGTCGTGGACTCGCTGCTCTGCGTGCGTTATCTGAACCGCGCCGCCAGGACGCTGCTGCAACTGCAGCCCGGCGCGGATGCGGAGCCGGACATTCACCTGATGGAAGTGCTGCACGGGCACTTCCGCTGCGAGCCGCGTAAGGCTTGGGCAACCTGGCTGGAGCATCCCACCGCCTCGCCTTCACCTCCGCTCCTGCTCGTCCGCCCCGCCACGGAAACGTCGTTGGCCTCCTGGCACGAGGTGTGGGTGCAGTCGGCGAGCGGGGTGCCGGGCGGAGAAATCATCCTTCAGATCCGGGACATCACCCACTTCATCCAGGCCCGGCTGAACCAATGGAGTTTCGAGCGAGCCGTCTCCCACAAGCTGGCCACCCCACTGACCGGTGTGATGGGTATCTTGGATATCCTGCGGAAGGATATGATCCAGCAGATTCACGATACGGAAGTGATCGAGTTCATCGGGCTGTTGGGCCGGAGCGCGGACCGACTGCATAACGCGGTGAAAGAGGTGCTGCGCTACGCCGAGCTAACGAATGTGCCGCTCGCGGGGGAGGGATTTTCGCTGACGGGGTTGACCCAGCTCATCGGGGCGGCAGCCGCCGTGGCCGGCGTCGAGGGCGGGGTGGCGGATGTGGAGGTCGAACTGGCGGACAACGTCTGGGGTCTGCAAGTGACCCTGTCGGAACGAACGGTTGATTTGATCCTGGTGCAACTCTTTGAAAATGCCGTCCAGTTTCATCCTAAGCGTCAGCCGAAGATCAGATTAACCGTCGCCCGTGACGCCAATCCAGAACGGGTCCTCTTCCGGATGCAGGATGATGGCATCACGCTGAGTTCTGAGCAGCTCCAGCAGGTGTGGGAGCCATACTACCAAGCCGAAAAGTTGATGACCGGCCAAGTTCCGGGCATGGGGCTGGGTCTGTCGCGCATCGCCATGCTGGTGGCCCAAAGCGGGGGCGAGTGCTGGATGGAGAACGTGGTGGGTGGTCCCGGCGTGGTCGTCTGCCTCACGCTTCCCCGCGTTTCTACTACCGACCCCGACCCCGTCGTCCCGGCGACGAGTGCCGCCACCCTCCGATGACTGCGAATCCGCCAAACCAGTGAAGCCAATTCGCTGCGAACCTCAACGGTGGCGGTTATTGATGAGCAAGTCCGCCTCGCCACGGCCAGCGTGACACTGCTGGTTGAAGGCGGGCGATATGCCTGCAACGGGATTTATCCGGACATCGCCAGCCCGCTGCGGGAGCTGCGTCAAAAACCTCCCGATAGCCTCCTGCTCGACGTGCAGCTCCCCGGCATATCTGGCCTGAAAGGGATGGGCAAACTGCGCCAACTCCCGCCCACAACCCGCATCTTGCTTCTCACTTGCGACGACTCGGACCGACTGTTGAGCGAGGTGATAGCGGCCGACGCCGAGGGCTTAATCCTCAAAGGTGTTCCCTCGTCGCGCCTGTCAGGACTCCTAAATTAGGCCATGCGGGGTGAACCGGCCCTGTGCGGTGCCGCCACCCGGATGCTCGTGGAGCGCCACCGCCGCAGACCGTTAGCCCCGCCAATGCGTTGCCCGCGAGCGGCGAGGCGTGTTTGGGGATCAATTCGCAGAGCTCACGTTTGGTTTGCTAGGAGAACGCCGCCAAGTTGCGACTCAACGTCAGGTTGAAACCTCTGGTGGCGAGGTTCGCGTGATGCACAAACAGCTTTGAAGCCCCGCCACCATGGTTCAGTCTGAACCCGCGACCGACATGAAAAAACTACTCCTCTCGTTGTCCCTCTTTGCCGCGTGCGCCGTGCAGGCCGCCGACACCAAAATCATCTTTATCGCGGGTCGGCCCAGCCACGGGCCGCTCTCGCACGAACACCGCGCGGGTTGCCTGTTGCTCGCCAAGTCCCTCGCTGGCGTGAAGGGCGTCGTCACCGAAGTCCACACCAACGGCTGGGTCAGTGACGAGAAGGTCTTCGAGGGCGCGGCGGCCATCGTGGTTTACAGCGACGGCGGCGGCGGCCATCCCTTCCTCAACGGCGACAAGCTCCAGAAGATCGGCGCGCTCATGCAGAAGGGCGTCGGCCTCGGCGCGCTTCACTACGGGGTCGAGCCGACCACGCAGAAGGGCAACGCCGAGTTTCGCGATTGGATTGGCGGCTGCTTCGAGACGCACTGGTCGGTGAACCCGCACTGGGACGGCGATTTTAAGACCTTTCCGAAGCACCCCGTCACCAGCGGCGTGAAGCCGTTCAAGACGAACGACGAATGGTATTTCCACATGAGGTTCCGTGACGGGATGAAGGACGTGACGCCCATCCTCAGCGCGGTGGCTCCCGCGAGCACGATGACCCGCGGCGACGGCACCCACAGCGG
The DNA here is from genome assembly GCA_943330855.2 of Klebsiella pneumoniae. Classification (GTDB taxonomy): domain Bacteria; phylum Verrucomicrobiota; class Verrucomicrobiia; order Limisphaerales; family SXTU01; genus SXTU01. Next base: position 11,246 of record CALQJI020000039.1, read on the forward strand.
CAACCCGGCGGTGCGCGAATCCGTCAAGAGCGGCGCGTCTCAGCACGTCATGTGGACGGCCACGCGCGCCGACGGCGGGCGCGGCTTCGGATTCACCGGCGGGCACAATCACCTCAACTGGGGCAACGCCGACCAGCGCAAGGTCGTGCTCAACGCGATTCTCTGGATCGCCAAGTCCAACGTGCCGGCCAACGGCGTCGAATCCACCGTCACACAGGAAGACCTCATGGCGAATCTCGACCCCAAGGGCGGCGCCAAGCCGGCGGTGAAAAAAGAAGAGCCGAAGAAGTAGTCGGCGCGGCGCGCATTCCTCCGCAGCGGGCGGGTGAACTACTTCTTCTTTCCGCTCAGGTCCGGCAGCTGTGACTTCGCGAAGGACTCCCATCGCTGTTGCAACGCCGCGCGCGCGGGCACGCCGGCGTGGACGTAAATGGCGTAGCGCAGTTGCAGCGGTTTGCCCGGTTCCACCACGCGCGGCGCGTCGTGCGTGAAGCTCGTGCCCATCCAACCGTCGCTGCGGACGTGGAAGTGCGTCGGGTGGTTCGGGTTCGCCGGGTGGTCGAGGAGCGTCGCACCCTCGTTTTTTCCGGGCGCGATTGGACCCGAGTAATCGCACCAGCGGGCGCGTTTCCAGAAGCAGCCGTTGTCGCCCTGCTCGTCCACGTTCCCCTCGGAGTTGCGGATGGTCCCGCCACCGTCGGCGAGGCCGATGGTCTTCGCCATCCGCACGCCGACGAGACCGAACGGGGTCTTGCCGAACGTGACCGGCGCGCCCTTCGCTTCGAAGCGCAGGTCCAGCACGAGGAGGGATTCGTTGTTGGGTAGCAGCTCCAAGCTCACGCGCCGCCGCTCTTCCAAAAGCACCTTGCCGTTCTTGTCCACCCAGTGATTGAAGATGGTCGCGCCCGCGCCGGTGTCGCTGTCATCGAGTTTTTCCAACCGCTGGCCAAGGATGCGGCCTTGGTTCGTGCCGCGGTCGGCCCAGAAGCTCCAGCCGTTCACGTCGTTGTGGGAAATCCAGATTGAGTTGTGATGACTGTGGCCCACGGGATCGTGCGGATGCCCCATGCGTGTGATGGAGCGACCAGACGGCCCGAGTAGTGGAAAAACAAACGGCCGGTTCAGCCCCGGCCCGAAGTGAAGGCGCGTCAGCTCGGTGCCATCGCGTTGGAAGGAGACTTGTTCGTAAGGCTGCGGCAGCGCCTGCACGTGGGGGATGGGCTTGGCATTGGGCAAGGGCACTTGCGCACCGACCAGCGGCGAGAGCAGGCCAGCAGCCAGCAGGACAAACCGGGCGGGGAATTTCGGGACGGTGAACATGGCCGGAGCAAACACGACTTTCCAATGGCTGCCAAGGCTGCGCAGACAGCAAGCGGCAGTCGTGGGCCGCGCTCGTCCCCGGTTCTTCCTGCCCTCCTGCTCGCTTGATAAAATCCTACTGGCAACTCCTCGTCCCTCCTTGTCTCATGGGCGCATGACACACCGCATCCCCTCTCGTCGCTCCTTTCTTCACACCGCGTTGGCTGCGTCGGCCGCGCCGTTTCTGTTGCCCTCCCGTGTGTGGGCGGCGACGAAATCCGGCTCGGGGCCGAACGGCAAAATCAACCTCGGCATGATCGGCATGGGCATGATGAACCGCGGCCACCTCGGCGGCTTTCTCGGCATGAGCGACGTGCAGGTCGTCGCGGTGTGCGATGTCCACAAGGGCCGACTCGGCGACGCCGTGGAGCGCGTCCACAAAGGCTACGCGAAGGACAAGGAGTCCGGGACTTACAAAGGCTGCGCGGCCATCGGTGATTTCCGCGAGCTCATCGCGCGCCGGGACATCGACGCTGTGTGCATCGGCACGCCGGACCATTGGCACGCCATCCCGGCCATCCTCGCCGCGCGCGCGAAGAAGGACGTGTATTGCGAGAAACCGCTCTCCCTCACGCTCGCCGAGGGCCGCGCGATGGTGAACGCCGCACGCGAGCACAACATTGTTTTCCAAACCGGCAGCCAGCAGCGCACGGAGTTCAAAGGCTACTTCCGCCAGGCCGTGGAATACGTCCGCAACGGGCGCATCGGCAAAGTGAAGACCGTGCGTGTGGGCGTCGGCCCGGCGGCAAAACCGTGCGACCTGCCGGCGGAACCGGTGCCCGCCGGCACGGACTGGGAGATGTGGAACGGCCCGTCGCCGCAGCGCGCCTTCAACCAAATCCTCTGCCCGCTGGACATCCACAAACACTTCCCCGCCTGGCGCAACTACCGGGAATACGCGTGCGGTGGCCTCGCGGACATGGGCGCGCACCACTTCGACATCGCGCAGTGGGCGCTGGGCATGGATGACTCCGGCCCGGTGGAAATCCAACCGCCCGCGACCGGCGACGCGGGCCTGCGCTTCGTGTATGCGAACGGCATCGAGATGTTTCACGGCGGGCCGAGCGGCACGACCTTCGAGGGCGAGTTGGGCACGATTTACGTGGACCGCAAAGGCATCGAGTCCACGCCCAAGAGCATTTTGGAAACGCCGCTGGGCGAGAAAGATTTCCGCCTGCCCGCCATCGCCAGCAGCCACAAGCAGAACTGGGTGGATTGCATCAAGACCCGCGCGAAGCCCGTGGCCGACGTGGCTATCGGCGCGCGCACCGCCGCCGTCTGCCAGCTCGGCAACATCGGCTACTGGCTGCGCCGCCCGCTCAAGTGGGACCCGACGAAGGAAGAGTTCATCGGCGACGCCGAGGCGAACAAACTGCGCAACCGCGAGAACCGCGCGCCGTGGAATAAGGTGTGAGCACGCCCACCGATGATGGGGCCTCTTCTGGCCCGGCGCGCAGTCAAGGTTCCCTCGTGCCGATCGGCTTCAGCGTCGGAGTGCTCGTGCTGTTCGCGGTGATGCTCAACAACCCGGAGAAGGTCGCTGAGTGGGGTTCCAAACTCTTCGGCTGGCAGACGCCCAAGCAAGAGTGCATCAACAACCTGAAGCAGATCGACGGTGCCGTTCAGCAATGGGCGCTCGAAAACAAGAAGACCGCCACGGACACCTACTCGCTGACGGACACGAACCTGCTGGATTATTTCAGAGGCTCGGTCTTGCCGAGCTGTCCGCTGGGTGGAACCTACTCGGGCGCGGCCTCAGTTTCGGGCTGTCCGCTTTGCACCGTGTCCGGCCACACGATTTAACCCGAGTGCCGAAGTCGGTGCTCTGAAGGAGGCGCCTCAGGGTGTTGGTCAGGCCGGAGAAAGGGGTTCTTCTCTACCCGCGGGGGCACGGACAGAGATGAAGGCGGGCATCCGTATACAGTTCTTTAAGCGCTGGCTCCCATTCCAATGCTAGCAGAGGGGCAGCAGACTCTGATGAAACCAAGTTTCTCTGGTGTCGGGCGCTCGGCCAGCGAGCGGAAGTCACTGGTTCACCATGTGGACATCAAGGCTGACCGGATGGAACATATACCGCTTACCTAGAGGAGCGACGGGTAGTTGCTTCAGATAGCCAGTGGCGATGAGTTCCTGCCAGTCCTTTGGGGAACGCTGCTTGTCCCGGCGGAAAGTCAGCAACGCCTGGGAAAGCTTGCTGAAATCTTGAGCTGAGATGCTCGCGGGCATCGCAGGTGAAGTCCCGCTCGCGGGGGGCGGCATCGGCGCCTGACTGTTTGCGGGAGAATCCCCAGCCTGCTTGGCGATAGCTTCGGCAGAAGCTGCCGGCGCCGCAGCCGCAGCGTCGCGCTTCTTTCGGCACGCGGTTAACAAAAATAAGGATGCACAGAGAAGTAAACAGAGGGTTCTCATCGTTATGGATAGAAGTGGAAATTGGGGAATGCTACTTCCAACGACGCATCATGGGATGCCACCGACAATCTCGGTCGAGACCGACGAGAGGTAATCGTAGTCTGCGCCGGCGTTGATGGAGGTGCTGATAGTGGGGAGGTTCACCGCAGCGCTCGTCCATTTGTGGTTCTCGGTGTGGCCGTCAGCAAAGCTGAGTCCGCCGGCAGAGCCGTGGGCCGAAGACGGAATGTCGTTAAGTTCCTTATTCGGCCGCTGCGCAACGTGGCCGAACAGGCCGTCGTTGATTGTGGGGAAGAAGTTATTTCCAGCGCTCGGCTTGTCCGGATTCTCATCAATGAAGACGAACCGACCCGATGGATTGTCCAATTCCTGATCGCGGACGAAATGCCGGAGACCCTGTCCATCGGCCTGCCAAGTGTGCCCACCAGCGTGCCCCGGACCACATCCGATCCGGCAATTCATCGAAACACTGCGCATCCGGTTGACGCCGGTGCCGTTGTCCTTTGTTTTGTCCGCCGGGCACTTAAAAACCTGATAGTTGCCTTTCAGGTAGCGACCCAACTGCCCGTTGATCAGATAGTTCGTGTTGTAGTTGGCGTCTGTGGAATTGACCATATCCATCCAGGGGTCCGCGATCCATGCCCTGTAGGTGCCATCGGGATTCGTTGTTGTTCCGTCACTGACGTAGGTGAACCTGCCGTCGTAGTCGCTCGCATAAAATGTCCAAGCGAGCCCCAACTGTTTGAGGTTGTTGGTGCACTTGGTCATCTGGGCCTTCATCTTCGCCTTCGATAGGGCCGGCAAGAGCATCCCCGCCAAGATCGCGATGATGGCGATGACGACGAGGAGTTCGATGAGGGTGAAGCCAGCGGCCCGATGCGCGGGGGCAGGTGGACAGGGGTTAGTTTGCATTGGCTTGGCTTTTTATCCGTCGCTTGCCGCCCGAAGTCAATCTCCCCAAACGCTGGATGCGTTGGGCGGGGACGTGCCCATCAATTCCTCGACGTGCCACGCCCTCCACGGGCGGAGGGCGGGTCCCACTTCATGGAGAGGGCGAGCGCTCCGTAGGCGTCTATCTCGCGTTGGCCGACGAATTCCTTGCTGCGGATGACTTGCGTGAGGGACACGTCGAAGCGTTGGCCGGAATAGACCAGGCCAAACTTTGCGTCGGCGACGAGCGGGAACTTGACGACGTGATGGCTCGCGCGCCAGAGGTTGCCATCGAGAAAGGCGCTGTAGGCCACCGCCTGCCCCTCGACTGCCGCGAAGGCGAAAATGCCGCGCCGTGCCGCCTCCGCACTCGTGCGGCCCACGCTCGGCGCGGGGATGGCGTCAATGGTCTGCACGCCGAAATCGCCCGGCAACCGCCAGCCCGCGCGCACCTGCCCGCCCAGCACGGCATACGTGCCGATGTTCCCGACGCTCACCCCGGCTCCGGGTAGGAAGTCCCAGCCCCAGTCTCCGGACGTGCCTTGCGCTGCGCGCCAAGTGCGTTGGAAGCGCAGCGCGAGCGCCGGCTCGGTCCGCAACTGATGGGGCCAGCCGTTGGCGACGCCGAGGTTGCGCACGCGATGCACGGTGTTCTGCGCGTCTTCCGCCTGGGATTCGGGGCCGATGACGCCGAGGTCGAGCCGCCAGGTGTCCAGCACGGGTGTGGCGCCAGTGGTTGCCCCGCGCTTTTGGAGGAGCAACGAGGCGTAGAGCACCCCCGCGTAAGGCCGGTCGTTCAACTGAAGCGCCGGCGTGCTGATGTCCGTGGGCGTGTAAATGCTCTGCCCCAGTCCCGCCCCCAGCCGCACCGCATACGGCTGCGTCCCCCAATCTGGTGTCCGCTCCGCAAGCCAGGCCGGGAAGTTGAAGCCCGCCGCCTCACGCGCCACCGCGACCTCGCCGCCGAGCAGGGTGAGCTTGGTGCCGTGCGTGTAATGCCGGTCCGTGCGCACCACCATGTCATTCTCGGCGACGAGGTTGAACGCGGGGCCGAGCAGACCCGGCTCCGCGCCGTGACTCGCGAAGGCAAAGGTGACGAGCAGCAGCGCGGCCCGGAGTGGAGGGCAGGATTTCGGTTTCATGGCGGAGAGAAAATCGGGCAACCGAGCGGGCCAACGGGCACGCGCGCGCAGCCAAATTCATGGCCGGTGACAGTAGTAAAAGGAGACTGCTCTGCAATGATCATTGCGCCCACCCGATGTCGTTACCCCTCTGCGTCGCTCGATACCTTTTCCCTCGCCGCACTGGGAGCGCCCCCTTACCGTCCGCACAGCTCGCACCCCCACATCCGCCGTATGGACACATCATTCAACTGCCCCCAATGCCAACTCCACATCACGGCGGACGAGAGCGTGGTCGGCGAAGAGATTGACTGCCCGGAGTGCAGTGAAAAATTCCGCGTCCCGCCTCCGCAGAAACCCAAGCCCGTCCCCGTCGGGGTGAAACGCCCCGTGCCCGCCGCTCACGCGCCGCCGGCTCCCGAGCCCACCGCCACAGAGGTCGTCCCCGCCAAGCCCACCGCTCACGCTCCGGATCACAAGCCGTTGAGTGTGCCCCACCACCACGGTCCACAGGAAAGCCTCGTGAAGAAAGTCGCGCACACGGAACACAAGGACGAGCCCCCCAAGATTCGCTGCAAGACCATCAAGCGCGGCTCTTGTGTCGAGGTGGGCCACGACCTCTTCGATGAGAAGGTGACGGAGTTCCTCAACAAGGTGGGTCAGGAAAACATCATTCACATGAGCAGCATCGGTTACGGTGCGATGGACTCCACCGGCCATATGCTGCCCGACTACGGCATCCTGGTCGTCTACAAGGGCTGACCAGCGCGCGCGGTAGACGCCGAGGTAAGGAGTCGGAACCGTTGAGCCTCGAAGAAATCCGCCTCCTCACCTCGGCGGCTACCAACCGCTACTTCTTCACCCACTCAATCGCGTTCACGAGCAGCGTCTTGAACTCCGGCAGGTCATGCGCGCGGGCGTCGTGGCCGAGGGTGAGGCCGGCGATGCGGGCTTGCGGGTGCTTCACCACGAAGACTTGCGGGTAGTCGCCGGGCTTCTGCGTCGAGGTCGCGGTGGCGAGGACTTCGATGGGCGTGCCGGTCGCGTCGGGCTGGTAGTAGTAGAGTTCGTCCGTGATGCGGAAGCTCGGGGGGACGCCTTTCATGATGGGGTGAGTGGCGTTGGTCACTTTGACTTCGTATTCGCCCAAGCGGTCGTGGCCGCGCGAGCCGCCGCCGGCCAGTTCGCGATTATACTCGGGCCAGTCTTTGTAGTTATACCAGACGCCGGCGTGGAGGAGCACGACACCCTTGCCGGCGGCGACGTGGTCGAAGAGCGCCTTGCGCGCGTCGGGCGTGGTGAAGGCGGGGGTGTTCACGCTGAGGACGAGGACGTCCACGGTCTTCACGTGGTCCACGAAGTCGAGCGGGCTTTCGGTGTAGTTCACGGAGAACTTGGCTGTCTTGAGCATCGCGACATCGGCGAGGTTGAAGAAGCGCTGGAAGTCGTGCGAGCTGCCGCCGCCGATGAGCAGCACCTTCGTGTCGGTGCCCCACTCAATCTTCGCGGCGCGGGGAGGGAGGGCGGACGGCGCGGGCGCGGCCTTCTTCGCCGGGGCCTTGGCGGCGGTCGGTTCGGGCAGCGCGGCGTTCGCGCCGGGGATAGCCTCCGCGCTGAGGTCGGCCGTGATGGCGAGCGTGGTCGGCGCGACAATCTGGCCGGCGCTGGTGAAAGTGAGTTTTTCGATGACGCCTTCACCGGTGAGTTTACGGCTGGCGAGGCGGACCTGCGCGCCGTTGCCGATGATGCCGCGCACGAGCTTGGAGTTGGGCACGTCCACCTCGCGGATGTAGTCGGCGATTTCCTCGCCGTTCTTGAAGGTCAGCTCCTCGGTCTTCCCGCCCGCGTAGTGTGCGGTGATTTTCAGCGACGGCTCGGCGGCTTGCCCATACGGGAAGGCCCAGCCGCCGACGTTGCCGAGAATGTGCAGTTGCTTCGCCGCGAACCCGACCTTGGCCTCGACGGTCTTCGGGAAGGTGCGTTGCGCGTAGCTGTTCGGCGGGCCGCCCTTGAGCACCATGATGTTCTTCGGCTGCTTGGTAGGGTCCACGATGTTGAAGGGCACTCCGTAGGCGTTCACCGCGCCGGACTTCGTCAGCGGCAAGGAGCCTTCGTGCGGCAGCGGGCCGGCGTAGAGACCATCGCGCGTGCTGGCGGTGTAAGCGCTGCTGAGGTCAATGAAGCGGAAGCGCGTCTCCGAGCCGACGATGAACGCCAGCACGTCGCGCAAGCCCTTCGCGCCGAGCGCCTCGAAGCCCTCGGGCATCAGCGAGCGACCGGTGTTGCGGCGGCTCTTGATGTCGGCTTTCTTAACTTCCTTCTCGCCCGTGGCGTTCTTGAGGACGACCACGGCCTGGTTCTCGCGCACCACGATGCCGTCGGTCAGCTCGCCGTCCTTCGTCTCGATGCTGATGGCGACGTAGGCGATGTCCACTTCCTTGTTCGGGTCGAGAATCTGGCCGAGCAATTCCGCCGGGCCGTGCGCGCCCATGCCAGTGAGGTTGGGGCCGACGTTGTTGCCGAGCGAGCCGAGGAGATGGCAGGTGGCGCAGTTCATCGTGAAGAGCTCCTTGCCCTTCGCGGCGTTGCCGGGCTTCGCGACTTCGGGGGTGAACTTCGCGATGAGCGCGTCCTTCGCCTTCGCTTCCGGCCCGCGCAACTTGTCCATCAAGTCATTCGCACGCTTCGAGACGGAGGGGTCGGGGTGGACGCGGAGGCGATGAATGTTCGCCGGCCCGAGGACGGAGGGCGGAATCACGTCGGTCTCCAGCGCGGTGAGCAATGCGGCGGCCCAAGTGGTGCGCTTGAGCAGTTGATTGAGCGCGGCGGACTGCGCCTCGCCGGAGAGTTTCGGCAACGCCTTGGCTAAGTCCGTGGCGAGCGAAGTATCCGTCTGCTCGCCGATGGCTTCGACCACACGCGTCTGCAACGCGGCGCTCGCGCCGGTCGCGAGGACATTGAACACCGCAGCCTGCGCGGCGGGCACGGCGCTGCGGACGGTGAGGAGGGTGTTCGCGAGCTCCACGCGCGTGTCGTCGGGCTGGGCTTTGTCCCCGAGCTTGGCGATGAGCGCGGCGCTGACGGACTTCACTTCGTTCGCGAGGGCGTTCGCATCCCAACGCACGGCGAGCGGCAGCGCGGCGGCGGCGACGCGGCCGTTCGGCGAGGTGAGCAGCGACTTGAGCGCGGCGGAGAGCGGAGCGCTGGCGCTGGGGTTGCCCTTCGAAGCGGTAGCAAGAGCGTTGAGCATGGAGACTTTCAGCGCATCGACAGACGCGGGGCGTGCGGCGAGCGAGATGACGAGCTTGGCCGCGCCGTCGGGGCTGCCCGCGCCGAGCCGGTCGGTAAGCGCGGTGACGAGCGGCGTGAGCTGCGCGAGATTGCCGCTGCTGAACGCGGCGTCGAGGAACAGCTCGGGCGCCTTGCCCGCGATGACCATGAACGCGGCCTTGGACCAGTTGTCATCGAGTGAGGGATACGCGGCGACCAGCGCGGCGGCGGTGGTGGCGTCCACGTCCTGCGCCGCGAGGGCGTTGAGCGCTTCGAGGCGGACGCGGGCATTCGCGTCCTGCACGAGCTTGAGCGCGGTGGCTTTGCTGCTCGGCGCAGTCGCAGCGGCTGCGACGCGCACGGCGTTCTTGCGGATGGCGGCGTCCTTGTCGCTCGCGGCGGCAGTGAGCGTGGAGGCGTCGAGTTGGCCGCTGCGGCTCAAGGCGTAGAGCGCGGCGACGCGCGCTTGTGGCGACTTCGGAGAGGCTATGAGCTGCTTCAGTGCGGGCGCGGCGTCGGCCTTGTTCGCTTCGACTAGCAAGCGCACGGCGGTGGCGCGGGTGCTGTCGTTCGCGCTTTCGAGCGCCTTCACGAGGTCGGCGGAACCGGCCTTAGCGAGGTTCGGCACCGTGAGTTTCACCGCCTGATTGTGGTCCACGCGCCAGATGCGGCCGTAGTAGTGGTCGCGGTCGGGGCGGATGGCGGCGTTGCGGGGGCCGTGTTTAGTGCCGCGCGTGTCGTTGTGGATGATGGCCTGGTTGCAGAAGTCCACGACATACATCGCGCCGTCGGGGCCGGTGCGGACTTCGATGGGGCGGAACCAGAGGTTCTTGCCGGCGATGAATTCCAGTTCCTCGCGCGACGCTTCCTTCTCGCCCGCGAAGCTCACGCCGTCCGCCTTCACGAACTCATGGTGCAGCAGGTTGATGGTCGGCTCGGTGGTGAAGTAGCTGTAGTTCCACTTCGCGGGCCACGCGCCGCCGTCGTAAATCACGCAGCCCGCCGCCGCCGTGAAGCTGCCCACCCAGTCAATCTGCACATACGGCAGCGAGTCGTAGGGAATCAGGGAAAAACTCTTCGGGCTTTTGCGCACGACGCGGAAGCTGGGCACGCCCTTGACGCCGGCCTTCGCGAGCAAGCTCTCGGGCATCACGGTGTGCATGAGCAAGTCGCCGCTAGTCGGCTGCGTCCAGAACACCTCGTTGTCCCAACTGATTTGCAGGCCCCAGGTGTTGCCACCCTTCGAGGAATACTGCTCGAACGCGGAGCCGTCCGGCTTGAAGCGCACCACGCCGGAGCCGACGCCGCCGAAGTTCTTGCTGCCGTCGCCGCTCTTCACGTTGCTGGTGCCGCTGTAGCCGTGCGTGCCGTAAATCCAGCCGTCGAAACCCCAGCGCAAATTGTTCAGCACCGCGTGCGTGTCGCCGTGGCCGAGGTTCGTGTAGAGCTTCTCGACTTTGTCGGCCTTGCCGTCGCCGTTGGTGTCACGGATGAGCCACACGTCCGGCGCGGCGGCGGCGATGATGCCGTCCTTGTGGAAGACGAAGCTCGTGACCAGTTCGAGGCCCTCGAAGAAAACCTGTTTCTTGTCCATCACGCCGTCGCCGTCGGTGTCGGTGAGGATGGAGATGCGGTCATAGGCCGGGCGCTCGTAGCGGTTGTCCGCGCCAATCTTCGCCTCGGGCTGCCAGCGCTGGACATAATCGCTCGGCGCGGGTGCAAAACGGCCATCGGGATACTCAGGCGTCTCGGCGACCCACAGTCGGCCCTGCGCGTCCCAATCAATGTTCATCGCCTTGTTGATGAGCGGCTCGGCGGCGACGAGCGAGAGCTTGAACTCGGGGTGGATGTCGAGCGTGGCCGGGATTTGCTCCGGCCTCGGCGTGCCACCCTCGGGGTAACGCAGCGCGGCGAGTTCGGTCGGCTTGGCGAACTCGTCGAGGTTCGTGCGCTTGCCCGCCCACGCGATGCCGCGCAGCAACACGGCGCGATAGGCGAGGTGACTGAAGGTCGCCATCTTGTGCCCGAGCAGACTGGTGAACGCGCGATACGGCTGCCCGCCCTCGCGCTGGTTCTCGAACGTCCACATCTGCGGCTGGATGTCATACACGCTGATTTTGCCCGAGGCAGGCTGGCCGTTCTTCTGGTTGCGACGGCTCTCGGACATATTGGGCGTGTAAGCCGCGCCGAGCACGGTCACGCGCGGGTCCATGTCGAGGTCGTAGTAAATCTCGTCGTCGAGGTCGAAGTTCGCCGTGCCGGTGGAGATGGGATGCGTGCGGTTGACGTAGTAAAAGGACATCTTGCCTTCGAGCCACTTGGTCTTCCCGTGGACCCACGAGCCGCCGATGACGGACTTCCAGTAGGCCGACCCGTCCTCGATGCTGCGTGTCGGCACCGCCGCCGTGTGCAGCACCACCACGCCGCCGCCGCGCTTGAGAAACGTCTCGAAGCCATCGCGCAGCGGCCCTTTCGGAAACGCCCCGCCGTCTTGCGCGAACATCACGAGCACGTCCGTCTTGGCGAGCTGCTCGGCGGTGGGCAGCTCAAGGCCGCCGTCCACCTTCAGCCCGCGCTCGGTGAGCAGCGTGGTCCACTCGCCAAGGAAGCGCGGGTGCGCGTGGACTTCCTGACCGCGGTTGGCTTGCCCGCCCCGAATGAACACCCGCAGTGGCTCGGCGGCGGATGCGGTGACGGCCAGCCAGGTGGCGAGGACCGGAAGGAGGAGGTGCAATTTCATGATGGTGTGGGGGCAACCGTGGTCAAACTTGGCTGCGATCGGACGGTTATCGCTTCTTCCCAAACTTCTTCGCCGCCGGGGCCTTCAGCTTCTTGAAGTCGCGCGTCAGGTTCGTGAGCGACGCCTCGACGCCCATGCGCTCCAGGCTGCTCGCGCCGACGAAGCCGACGGCGTCGGTGCCTTGCATGACGCGGTGGGCGTCCTCGGGCGTGTTGATGGGGCCGCCGTGGCAGAGGAAGAAGATGTCCTTCCGCACGCGGCTGGCGGCATCAATGATTTCCTGCGTCCGCTTCAGCGTGAAATCCCACGTCACGACCGCCTTGGTCACGCCGATGCTACCACCCACGGTCGTGCCGACGTGCGCGATGATGGCGTCCGCGCCGGCCTTCGCCATCTCGACGGCTTCCTCGGGCGTGGCGACATACACGATGCTGAAGAGGTCCATCTTCCGGGCGAGCGCGATCATCTCGAACTCTTTCTGCACGCCCATGCCGGTCTCTTCGAGCACGCCGCGGAAGTGGCCGTCCACGATGGTGTGCGTGGGGAAGTTGTTCACGCCGCTGAAGCCCATCTCCTTCACCTTGCCGAGCCAGTGCCACATCCGGCGGCGCGGGTCAGTGGCGTGGACGCCGCAGATGACGGGGATGTCCTCCACGGTGGGTAGCACCTCGTATTCGCCAATCTCCATCGCGATGGCGTTCGCGTCGCCGTAGGACATGAGGCCGCAGGTGGAGCCGTGGCCGCTCATGCGGAAGCGGCCGGAGTTGTAGATGATGAGGAGGTCGGCCCCGCCCTTCTCGATGAACTTCGCGCTGATGCCCGTGCCCGCGCCGGCAGCGATGATGGCGTCGCCCTTCTTGATGGTGGACATCAAGCGGTCGCGAACTTCTTTGCGGGTGTAGGGATTTCCTTTTCCGGTCCAGGGGTTGGGCATGGCAGGCTGTGGGTTAGAGTTCGTCCGCGTGGTGCGAGCGTGCCGGTATCGTAGCGCCAAGCCGGCCGGTTTGAAAATGGCAAAGGCGGCTGGGGAGGAGAGATTGAAGTGGCGACCCTACGGGGATTCGAACCCCGGTCACCGCCGTGAAAGGGCAGTGTCCTAACCGCTGGACGATAGGGTCGGCCTTCCGACGGAGTGCATTTAGGCGGTTCTGCCGCTGCCTTGTCACGCCAAAAGTCCGACACCCCTTCCAGTGCGGGCGCATTCGCGCACTGCCCTAGAGCGCGGCACTCCGGGCCGCAGCGGGTGATTCGCGCAAGGGTGTGAAGCGCCTAGCCCACGGACTTTGCGCGCGTGCTGCGGGCGAGCCGCCCGCGCTCCGAACCGTGGGCGTTGGGGCAGTGCCCGCCCTCCAGCGCTTACTGGTGAAACCACGATGTGCGCGCTAGGCAGAGGAGGTGAGCTTGCTTAAGCTCGGCACTCACTCGCTAAGCGAAATCTGGCATCCATGGCAACCGACTTCATCCGCATCGGCGGCGCGCGGCAGCACAACCTCAAGGCTGTCACGCTCGCCATTCCGCGCGGCAAGCTCGTCGTCCTCACCGGCTTGTCCGGCTCGGGCAAGTCCTCGCTCGCCTTCGACACCATCTACGCCGAGGGCCAGCGCAAGTATGTGGAAAGCCTCTCCGCCTACGCCCGGCAGTTCCTCGAACAGTTGCAGAAACCGGACGCCGACTACATCGAAGGTCTCTCTCCAACCATCGCCATCGAGCAGCGCAGCTCTGGCTCGAACCCGCGCTCCATCATCGCGACGACGACGGAGATTTACGATTATCTGCGCCTGCTCTTCGCGCACGTCGGCCAGCCGCACTGCCCCACGAGCGGCCAGCCCATCTCGCGCCAGACCACGAGCGACATCGTGGACACCATCCTCAAGCTGCCGCCGCGCACGCGCGTGATGCTGCTCGCGCCGGTGGTGGAGAAGCAGAAGGGCGAGTTCCGCGATGTCATCGAGCGCCTCGCCCGCGACGGCTTCGTCCGCGCGCGCGTGGACGGAGAGCTCGTCGAGCTCGCTGCCAACGTCCGCATCAAGCTCGACCCGAAGCAGTCTCACACCATCGAAGTCGTCGTAGACCGTCTCGTGGTGGATGACAAGATTCGCGTTCGCCTGGGCGACTCCGTGGAGACGGCGCTGAAGTGGGGCAGTGGGAAGTTGCTGCTGCTGTCGCAAGCGCCGGAGGGGGCCAGCGGTCAGCAATCAGCAATCAGCGGTCAAGCAGCGCGGGCGAAGGCGGCCGAGATTGTGCGAACGGAGCAAGCCGCAAGCCGCAAGCCGCAAGCCGCAAGCTGGCAGGAGTCTCTCCTCTCCAACCGGATGTATTCCCCCGCCACCGGCCAGACCTTCGACCCGCCAGAGCCGAAGCACTTCTCGTTCAACTCCCCGTTCGGCGCGTGCCCGACCTGTCACGGCCTCGGGCAGAAGATGGTGTTCGACCCCACGCTCATCGTGCCGGACGCGGAGAAGTCGCTGGAGTCCGGCGCAGTGCTGCCGTGGCGACGCGGCGGCAAGCGGATGGTGGTCTATTACAAAGCCCTGCTGCGCGGCCTCGCGGCGCACTTCGAGCAAAACCTGGAGACCCCGTGGAAGTCGCTCCCCGAGGACTTCCGCAACGTGGTGCTGCAAGGCTCGGGCGACGCGGAGGTGGCCTTTAACTTCATGCGCGCGGGGAAGGTCAGCAAACTCTCGCGCCCGTTCGAGGGCGTGCTGAAGAACCTCGAACGCCTCTACGCCGAGAGCGAAAGCGAGTTCACGAAGAACCGGTTGAAGGCCTTCATGGCCCCGGAGTTTTGTGACGCGTGCGCGGGGAAGCGGCTGCGGCCCGAGGTGTTGGCGGTGACGCTCGGCGGCCCCGCAGTCGCAACCTTCAGGTTGCGCTTGTCGGAGCCAGAAGCGATGCCGCGCAACCTAAAGGCTGCGACTACGAGCGCGGCGGTCCCCGGCCTCAGCATCGCCGCCGTCTGCGCCCTCTCCGTGGACACCGCCGACCTCTTCTTCGCCGCGCTGCCACTCACGGACTTCCAGCAGAAAATCGCCGGCGAGCTGGTGAAGGAGATTCGCGCGCGGCTGGGCTTCCTCAAGAACGTCGGCCTTGGTTACCTCACGCTCGACCGCGAGTCCGGCACGCTTTCCGGCGGCGAGGCGCAGCGCATCCGGCTCGCGACGCAGATTGGCGCAGGTCTTGTCGGCGTCATCTACATCCTCGACGAGCCGAGCATCGGGCTGCACCAGCGCGACAACGAGCGCCTGCTCAAAACCCTCGAAGGCCTCCGCGACCTCGGCAACTCCGTCCTCGTCGTCGAGCACGACGAAGACACCATCCGCCGCGCCGACCACGTGATTGACCTCGGCCCCGGCGCGGGCACGCACGGCGGCGAGGTCGTCGCGCAAGGCACCGTCGCGGAAGTCATGGCGAACCCGCGCTCGCTCACCGGCCGCTACCTGAGCGGCGACTTGAGCATTCCTGTGCCGCGCAAACGCGTTTCACCCGTGGGCAAGGCCGGCTGGCTGGAAATCACCGGCGCGCGGGAGAACAACTTGCAGAACGTCACCGCGCGCATCCCGCTGGGCACGCTCACGTGCGTGACCGGCGTGAGCGGCTCGGGCAAGAGCACGTTGATTTGCGACATCCTCCAGCGGCAGCTCTTCCGCAGCTTCTTTGGCTCGAAGGAGCGGCCCGGCGCGCATCGCACCCTCACCGGCACCGAGCTGCTCGACAAGGTCGTGGTCATTGACCAAGCACCCATCGGGCGCACGCCGCGCAGCAACCCGGCGACTTACACCGGCATCTTCAACCATATCCGCGACCTCTTCGCGCAGCTCCCGTCGGCGAAGATTCGCGGCTACGAGGCGGGCCGCTTCAGCTTCAACGTGAAGGGCGGCCGCTGCGAGAAGTGCCAGGGCGACGGATTGCTGAAGATTGAGATGCACTTCCTGCCGCCGGTCTATGTGACGTGCGAAAACTGCGCGGGCCGGCGCTACAACCGCGAGACGTTGGAAATCAATTTCAAGGGCATGAACATCGCCGACGTGCTCAACCTCACGGTGGACGAGGCGGTGAACTTCTTCCGCGCCGTGCCGAAGATTTTTGAGCCCTGCCTCACGCTCGCGGAAGTCGGCCTCGGCTACCTGCGCCTCGGCCAGCAGGCCACGACGCTCTCCGGCGGCGAGGCGCAGCGCGTGAAGCTCGCGACTGAGCTCTCGCGCCGCCAGACCGGCAAGACGCTCTACATCCTCGACGAGCCGACGACCGGCCTGCACTTCCACGACGTGGCCAAGCTGCTCGAAGTCTTCTTCAAGCTGCGCGCGCCGGGCAACACGCTGCTGGTCATCGAGCACAATCTCGACGTCATCAAGTGCGCCGACTGGATTCTGGACCTCGGCCCCGAAGGCGGCACCGGCGGCGGCCGCATCGTGGCGGAGGGGACGCCCGAGACCGTTGCGGCCACGCCCGGAAGTTTCACGGGACAATTTTTGAATCGAATCCTCAACGGGGTGACGAATACTGCGACGACGTGAAGAGTGCTCAAAACATGGGAAGCCAAAGATTGGGTCAGGAAAATCCGATTTCTCTGCCCCGAATCTTTCTGACCAACGCTCTGGTCTGCCTGCTCTGGCTGCTCGTCTGTGGCCTGCCCGCCTCCGCTCAAGCCCCCGTTGACCCGCTGGAGGAACGAGACTTCACCGCTGCCGCCAAGGCCTTCCAAGACCTCAACCACGAGCGGGCCGAGCGGGAGTTCGGCGAGTTCGTGCGCACCTGGACGAACTCCACGCGGCGGGTTGAAGCGCTCTTCTTCCAAGCCCGTTCGCGCCACGCGCGGACGAACTACCCCGGGGCCATCGAGCTGCTCACCACCGGGCTGCCGCAGTCGGGCAAGCTCGCGGACCAGTATCAGTTCTGGCTGGGCGAGGCGCGCTTTGAGGCCGGGCAGTTCGAAAAGGCTGCTGAGGTTTACGCGCTGTTGGTGCGCGACTTCACGAACTCGCCGCACTACTTCGCCGCCGCGCACAACGAGGCGCTCGCGCGTTTCAAGCTCGGCAACCAGCGCGCGAAAGTCGTGGCGTTACTGCGCGACCCCGCCGGTGCGTTCCAGCGCGCCGCGAAGGCCGCGCCCACGAACGATCTCGCGGTAAGCGGCACGCTGCTGCTGGGTGAAGCCCTGCTTGCAGGCAAGGAATTTCCGGCGGCGGAACAAATCGTGCGCACGTTGGAAGACCGTCGGCTGGCCCCGGAAGTGGACTGGCAGCGACGCTTCCTGCTGGGCCGCGTGCTCGCGGAATCGGGTCGTGCCGCCGAGGCCCTGCCGGTGGCGACCAATCTGGTGCGGCTCGCCAGCGCGTTGCGCCAGCCGCTATTGCAGGCCGAGTCCTTCACGCTGCAAGGCACCGTGCTGGAGCAGCTCGGCGAGCTGGCCGACGCGGTCAATGCCTTCACTAACAACTTCAGCACGAACGCTCCAATCCAGCTTCGCCACCGCGCACTGGCAAAGGCGGTGGAGCTCAACGACCGTCAGCGCAAGGACGCGGCGACGGTGATGTTGCTAGAGAATTACTCCGCACAATTCCCTGGCGATGCGCGGCTCGATCTCGCGCAGCTCACGCTGGGCGAGCTGCGGCTGAAGGAATTCCACGGGTTGACCGGCACGACGAACGGCGTGGCGCAGACGAACCTGCTGACCACGGCGTTGACGAACTTGAACTTCGTTCTGCTGAATTTCACGAACAGCCCGCTGCGTGGAAGCGCCCATTACCAGCGCGGTTGGTGCTTCTGGCACCTGAGCCAGCTCGCGCCCGCTGCGGCCGACTTCAGCGAGGCGGCGCAACGGCTGCCGAAGTCCGAGGAACAGGCCATCGCGCGCTTCAAGCTGGCGGAGTCGCAGGCGTTGCAGAGCGACCACACCAACGCGCTACGCAACTTCCAGCAGGTCGTGGCACAATACGCCGACTTGCCGCGCGTGCGGAACGCCTATCTGGACCAAGCGTTATTCCTAGCGATGCGCTCCGCATGGGCGGGGTCGAACCAAACTGCAGCGGACGAGGCGTTCCTCAAGATTACCCAGTGGTTTCCGAACAGCTATTTCAGCGACGATGCGACGCTGCTGCACGGGCGGGAGCTGAACCGCATGGGCAAGCCTGCCGAAGCGCGCGGCCACTTTCAGGCTCAGTTGGACCGGTTCCCCAAGTCGCCACTCGCGCCGCAAGTCCATCTGGCCATCGCGCGCACCCATCAACAGGAATTTGACTGGGTGAGCGCGGCGCGGAAATACGACGAATGGGTGCGGCTTTATCCGACGAACGGCGCGCGGGCAGACGTGGAGTTCGAACGGGCGAACTTCAACGAGAAGGCGGGCCGGGTGACCAATGCCTTCGCGCTCTACACGAACTTTGTCGCTCGCTTCCCCACCCACTCACGGGCACCGCTGGCGCAGCTCTGGGTGGGGGATTACCACCGGAATCAACAGCAGTTTCATCTTGCCGAGGCGAGTTACCAGTTGCTCGCGCAAAGCACGAACGCGAACGCGGCGGAGTTGCGGCACATCGCGCTGCTGCACGCGGGGCTCGCGGCCTTCGAGCGGGAGGGTTTCAAGGACGCGACGGAGTATTTTACGCAGTTGGTCAACGCCCGGCAGACGCCCGTGCTGATTCAGGCGCAGGCTTTTTTCGCGTTGGGCGACACTTACCAAACCGCTGCCCAGAAAGGGGCTACGATCGCTGCGGATCCGTTGGGCGATGCCATCATCGCGTTCAGCCGCATCACGAACAATTTCCCGACCAACCCAATCGCGGCGAGCGCGATGGGCCGGATTGGCGAGTGCCACTACCAGCGCGCGGCCAAGGATGCCAAGGAATATGAACTCGCCGCCGACGCGTTGCTTCGCGCCATGTCGTGGCCGGGGGCCGGCGCTGAGACGCGCAGTCTCGCCGAGGTGTTGCTCGGTTTGGTTCGAGAAAAGCAGCGTCAGCTCAAGCTGGCCGCGGAGCATTGGAGCAATGTGCTTTACCAGACCAACCTCAAGCCAAGCGAGGCACCGGCTCTCAAAGCCATCAGTGATGCGGGTGCTCACTTGGCTGAACTGCTCGAGGAACAACAGGATTGGGCCGGGGCGGTGGCGATTTACCAGCGCTTGCAGCGGATGCTCCCGGCGCGCAGCGGTGTCTATCAACTGAGGATTGACCGGGCGCGGCAGATGCAGGCGAAGCAGAAGTGATGGATGGAGTCAGAGGGCACCTTTTAAGCCGCTGCACCCATAGCTGCGAAGCCGCGTAGCAGTAGGGTGACGGCGACGCCTCGTCGCTGGGGGATGCACGGAAGGGTGGGCCGGACTCACGTGCGGCGAGGTGCCGCGTCTACCTTTCTGCGACGAGGCGTCGCAGCTATGGTGGTCGTCGGCCGTGCCTCTCAACTGCACCGTTCCGACTCAGCGCCGGTCGTAGAGCATGCCGGGCACGCCACCTTCCCAACTCTTGGTCGCGTTCCACGGGCGGGTGGACTGGTTGTCCGGGTCCGCCATGCTGCAGGCGGAGGTCAGCAGGATGGTGCCGAGTGTGAAAGCGGCGAGCAGGCAGCGACCCAGTTGGAGCAGGCGTGGGTTCATGTTAATTCTGCGGCGGGAGAGCGACGGAGGTCGGGGTCAGAACGGCGTCACCTTCCTTGATTTCGCTGATTTTGAAGCCGCGCATCACGTTGGCGATGGCGTAGTCGGTCTCGACCCGGGAGACTTTCACACGGGCGATGAGCTTGCCCTCGCGGCTGATGTTCAACTCGCCGTTCTTGAGGAGGCCGTGGTTAGCACCCATGTCGAGGACGACGAAGTCCCACTTGGGGTCCACCGCTTGCACCTTGCCGCTGAGGCTGGGCAGGGCGACCGCGCCCTTGGGGTTGAGGAAGGACTGCAGCTCGCCGCTGGCCTTGATGTGCTGGGTCATCAACACGCGTTGCTCGTCTTTAAGCACCTTGAGCTCGTTGGTCTTCTGGGGCAGCACGGTAGCGATGGTGCGGATGATGTCGGGGGTGAGGCCTTTGCTGCGCAAGTCGGCGTATTCCACGCTCTTGGCTATCTCGGCGGCGGTCTCCTGCTTGGCCTTGTTGGTTTCCTGCGCGGCGGCGACGGCTTTGTCCTTCTCTACTTTGGCTGCTGCGAGCGCGTCCGTCTCGGCTTTTTTGGAGGCGTCGAGGTCGCTCTTAAATCCGTCGCGCTCTTGTTCGGCTCCTTTGGCGCGGGTTTCCTGCTTGGCGCGCTCGGTCTTTTCCTTGCCCAGCTCTTCGGAAACCTTCTTCTCCTTGTCCTTCAGCTCAACGAGGTGGGGCTGGAGTTTCAGTTCGGCCAAGGCGATGACTCCGGCGCTGGCGGCGATGACAAGGACGAGGATGAGCCTGAGTGCGAGCATGGTTTGAGTCGGGTTCGTTCGGTTAAATCGTTGGCATAATTAGCGGCGGATTTGGGGGGTGTCAACGTCCGGCTTGGTCAGTAAAGCACCGTGAAACCTCCATCCGGATCAGCCACGGCGGCGGCCAATCCCCACATGGGCACGCCGTCCCGGCGCTGCGGTGCTGCGGTGGGCTTGCCGTCCGCGCTGAAGACCTGCCAGGCCAGCGCGCCACCGCGTTGCCAGCCGGTGCCTTCGGTCCAGACCAGCAGGGTCTCGCCGGCCCTGTTCACTGCGAGGACGGGATGCTTGCCCTTCACCATGATGGCGGGGCCAATCGGGGACGCGGCCTTCGCTGTCTTCGCATCGAGCGCTGCGAACTGCACCGCACCCGCCGTCTCCCACGCCGCGAACACCCGCCCGCCTGCCGCCGTGAAAGCCTCGCTGCTCATCGGGCACTGGCCGACGCGCCAGCGGTGGACGTAATCCCCCGTGAAGCGCTCGCCCCGGTCGCGGGAAACCAGCAGCATCATGTCGCGGTCCATCGCGGTGGAGGCGGTGCGGAAGAGCGCGAAGACCGTGCCTTGCGCGTCCGCGAAGGCCCGCATCCCACAGCAGGCGCACGCCCCGCTGGCCTCCGGGCTGACCACACGTTCGGGCTCGAAGGTTTTGCCCTCATCCCGCGACCGCGCGAGGTAAACCGCCCGGCCCGTCTCGCCTGCGGTGTTGTCCGGCGGTGCGCCGTGCCAGAGGGCGAAGACGTTGCCCTCGGGGTCCGCCGCCACCGTCCCGCCGCCGTCGAGGTGCAGGGTTCCTTTGATTAAGTTGCGCTGTGGCTCGAAGCCCGAGCCGGCGTCGTTGAGCCGTGTGTAGAGCAGGGGAGAACTTTTCGTGGCTGGCTTCGGCTCGGCCTGGCCGGAGCCGTTCCAGATGACGTGGACGCGCCCGCCCTTGCCCAGCGCAAGCTGTGCGCCGCGAATCGTCCCGATGGCGATGGCGCTGCCGGGTTGGCTGTTCACTCGTAGCGGCGCGGAGAACTCGGTTTCCCCCGCCTCGCGGCGCGAGTAAATGACCTCGCACGCCTTCGGGTCGCCCTGGAGATACACGAGGTGCAACGCGCCCCGCGCGTCCATGACCGCCTGCGGTTGCAGACCGCCGCCGGGCACGCGCTGGATTCGGACCTCGGCTGCGGACGCGGTCCCGAGCGTGAGGAGCGCGGCGAGCAGCGACAGTGCGAACTTGTTTTGCATGGCAGGCAGCAAAGCGCAGCCAGACTGCCCGTGCAAAACCAAACTTGTTGAACTCCGCCACGCCTCCGCCAACACTCGCGTCCTCATGCGGCACCTTGCCAACATCCTCCGCTTCGGCGCGCCTTACTTGCGGCGCTACTGGGGCCGATTGGCGTTGGGGATTTTCCTGGGCATGCTTTTCGGCCTCTCCAACGCCGCCTTCGTCTGGGCCACCGGCACGTTGTTCGAGCGGCTCGCTCCGACGGGGCAAGGTCCCGCACTCGTCCTCACGAACACCGGCCCCACCGAGCTGCGCTGGGCAGCGGGCAGCACCTTCACGAACACTCTCGCCCGACCCGCCTCCGGCACGCTCACCAGCGGTGCGGCGACGGAAATTCGCCTCGCCCTCGTGCCCGTTGCGGCTGCCGAGACAGCTTCGTTTTTCAGCCGCATCCGCCAACTCGGCCGGGACGCCAACGCGAAACTGCTCGCCCTCCTCGACCCGTGGCTCCCGCTCATGGGCCGCGAGCAAGACTGGCGGCAAGTCGTCGGCGGCTTCCTCTTCCTCCCCGTGCTCGTGGCATTTCGCAGCTTCATCGGCTACTTCAGCAGCTACTGCATGGGCTGGGTGAGCGCGCGCATCATGAATGACCTGCGCCACGACGTGCTGGCCCAGCTCTACCGGCTCTCGTTGGACTTCTTCAACCGCTCGACGATGGGCGACCTCCTTACGCGCGTGACCACCGACGCCGCCGCGTTGCACCGCGCCATGACCTTCGGCCTCTCGGACATCGTCAAGGAGCCCTTCACCATCGCGGGTGTCCTCTTCGGCCTCTTCCTCCTCAGCCCCAAACTCACGCTCGTCGCCCTCGTCTTCCTCCCCTTCTGCGTCATCCCCATCGTCGTGCTGGGTGGGAAAGTCCGGCGGGCCGCGAAGGCCAGCCTCACCGCCGCCATCTCGCAATCCAGCCTCCTCGTCGAAGCCCTCAGCGGCATCCGCGTCATCAAAGCCTTCGGCATGGAAGTCGGCTCGCTCGCCCGCTTCCGCACCTTCTCGCAGGACATCATCCACCACGACATGAAGTCCATGAAAGCCCGTGAGCTGGTGAATCCACTCGTCGAAACCATCTCCATGCTCGGCCTGGGCCTGCTCATCATCGTCATCTTCCTCAGCGGCACCAGCGTGCCCGACCTCGCCAGTTTTCTGATGGGCGTCGTCCTCATGTTCACCCCCTTCAAGAAGCTCGCCAATGTCCACGTCACCTTCCAAACCGCCAGCGTCGGCGTGGACCGCCTCGCCCAAATCATGAGCGAGCAACCCAACGTCAAGGAACCCGCCCAACCCGAGCCGCTGAAGTCCTTCGCCCGCGAAATCCGCTGCGAGAACATCTCCTTCGCCTATGCGGAAAAGCCCGTCCTCCGCGACTTCACCCTCACCCTCCCGCGCGGCTACAAGCTCGGCATCGCTGGCGAGAGCGGCTCCGGCAAGAGCACGCTGGTCAATCTCCTCTTCCGTTTCTACGACGTCACGTCCGGCACCATCCGCATTGATGGCCACGACCTCCGCGCCGTCGCCTCGCGCGACTTGCAGCAACTCATGGCCCTCGTGAGCCAGGAGATCGTCATCTTCGACCTCACCGTGGCCGAGAACATCGCCTGTGGAAAACCCGGCGCGACCACGGCCGAGGTCGAAGCCGCCGCCCGCGCCGCCAACGCCCACGACTTCATCACGCAACTCCCGCAGGGCTACGACACCCGCGTGGGCGAACGCGGCGTCACCCTCTCCGGCGGCCAGCGCCAGCGCCTCGCCATCGCCCGCGCCTTTGTCCGTAACGCCCCCATTCTCTTGCTCGACGAAGCCACCGCCGCGCTCGACTCCCAATCCGAGGCCGAGGTGCAG
Organism: Klebsiella pneumoniae; assembly: GCA_943330855.2. Taxonomy (GTDB): domain Bacteria; phylum Verrucomicrobiota; class Verrucomicrobiia; order Limisphaerales; family SXTU01; genus SXTU01. The sequence continues at coordinate 34,567 of CALQJI020000039.1, forward strand.
GCTGCCATCGAGAAGCTCGAGCAGAACCGCACCGTCGTCTGCGTCGCCCACCGCCTCTCCACCCTCGCGAACATGGACCGCATCCTCGTCCTCGCCGACGGCCGCGTGGTGGAAGAAGGCCGGTTCGACGAACTCATCAAGCGGGGCGGCCTCTTCGCCTCCATGGCCGCAAAGCAGGGCCTGCGCTGACGCCCGTGCCGCAGCACGGCGACTGCAAGTCGTCGGCACGAACACCTCACACACCTCACTTGCTCCACACGTCGGAAGCCCGTATCACGACCGCGCATCTCACGCATGAAAACGCTCGCCCGCTCCGTCTTCGCTAGCCTCTCTCTTTTCCTCGCTATCCTCTCGCCACGCGCCGCTGACGCGCCGCCGGACCCGCGCTTCACGCCCGAGATGGCAGAGTTCGTGAAGCGCTTCAAAGGCGGCGGGATGCTTCAGGACGGCTCCGCGAAGCCCACGCCCGCTGAGTCGCTCGCGCAATTCCAAGTCGCCCCCGGCCTCCGCTGGGACCTCGCCGCCACCGAGCCGATGGTCCGCCAGCCGCTGAACATCCACTTCGATGACCGCGGCCGGATGTGGGTCGTGCAGTATCTTCAATACCCTTTCCCCGCCGGGCTGAAGGTCACGAAGTATGACCAATACCTCCGCGCCATTTACGACAAAGTTCCGCCTCCTCCGCCGAACCACATCAAAGGCAAAGACCGCATCACCATCCTCGAAGACACGAACGGCGACGGCACGTTCGACAAGGCGAAGGACTTCGTTAGCGACCTGAACATCGCGCGCAGCGTCGTCACCGGACGCGGCGGCGTGTGGGTGTTGAATCCGCCTTACCTCCTCTTCTACCCCGACAAAAACCGCGACGATATCCCGGACGGTCCGCCTGAAGTGAAGCTCTCCGGCTTCGGCCTCGAGGATACGCACAGCGGCGCGAACTCGCTCGCGTGGGGGCCGGACGGCTGGCTTTACGGCGCGCACGGCAGCACCTGCACGGCGGACATCAAGGGCGTGAAATTCCTCGGCCAAGCCATCTGGCGTTATCATCCGGTGAGCGGCGACTTCGAGGTCTTCGCCGAGGGCGGAGGCAACACCTTCTCCGTCGAGTTCGATGCGCAGGGCCGCGTCTTCTCAGGCTCGAACTACGGCCAGACGCGCGGCCTGCATTACGCCCAAGGCGCGCTCTACATCAAGGGTTGGTCCAAGCACGGCCCCGCGATGAGCCCGTATCGCTTCGGCTGGTTCGAGCACATGGCGCACCAGGGCTACGAGCCGCGCTTCCCGCAGGCGATGCTCTACTACGAAGGCGGCGCGATCCCGCAATACGAGGGCCACATCGTCGTCGGCATGGCGCTCACGAGCCGCGTGATGGCCAGCAAAGTCGCGCGCGACACGTCGAGCTTCCAGACCGCCGACATCGAGACCAGCGTGCTCTCCAGCAACCGCTGGTTCCGTCCCGTGGACATGAAGGCCGGGCCGGACGGCGCAATTTACTTCGCCGACTGGTGCGACAGCCGCCTCAGCCACCTCGACCCACGCGACACGTGGGACAAGGAGTCCGGTCGCATCTACCGCCTCTCCGCGACCGGCGCGAAAGTGGGCTGGGCGAAAATGGATTTCCCCAAGCTCTCCGGCGACGAACTCATCAAGCTCCTGTCGCACCCGAACAAGTGGCATCGCCAGACCGCGCTGCGCGTGCTGTGGGACAGGGGGGACAAGTCGCTCGTGCCGAAGCTGAAGGCGCTCGTGCTTGCGAAAGCTTCTCCCTCGCCCCTCGGAGGGGAGAGGGCCGGGGTGAGGGGTGACGGCAACCAACTCGCGCTCGAAACCTTCTGGGCCGTCCACGCCAGCGGTGGCTTCGACGACGCCTTCGCCCTGCAAACCCTTTCGCATCCGAGCGAGATGGTCCGCTACTGGACCATCCGCTTGCTCGGCGACCGCAAGCGCATCACGCCCGCGCAACAGACCGCCCTGCTCGCACTGGCAAAGACTGAGCCCGTCGCCGAAGTCCGCGCCCAACTCGCCAGCAGCGTCACGCGTCTGCCCGGCAAGGACGCGTTGCCCATCACCCACGAACTACTCCTCCGCAGCGAGGACGTGACCGACAAACACGTTCCCCTCCTGCTCTGGTGGGCCGTCGAGAGCAAGTGCGCCACCGACCGCGACGCCATTCTGCGGATGCTGGAGGACAGCACCTTCTGGCACGCACCCATCGTGCAGAAGTTCATCATCGCCCGCCTCGGCCAGCGCTTCACCGCCGAGCGCAGTGACGCGAACTTGGAAACCGCCGCGAAGCTCTTCGCCCTCGCGCCCAGCCCCGCCGATGCCGACGAACTCATCAAGGGCATGGAAGCCGGCCTGCAAGGCGACGCCGTGAAGTCCGTCCCGCCCGCGCTCGCGAAGAAGGTCGCCGAGCTGTGGGCCAGCCGCGCGCCCACGCCCACGCTCATCAGCTTCGCCGTGCGCCTCGGTCACGTGCCCGCCGCCGAGGCCGCGCTCGCCCGCATCAGCGACGCGAAAGTCCCCGAGGCCGACCGCCGCAAAACCATCACGCTCCTCGCCGAGCGCCGAGTGGACGCCGCCGTGCCGACTTTTCTGAAGCTCCTTCGCTTCGAGAAGAGCGACGCGCTTCGCCTCGACCTCATCAACGCCCTCCAGCGCTTCGCCTCGCCGGACATCGCGCGCGAGCTGCTCGACCTTTATCCCGGCTTCAGCGGCAAGCTCCGCGACACCGCGCAAGCCGCGCTCGCGAGTCGGCCCGACTGGTCCCGTCGCCTCCTCGCCGCCGTGGACGAGGGCCAGCTCAAGAAAGAGCAAATCTCCATCGCGAACCTGCTCGCCATCACCGCGTTCAAGGACGCCGCGAGCGACGCGCTCATCAAGAAGCACTGGGGCCGCCTCACCAAGAGCAGCGAGGAGAAGGAAGCCCAAATCGCGAAGGTGCGGAAACTCCTCGCCGGCCCGAAAGGTGACGCGAAGGTCGGCCAAGAAATCTTCAAGCTCGCGTGCGCCGTCTGCCACACCTTCAACAAGGAAGGCGGCAAAATCGGCCCCGACCTCACCGGCTACGAGCGCGATAACCTCGACTTCATCCTGCCCGCCATCGTGGACCCGAGCCTGGCCATCCGGGAGGAATACATCGGCTTCAACATCACCACGAAGGATGAGCAGTCGCTGACCGGCCTCGTCACCGAGCTGACCAAAACCTCAGTCACACTACTCGACATCGGCGGGAACAAGTCCGTGCTCTCACGCACCAACATCAAGGACATGAACGCCAGCCACATCTCCCTCATGCCCGAGGGCCTGCTGGACGCGATGACCGAGCAGCAAGTCCGCGACCTCTTCGCCTACTTTATCTCCGGCACGCCTGCGGGGACGGGGAAGAAGTAAGCCGAGATTCCAATGCGTTTCGGTTAGTCGCGTTTCGGGGTGGTTCGCGCGCTTTTCTCCTCACCCCGCCCCTCATCCGGCCAGCACTTCTGTGTTCTTCATCACACTTTGGTGGCCTTGTTCACAACCCTTGCAGGATGCGCTTGTCTGTTCCCAATCCGTGTTTTATCCGGGTTCCATCTGTGGCTAAAGAATGCTTCCGGCCCATCGGGAATGGATTTCACTTGGCGGGAGTGCCGATGCAGTAAAGAAACTCCTGTCGCGCGGCTCCCTTGGTTGCGACGCGCAGGTAGATGCGGCTGTCGCAGATGACGGGGGACGCGTAAGCCTCTTCGCCGAGTTGGTTCTGCCCGAGGAGTTGAAAACTCTTCGGCGTGGCGGTGAAGACAAACGTCTTGCCGCTCAGGTTCGAGGCGTAAATGCGGTCGCCCACCCGCACCGGCGAAGCGAAGAAGTCGCCGCCCAGCCGCTCCTTCCACAGCTCCTCGCCGGTGTCGGACTTCCAACACGCGGCCACTCCCGCGTCCATCACGGCGTAGAGATGGCCGGCCTGCACGATCATCGAGGGCACATACACACGCGCGGTGTTTTGCCAGGCCACGGTGCCCGAGCCGTCTGCGAGCACGGCGACGGTGTGGTTTTTCGGATAGCCGCCGCCGGCAAAAACCCGCACGCCGTCCGTGACCATTGTCACGACGCATTCCTCGGTGGAACCGGCCACTTCCCAGAGTTTCTTGCCCGTCAACGGGTCGAGACTCGTGAGCAGGTTGCAGCCGGCCAGCACCATCTGCGTGCGACCGCCCGCCTGCACGATGGCGGGGGTCGTGTAGTTGGGCAGCTTCGGGCGCGACTCGCTCCACACGGGCGCGCCGGTCTTTTGGTCCAGCGCGGCGACGACTCCGCCGCCGCGATGGTCCGCCGCGATCAGCACGAGCGCCGCGTGCAGCACGGGCGAGGAGGCGAAGCCTTGGTGCGCGACGAAGTCGCAGACCTTGCGTTGCCAAAGCACCTTGCCGGTGAGGTCGAGCGCGGAGGTATGCACGGCGCCGGCGTTGAGGAAGTTGATGAACAACCGCTCGCCGTCGCAGGCCACGGTGGAGGAGGCAGCGGAGGAGTTGCCGTGTTTGCCGGACTCCGCGTTGGCGGCGTGGACTTCGGATTGCCAGAGCAGCTTGCCGGACTTGCGGTCGAGACAAAGGACGGACTGGGACTTCGTCACCGGGTCCGCCGTGGCGAGGTAGATGCGTTCACCCACGACAGTGGGCGAGCTATGACCGCGTCCCGGCAGCGGTGCTTTCCAAAGCACGTTCTCCGTTTCGCTCCACTGGATGAGTGGGCTTTGGCCGGGGGCGGCGAGGCCGTCGCGCGTGGGGCCGCGCCACGCCGGCCAATCGGTCGGGGCGAGGGCGGCAGTCACAGGCAACGCGATGGGCAGCACGGCAGCGAAGAGGATGGGGAGCAGAGCGAGGTGTTTCATGGTGAAAGCAGCTCGGAGCTTGGCTGAAGCACTGACGGCGGGCAAGGATCGGGAAGCCCGCGCTCCATTGCTACAAGCATTCGACAGTCCCGGGCCGCCCGGGCAAGCTCCCGCACATCTATGAGCCGTCTCCTTCTCGTCGTGCTGTTCGCGTTCCTTCCGGTCGTCTCCGGCGCGGACTGGCCGCAGTGGCGCGGCCCGGATGAGAACGGCATTTCCGCCGAGCGCCTGCCCGCGAAGCCGGACTTCACCACCGTCCTTTGGCAGAAAAAAGTGGGCACGGGTTTCTCTACAGTCGCGGTCGCGGAAGGCCGCGTCTTCACGCTCGGGCACAGTGGTGCGAAGGACGGCGGGAGCGAGACGGTCTGGTGTTTCCACGCGGAGACCGGCGCGGAGATTTGGCAGCACAGCTACCCGGCCCCGTTGATTGCCCGTTTCTACGAGGGCGGCCCGGGTGCGACGCCGACGGTGCGCGGGGGAAAGGTTTTCACTTACAGTAAACACGGCCGACTGCATTGCTACGAAGCGGCTACGGGCAAGGTGATTTGGCAACGCGACATGCTGGACGAAGCCGGTCTGGACGAACCGCCGGAGTGGGGCTTCGCGTGCTCGCCGTATTTCCTGACCGACGACACGTTGCTCATCGAGGCTGGAGCCACGTTCGCCCTCGATGCGGCGACGGGAAAAGTGCGTTGGAAGAGTCAGCGCTTCACCCCCGCCTATGGCACGCCGAAAGCCTTCACGGCGGACGGACGGAAACTCCTCGCGGTGATGAAGACCGAGGGGTTGGTCGTGCTGGACGCGGGCAACGGGGCGACCGTGGCCACGGCGGATTGGAAGACGTCCTTCGACACTACGGCCACCACGCCGATCATTCACGGCGGTAAGATTTTCATCTCCACCGGCTACGACCGGGGCTGCGCGCTCTTCGAGCTGGCGGGCGACCAACTGAAGAAGAGCTACGAGCACAAGCTCCTGTCCAACCACATGAACAACAGCGTGCTGATCGACGGGCATCTCTACGGGTTCGACGGCACCGCGCACCGGGGCCGGCCCACGGAGTTCGTCTGCCTCGAGCTCGCCACCGGGAAGGAGAAGTGGCGCGTGCCGCCAGCAGTGGGTTTGGGCTGCGGCTCCGTGATGGCCACGGCCGACGGCACGCTGCTGATCCTCAGCGAGCGCGGGGAGTTGCTCACGGCTCCGGCCACGCCCGCCGGGTTCAAAGCCACAGCCCGGCACCAAGTGCTCGGCGGTCGTTGCTGGACGGTCCCGGTGCTGGCTCACGGGCGCATCTACTGCCGGAACGCTCGCGGTGACTTGGTTTGCGTGAAGGCGGGGGTTGCTTCACCGCCGTGAGCTGCGTCGCAAAGTCAGTTTGGTGGATCGCTTGCTCCAGAACCCCAGCTTCCCCGTTGCAGCCCGAACATTCTCACGGTGTTGAAGCGGCGTGGCGGAATTTCAACACGTCGTCCCGCTCAAGTTCAGCCCTGACTTCGCGCTTTTGCAAATGCCGCGCGCTCCGTAGCCTCGCGCTATGAAAGCTGCGTTCATCACTGCTCCCTGCCCCGCCGAGGGCATTCAGTTCGGCGAACTTCCGCAACCGCAGCCGCGCGTTGGCGAAGTGCTCGTCCGCGTGCGCGCCGTCGCGGTCAACCCGATCGACACATACGTCCGCGCCGGCTTGGTGAAGATGAACCTGCCCTCGCCCTTCATCATCGGCTGCGACCTCGCGGGCGTCGTCGAGGCCATCGGCGCGGAAACGGCGCGCTTCCAGCCCGGCGATCGGGTGTGGTGCTCGAACCAAGGTCTCTTCGGTCGCCAGGGAACCTTCGCAGAATTCGCCTGCGTCGAGGAACGGTGGTTGAACCCCACCCCCGCTGCCGTGCGCGACGAAGATGCGGCCGCCGTCGCACTCGTGGGCATCACGGCGCACCTCGGATTGTTCGCAAAGGCCCGGCTACAAGCGGGCGAAACGGTCTTCATCAATGGCGGCGCAGGTGGCGTCGGCTCGATGGTGGTGCAGCTTGCGAAGGCCGTCGGCGCACGCGTCATCGCCACCGCTGGCAGCGACGAGCGCGTGGCCAAGGCTCGGGCCTTCGGGGCGGACCTGGCGTTGAACTACCGCACGCAAGATGTGGCCGCCGCCGTGAAGGAATTCGCGCCCGGGGGTGTGAATGTCTTTTGGGAGACACAGCGCGAGCCGGACTTCGACCGCGCCGTGCCGTTGCTCGCGCCGCGCGGGCGTTTCGTGCTGATGGCCGGGCGCGAGGCGCGGCCTGTGTTTCCAGTAGGGCCGTTCTACGTGAAGGACTGTTCACTGCACGGATTCGCGATGTTCAACGCCACGCCAGACGAGCAGCGCCCGTGTGCCGCAGACCTGAACCGCTGGCTCGCCGAAGGCAAGGTGCGTGCGAACATTAATCGCCTCCTGCCACTCGCCGAAGCCGCCACCGCGCATCGTTTGCAGGAGGAAAGCACGTTGCAAAAAACCGGCTCACTCGCGGGCAAGATCGTGCTAACGCCGTGACGATGTGGAGGGTAGAGGAGCAGCGGCAACCCCGCCTTGGGACCGAGCGCGCGCCGTTTTCCCCCATGGATAAGGACAAATGACGACGGATGGCGGCTTCACGTTTCAGTCACGCCCAACCTCTGTTCCGATGTCCATTTGTGGTGAATTCTCCATCGTTCCGACCCAAGCGATGGGGTCGCTTAGGTGGTCAGCGAACACGATAAGCAAAATGCCGTGTTGACACGTCGGTGCAACTTTGGTGTCATCCGCCTCCCTTTTAAGGGAACAAACTTATGTATGCAGTTTTAGAAACAGGCGGGAAGCAGTATCGCGTTGTTGCCGGTGAAACGCTCGAAATCGAGCGCATCGCCATCGAGGCCGGGCAGACAGTCACGTTTGACCGCGTGTTGCTGGTCAACGCAGACGGCAAGCTCAGTGTCGGCAGCCCCACGGTCGCTTCGGCGACCGTATTGGCCGATGTGGTGGCCCACAAGCGCGGCCAAAAGCTTATTGCTTTCAAGATGAAGCGCCGTAAAGGCTACCACCGCACGGTGGGCCACCGGCAGGAACTCACGGTCGTCAAAATCAAGGAAATCAAAGCTTAAGCGCGGGCTGGTTCGCCAGCTCCGCCTGAAAGAAATTTTATGGCACATAAGAAAGGTCAAGGCAGTAGCCGTAACGGGCGCGATTCAAATTCGAAGCGCCGTGGCGTCAAGGCGTTCGGCGGCGAATACGTCTCCGCCGGCAGCATCATCATCCGCCAGGTCGGATCCAAGTTTAACGCGGGAGCGAACGTCGGCACGGGCCGCGACTGGACGCTCTTCGCCCTCGTAGACGGGCACGTCGCGTTCGAGAAGGACAAACGCCGCGTGGGCGTCACCCCTCTTCCCGCTCCAGTGGCCGCAGAGGTGGCAGCGACAGCGACTGCCGCAACGAACTGACCCTGCGCCAGCGCGCATTCACGGGCGAGGCTCCGGCCTCGCCTTTTTTGTTGGTTGCAGCAGAATTTAGCCATGATGGACACAGACTGGAATTATTTCGACGGCTTGGCCGACCGCACTGGTTTCAGGCAAACTCTCATGGTTGGAGCTACGCCGCTTTGTCTCTCCTTCCGTATTGGTTCATTAGCCCTCCCCCCTCATGTTCGTTGACGAGATCAAAGTAATCGCGCGTGCCGGACACGGCGGGCGGGGTTGTATTGCGTTCTGCCGCGAGGCTTACCGGCCCAAGGGCGGGCCTGACGGCGGCAACGGCGGGCGCGGCGGCAGCGTGATTCTCGAGGCGGACCACGACTTAAACAATCTCATCGGGCAGTTCTACGTGCCTCGCCTCATTGCCGAAAAGGGTCAGCACGGCTTGGGCAAGGGCATGGACGGCCACGCGGGCAAAGATCTGATTGTGAAAGTGCCCTGCGGCACCTTGGTCTGGAAGCTCCCTGACCCGCTTGAGGACGCGGTGACAACCGAGGAGGATGATTCCGCAACCGCTCCGGTTGAGACTCAGAAGCGGTCCGTCGCGCAGGAGGCACCGGTGCTTATCCAGACGGCGAAGAGGCCCACGCTGCGTTTCGCCGGCGACAACATGGCAGAGGAGATTGATCTTTCGGCGGACGACGATGCGGGACCGGCTCAGATCGGGCCGGATGATGCGGAACTGGTCGCCGATTTGACGGTGGACGGCCAGCAGTTCGTGCTTTGCAAGGGCGGCCGCGGAGGCTTGGGAAATCGAAACTTCGCCACCGCGCGCAACCAGACGCCCCGTTTCGCACAACCGGGCGAGGAGGGCGGTGCTGGCACCTATCGCTTTGAGCTGCGGATGATGGCCGATGTCGGGATCGTGGGTTACCCCAACGCCGGCAAGTCCACGTTGCTCACGGCCATCTCCCGCGCGCGTCCGAAGATTGCGGCCTATCCCTTCACCACGCTCACGCCGCAAGTCGGCATCGTGGAATTCGCTGACTTCAAGCGGTTGACCCTCTGCGACGTGCCCGGCCTCATCGAGGGCGCGCACGAAAATGTCGGCCTCGGCCACGCATTCCTGCGCCACATCACGCGTTGCAAAATCCTCGTCATCCTGCTGGACATGGCGGGCACGGACGGGCGTGAGCCGTGGAGTGATTACGAGCAACTTCTCAACGAGCTGGAGCTTTACGACCCCGTGCTGCTGGACAAGCCGCGCCTCGTCGTAGCAAACAAAATTGACGAGGCTGCGGCCGAGGTGAACTTGAAGAAATTCAAGCGCCGCGTCCCGCGCACCCCAGTGCTGGCCATCTCGGCCGCGTTCGATGAAGGAATTCCGAAGTTCAAGGACGCGATTCGCGAGGCGGTGCAGAAGACCGCAGCGACTTGAAGCCGGATTGCCCAGCGCTCACGTCGAAAGGAGAAATTATTCCTCTCGACGCCCCGAGTGCGAGCCGTTAGACAGTTCTCCGCGTCGTTGGGAACTTCGGTGCGGTGGCGCAACTGGCCAGCTCAGGAACGCACGGGCGAGTGCCGGAAACAGGGCTTGGCGCCCTTCCAGACAACATTTACAGACAACCAACAAAACGAACACGAACATGGCTGAAAAAACCATTGAACAGAAGGTCAAGGACATCATCGTCGAGCAGCTCGGCGTCAACGCCGATCAAGTAGTCCAGGAGGCCAAGTTCATCGAGGACCTCGGGGCGGACTCCCTCGACACCGTCGAGCTGATCATGGCCCTCGAAGAAGAATTTGGCATCGAAGTGCCCGATGAAGAAGCCGAGAAGCTCGTCAGCGTCGGCGACGTCACCCGCTACATCGAGGAGAGCAAGAAGTAGGCTGCAGCGCTTTCTCCAGGGCAGCCGGGCTGACATCAGCGCGCTGCCCCTTTTCTTTTATGGCAAGCAACGGGTCGGATCGCAGAGTTGTCATCACGGGCCTAGGCACGGTCACCGCGCTGGGGCACGACATTGACACCTTTTGGAAAAACATCATCGCTGGCCAGTGCGGCATTGATCGCATCACGTCCTTCGACCCGACGGCCTACGATTGCCAAATTGCTGCCGAGGTGAAGGACTTCGATCCTGTCCCGGCTTTCCCCTCCGCCAAGGAAGTCCGCCGCACTGACCGCTTCGCCCAGCTTGGCATCTACGCCGGTTGGCGCGCGCTCCAAGACTCCGGCATGGACCTCGACAAGCTCGATCGCGACCAGATCGGTGTGTTTATCGGTTCGGGCATTGGCGGCCTCCAAACCCACGACGACCAGCACACCGTGCTGATGAACAAAGGTCCGGGCCGCATCTCCCCCTTCCTCATCCCGATGATGATCCTGAACATGGCCTCCGGCGTGTTCAGTATGTATTACAAGCTACGCGGCCCCAACGTCGCCACCTGCTCTGCCTGCGCCACCAGCACCCACGCACTTGGCGAAGCTTGGCGCTACGTCAAGATGGGAGATGCAAACGCCATCTTTGCCGGCGGTGCCGAAGCCGCTGTCTGCGAAATGGGCATCGGCGGATTCGCCGCCATGCGCGCCCTCTCCACCCGCAACGCCGAGCCCAAGCGCGCCTCCCGCCCCTTTGATAAAGACCGCGACGGCTTCGTCATGGGCGAAGGTGCCGCCGTCCTCGTCGTCGAGGAGCTCGAACACGCCAAAGCTCGCGGCGCGCGCATCTACTGTGAACTCGTCGGCTACGGCAACACCGCCGACGCCAATCACCTCACCGCCCCTGCGCCTGATGGCGAAGGGGCGGCCCGCTGCATGAAGATGGCCCTCCGCAGCGCCGGCCTCCGCCCCGAGGACATCTCCTACATCAACGCCCACGGCACCAGCACCCCGCAGGGCGATGTCTGCGAAACGCTGGCCATCAAATCCGTCTTTGGCGACCACGCCAAGAAACTCGCCGTCAGCTCGACCAAAGGCGCGACCGGTCACTTGCTCGGCGCGGCGGGCGCGGCGGAGATGGCCCTCTGCGCGAAAGCCCTTCAGATGCAGATCGCCCCGCCCACACTGAACCTCGAAAATCCCGACCCTCAGTGCGATCTCGACTACGTGCCACACACCGCGCGCGAGATGAGGATTGAGGCCATTGCCAACAACTCCTTCGGCTTCGGTGGCCACAACGCCACCGTCATCGCCAAGCGATTCGTCGACTAGCCCGAAAACCGGAGCGGCGGGAGCGTGTCTGACAGCCTTGTGAATTTAGCCCCGGAACCCTTTCACCTCGCCACGGCTCGGCGGCGAAGTGATCGGGCTTTATCGGCGACCGCAAGCAACACCACGCGACCGATGATTCGCGCCCATCAGGTGGGAACAACCGAGAGTCCCTGTGATGCGCCACCGTATTGACTCACGGCTAAATGTTACCGGGGGCAGGGGACCGTCAGGTCTTCGTTGACTCACGATCTAGTTTACCCAAGGCAGTGAAGAATTTCTTCAGCTTGGCCTCAATCCTTTTCTTCAACTCGTAGGGATCCATCCCGGCGTG